>NZ_JAHPJF010000011.1:0-265921 GCF_020515815.1 Pseudomonas sp. AF03-9 | reverse complement strand
TGTTTGCTAACGCAAACAGGGGTTTTGTTTTGGGCGGTCGAAAAGTGCGAAGAAACAATCTCGCCTCCCCAGGCGCCAAATAACATGCCGTTGGGGAAATCGATGCAAAGTGTTTCCGCATTTTTGGTATGGTGCAGCACATTTTCACAAGGACTGATCTTTCACCCGCAGGAAGCGGCGTCGACCTTCTTCAACGAGATGCTGTAGAAATGCCTGAACCGATACCCATCAAAGATCACGAAAACGAGAACCGCTTGGTCAACAAGCGCCTGCTTGCCTGCGCGCTGTTGGTGATTGGCATCACGTGCGCCCTGGTGGGCCGCATGTACTTCCTGCAAGTCGTGCAGTTCGACTACCACTCCACGATTTCTGAAAACAACCGCGTTCACGTCCTGCCGATCACTCCAACCCGTGGCTTGATCTATGACCGCAACGGCGTGGTACTGGCCGACAACCGGCCCAGCTATAACCTGACGATCACCCGCGAACGCACCGCTGATCTCAAGGGCGAGTTGGACGCGATCGTGAACCTGCTGCACCTGCCTGCCGAAGACCGTGCCGTGTTCGATAAGGCGCTCAAGCAAGCCCGGCACCCGTTCGTTCCCGTGACATTGTTCTACGAGTTGACCGAAGAGCAAATCGCCGTGCTGGCCGTAAACGAGTTCCGCCTGCCTGGCGTGGATGTCGAGCCACAGTTCGTGCGTCACTACCCGTTGGGTGCACACTTCGCCCATTCCATTGGCTACGTCGGTCGGATCAACGAAAAGGAGTCCAAGGCCCTCGATTCGGTTGAGTACCGCGGCACCCAGTCCATTGGCAAGACCGGCATCGAGCGCTTCTACGAATCCGAATTGCATGGTCACGTAGGTTACGAAGAGGTCGAGACCAACGCTCAAGGCCGCGTACTGCGCGTGCTCAAGCATACCGATCCGGTCCCCGGCAAAAACATCGTCCTCAGCCTCGACGTCCACCTCCAGGAAGCTGCCGAGGAAGCCCTAGGCGACCGTCGCGGTTCGGTGGTGGCCCTCGACCCGCAGACCGGCGAGGTGCTGGCCATGGTCAGCAAGCCCAGCTTTGACCCGAACATGTTCGTCACCGGCATCAGCTTCAAGGAATACGCGGCGCTGCACGACTCCATCGACCGTCCGCTGTTCAACCGCGTACTGCGCGGCCTCTACGCGCCAGGCTCGACCATCAAGCCCGAAGTCGCCATCGCCGGTCTCGACAGCGGCTTAGTTACCGCTCAGACCCGCGTGTTTGACCCCGGCTACTACCAACTGCCCGACTTCGACCACAAATACCGTAACTGGAACCACAGCGGCGATGGCTGGGTAGACATGGACGCGGCCATCATGCGTTCCAACGACACCTACTTCTATGACCTGGCCCACAAGCTCGGCATCGACCGGCTGCATGATTACCTGGCCGAGTTCGGCCTCGGCCAGAAAGTCTCCCTCGACATGTTTGAAGAGTCAGCCGGGCTGATGCCATCCCAGGCCTGGAAGCGCGCAACACGCCGCCAACCCTGGTTCCCCGGCGAGACCGTGATCCTCGGCATCGGCCAGGGCTACATGCAGGTCACCCCGCTGCAACTGGCCCAAGCCACCGCGTTGATCGCCAACAAAGGTGTGTGGAACCGTCCACACCTGGCCAAAACCATCAACGGCGTGCCGCCGGTGGACGAAAATCCTATGCCTAATGTTGTGCTCAAGGACCCGCGTGACTGGGAACAAGTCAACCACGGCATGCAATTGGTGATGCACGACCCGCGCGGCATCGCTCGCGCCGCAGCGCAAGGCGCGCAATACCGGATTGCTGGCAAGAGTGGTACGGCGCAGGTGGTCGCGATCAAGCAGGGCGAACGCTACGACCGCAACAAGACCTTGGAGCGTCACCGCGACAACGCCTTGTTCGTCGGCTTTGCGCCGGCCGAACACCCGAAAATCGTGATCTCGGTGATGATCGAAAACGGTGAGGCCGGCGGACGGGTTGCCGGTCCTGTGGTGCGCCAGATCATGGATGCCTGGTTACTCGACCAGGAAGGCCACCTCAAGCCGCAATATGCGACGCCGGCCAAAGCTCCAGGTGACCCGCACGTTTAAATCACGCCTTCCATTCGGCCCACTGCTCGACGCCCTCATGTGCCAGCCACGGCACATCGTGGGCGGTCCAGATGTGTGAGCTCGGCGTGACCCCCGGATCATCATCCAGCGTTGCCACACGCACAATCACGTGGGGTTGATGCGGACGTTCTGCGATCAGATGTGAGCCGCAGCGCGAGCAGAAATGCCTGAGCTTCCCCGGCGAAGATTCATACGACGATAACAGCGCTTCGCCCTGGGTCCAACGAAAGTGCTCGCGCATCACGCCCGCTGTCGAAACGAACGCCGCAGCGTGGACCTTGCGACAGCTTTGGCAATGGCAGTGGCTGATGGGCATATCCAGGCTGTCCAGTTCATACCGCACGGCCTTGCAGAAACAACTTCCATGGAGTTGTTGAGTCATAGAGCGTCACCTCAGGGAGAAGAGGGACAATCTACCGTTCACAGCTACCCGGCGCATCACGTAGATACACATCATTGCCCTTGGGCCTGGATCAGTTTTGCTCCGTTCACCTTGCGAACCCGTTGGGCAGTTATCTGGTGGACGAGTATTCGTCTGTGGGACGGGCGCCACGGGAGCCGCACCATGGAACGATCAATGCCAAATGGAAATCCTGAGATAAGTAGCAACACCACTGCGCGACCGAAAGGGTTGCGCATTGGTTGATGTCGCCTACTGTCAATGCAGGAGGTGACTTATGCACGTGTTAGATCGAATTGAACGAAAAGTCCTGCTCAACGCATCACGCAAACAGGTCTGGGACGCATTGACCGACGCCGAGCAATTCGGCAGCTGGTTTGGCATCGCCCTCAAGGGCAAAACCTTTGTGGCCGGGCAAACCATCGAAGCACCGATTACCTACCCCGGTTATGAACACGTGGTGTGGAAGGCTAGGATCGAACGCATTCTGCCGCAAACCCTGTTCTCGTTCCGGTGGCATCCATTCGCGGTAGAGGAGGGGGTCGACTATGACCAGGAAACCCCAACCCTCGTGGAGTTCACCCTCGAAGACCGCGCCCCTGGCATCCTGCTGCGGGTAGTTGAATCCGGTTTCGACGCCATCCCCGAATCCCGCCGCCAGAAAGCCTTCAAGATGAACTCCCGTGGCTGGGACGAACAAATGGCCAACATCGAAACCTACACCACTGCTCTGTAGTGAGCGGGCTTGCCCGCGCTGGGTGGCGAAGCCACCCCAAACGGGACACCGCGGTGTTTCAAGTAAACCGAGATGTCCGGATTTGGAGCGGCTTCGCCCCCCCCCCCGGCGCGGGGCAAGCCCGCTCACTACACAAATGAACTAGAAATCCATCGAAGCAGATAACTTGGCCACACGCGGATCGCCCTGACTCAGGAAACCACCCTGCGCCGACTCCCAGTACTTCGCGTTGGCAACATTCTCCACGGTCGCACCGAGCGTCACGTCACGTTGCGCCACCTTGAAGTTGTAGCGCGCGCCCACATCAAAGCGGTTCCACGCCGGCAGGCTCAAGGTGTTGGCCGCGTCGGCGTACTGCCCACCAGTACGCAGCATGCGCCCGTTGAGGCTCACGCCTTGCAGGCCCGGTACATCCCAGTCCACCCCGGCGTTGAATTGGAACGAAGGCACGCCGATCGCACGGTTGCCATCGTTGGCGCCTTTTTCCGTGTCCTTGAGCTCGGTCTTCATCAGCGTCACGCCGCCGAGCAGACGCAAGCCGCTAAGCGGTTCGCCGAACACATTGAGTTCCACGCCCTTGTTGATTTGCAGGCCCTCGCGCACGTAGCGCGCAGTGTCGGCATCGACGATTTCGGAGTAACCGGCCCCAGGTTGTTCGATACGGTACACACCCAGCGTCGCACCATAGCTGCCCATGTCCACCTTGACGCCCGCTTCGATCTGCTTGGAACGCGCCGGCGCATAGGCCTGCCCGCCGCCGATGACCGCCCGGGGACCGACCTTGAGCGGTGACGTCGGGCCCTGTGCGAGGCCCTCAATGCGGTTGGCGTACACCGACACATGCTCCCACGGCTTGAACACCAGGCCGTAGACCGGCGTGGTGATCGACTCGTCATAGTTGGCCGTGCGGCTACCGCTCATGTAGTTGTAGCCCTGCACCACCATCTGCTGGCGACGTGCGCCGACGGTCACCAGCAGGCGGTCATCGAAGAAGCCAACGGTGTCGGAAACGGCCGCGCTGCGCACGAAGGTCTTGGCGGTGATTTGCGGGTCGCTGAAGTCGGTGCCTGGCGTGTTGCGTGGGGTGTTCAGGGCCGGTGGTGCGCCGGTCACCGGGTTGTAGATATTGGTCGCGGTCTTGCCGCTGGCGAACACATAGGCGTTGCGCACCTGGGTCCAGATCCCGGCCAGGCCGAAGTTGAGGCGATGGCTGACCGCGCCGGTCTGGAACTTGCCGTTCAGGCCGCTCATCAGGCTACTGTTGTCTTCTTCGTGGGCGATGGTCGAACCGCTGGCAGTGGCATTGCCGAGGTTGTCGGTCAGGGTCACCGATGAGTAGCGCCCCATTTCACGGCTGTGCTTGACCCCGCCCGCCGCGTACGCGGTCCAGTTGTCGTTCAGGTCGTACTCGGCGCGCAGCATGCCCAGGGTGTCTTCAAGGTTGGTACTGCTCCAGCTCGGTGCGTAATTGGTGTGTGCCGAAGGCGCATCCGGGATGTGGGTGGCGGTGCCCGTGAAGACCGAATTGCGACCACCATTGATGTGCTGTTTCTGATACACAAAGTCACCGGACAACCGCAATGCATCGCCACGGTAGTCCAGGCCGACCGCAAACAGTTTCGATCGCTGGTTTTCATCATCGATGCCAGTGTCGCCTTCACGCTGGGACAGGTTCACCCGTGCGCCAAACTGATGGTCTTCACCAAAGCGCTGGCCAATATCCAAGTGCTCCCCCACCCGGCCGTCGCTGCTGACATCGGTGCTGAAACGACGCAACGGCAGATCATCGGCGCGTTTGGGTTGCAGGTTCACGCCGCCACCGATCCCCGAGCCGGTGGGGCTCACGCCGTTGATGAAGGCGTTCGGGCCCTTGAACACTTCAACCCGTTCCAGGGCGTCGGTGGAGATGATCTGGCGTGGCAGGATGCCGTAGAGGCCGTTATAGGAAATATCGTCACCGTTCAGGGGCAGACCACGAATCATGAACGTCTGCGCCTGGTTCGCATAGCCCGACGCCTGGCGCACGGACGAGTCGTTGAGCAGCACATCGCCGACGGTTTCGGCCTGCTGGTCGCGGATCAGTTTCTCGGTGTAAGAGGACATGCTGAACGGCACATCCATGATGTCCTGGTTGCCCAGCACCCCCAACTGGCCGCCACGCGCCACTTGGCCGCCGGCATACACCGGGGGCAGGGCGCCTGGCGTCGGCGCGTCAGCGTTGATGTTGGTGGCGCCCAATTCCAGCGTGTCGCCGTCCTGACGGTTGTTTGCATCCTGCGGGGGGATGGGGGGGGCAGCGTGAGCGGTGACGCTCAGGGAACAGCACAGGGCGAGCAGGGTCGGGCGAAACGGAATAGGGAAGGGCATGGTCGATCCAGTGAGGAAAAGGGCAACAAACGTTGCGCGTCCTCACTGCGCGGATACGACTCCAACACAAATGATAGTAATTGTTATTAGCGTCACGCAACAAATATTTACTTCCGCGGTCTGCGTGCGCGAGATGCCGAGTAGAATCACGCCCTGAAAGCGATTCCTGAGGTGCGGTACGGTGGACTTACAGCAGGGTTTTGTCCTGACCCGGCATTGGCGCGACACCCCGGCGGGTACGGAGGTCAGCTTCTGGCTGGCCACCGACCAGGGCCCCAGGCTCGTCCGCCTCCCTGTGCAGACCTCGGTGATGTTCATCCCCGAAGCCCATCGCAAGCCGCTCGACTGGCTGCTCAAGGGCGAGCGCGAGATCGAACTGCGCCCACTGCAACTGTGCGATTTCCATCACCGCCCGGTGCTGGGCCTCTACACCCGCCAGCACCGCCAGGCGATGGACCTGGAAAAACGCCTGCGCGCCGCCGGTGTCGACGTCTACGAAGGCGACGTTCGCCCGCCCGAGCGCTACATGATGGAGCGCTTCATCACCGCGCCGGTGTGGTTCGGCGGTACGCCCGACGCCACCGGCGTGCTATCCGATGCGCAGATGAAACCTGCGCCCGACTACCGCCCGCCGCTGAAACTGGTGTCACTCGACATCGAGACCACCGCCAAGGGCGATCTCTACTCCATCGCCCTCGAAGGCTGCGGCGAGCGCCAGGTGTACATGCTCGGCCCGCCGAACAAAACCACCGCGGTGGACTTCAAGCTCGACTACTGCGACACCCGCGCCCAACTGCTCGAACGTCTCAACCAATGGATCGCCATCCATGACCCCGACGCGATCATCGGCTGGAATGTGGTGCAGTTCGACCTGCGCGTGCTCCACGAACACGCCCAACGCCTCAACGTACCGCTGCTGCTCGGTCGTGGCGGCGAAGCCATGACCTGGCGCGAACACGGCAGCCGCAACCACTACTTCGCGGCAGCGGCAGGGCGCTTGATCATTGACGGTATCGAAGGCCTGCGTTCGGCCACTTGGAGTTTCGAATCCTTCAGCCTGGAAAACGTCGCGCAAACCCTGCTCGGCGAAGGCAAGGACATCTCTACGCCGTACCAGCGCATGGACGAAATCAACCGTATGTTCGCCGAAGACAAGCCCGCCCTGGCGCGCTACAACCTCAAGGACTGCGAGTTGGTCACGCGGATCTTCGCCAAGACCGAACTGCTCACGTTCCTGCTCGAACGCGCCAGCGTCACCGGCCTGCCGGCGGATCGCAACGGCGGCTCGGTCGCCGCGTTCACCCACCTGTACATGCCGCTGATGCACCGCCAGGGCTTCGTCGCGCCGAACCTGGGCGACAAACCGCCCCAGGCCAGCCCCGGCGGTTTCGTGATGGACTCGCGTCCCGGTCTTTACGAATCGGTGCTGGTGCTCGACTACAAAAGCCTCTACCCATCGATCATCCGCAGCTTCCTGATCGACCCGGTGGGCCTGATCGAAGGCCTCAAGTACCCCGACGACAACCTGTCCGTGGAAGGCTTTCGCGGCGCCCGCTTCTCGCGTACCCGGCACTGCTTGCCGGCCATCGTCGCGCGGGTGTCCGAGGGCCGCGAAGAGGCCAAGCGCGAACATAACGCGCCGCTGTCCCAGGCCCTGAAAATCATCATGAACGCCTTCTACGGCGTGCTCGGCTCCAGTGGTTGCCGCTTCTTCGACACACGGCTGGCGTCCTCCATCACGATGCGCGGCCACCAGATCATGCGCCAGACCCGCGCCCTGGTCGAAGCCCAGGGTTATGAGGTGATCTACGGCGACACCGACTCCACCTTCGTCTGGCTCGGCAGCGCCCATTCCCAGAACGACGCCAGCCGCATCGGCCAGGCGTTGGTGCAGCACGTCAACGACTGGTGGCGCGAGCACCTGCGCAGCGAATTCGGTCTGCAAAGTGCGCTGGAACTGCAGTACGAAACCCACTTCAGCCGCTTCCTCATGCCGACCATTCGCGGTGCGGAGGAGGGCAGCAAAAAACGTTACGCCGGCCTGGTGACGCGCAGCGACGGCAGCGAGGAAATGGTCTACAAAGGCCTGGAAACCGTGCGCAGCGACTGGTCGCCCCTGGCCCGCCAGTTCCAGCAGGAACTCTATCAGCGCATCTTCCACCGCCTGCCGCACCAGGATTACATCCGCGACTACGTGCAGCGCACCCTCAGCGGCGAATTCGACGAGCTGCTGATCTACCGCAAGCGCCTGCGTCGCCCGCTCGACGACTACGAACGCAACGTGCCACCCCACGTACGCGCTGCGCGCCTGGCTGACGACTACAACGACCGCCTCGGCCGCCCGCGCCAGTACCAGCGCGGTGGCTGGATCAGCTACGTAATCAGCGTCAACGGTCCGCAGCCTTTGGAAGTCAGTCAGGCGCCCATCGACTACGACCACTACGTCACCCGTCAATTGCAGCCGGTGGCCGATGCTATCCTGCCGTTCGTCAACGACGATTTCAGCACCCTGGTCGGTGGGCAGATGGGCCTGTTTTAAACGCTTGATTCGATACGGCGAAGGCCCGCAATCTTGGGCTCAGTTTGGCAATAGGAAGCAAGCCCATGTACACGCTCTACGGCATCGACGAGTCCGGCTCCTGCATGATCGAAATCGCCCTGCAGCGGTGCGCGGTGCCGTGGCGACGGATCGATGCGGCCTCATGGGCCATCGGTGAGGGCAGCGATGAGCTGGCGCGCATCAACCCGCTCAAGCAGGTGCCCACGTTGCTCACCCCCGATGGCCAGGTGCTGACCGAAAGCGCGGCGATCCTGATCCACCTCGGCCTGGAATTTCCCGCGTCCGAACTGTTGGCCGGCAACCGCGCGCAGATCATCCGCGGGCTGGTGTACATCGCCGCCAACTGCTACTCGGCCATCGGCATCATCGATTACCCGCAACGCTGGCTCGGCAATGTCAATGAAACCGTGCAGGCGCAATTGGTCACCGGCACCCGGCGCTACCTGCATCAGGCCTGGGTGGTGTTTGCCGATCAGTTTGCCGGGCAGTTGTTTGCCCCCAACGACACGCCGAATGCACTGGGCCTGATGGCGGCGGCGGTGTCGCGCTGGGATGAGTCGCGGGAGGCATTGCACGGCCTGGCCCCGGGTTTTGCCCAAAGCCTGGTGCAGGTGGACGCCGACCCTATCGTCGCCCCCGTATTTGCGCGGCATTGGCCGGATTGGAAGGTCTCATGATGTTTCCGCAATCAGTGGAAACAATCACCGCAAAAGCGTCTCAACCCCTTGCGTAGCGGGCGTGCTGACCTACGCTTTCTTGCAGCGGTGTAGGAATCATCCTTGAATTTGACTGTCGCAGACATGAAACTCAAGAACCCTGCATGGAACTAGAAGGAGGTGCGCATGCTCATCCGGTCGCTGACCCTGGCTACCTTGATGGCTTTTACGGGGCCGCTGTTGGCCGCTGATGATACCAACCCACTCAAGCAGGATTTGGGCAAAGCCCGCCCGCTGGTGGTGGTAGAGCTGGATTCGGGTAATGCCACCCTGGCGACGCTCAAGAAACAACTCGACGAAGCGGCCACCAAGCAGGCGTTTGAAGAGCGCAGCATGGTGCTCTACACCGTGAAATTCGGCAGCATCGGCGCCGAAGGGGAAAAGTTCGCCAAGGACGCCAAAGACAACAAGAAGCTCACGCCACCGGAAACCAACGCATTGATCCGTGCCCTCAAGCTCGGCGCTGGCAGCGGCACCAAGGTGATCCTGGTGGGCAAGGACGGCGAGAAGAAACTCGAGAAGACCGTGCCACCGGATACCCTCGACCTCAAGGAATTCTTCAGCACCATCGACCAGATGCCCATGGCCGAAAAAGAAGCCGCCGCCGCCGCAGAACCCGAACCGGCTGCACCGGCGCCGGCCAAGGGCGCCAAACCGACCAAAGCCGGCAGCAAGCCCGCCCCGCAACAACTGGACGATTGACCCACGCCAGGAGCCGGACCCACCGGCTCCCACGCAAGCCCGCTCCCACATTTGGGTTCAACTGCGTGCTGGAGTTGGCGTTTCAATTTTCTTGCGCACCGGCAACGGAAAGTAGAAAAACCGCAGAAACGCCACCCGCTTGATCACTTCCCCGATCAACAACGGCGCCACCACCGCCACCACCAACCCGATACTCGCCGCCACAAACGCATGCAGCCCCAGGCGTTCCATCAAGTCGACGGTCTTGTGCTGGATCTCGCCATGGAAGATCAACAGGATCAACGTGGACTGACCAATGTAGGTCATCGCCCGCGTCAACACGCTCGACACCATGAGCACTCGCGCCAGCGCCCAGCACAGGTAAACCCCGATCAATGCCAGCAGGCTGGTCCACAACCAGTGGTCATAGCGCCGTTGCGCCAGGTCCATGGTGTCGCCGCGCCAGAGAAACACCGCCGCAAATAGCGCCGCCGATATCATCAGGGTCAGCAGTGACCCCTCATGCCGGCGCAGCCAGTCCCGCAGCAGGTAGCCGAGGATGAAACACGCGCTGCTGATCAGCGTGACGTCCAGGCTGAAGGGCAAACCCGGCAGCACCCAGGTGTGTCCGCCGACGGTCACCGGCAGTTGCCAGAACCACGGCAGTATCCAGGTGCCCACCACCAAAATCAGTCCGGTCAGCACGCAACTCAGCGCCAACGGCAGGCGTTGGATCAAACGCAGCACGCACCAACTGAACAGAATCACCACCCAGAAATGCGGCAAAAACCACAGCGCCTGCCACGGGATGGTGTCCACCGAGGCGTATAGCACGCCGCCGACATCCGCCAGTAGCGGTTGCCCGCGCAGCACATCGCGCACGACCACGTACACCAGCATGGTGAAGAAAAACGGCTTGAGCAGGCCGTCGGCCTTGCGCACGGCCATCTCGACAAAGGGCTGTTCCGGCTTGAACAGCACGCCAGACAAAAAGAAGAACAGCGGCAGAATGAACGACGCCAGGATCGGGTACATCAGGTCCAGGGACGTGGCCACAAACCAGCTGTGGGCATACACGATCACCAGGATGCCGATGCCTTTGGCAATATCCATTTGAATCCAGCGATGTTTCACCTGATCACTCCTGAACAATCGTTCATGCCTTGCGCCACGGCTTCAGCCACAGCCCCATTCCCAGCAACACCAGCGCGCCGACCAGGGTGCTCAGCGCCAGTTGCCGCCAGACGTCTTCAATGCCAAACAGCCACAGCGCCGCCAGCCCCATCAACAGCGCGCTCAACAGCCATTGCCGTGCCCAGGGCAGGGCAGTGAGCAAGGACTGGCGTTGCATCAGCAGCAACGCAGTGCAGATCACCCCGGCCAGTGCGGCCAGCGCAATGCCCGCCAGGCCGAAGACAAACGGCAGCGCGCCGAGCAACAGTACGTTGACCAGGCTACCGAGCAACTCGCAACGCAACGGCTGGCGCGTGTCACCGGCGGCGTAGGCGTAACGCGCCAGCAAGGCGTTCCAGGCGCCGAACACCAAGGGCACGGCAAACCAGGCCAACAACAACGGCAACGGCGAATCCGCCGATTGCTTGGGCAGCAGCAACGCCACCAGGCTCGGCGCGGCGGCCACCAGCCCGACACCGGCGGGCAGGGTCAGCACGCTGGCGGTTTCCAGGCCGCGCTTGAGCAGCGCCAGGCGCGCATCGCCCTGACGGCGGCTCATCATGCCCAACAGCACCTGGTTGAGGCTCATCAGCGCAATCAACGGCAGGTTCATCAGTTTGCGCGCGAGGTTGACCCAGGTCACCGCGCCTTCGCCCAGCAGCGACGCCACCAACCGTTCGATCAACGCCAAGCCCTGGCTGGCAGCATTGCTCAACAGCAGCGGGCCGATGCGCTGGCCCAACTCGCGCAACGGCGCCAGCGCCAGCTGCCAGCGCCACGGCCGCCAGCCCTGGCGCCAGATCGACGGCAGCAGCGCCAGCGGCATCAACAGGCTGCCAGCGAGGCAGGCCAGGGCCAGGGTGTGCGGTTGCGTGGCGGTGCCTGCCAGGGCGAGGTAGGTCACCGGCGGCAAGTTGAACAGCAGCGAGCCCAGGCCCGCCAGCACAAAGCGCTCGCCCGCCTGCAATGGAATGCTGAACAGCGCATGCAGCAGTAAACCCGGCACGCACCACGCGACGACTTGCAGGTTGCTACCCGCCAACGCCGTGGCACTTGCCGCCAACCCGGGGCCGAGCAGTTGCACCAGCCACGGCGCCAACAAGGTCAGCAACAGGCTGGTCACCAGTGCGATCAGCAGCAAGGCTGCAAACATCACTGCCAGCCAGTCCAGCCTCCCACGGTCGTCTCGTTGCAAGTACAGCGGCAGCGCGGCGGCGCTCAGCACGCCACCGGCCAGCGACATGCGCAAGGCTTCGGGCAAGAACAACGCAATCAGAAACGCATCACTGCGCTCGCCCGCACCCCAGGCCGCCACCAGCAGCCATTCGCGCGCAAAACCCAGGCACAAGCCGAGCAACGTCGCCACGGTCAGCCAGGCGGCGGAGCCGAACATCAGGGACGTACGCCGTTGAGCAAAGGCGCGTGTGCCGCCACGCGTTTGACCTGCGGCAGCCGCGCCGGAAACAGCCGCCGCGCCTCCAGCACGTTGATCCCCACCATCAGCCAGAACAACGCCACCATCACCACCGCAAAGCTGAAGTAGTGGTCAAACAAGCCGCTGACCAGCGCCGACAGAATCCCCGCCGTGGTGCCCAGCCACAGGGCGTTGTCCTTGGTCAGGCGGATCGGGCCTTTTTCCGGGCGCGCTTCACGCCACCAGCGCACGGTCACCGCGACAAACAGCAGCATGCCGACAATGCCGACCTTGTAGATGTAGTTCAGCCACAGGTTGGAGATCCCCAACAGATGTGTGCCCGGCACCGGCGGGTCGACCTTGAAGCCAATGCCCAGGGGATACGCGGCCACCGCCTGCGGGAACAGGCGATATTCATCCAGGCGTACTTCGGTACTGGCGTTGCTCGACGAGAAAATCGTCGCCAGGCGGTCCTGCAACGGTGGGTATGCGATCACCAGCGCCACGGTCAAGGCTGCGCCGATCATCAGCAAACGCCCAGTGTATGGCACGCGACGCGTGGCCATCCACAGCAGCACCAGCGCCAGGCTGACCATCGCGCCACGGCTGCTGGCCAACAACAGCGCTGCCGCGCCCAGGCACGCCACGCTCAGGCCCAGGCCGCGCTTCCAGCCTTGTTCGGTCATGCCGTAGCAGAACGCCAGCGGCAGCAGCAGCGCCATGATCCCGCCGATGGCATTCGGGTGCGTCCACGGCGAGCCCATGCGCGAGGACATGGCCTCCAGGCCGAACTTCAGCGTGTCGAAGTTGGCGTAGTTGAACAGCCCCAGGATCGGCGCAATCCCGGCCCCCGAGCGGGTGCGCACGAATACCCCGATCGACAGCAATAGCATCGCCAAGGTGCCCAGCAGCAGGGCGATCACCAGGGATTCGCGGTGCTTTTGTTCCACCAGCAACTTGGCCGCGAGAAACACCCCCGACAGGTTCAGCAACCAGCGCAGCCAGTTGGCCAGGCCGCTGCTCTCGGCGTGGGTGATGACCTGGCCGACGATAAACGGCAATACGCTGAACAGCATCAGCCACAGCAGCATCTGGTCGGTGGGGCGCTGCGTGAAACGCGGCGAGTCGGGCAGCCGCGACAGAAAACGTTGCCACAGCACCGCGCCCCAGGTCAGCGCCAGGATCGCTTCGCTGACGGTGGTGCGGATGCCCAGGTTGACCGTTGAGTACGGCATGAACGTCGCCGCCACCCCAAATAGCAACAGACCCCAGAGCGGAAAGCGCAGGATCGTCAATGCGCCCGCCAGGCCCAGCACCGCGACAAATGCCTTGGCCGGGGACAGCAACAACGCCAGGGCGCCGAACAGCGCACCAAAGAACACCGGGACGAGGCTTGGCAGGCTTACTCTCATTGAAGCTCCTCGATCAATTCAGCCAGGCGCCGACGATAGGCGCCGGGGTTATAGCGTTCGGCCCATTGGCGGCATTGCTCCGGCGCGTCTTCGGCGGGGCGCTGCGCCAGGTCCAGCATCAATTGCACCAACGCCGGGCCATCGGTGGGCGAAAAACGCGGCGCCGACGGTGGGGTGATTTCATCCAGCGACGTACCGCTGGCCACGGCCACCGGCGTGCCGACGCTCAGGGCCTCGATCACCGGCAAGCCGAAGCCTTCGGCATACGACGGTTGCCACAAGCGCGAGGCCTGGCGGTACAGCGCGTGCAATTCGGCATCCGACACGCCACTCAGTGCGCGAATCCCCGGCAAGCTGCGTTGGGCCGCGGGCAAATGCTCGAGGCTGCCGACCAGCACCAACTCCGGCACGGCTGGGGATTGGCGCCGCGCCCGTTGCCAGGCGTCGACCCAAAACGGCACGTTTTTGCGCAACTCCCGAGTGCCCACCAGCAACCAGTAATCCTTGGGCAGTTGGCGTGCGCTGAGGTCTGCGGGCAGCCCGGCGAACCCATCGACCTGATTGGGCAGCACACGAATCTTGGCCTTTGCCTCGGGAAACAAACGCGCGGTCTCATCGGCGCTGTACTGCGACGGTGTCCACACCCGGTCGGCACTGCGCACTGCCCAGGCAATCGACAACCGATCGCTGGTCTTGTAGATCAGCGCCTTCAGGCGGTTGGCGTGGTAGTTGTCCAAAGTGATCTGGAACAAGTCGTGCAACAGCACCACCGTGCGCAGGCCCTTGGGTTTGGGCGGCAGCGGCAGGCCCATGTTGAAGGTGCTGATGTACAGGTCGATGTGTTGCTCGCGCAGTGCACGCGGCAAAAAACCGGCCTCGAAGCGCAGGCGATTGTGCGGTTGGTGCATCGCGGTTTTCGCGCAGCCCCAGCTTGGGCAGTGGGCCTGCAAGCGGCTGGCGTCACCCAGGGGCGCCACGGTAAAGCGCTCCAGTTCGACCTGCGGCAAGGCGCGCAGGGCGGTTTCCAGGGCATATACCTGGCGGCTGATCCCCGATTGCGGCGAGGTGCCGACGGTGCGGTAGTCCAGGCCTATACGCATGTGGGCTCCTTGCGTTTGAGCGGCACGAGGCTGGCGTACACCTGCTCCAATTGGCTGGCGGCGACGCTCCAGTCATGGGCCCGGCGCACATACGCACGTCCGGATTCCCCCATGGGCGCGGCCGCTTCGGGAAATTGCAGCAGGCGCACCACGGCATCCGCCAGGGCGGACGCGCTTTGGCCGCCGAGGTAGTCCAGGCCCTCCACCAGGTCCAGGCCCGACACACCTTGCGCGGTGCTTGCCAACGGCAGGCCGGCGGCCAGGGCCTCGAGCACCTTGAGCTTGGAACCGCCGCCATGGCGCAACGGCGCGAGGAACACCGAACTGCTCGATTGCAACGCCAGCAGGTCCGGCACGAAGCCTTGCCATTCGATGCGCGGGTCCGGCCAGCGCGTGCGCCAACTGTCGGGCATGCCAAAGCCGCACACGCTCATGCGCACATCGGGGCAACGCGCCCAGACCTTGGGCAGGATTTCATCCAGGGCCCACTCGATGGCGTCCACATTCGGTGCGTATTCATAGTTGCCGAGGAACAGCACACGGCGCGCCGACGGGTCGGGATGGGCCCGGGCGAAGTGGTCGCAATCCACGCCATTGACCACCACCGGCACCGGTTTGCCGGCGATGGTTTCGAGGACCTGTGCATCGCTGTCGGTCACGGCGATCACTTGAGTGGCCTGGCGCATCACCCGGCGTTCCCAGCGCGCATAGCGCCACTGATCATAGCGAATGAACGGCAGCGCCCAACGCGGCAGGCGGTCGTAGGTGGCGGCGCCAAGGGCGGATTCGACGTTGTGCTCAGTCAGCACGAACGGCTGGGCCTTGCGCGCCAGTGCGCTTTCGTAGGGCTGGAAGGTGTAGCTGTGTTCGATCTGCACAACGTCCCACTGTTCGCCCAGCAGCCACTCGAAAGTGTCCTGCAATTGCCCCGACAGACCATTCACGCTGGCCAGCAGCGGATAGGGCGCGAGCAGCCCGGCGACCAGGGTCTTGACGCTGCGCAGCGGGCGACGCGGCAGCACGATCAGCTGTTCCAGGAAGGCTTCGAGCACCGCGCGATCGGCCGCTGCCACCGGGTGCTTGTCATGCAGCAACAGCGTGATCTGGTGCCCACGCGCCGCGAGGCTGCGCAGCAGGTGGAACTGGCGCGTCTTGCCACCGCTGGTGGCGGGCCAGGGCGAGTAGGGCAGGATCCATAAAATACGCATGGTCACTTAATCCCATAACAGAATTTGCAGGTTCGGCTTGACCGTCACGGTCAGGCCGTTGGTGCCGCTTACCGGGGTTTGCGTGCCGCGTAGCGGGTCGTACAGGGTCGCACTGGTCAGCCCGGGCAAGTGCGCGTTGCCGCCCTCGGCCGCCCAGAAGAACCATAGCTTGTGGCCGTCGGCGCGGGTCCAGCCGATGCTGAACAGGCCGTCGGGCAATTGGTCGGCGGCCGGTGGGTCGGCCGGGCTCAGGCTGGGGCCGCTGACATCCAGGAAATACTTCAGCGCGGTGTAGACCGGCTTGGGGTTGGCGTCGATGTCGAGCAAGCCGTAGAACCTGTCGCGCACGCTGGCGCGTTGGTCCAGGTCGCTGAGGGTGAACAGGAAGATCCTGTCGAAATCCATCGCGCTCATCAGCGCCACGCGCCGCACCACGTAATCGGCCTGTTGTTGCGGGGTGATCAGGTCTTGCGCGTCTTTCGGCCCCGGGTAGGTCGACCAGCCCCACTCGGTGCTCCACAGCGCCTGCACGCCGCCGTTGCGCAGGGCCTGGTTGAGCGCGCTGGTCTTGGCAATCAAATCCAGGTTGGACGGGTCGTTGCCTTCGGGCAACTGGGTGTAGGGGTGATAGGACACCACCGTGTTCAGGCTGGCCACGCCGAGGGCGCCGAGGGCGTTGAACATGGTCTGGCCGTTGGGCATTTCGCTGAAAAACGCCATGCCGGCGGCCACCACGGGTTTCGCCGGATTCACCCCGCGCAAGGCGCTCGCCGTGGCGGTCAACAGGCTGGCATAACCCGCCGGGTCGGCCGCCGGACGCCAGAAGCCGAGCAGGTTGGGCTCGTTCCACACCTGCCAGGCGTCAACGCTGGGGTAGCGCTGGGACAGCAGCGCCATGCGTGTGGCGAACATGTTCGGATCGGCCGGCGGGTACTGGTCCTGATACGGCGCGCCGGCGGGCGCAGTGGTGGCGAAAGGGGCCGAACCGACCAGGTAGAACAGCGACTTGAGCTGGTTGTCTTGCAGCTTGCCGACCAACTGATCGAGGGTCGCGATCTGGTACTGGTTTTCCACGGGTTCCAGTTGATCCCAGTGCAGATCCAGGCGCACCCATTGCAGGCCCAGGGCCTTGAGGCGGTCGATCTGCAGCTGGTAGCGCGCGGGGCTGAACCACAGGAACTGTGCGTTCACCCCCAGGAAATCCTTCCACACCACCTCCTTGCTGCCCTTGAGCACATGGTTCTCGGCGTCGGCTGGGCGCCCCCACATAAACACGCCGAGGCCAAGGGCGGCGATCAACGCAAGGCTCGCCAGGTAGGCGTATCTACGTGCCATACGGGGCCCCCGCAATCGCCTGTTCAAACAGCTGCTTGAAGCGCTGCGCGGTCAGCGGCCACAGGCGTTCGCGGCCGATTTCCCCGGCACGTTCGGCCCAGTCCCGGACCAACGACGGCGTGCGTGCCAGGCGCAGCAATTGCGCGGTGAGGGCCGCGACGTCACCTTGTGGATAGATCGCGCCGTTGCCGCTGGCGACCTCTTCGGCAAACGCCCGCGCATCCGAGGTGATCGCCCCGCGCCCGCACGCGGCGGCCCAGGACAGGGCGCCACTGGTGCCACGTTGGCGCCCGAGCAGGCCGAGTTTTTTCGATTCGCGATACGGCAACACCATCACATGGTGCGCCTGGATCGTCTGCGCAATCTCGGCCGCCGGCAGGTTCAGCCGCCAGTCGAGGGTGTCGGTGAGGCCCAGTGCGGCGATCTGGCTGTTCAACTGCTCCAGGTAATTGCCGCCTGCGCCGAACGCCATCTCAGCGGCGGTGCCACCGGCCAGGGTCAGGCGCACGCGGCCGCGTAATTCGGGGGCTTGCTTGAACATGTCGGCCAGGGCTTGCAGCAGGTCTTCAATGCCTTTGCCGCGGTAGATAAAGCCGAAGTACAGCAGGTGTAGGGTGTCCAACGCCGGCAGCGGCGCGGGTGGGGTCGCCAGGTTGGCGTGGTTGATCACCGCGACTTTGCCGGGTGGCAATTGCATGCGCTGGGTCAGGCAGTCGGCGCCGAGGCGGGTGAGGGTGATCAGGCGGGTCAGGCCTCTGGCGACTTGGCGTTCTTCGCGCAAGGTCAGTGGGTCGGCCAGCACCACCGCTGCTTGTGGCAACGGGCTGGGCAGGCGTTCCAGCAGGTTCAGCGGGAAGGGCAGCCGCTCGCGCCGCCAGACGATACGCTCGGGGTCATGCACCGTGGCGGTCAACGGTAGGGTCGGATGAGCCTTGCGCAATTCGCGCAGGGCCAGGAACTCGCCGAGCCGCCCGCCGCCCAATTCGGCGTGGACCAGGTCGACGCTCTGCCAATTGAACGCGGCGATGGCCTGCTGGATCGCCTGGGTACTTCCCTGCGCGCCGCTCAACGGTGTCGCCACCGTCACGCCCAACTGCTCCAGCGCCGTCTTGAAATGGTTCGCATAGTCGGCGATGCCGTTTTTTTCCGGCGGCAAAGGAGCCAGCAGGGCAATGCGCATCAGAACGCCCCCCGGTACTTGGCGATGGTTCGCAGGACCTTGGCCGGTACTTCGAATTTACGCCGGTTGATGATGATGCCATCGACCTTGCCGAACGCGGTGTTGAGGATCGACAACGCGTGCTCCACCACTGGCACCGTGCTTTTATGCGCTTCCACCACCAGTGCGATCAGGTCGGCGCGGCGCAGGGTGACAAACGCGTCGCGGTTATCCAGCAGGCCCGAGGCATCCAGCAGCACCACTTCGCCAGGCTCCGCCGGGGCGAGGCCGCCGACCCGTACGTTCACGCCGTTTTCCAGCAGCAGATGGCGCAGTTGCTCGACCACAAAGGTCACGCCTTCGCCGTGCCGCGCCGAGGTCAGCCCCAGGGTCAGGCCGTTCTGCGCAATGCGATCGGGTTTGAGCTGGCTGTACAGCCGGTAGATGCTGGCGTGGAATGCGTTGGTACTTTGCACAGTGCTGGTATCCAGCTCCGGCAAGGTGGTCCACAGCCGCAGGCCGAACTTGCGCTCCACCAGGCCGCCATCGTGGATACGCTGGTCAAGCAGGTAGCACAGGTAGATCACCAGCAGGCCGACGACGATGGCAAACGGAACCGCCAACACCAGCATCACCAGGGTTTTGGGGAAGATTCGCCCAGGGTTCAGAGTGGCTTCTTCGATCACCGCGATGTTGCTGATCTGGCTGTTGTCCAGCTCTCGGTCGATGCGCGATTTTTCCAGGTTGTCCACGTACAGCGCGTAGTTGCGCTCGGTGGCGTTCAGCTCGCGGGACAGGCGCGCCAGCTCCGGTTCAACCTCCAGGGCTTGGGTGCGTTGCGTCTCCAGGTTCAGCAATTGCTTCTGCTGTTGCACCAGCTGCGTGCGCAGTGCCTTGTTGTTGCTGGTTTCATCCAGCAGCACGCGCTGCAAGTGGATTTCCAAGGTGTTCGGCGCGCGGTTTTCCGAGGCTTGCACCGTGTTGCTTTCGCTGGCGACCTGGACCCGCATCGCCTGGATCGAGGCGTCCAGGGCTTTGACCGGCGGCGCGTTGTCGGTGTAGGTGCGCATCATGTCGGCCTTCTCCAGCAGCTTCTGGTTGAGCAGGCGACGCAAGTCCTGCTGCTGCGGGTTCAGGGCGATCTGGCGAACGGTGGTGACTTCCTTGGGCTGGCTCTTGAGCTGGGTGCGCGTGCTCTCGATGGCGCTGTCGGAAGAGGCGATCAAGCGCGTGGTGTTGAAGGTCTCGCCGCGTAATACGTTGATGCGCTCGGACAAGTCTTCAAGGCGGTCGGTGATGCTCGCCGCACCGATCTCGTTGAGGTGCTTGAGGATCTGCTCCTTGTAGCTCTTGATCTCGCTGGCGCTGTTACTCACCTGGCCTTCGTAGAACACGTAGAGGCTCTTGCGGCCCAAGGCCTCGGTGCGTTCGTTGATGTAGGTTTCGACCCAGTCCTTGACCACCGCCTGGGCGATCTCCGGATCACCCCAGGTAAAGCTGATGTCCATCACCGTGGAGCCGGCGGCGTGGCTGACATCGAAGCTCTTTTCCAGGCTGGCGGCCAGGCGTTCCACCGGGGTGGTTTTTTCGATGATGCCGATGGTTTCCAGCACCACGCGGATGCCGTCGAACACTGCGCCGATGCCTTTCTTGACGTAGTGCTTGGTGACTTTCAAGAAGCCTTCCGGCGGCGGCGCGTTATCGATCACTTCCAGGTAGTGCTCGGCGACTGCGCGCACGATGGGCCGCCCGGTGAGCAGGCGCTCTTCGTCGACAATCGGGTCGCGCTGGGTGCTGGGCATCACCAGCGCCTGACGGTTGCTGATCTCGATCGGCAAGGTTGAATCGCGCCCCGGCTTGACCAGCAGGCGCGCGGTGGATTCGTACTTGGCCGGCAACAGGAACGCGCCGAGCAGGATGATCACCAGCGCGGCAATCGCCGCCAGCTTGAACTCGCGACGGAAGATGAAGAACAGGCGCAGAAGATCACGAAAAGAACGGATCTCGATCATGGGATGTCGCTCCTTTAGTTATTGCCGCCGCTGGTTCGGGTGTAGTTGTAGCCAACCCCGATCGACTTGGTGAACGGGATCAGTTGGTTCATGTAGGTATCCACCCCTTGGATGCGCTCGCCCACGTTGGATTTGGGCACGAACACCACATCACCGCGTTGCAGGTGCACGGGTTTGCGCCCGTTGGGGCCGGTGTTGAGCAACTGGCTGAAGTCCAGGAAGTACGCGCGATAGGCGCCCTGGGCGTCTTCGCGCAGCAACGCGACCATGCTCGCATTGCCCGCCGGGCTGACCCCGCCGGCGCCGAGGATGGCCTGTTCGAGGGTGTTGGCCGTGGCGATCTGCACCGCCGTCGGGTTGTTCACCGCACCGCCGACGATCACCGAGTTGCCCGGTGCCTGGTTGATGTTCACCGTCACCCGTGGCTCGCGATAGGTCTGCGCGAGCTTGCCGGTCAGTTCGGTGGCGAGTTCCGAAGGCTGGCGCCCGGCGACATGGATCGGCCCCAGGAACGGGTAGTTGATCTTGCCGTCGGTCTGCACCGTGTACAGCGTCAGCTCATAGATGGTGCTGACGTTGAACGCCGACAGCGTCGGCATCTCGCCGGCATCGCGGACGATGCGCAACTGATCGCCGACGCGGATGCGCTCCACCGCCGGCGGTAGTTGCGCAAGCTGTTCGAGGGCGCGTTTGCCGTCCTCGACCGCCTTGCTGTCTGGCGCGACGATGCGTGCCGGTGTATTGCAGGCGGCCAGGGCCAGCATGGCCAGGGCGAGCACGGTTCGTTTCATCACGGGGGACTTCCTCTGGGTCATGCTGCTCACCTCCAATAACCGGGAAACATGCTGATGCGCCGCTTGAGGGCGAGGGGCAGACGGCGTTCCAGGTGGCCCAGGCGGTAGCCGAGCAACTTGAAGGCGCTGCGCACCAGAACTTCGGGGACACGGTGCAAGGCGCCTGCCTTGCGCAACGCGGCAAGCTCGGCGAGTACGTAGCGCTTGCCTTCGCCCCCGGCGTCGCCAAAGGCTTGCTTGATCCACGGCTCGCGGCCGTAGAACACACCAATGTCGAAGTAGCGATGAAACTCATCCATGAGTTTGTAATCGTGGGAGTGATGCACCAGCGCCGTGGCGGCGTAGCGCACCTTGTAGCCGTCGAGCAGCATGCGGGCGGCGACGAAGGCGTCTTCGCTGCCGATCACGTCCCTGGGAAAACCACCCACCGCCTCCAGCGCACTGCGCCGGTACACGGAAAACGAGTCGGAGCTGAAGCAGGTCTTGATCCCCAACTCCGGCGCATCGGCCAGGCTTTTGCTGCGGCTCTGCGCGGGGTAGTTGAAGTGCCGTGACTGTGCGCCCAGCACCCCAGCGTCGGGGTGTGGCAACTGGCGACCGTAGGCCACCCCGTTGAGCGGGTCTTGTTGCAGCTCGTCGAGCAGGTTGGCGAAGGTTTCAGGGGCGGCGGGGATGGCGTCCTGGGTCATCACGATCAAGGCGTCGCCGTCCACTTGCGCGCTGGCCCAGCGCCGCGTGCCGCCGTGGTTGAAGTCGCGGGCGTCGATCACTTCGACCCGTGCGCCGAACGCACGAAAGCGTGCCACGGTGTCATCGCTGGAGGCGCTGTCCACCACCAGCATCTCGTCCGGTTGCAGGGTTTGCATGGCCAGCGCCGGCAGCAGCCGCGTCAGGTGGCTGGAGGCGTTGCGGGTCGGGATGATCAGTGACGTGCGCATATCATTTTTTCACCTCGGCCGGTGCGCGCCCGTAGATGTCGTCGAAACGCACGATGTCGTCCTCGCCCAGGTACTCGCCGCTCTGCACCTCGATCATCACCAGGTCGATGATGCCGGGGTTGGTCAGTCGGTGTTTGTGCCCGGCAGGGATGTAGGTGGACTCGTTGGCGTTGATCAGGAATTCACGCTCGCCATTGGTGATCTGCGCCGCGCCGCTGACCACCACCCAGTGTTCGCTGCGGTGGTGGTGCATCTGCAACGACAGCGACGCCTGGGGCTTGACCACGATGCGCTTGATCTTGAAGCGGCTGCTTTCCTCCAGCACGGTGTAGGTGCCCCATGGCCGGGTGACGGTGCGGTGCAGGCTGTATGCCGGATGGTTCTGGCGCTTGAGCTCGGCGACGATGTAGCGCACGTCCTGGCTGCGGTGGGCGTCGGCGATCAGCAACGCATCGGGGGTGTCGACGATGATCAGGTCACGCACGCCGACCGCGCCGAGCACGCGCTTGGGCGAGTCGATGTAGCAGTTATGCACGTCGTGCAAGATCGCTTCGCCATTGACCTGGTTGCCATGGGCATCGCTGGGGGTGAGCTGGCGCAGGGCTTCCCACGAGCCGATGTCGCTCCAGCCGATGTCGCAGGGCACCACCGCGACTTTGCGGGATTTCTCCATCAGGGCCACGTCGATGGAAATGTCCGGCGCGCTGCCGAATGCCTGTGCCTCCAGTTCGCGTTGGCGCGAGGTTTTGTTTTGCAGGCTCTGGCTGTGTTCCAGCGCAGCGCTGGCGGCGCTGAGCACGTCCGGCGCGTGGGTGCTGAGTTCGTCCACCAGGGTGCTGGCCTTGAAGCAGAACATGCCGGCGTTCCACAGGTGCTTGCCGCCGTCGAGGTAGCCTTGGGCGGTGGCCAGGTCGGGCTTTTCGACGAAGCGCTTGACCCGGAAGCCGGTGTCCAGCGCGTCGCCTTGTTCGATGTAGCCGAAGCCGGTTTCCGGGTGGTCGGGCTGGATGCCGAAGGTCACCAGGTAGCCGGCTTCGGCCAGGTCGCGGGCCTGGGTCACGGCAGCGGCAAACGCCACTTCGTTGAGGATCAAGTGGTCGGCGGGCATTACCAGCAACTGCGCGGCATCGCCAAAATGCTCCTGCACATGCAGCGCCGCCACCGCGATGGCCGCAGCCGTATTGCGCCCGAACGGCTCAAGCAACAGGTCCAGGGGCAGGTGGGCCTTGTTCACCCCACGGTAGTCGTCGAGGGTGCGAAACAGCAGGTCGCGGTTGGTCACCGTCAATACGCTTTCCACGCCGGGCAGTTTGGCGGCGCGCTGGAAGGTCTTTTGCAACAGGCTCTGGCCGTCACGCATGCGCATGAAGGGCTTGGGCATGTTCTGCCGCGACACTGGCCACAGCCGCGTACCCGAACCACCGGAAATGATGCAGGGGATTAATCCGTTGAGGGCATTCATCAATAGACTTCCTTGGTGGAAAGAACGGCCGGGACCGTCATGAAGACGATGTACAGGTCAAACCACACCGACCATTTGGAGATGTACTCCAGGTCATATTCGACACGTTTCTGGATCTTGAAGAGGGTATCGGTTTCACCCCGGTAGCCGTTGATCTGCGCCCAGCCGGTGATCCCCGGCTTGACCCGGTGGCGTGAACTGTATTCGCTCACCGCCACTTCGAACGGCACCCCGGCGGCTTTGGTGGCGGTGGCGTGGGGACGCGGGCCGACCATCGACATGTTGCCCAGCAGCACGTTGAACAGCTGCGGCAGCTCGTCGATGCTGGTCTTGCGGATGATCCGGCCGACGCGCGTGATGCGCGGGTCTTCGCGGGTGGTCTGGCGTTCGGCGGTGAAGTCGCTCTGGTCGGTGAACATCGAGCGGAACTTGAACACGCGGATCTCGTTGTCGTTATAGCCATAGCGGTTCTGGCGGAACAGCACCGGGCCTTTGGAGTCGAGCTTGATTGCAATCGCCGTCGCGACCATCACCGGCGACAGGCACACCAGCGCCAGGCTGGCCAGCAGCAGGTCTTCCAGGCGCTTGATGACAGGCGACCAGCCGCGCAGTGGCAACTGCGAGGTGTTGAACATCAGGATGCCGCCCACGTCGGTAATCTTGCTGTGCCCGTAGCGCAGGGCGGCCATGTCCGGCACCAGCATCACGTTCACCGACATCTGCCGCAAGCGGTTGACCAGCCCGTGGATACGCTGCTCGGCGGCCCACGGCAGGCAGATCATGACTTGGTTGACCTGCTCGGCACGGATCAGATTTTCCAGGTCACGGGTGTTGCCCAGCAAAGGCAGGTTGCTCAGCTCCTTGGGGATGCGCTCGGTGCGGTCGTCGATAAAACCGATCAGGCCAGATCGGATGTCGCCGTTGCGTTGCAGGTGGTCGGCGACGTGCACGGCAGTGTCGGTAAAGCCCAGGATCACCGTGCGTTGCAGGTATTTGCCCTTGCGCATCAGGTTGCGATACAGGCGCAGCATCATCAGGCGTTCCAGGCAGAACAGGCCCAGGCTGATGATGTACCACGCCAGCAGATTGCGCGGGGTCAATTGGGGGAACATCTGCAGGATCTGGTACATGAACAGCAGGATGCAGAACGCGGCCGACCAGGCTTTGATCTTGGTTTTCAGGCGCAGGCGGTTGCTGAACAATTCTTCGGAATAGATGCCCAGGGCCTGGAACAGGATGATCGTCAGGACCGCGAAAAATACCAGCAGGCCGATGAAGTGTGGGCGCAATTGGGGGTCCATCGGGTCGAGGAACAGCACCAGGACCAACGGCGGAAGGATGGCACTCAGGCCATGGATGAATTTGACGAAAACAACAAAAAATTCAACAAAACCTGCACGTGTTAAAAACAAACTGTCGACGCGCGACTTCTCTCGCATAAAACATCCCTCATTGCACTCCAGACTTTCTGCTCGGTTGTTGGATCAATAAGGCAGCATGCTGCTTATAGAGCCAAGTCGAACGACGGCCACTCTGGGTAATACGCAACTGTTCAATTCAAACAGCACTATCTGTTTGAATGGAACTTGCAGGGTCGTAATTAAAGGAGTGTTTCCTTGGTAAGCCTTGTCAACGAATTGACGATGGTGCGGATTGGCTTTTTAGGCGGTCTTAATGGTTTTTTTAGCGGCATTTTGTTGACAGTCCTTGTCCGTGCACTCGGTTTGGGTGTGTGATTTTGAGTGTAGGAACAAATGCAGGAATTTTCCTGCCAGCCGGTAAAACCTTTTTCGAACAGACGTAGGAAGGGGGGGCAATAAGGGAGGGGCAGGGCACGTTAAGTGCCCGGCCACCGGGACTTTCGCGGAATCAGAAGTTACCTTTCAAACTAACGGTGAAATTACGTGGTTCACCGTAGAAGTTGCCCCAGGAGGCGGTACCGACGGTGTTGTAATAAGTTTTATCAAATAGGTTCTTGCCGTTGAGTGCCACGGTCCAGGTGTCATCGATGCGGTACGCCACGCGGGCGTCCCAAGTCGCGTAACCGGCCTGCTCCAGCTTGATGGTCTGCATGCGGTAGTTGCTGCTCTGGGCGTTGACGCCGCTGCCCACGCTCCATTTCGACAGCGCGCCGTCGAGCTGGTAGTCACCCCAGACCCGCAGCATATGCCTGGGCACGTAGGTGTTGGATGAGCCGCCTTCGAGGGCGCTGTCGATGTTTTTCAGGGACTTGGTCTGGGTGTAGGTGTAACCGCCAGATACCTGCAAGCGCTCGAGCAATTCACCGCTGACTTCGGCCTCCACGCCCTGGGCACGCACCCTGGCGGTGTCGGTGTAGCAAAAGCCATCGGCAGAGGTTGCACAGAAGCTGGCGTAATCGGTTTCGGCGCCGTTTTTCTCGATGGCGCGGAACAGTGCCAGGGAACTGTTGAGGCGGCCGTCGAACCATTCGCCCTTGATGCCCAGCTCATAGTTATCGCCGATCTTCGGCTTGAGCGCGGCGCCATCGGCGGTGGCATAGGCGCTTTGCGGCTGGAAGATGTCTGCGTAGCTGGCGTATACCGACAGGTGCTCGTTGAGGTCATAGATCAGCGCGGCGAACGGCGTGACTTCGCCGGTTTCCCTGGAGCGCGCATCCTGCAGCGACCACTCGCCCCAGCCCAGGCTGTAGGACTGGCGACGGTTGTCGTACCAGCTCACGCGGCTGCCGGCAATGAACATCAACGGTTCGGCCAGGCGCAGGCGCAAGGTCGCGTAGGCGCCGTATTGGGTGGCGGTTTCCTTGATCGTGCTGCCGCGGTACATGTTCGGCCAGAAGGTGTTGTCGGCCGGCTCCGGCAAGTGGTGGTTGGGCGTGTAGATGCCCTGGCGCGTGGGCAGGTTCTGGATCGCGTACACATCGTCCTGGGTGCCACGGCTGCCGTTGGCGCCGAGGATCAGTTCGTGTTCCAGGCCGAACGCTTCGAACTTGCCGTCCAGGTAGGCGTCGAGGCCGTAGTCGCGGTGATCGTAGTCCATCAACGCGGCGTAGGAGAGGGCAGTGGGCGCTGGGTCGCCGTAGTTGATGGTGCCTTCGCTGGCAGCGTACTTGGTGTCTTGCAGGTTGCGACTGTGCACGGCCGCGACCTTGAGTTTCCAGTCATCGTTGAGCGCGTGGGTGAGGTCGACAAAGTACGTGGCGCGCCGGCTTTGCCAGTCGTTCCAGGATTGTCCCAGGCACGTCGAGCGGCTGAGGTTGGCGCTCTTGCCGTCGGCGTAGCGCGGCAGGCCGCCCCAGCATGGCGTGGCGTCGACATCTTCATAGCTGGCGCCGATGCCCAGGGTGGTGTCGGGGCTGAGGTCAACGTCGAGTGCGCCGTAGAATGCCTGGTCCTTGCGCTTGGCAATGTCCATGTAGGAACCGCGATCCTGCTGGCTGATCGCTGCGCGGCCACGCACGGTGCCGCTGTCATTGAGCGGGCCACCGGCGTCGACGTCGGCGCGATAGTTGTCCCACGTGCCGGCGGACAGCGACAGGCTGGTAGTGGGCTTGGCCTGGGGCCGCTTGCGTACGAAGTTCACCGCGCCGCTGGCGGTGCCGGCGCCCTTGAGCATGCCGGCGGCACCTTTGAGCACTTCCACGCGGTCATAAATCGCCATGTTGGCGCTGAAACTGTCGGCCTGGGCGTAGTCCTTGCCCATGTCCAGCGGTACGCCGTCGTACTGGTACTGGCCGAGCATCTTGAAACCACGGGAATAGAAATACTTGCCGCCCATGGGCGATTCGTAGCTGGTGATGCCGGGTGTGCGTTCCATCACGTCGTCGATGGTGGTGACGTTCTGGTCGTCCATCAGTTGGCGGGTCATCACGCTGACCGACTGTGGTGTTTCCCGCAGGCTGTGTTGGCCTTTGCCGATGGTCACCGCGCCGGTGGTGTAGGAACCGGTGCCCTCGGTGGTGGCGCCCAGGCGGTCGCCCGTGATCGTGGTTGCACCCAGGTTCAGCGCGCCGCTGTCGGCCACTTGCGGCAGTAGCAGCCAGGTGCTGTTGCCCTGGCGCTGGGCTTGCAGGCCCTGGCCACTGAGCAATTGGCCGAGCGCCTGCTCGCGGTCGAAACGGCCACTCAGGCCCGGGCTGGTCTTGCCGGCGACGCCTGTCGCGTCATACGACAGGCTGATACCGCCCTGGCGGGCGAACTGGTCAAGGGCGTGGGCCAGGGGGCCGGCGGCGATGTTCCAGTCCTGGGCCTGGTTGTCACTGGCCGGCGTATCGGCCAGCACGGCCAGGGGCAGGGCGCCGCCGCTCAGGCAGACGCCGAGCAAGGCGGCCTGCACTGCGCGCTTGAGAGGGGAACGGGGGGAGGGGAACGCTTGCATGACCGCGGGATGCTCCTGAAGGAAGTGAAAAGTACTGGCCTGTTGATCGGCCTTTCCTTACAGGTCGAGCGGCAATGGGAATTCACCTCATTTATTTTTTCGGACGATTAAACCCGGGGCGTTACCGTCACCCAATAGCGGCTGCGGTAGGTGACATCGACGTTGAGTGATTGCGCGACCAGCGCCAGCACTTGATCGGTATCGCTCAACTGATAAGTCCCTGAAACCCGCAGTCCGGCCACCGCTTCGCTGCAACGCAGCAGCCCGTGGCGGTAGCGGGCCAGCTCGCTGAGGAAGGCGTCGAGGCGCATGTTGTGGGCGCTGATCACGCCGTCGCTCCAGGCCCACGGGTCGAGGCCGTTGGCGATGGGTGTGCGGATGCCTGTGCGGTCGATCAACACCGACGCGCCGGGCTGGATCACCTGCCGGGCGCTGGGGTCATGGCGGTCGGCAAATATCGCCACCGTGCCCTGTTGCACCGCAAGAGAGGTGCCTTGGGCCTCTTCGCGAACCAGCAAGCGCGAGCCTTCGACGCGCAAGTCGCCGTGGCGGGTCAGCACCCAGAAGGGGCGGGTATCGACACTGGGATTCACCAGTATCTCGCCCTGGCGCAGTTGGACCTTGCGTCGCTCTGGGGTGAACGTCGCATCAATCGCCGTGGCGCTGTTGAGTTGCAGCTTGCTGCCATCGCTCAGCGCGACCCAGCGCCGCTCGCCGGTGGCGGTGCGGTAGTCGGCCATCATCGCTGGCAGTGGTGTGTAGTCGCGACCGAACCAGCTCAAGCCGGCCGCACCGGCCACCAGGCCCAGCAGCTTGAGGCTTTCGCGGCGGCTGATGCGTTGCCGCGCACCGCTGAGGGTGCGGCGCCCGACCTGGGCGGGCAGATGGTTGAAGTCGTCATTCATCGTCGCGACCCGGTGCCACACCCGCTGGTGTTCGGGGCTGCTGTGCAGCCAGCGTTCAAACGCGGCGGTGCTGGCGTCGTCGGCGACGTTGAAGCGCAGGGTGATTATCCATTGGATGGCCTGGTCTACCAGGCGCTGGTCAGCGTTCGGCATAACGTAACCGATAGCAGGCGTGCAGCGCCTTGGACAGGTCGCGTTCCACGGTGGCCTTGGATACGTCCAGGCGTTGGGCGATCTGCGCGCAGGTCAGGCCGTCCAGTTGCGCGAGCAGGAAGGCTTCGCGTACGCGGGGTTTAAGTTGATCAAGCAAGCGATCGATGCGTTCCAGGCTGTCGAGGATCAGCAGGCGGGTTTCTTCCGACGGCACCTCGACCTGTGGGAAATGCGCGAGGCTTTCGAGGTAGGCACGTTCCAGCTCGCGGCGGCGGTACCCGTCGATCATCAGGCTGCGGGCGATGCTGCTCAGGTACGCACGCGGTTGCAGCAAGGTTTGCTGCTTGCGCGCGTTGAGCAGGCGCACAAAGGTTTCTTGCGCCAGGTCGGCGGCATGCTCGCGGCAGCCGGTGCGCCGCTTCAACCAGCCGTTCAGCCAGGAATGATGCGCCTGGTAAAGCTGGCCGATGGCGGCAGGGTCCAGTGGGTGATCGCTCGACATGGGCATCCCGGCGCAACAGTCTTAATTGATAATGTTTCGCATTCTAGACGTTGGCTATGGCAATGAGCAATCACCGCTGGGCAATGTATCCAGCACAATTTTTTGTCGGCATGCGGTAGGCGGATTAGTCTGCAGGCTTTTCCCGGTGGAGGGCTTGAGCATGATCGACCTGGCGACCCTGGCGGTTTTTTGCGGTGCGGTGTTGTTGTTGCTGTTATCGCCGGGGCCGAACATGGCGTTTGTCATCAGCCACGGCGTGACCCACGGCTGGCGCGGTGGCATGGCCTCGGCCCTGGGCATCGGTGTGGCCGACCTGCTGCTGACCGCGTTGACCGCCACCGGGGTGACGGCGGTGGTGGCCAGTTGGCCGCCGTCCTTTGACCTGATCCGCTATGCCGGGGTGGTATACCTGCTGTGGCTGGTGTTCAAGACCTTGCAGAAAAGCCCGGGGCTGGAGGCGGCCCCGGCCAACCGCGTGCCCCTGGGACGGGTGTTTCTGCAAGCGATGTTCAACAGTTTGCTCAATCCCAAGGCGTTGCTGTTTTTTGTGGTGTTCTTGCCGCAGTTCGTCCGGCCCGAAGCAGGCTCGATTGCCGTGCAGTTGATGCTGCTGGGCGGCGTGTTGACGTTGATCGCCGCAGTGTTTCACGGCTTGCTGGGGGCGTTTGGCGGGGTGTTGAGCCGGTTCTTTGCCAAACGCTCGAAAAGCGCCTGGCTGCACAAATGGGGACTGGCGACGGTGCTCACGCTGCTGGCCGTGCGCCTGGCAGTGATGTCGCGCCCCACCTGACTCGCCCCTGTAGTGAGCGGGCTTGCCCCGCGCTGGGTGGCGAAGCCGCCCCAAAACCAGACACCTCGGTCTTCCTGAAACACCGAGCAGCCGGGGTTTAGGGCGGCTTCGCCCCCCAGCGCGGGCAAGTTGGTGGGATCAAGGGAGAGTCAGCCGAGTCGTGCGGCGGCGCGTGCGACGATTTCGCCGCGCACCCGGCGCGATTGCGCCGTGCGTTTGTGTGCTTCTTCCAGCACATGCCGGGGCGCGGTGTCCGGGCTGCCTGAGTGGTAGGGCGGCGCCGGCGCGTATTCGATCTGCAACTGCACCAGTTGCGCCGCCGCTTCGCTGTACAACTCCGCCGCCAATGTCAGCGCAAAGTCGATGCCGGCGGTGATGCCGCCACCCGTCAGCAGGTTGCCGTCACGCACCACACGATCCTGCACCGGGATCGCGCCGAGCGGGGCGAGCATGTCGTGGTAGGCCCAGTGGGTGGTGGCCTTGCGCCCGCGCAGCAGGCCCGCCGCGCCGAGCACCAGCGCGCCGGTACACACCGAGGTCACGTAGCGCGCGGTCTGCGCCTGGGTGCTGAGGAAGTCCAGGGTCTGTGGGTCTTCCATCAACGCGCCTACCCCGGAACCGCCGGGCACGCAGATCACATCCAGCGTTGGGCAATCGGCGTAAGTCACGGTCGGGGTGAACACCAGGCCGGTGCTGGAGGTGACCGGCGCGAGGTCTTTCCACACCAGGTGCAACTTCACGTCCGGCAGCGAACCGAGAACGTCATAGGGGCCGGTCAGGTCCAGTTGCTGGATGCCGGGGAACAACACAAAGCCGATTTGCAAGGTCATGGACAGCGCTCCGAGAAAGGGGTGGACGACTCCACTCTAGGGGCCTAGGCTTTGGCGGATACGCCATTCAGCCCACAGATCACGCCAATCATGCCTCGAATCGTCCATGTCCTCGCTTTTGACAACGCCCAGGTGCTCGACGTGACCGGGCCGTTGCAGGTGTTCGCTTCCACCAATGACCTGGCGCGCCAGCGCGGTCTGCCGTTGCCTTACGCGGTTTCGGTAGTCGCTGCGCAGGCGGACCCGGTGATGACCTCCGCTGGCTTGGCGCTGGTGGCCGAGCCGTTGCCGGCCATCGACGCGCCGTGCGACACCCTGGTGATCGCCGGTGGCTGGGGCGTCTACGGCGCCGCCGAAGACCCGGCGCTAGTGGACTGGGTGCGCGAAAAAGCCAGGCATACGCGGCGCATGACCTCGGTGTGCACCGGCGCGTTTTTGCTGGCCGCCAGCGGCATGCTCGATGGCTGCCGCGTGGCCACCCACTGGACGCGTTGCGAAGAACTGGCGCGCAAATTTCCTTCGTTGACGGTGGAGTCCAACCCGATCTTCATTCGCCAGGGCGCGGTGTGGACCTCCGCCGGCGTCACCGCCGGCATCGACCTGTGCCTGGCGCTGGTTGAAGAAGACCTGGGCCGCGAAGTAGCCCTGGAAGTGGCGCGCCACTTGGTGGTGTTCCTCAAGCGCCCGGGCGGGCAATCGCAATTCAGTGTGACCCTGTCCCTGCAAAAGGCCGACAGCCGCTTCACCGAACTCCACGCCTGGATGGCGGAAAACCTCACCCTCGACCTGAACATCCCGACCCTCGCCGCCCAGGCTGGCATGAGCGAACGCAGCTTTGTGCGCCACTACCGCAACGAAACCGGCCAGACCCCGGCGCGCGCCGTGGAACTGATCCGCGTCGAAACCGCACGCAGGCAGTTGGCCGACAGCACGGCATCAATCAAACGCATCGCCGTGCAATGTGGTTTTGGCAGTGAAGAAACCCTGCGCCGCAGTTTTCTGCGCGTCTTGTCGGTGACGCCCCAGGCCTACCGCGAGCGGTTTTCGCCGAGCAATTCCAGCAGTCACCCCGTCGTCTGCACCGCACAGCGCCCATAGCAACTGGCACGGCTCACCAGATCAGGTCGTTTGATTGCGAGCTCTCGACCAACTTCCCAGCACTTGATCAAACCTTGGTCGTGATTCTCCCATGTCTCACTCCAGCTCAACGGCGGGCGAGGGGGGTGCTGATGTCTTGTAGGAGGCGTGAGGTCATATTCTCACCTGGAATATCAGGCGCAATGTGTAAAGTAGGGTTCGTTAAATACCTGTGGTTTTCCTGTTCAGCCACTCGTGGCTCAACAACCCCAATACACCCAGATCGTGTCGTTGGCCATTCCAGAACCCCGCGTCGCGCAACGTTCCTTCGGCTTTGAAACCCAGTCGCTCCAACAGCTTGAGCGACGCGGTATTTTGCGGATGCACCCAGGTTTCCACTCGATGCAATTGCATCTGTTCAAAGCCCCAGTCGAGCATTGCCTGCATAGCTTCACTCATCAGTCCCTGGCCACGCGCGTCGGGCGCCAGCTCACAGGCGAGTGCGCAACTGTTCCACTTCTGGTTCCACTTGAACAGACCACAACTGCCGATCAGTTCACCCTCCCATTCGATTCCCCAGCGTGTGCCGGGGTTGGGCTGGGTGCGCCAGTGCCCGAAGGTTTCGATCAGGGCTTGGGCCTGGGCAAGCTCGGTCATCGCGTCGGCGCCGAACCAGCGCATGCTGTCGGCATCGCTGTGGATGTCGAACAGTGCCGGTGCGTCGTTTGCTACAAGCTCACGCAGGCACAGGCGTTGGGTGTGTAGGGTAGGGAAAGGGCTCATGGCGCGGTTGCCGCAAAAATCTGCTCCCGATCCACCACCTTGCCAAAGTGATGTCGCCACAAATCCACCCCCAGCTGCCCTGACCGATCCAGCGACGAGCCCACGGTCAAATCGCTGATCAACGTCGGCTGCAACCCTGCATCGAACAGGGCAAACCCCGCCGCCAGGACGCAGGTGTCGGTTTGTATGCCACACACCAACACACGCTGCGGCTCGAGGCTTTTGAGGTAGGCAATCGTCTCGGGCGTCGGCGCATAACCGTGCTTGACGAAGATGCGATCCGCCGCCACCAGGCTGTCGTCATCCGGCGCCGGTTGCCAGCCGAGTTGGCGGGTGAAGGGGGTGATGCTTTCGTCGTGGCGCTCGACGGTGGCGACGCTGGGCAGGCGGCCGAGCAGGGCATGGATGCCGTCCACAAGCCATGCCGGCGGGTTGAAGCAGGGTTGCACGTCGATGATCAGCAGTACCTGGCGCATGGGGTTGCAGTCCGTAGCCGGGGTGGGGCGGTCATTGTGCCTCAGGGCTGCCAGGTCGTCTTCTCCCCGCTGAGCTTGCGGTCCAGGAACGACGCCGCGCTGATCAACGCCAGGTGGCTCAAGGCCTGGGGCGTGTTGCCCAGGTGGCGGGCCTGGTTGTCGAACTCTTCGGCGTACAGACCCAGTGGGTTGGCATAGCGCAGCAGTTGTTCGAACTCCAGGTGGGCCTTTTCCACTTGCCCGGCGCGGGCCAGGCATTCGACGTACCAGAACGAGCACGCGGTAAATGCACCTTCGGTGCCTTGCAGGCCGTCGATTGGGTTGTCGTCGTTGCGATAGCGATAGACCATGCCGTCGCGTACCAGGCTTTTCTGGATCGCTTCCAGCGTCGACAGCCAGCGTGGGTCGGTGGCCGCGACGAAACGCACCAGCGGCATCAGCAGCATCGAACCGTCGAGCGCCGTGCTGCCGATATGCTGCACAAAATGCCCACGCTCCTCGTTCCAGAAGTTGCTCCAGATGTCGGCGTAGATCGCCTGGCGTGTCTGGTCCCAACGGGCGAACGGTGCTGGCAGCGAGCGCTTGGAGGCGAGACGGATTGCGCGGTCCAGCGCCACCCAGCACATCAGCCGCGAGTGCAGGAAGTGATGCTGCTCGCCGCGCATTTCCCAGATGCCCACATCTTTGGTGTTCCAGATATCGCAGACCTGGTCGGCGACTTCCACCGTGTGTTTCCAGCCGTCATGGGAGATGGCTTCGCCGTATTTGTTGACCAGGTACACCGCGTCCATCAGTTCGCCATAGATGTCCAACTGGATCTGCCCGACCGCGCCGTTGCCGATGCGCACCGGCGTGGCGCCGCCGTGGCCTTTGAAGTGGGGCAGTGCGGTTTCCGGCAGCTCCTGGCGGCCGTCGATACCGTAGAGGATGTTGAGTTTGGTTGGCTGCCCGCAGCAGTCACTGACCCGCCCCTTGAGCCAGCGCATGTAGGCGTTGGCTTCCTCGACAAAACCCAGGCGCATGAAGGCGTAGACGGTGAATGAAGCGTCGCGGATCCAGGTGTAGCGATAGTCCCAGTTGCGCTCGCCGCCGGGGCTTTCCGGCAGGCCGAAGGTGGCGGCGGCGATGATCGCGCCGTGTTTGCGCGAGGTCAGAAGCTTCAAGGCCAGGGCCGAGCGATTGACCATTTCGCGCCAGCGTCCACGGTAGTTCGACTGGGCGATCCAGCTGCGCCAGAACGTCAGGGTGTGGGCAAGGGCGAGGTCGGTGCAAGCGCTGTCCACCCGCTCATCATCCTGGCCACCGAGGACGAATTCGGCGCCTTCGTCCTGGTTCAAGGTGAAGCGTGCAACCGCCGCGCCATCCTTGATGTGCAAGGCTTGGCTGCTGGACAAACGCAGGCCGGGCTGGCCATCGGCGTTGAAGTACACACTGCGGTTGTCGAGGCTGGCGCGGGTCGGCGCGCGCGCGTAGTCGTGGCGCACTGCACAGCGCAGGTGGATGTCGGCCGTGCCGCTGATCACCCGCACCCGACGGATCAGCAGCGGCAGGTCATCGAGGTCATCACTGATCGCCAGCAGGTCGGTGATCTCCACCACGGCTTCGTCGCTGAGCCAGCGGGTTTGCAGCACGTTGGTGTCGGGCAGGTAGATCTGTTCGCGGCGCGCGTCTGGCAGGTCCGGAGTGAGCTGGAAAATGCCCGCTTCGGGGCTGTCGAGCAGGGCGCAGAAGATCGACGGGCTGTCGAATTCCGGCCAGCAGAAGAAGTCTACGCTGCCCGTGTCGTTGACCAGTGCCGCGCTGCGCATGTCGCCAATGATGCCGTGGGCGTCGATGGCGCTTTGGGGTTCGTTCTTTAGCTCAACCATTGCCACGAAACTCCGGATAAAGGCTCATGCCGCCGTCGATGAACAGGGTGCTGCCGACTACATAGTCGGAGGCATCGCTGGCCAGCCAGACCACGGCGTTGGCCACGTCTTCGACGTCGCCGACCCGGCCGTAGGGAATCAGTTTCAGCAGTTCCTTTTCTGCCGCGCCTTCGGTGGCCGCCCGGTTGATCGGCGTGCGGATCGCCCCCGGCGCAATGCCGTTGATACGGATGCGCTGCGCGCTGACTTCCTGGGCGAGGGTGCGCATCAACATCTCGACACCGCCTTTGGAGGCGGCGTAATTCACATGGCCGGCCCAAGGGATCAACTGGTGTACCGAGCTCATATGAATGATTTTTCCCGCCGCCCGCGACACGCCTTCGCGCACGCCCTGGCGATTGAAGATACGCACGGCCGCGCGGGCACAGAGGAACTGGCCGGTGAGGTTGACGCCGATCACCGTGTTCCAGTCATCAAGGCTCATATCGACCAGGTTGGCGTCTTTTTGCAGGCCGGAGTTGGCGACAAGAATGTCCAAGTGGCCGAAGGCGTCGAGCGTCTGGGCGAACAGGCGTTCCACATCGGCCTCTTTTGACACGTCCCCGCCGATGGCAAGCGCACGGCCGCCGTTGGCGTTGATCTGTGCGGCGAGCGCTTCAGCAGGGGCGGCCTGGGCGTTGTAATTGAGCACCACGGCCGCGCCGGCGTCGGCCAGGGCCTTGGCGGCGCCTGCACCGATGCCGGAACTGGCGCCGGTGATGAGGGCGACTTGTTGCTGGAGCGAGAGGTGCATGGGCCAACCACCACTGTCAGAGGGTTCATTCAGCTGACTGGCGGGGCCACGTGTAAGTTCAGCGTGGGATTCGACGGGGCGCAGCGGGGCAGGCAGGGGGAACTGTCATTTCTGACAGTAGACGTCTTTCGCTCCCGAGGTGAGGCTACCGGCTTGCAGGTGGTCAGGGGATGAGCGCGTGAACATGCACTGGGTTGTCGGGTTGCTGGCGAGTCTTGGTAGCGCGGTTGCTGTGGCGCAGGCACCCTTGGATAAAGCCGCGTTCATCAATCAGCTGATGGGCAAAATGACGGTTGCCGAGAAGGTCGGGCAACTCGACATCGTCTATCTCGACCCTGTGGCGCCGGATACGCGCGTCCGGGAACATCTGGCCGGCGGACTGATTGGCGGGGTGGCCGTAGTTCCGCCTGCGCCCTATGGGCACGCGTTGCAGCAAATGGCCGTTGAGCGCAGCCGATTGAAAATCCCGCTGTTTTTCAGCATGGATGTTATCCATGGCTTGCACACCGTATTTCCGGTCAGCCTGGCGTTGGCGGCCAGTTGGGACATGCAGGCATTGGCGCTGGTGGGGCGGATCAGCGCGCAGGAAGCGAGCGCCGATGGTGTGCACCTGACCTACGGCCCAATGCTGGACATCTCCCGCGATCCTCGCTGGGGCAGGGTGTCGGAGGGCTACGGCGAGGACCCCTATTTGGTGTCGCGCATTGCTCGGGTCATGATCAACGCGTATCAGGGCGGCAACTATCGCGCGGCGGGCAGCATCATGGCCGGCGTCAAGCATGTGGCCCTGTATGGGGCTGTGGAGGGCGGCAAGGACTACAACAGTGTCGATATGAGCCGGGCACAGATGTATCAGTACTATTTCCCGCCATACCGCGCGGCTGTCGAGGCCGGCGCGCAGGTCGCGATGCTTGCGTTCAACACAATCAACGGCGTTCCTTCAACCGCCAACCCCTGGCTAATCAAGGATGTGCTGCGCCATGAGTGGGGGTTTGCCGGCGTCACCCTGAGTGACTCCAATGCCGTGACTGGCCTGATTACGCACGGTGTGGCGATTGATCAGCGCCACGCGGCTTCATTGGCGATTCTCTCGGGCCTCGACATGGAGTTGAGTGACGATGCCTATGTTCGCCAGTTGCCCGCCCTCGTCAAATCGGGAGCAGTGAATGTTGCGGTCCTGGACGAGGCGGTTCGTCGCGTGCTCGGGATGAAGTACGAGATGGGGCTGTTCGAAGACCCCTATCGCAACCTCTCCCGATTGCCTCCGGAACCCATGGAGCGCCGGTTGCAAAGGGCGGCGGCGCGGGATGTGGCGCGCCGGACCCTGGTGTTGTTGAAGAATCGCCAGCACACCCTGCCGTTGAGCAAGCACGGTCGTATCGCGCTGGTAGGCCCACTCGCCAACAGCCGCCGTGATTTGCTCGGGAGCTATTGTGGCGATTGCGCAGCACAAAGAGTTGTGAGCATCCGTGAGGGCATGACGCGTGCGGTGGAAGGCAAGGCCACGCTGCTGTATGCCAAGGGCGCCAATGTCACAGACGACAGGGCGTTGTCTGATCGCTTGGCACGTTATAGCTCGCCCTTGGACCTTGATCCCCGATCGCCTGAAGCGCTGCTGGAAGAGGCGATGGCGGTGGCACGCCAAGCCGATGTCATCGTGGCAGTGGTGGGGGAGGCGTGGAATTTCAGCGATGAGGCCATCAGCCGAACGCGCCTTGACCTTGAAGATAGCCAGCAGCGCCTGCTCAGTGCATTGAGAACCTTGGGTAAAACGCTGGTGGTGGTGTTGGTGAACGGTCGGCCTTTGACATTGACCCAAGTGCAAGGGCAGGCCGATGCGCTGCTGGAAACCTGGTTCAGCGGGATGGAAGGCGGTAACGCTGTCGCTGATGTCTTGTTTGGCGGTTACAACCCTTCGGGAAAGCTGCCCATGACGTTTCCCCGTTCGGTGGGCCAGGTCCCGATTTACTACAACCACCTCAACACGGGCCACCCCTTCATCCCCGATCAGCCGAACAAGTACATGAGCCAATATATTGATGAGCAGGAGGGGCCGCTGTTTCCCTTCGGCTTCGGCTTGAGCTACACCCGTTTCGCACTGTCAGACTTGCAGTTGTCCAGCGCAGTGTTGCACCGAGGTCAGTCTCTGCGGGTGGGTGTCACGCTGGCCAATGCGGGTGAGCGCGATGGCGAAACCGTGGTCCAGTTGTATATCCGTGATCCGGTGGCATCCGTCAGCCGTCCGGTCAAGGAGCTCAAGGGTTTCCAGAAGGTCATGCTCAAGGCCGGTGAGCGTCGACGAATCGAGTTCACCGTGGGTGAAGATGACCTGAAATTCTACGACGTTCACTTGCGACACGTCGCCGAGCCTGGCGAGTTCAGGCTGCAGATAGGCTTGGATTCTCGGAAGGTCATTGAACAACGCTTCGAACTGCGCTGACACGACGGGAAGCAATTGCCCGACTTAATAGGAAGCATTACTATTCACGCCCCGCCTCCCCAGTGCCTCCGCGATGATGCCCCAGCCGCCCCGCAGAACAGGCTTTTTCGAGTATTACGAAGAGTTGATCGGCACCTGGACGCGCCGCCTGAGAAACCGCCAGCAGGCCGAAGACCTGGCCCATGACACGTTTGTGCGGGTGCTTGAGGCACGGTCCACCGAGGTTGAGCAGCCGCGCGCCTATCTGCACCAAACCGCACGCAACATTGCGGTGGACGCCCATCGCCGTGAAGACCGGCGCGAGGCGCTGGCGCTGGAGACCTTCGACCTGCGTTCGCCGCACAGTGGCGACCCGGAGCACGTCATGCATGCGATCCAGTTGGCGGATTCCATCGAGCGGGCGCTGGCCGAGTTGCCGCTCAACTGCCGCAGGATTTTCATCTGGCAGAAAATCGAAGGTCTCACCCAGCAGGAAATCGCCGAACGCCTGGGGTTGTCCAAGAACATGGTGGAAAAGTATATGATCCGCACCCTGCGGCATCTGCGTGACCGCTTGGACGTGCTGGCCCCATGAACCAAGGATCTTCCATGATGGATAACCGTGCCCGAGACGAGGCTGCGCAATGGTTTGTGCGCCTGCAAGACGCCGAACTGGGGGCCGCCGAGCGCCAGCAGTTTGAGACGTGGCGCCATGAGCATCCCGACCACCAATACGAATTCGATGTGCTGCAAGGCCTGTGGAGCGCCACGGACCTGTTGCCGGCGGCGCGTTTGCGTGCGTTGTGCGATGCACCGGCTGAGCGCCCCAAGCGGCGCGCCGTGCTGCGTTACGCGGTCGCGGCCAGTGTGGTGGCGGTTGCCGTTGGCCTGGGCGTGCTCAGCATCCTTCAACCAAAACCCTACAGCGCCGAGTTCAGCACGCGGCTCGGTGAACAGCGCCAGGTGACGCTGCCCGACGGTTCGGTGATGGAGTTGAACAGCCGCAGCGTGGTCGCGGTGCAGTTCGAAAAGGGCAGGCGCGGCGTGGTGCTCAAGCGGGGCGAGGCGATGTTCAATGTCGAGCACGACACCACTCGCCCGTTTGTGGTCGCCGCCGGGGCCGGGCAGGTCACGGTGACCGGCACGCGCTTTGATGTGCGCCGCGATGACGACAGCACCCGCGTGGTGGTCGAGGCCGGGACGGTCAAGGTGCAAGGGCGGGCGGTAGATGCAAGCGTCACGCTGACGGCGGGCCGTGGCACGCACATCGACAGCCAGGGCAACGTGGTGCCGGCCTACGCGGTGAACGCCGCAGAACTGACCGCCTGGCGCCGCGGCAAACTGGTGTTCAACAACGCCAGCTTGGGTGACGTGGCACGGGAAGTGTCGCGTTATCGCCAGCAGCCAGTGCGGGTCGGTTCGGCGGCGGTGAGCGACCTGCGCCTGACCAGCGTGTTCAACGCCAACGACACCGACGCCTTGCTCAAGGCCCTGCCGCACATTCTGCCGGTGGCCGTGCGCGCCTTGCCGGACGGCAGCCAGGAAATTATTTCGCGCTGACAGTCAGGTTTTTTTCGCGTTCGTCGTCTCCTCCTGCAACTGCAACTGGTTTGCATTAACGGCCGCACTCGCTTGCGATCACAGGACCCGATTTGACGTGAAAAAACTTGCCTGCCACCACAATAAAATCTCCCGCTGGGCGCCACTGGCCCTGGCCATGGCTGTCAGCACCTCGGCGTATGCTGCCGACACCCTCCATATCCAGGCCCAACCGCTGGGTGCAGCGCTGAGCCAGTTGGGCCAGCAGACCTCCCTGCAAGTGTTCTTCAGCCCCGACATGGTCGCCGGCAAGCAAGCCCCGGCGGTGGATGGCAACCTTTCGCCGGAACAAGCCCTGCGTCGATTGCTGCAAGGCAGTGGCCTGGACTATCAGGTCGACGCCGGTTCCGTGACCTTGCGTCCGCTGGGCAGCGGTGCCGGTGAAGCCGGTTCGCCCCTGGAACTGGGTACCACCGACATCAAGGTGGTCGGCGACTGGCTGGGCGACGCCAACGCCGAAGTGGTGCAGAACCACCCCGGCGCACGCACCGTGATTCGCCGCGAGGCCATGGTGGAGCAGGGCGCGATGAACGTCGGTGACGTGTTGCGCCGGGTCCCGGGCGTGCAGGTGCAGGAGTCCAACGGCACCGGCGGCAGCGATATTTCCCTCAACGTCGGCGTACGGGGTCTGACTTCGCGCCTGTCGCCACGCTCCACGGTGTTGATCGACGGCGTACCGGCCGCCTTCGCCCCGTATGGCCAGCCGCAACTGTCGATGGCGCCGATCTCCGCCGGTAACCTGGACAGCATCGACGTGGTACGCGGCGCCGGTTCCGTGCGTTATGGGCCGCAAAACGTCGGTGGCGTGATCAACTTTGTCACCCGCGCCATCCCGGAGAAATTCTCCGGTGAAGTCGGCACCACCCTGCAAACCTCGGCCCACGGCGGCTGGAAACATCTGGAAAACGCCTTTGTCGGCGGCACCGCAGACAACGGCATCGGTGCGGCGCTGCTGTATTCCGGGGTCAAAGGGGACGGCTATCGCAGCAGCAACAACGCCAATGACATCAACGACGTGATCCTCAAGACCCACTGGGCGCCGACCGATAGCGACGACCTCTCACTCAACTTCCACTACTTCGACGCCACGGCCGACATGCCCGGCGGCTTGACCCAGAAGCAATTCGACGCCAACCCGTATCAGTCGGTACGCGACTGGGACAATTTCACCGGGCGTCGCAAGGATGTGTCCTTCAAGTACATCCGACAGATCGACGACCGCACCCAGGCCGAAGTGCTGACCTACTACTCCGACAGCTTCCGTGGCAGCAACATCGCCAACCGCGACTTGCTCACCCTCGGCTCGTACCCGCGCACCTATTACACCTTTGGCATCGAGCCCCGTGTGAGCCATGTGTTTGACGTGGGCCCGAGCACCCAGGAAGTCAGCGTCGGTTATCGTTACCTCAAGGAAGGCATGCACGAGCAGGCCACCAGCCTCAATCTGGTCAACAACGTGCCCACCCCCGGCGGGCGCAGCGACGGTCACGTCTACCAGGACCGCACTGGCGGCACCGAGGCCAACGCCTTCTACGTCGATAACAAGATCGACATCGGCAAGTGGACCATTACCCCCGGTATCCGCTTCGAAGACATCCGCACCGAATGGCACGACCGCCCGGTGATCCCGTTGACCGGCGCGCGCACCCTGGAAAAACGCCGTGAGGTCCACAACAACGAACCGTTGCCGGCGTTGAGCGTGATGTACCACGTGTCCGATGCGTGGAAACTGTTCGCCAACTACGAAACGTCCTTCGGCAGCCTGCAGTATTTCCAGCTAGGCCAGGGCGGTACGGGCGATCAGACCGCCAGTGGCCTGAACCCGGAGAAGGCCAAGACCTACGAAGTGGGCACGCGCTACAACGACAGCGTGTGGGGCGGCGAAGTGACGCTGTTCTACATCGATTTCTCGGATGAGCTGCAATACGTCAGCAATGCCGTGGGCTGGACCAACCTCGGCGCAACCAAACACAGCGGCATCGAAGCTTCGGCCCACTACGACCTGTCGAACCTGGATGCGCGTCTGGATGGCCTGACCGCCAACGCCGGCTTCACCTACACCAAGGCTACAGCGGAAGGCGACGTTGCCTTCAAAGGCCGTGACCTGCCGTTGTACTCCCGTGAAGTGGCGACCCTGGGCCTGCGTTATGACGTCAACCACTGGACCCACAATCTGGACGTCTACGCCCAGTCCGGCCAACGTGCGCCGGGCACCGGCACCACCTACATCACCCAGGGCACTGCCGACGGCCAGTACGGCGATATTCCCGGCTATGTCTCGGTCAACGTGCGCAGTGGTTATGACTTCGGCGCGCAACTGTCGAACCTGAAACTGGGCGTGGGTGTGAAAAACCTCTTCGACCAACTGCACTACACGCGCTCCAGCGACAACAACGCCGGGCTGTACCTGGGCGAACCGCGTACGTTTTTTGTGCAGGCCAGTGTTGGATTCTGATCCGGTATAACGACCACTTTCGTCGTGTTTCCTATCTGGGGATGCACGACGATTTACGTTTCATTCTGTATTTTCCTGTTTCCCCCAGAGGATCTTCCTACCAGTAGCGAGCAGTTTTCGGTTTCTAGGCGGAACTGACCTCAGGTGTCCAGCCACATAGGTGAGGCTTGCTCGCGCTGATTCCACTATTGAGCCTGGCGCAGTCAGGCGAGCCGCTTGGAAACGAACTGGAGATCCCAATGTCAACATCCGCGTCCACCTCGACCACCGCGCCCATCTTGCCGAATCCCACCCATGCTGACCCAAAGGCGGCATTCCCTGCCAGGTCGCTACCTCCACAGTACTCGGCGAGTGTGGGCTTTGCGCAACCGCAATATCAGTCCGGCCCGATATTTGGTGATACGCCACAGGGAAAAGTTGCTGGCCACTATCACCGTCCTCCCCACCGGCCAATTGCGCAACCTGGCCCGCCTGCGCGCCCAAACCCTACGCTACCGGACCCTCACTATTCCAGGCGTAGCGATGAACAACTGGCGCAGATGCTTCTGGATAACTTCAATGCGTTCAAGGGCCCCTGGCCTTCACGTGACGTCACGCGCCAGAGCCTGGGGGAAATTGCCAGGCAGGAGCTGACCGGCAATCCCCGGACCGACGCCAATATCAAACTGGCCAGGGAGTTGCAGCGTCGTCCTGGACTGATGGAAGCCCTGGATCGGGACCGCTCCACCGGGGCGACAAACAATCGCTTTTCCAAGGCCGACATCAGAAGTTTCGTGCATTCCGATAACCCGTTGAAGCGCTTGGACAACAAACAACTCGTTGAGGAGATGCTCCGGAATTTCGATGCGTTGAAAGGTGGCTTCTGGAACCGCGACATCAATATCAGCGATCTGCAGGCACTCGCTAATAAAAACCTGACGGGCATCCCCCGAAAAGACCATCTCATCCAGTTGGCCAATGCCGTGATGGGCCGTTCGGACGTCAAGGACTTGATGGACAACGTGTTTGGCTCGCAGCGCGATGGCAAGATTTCGCGCAAAGAACTGCACAGGCTGTTGGCTTTGCTCGGTTAAATCCGGCACTGCATATGGGGAACCGTTTACGCAGATTTGCCACGAAGAAGACACCCACTGGTGGTTGACGGCCTGTGGGAGTCTTTATCTACTGGATCAGGACCGGACCCATGAACTCGACATCCTCTGCCTCTCGTCACTGCCCAAGCTCAGTCACCGCGCTGATGACTGCGTTGCCTGAGGCACCCTGCCAAAACGCGCAGCAGCCGAGTCTCAACCTTACCTCTTCACCCAAATGCAGCTTCAAGGCGCCGACGGCTGCAGACTTTGACAGAGGCGCTCACATGCTCGGCGATACGCCGGTCGGCGATCCATTGTTTTCAAGACTTTCGAGCTTCTGGAGCAAGTTGTCCCTTCGAGGGTAATCATCGCTTCAGGAGGACTGAAGCCCAGGCGGTTACAAATGTTCAAGGTTGTCCGGGTGCAGAGTTGCGCTTTGCCGGAACCATTGGTTTTGCAACGCCACACACCTTGCGCCAGACCTGCATCCTCAATCGGAGCATTTTGCTGATTGAGGATTCGGGGCGCGGGCGACGTCGTCCAAATCGTGTGGAGTGAAATATGAGTAACGGGATCAATCAACTTGGCTTCAAGCTGCCACCTTCGTTAGACCAGCTGAATTCCAACACGCCGGGTGCGAACGCACAGGCGTCAGGCTCGGGTTACGCTCCTCAGGGCGTGGGGCAGCGTCCGGTAATGTCGGGTTTTTCCAGTAGTCCGCTGATGGGCTTAAACAACCCGCATTTCGATGCTCAGAATCTTTACGGCGGCATGAAGGCGGGTAACCCGTATGTCAGTTCAGATGACCACCTGCTGGCCACGGCGTTGAGCAACAGCTTTTCATTGCTCGACAAATTCACCAAGGACGGGAGCTTGAACCAGGCGGGACTGCAGAAAATCGCTGATGAGGACCCGAACATAAGCACCGTTGCCGAACGCACGATCATGCTGGCCAGGGAGATCATCAACCGTCCGCGCCTGAACGATACGATCCTGGGCAAAGGCGGAAAAATCACACCTTCAAGCCTCTCCAAGGCGGCCAGCGCCCTGCTTGGCAACACCAACCCCAACAATACGCAAAGTGCCGACCCGTTCCATGCGAAAACCGATGCGCAGGTGGTCGAGGCGTTCAGGGGCATGTTTGACGAGCTGCGCGATCGCTCGGAAGACCGCACGTTCTTCTTCGAAAAACACCGCTACGTGAAGACCGACAAAATCATTGAAATGAGCAAGGACCCCAACTTGACCGACAAGAAAGGCGCATTGGTGCGGGATCCGGTCACCGGGTTTCCGATGAAAAAATACAGTCCGCAGCAGGTGTACCTCGCCAAGAACCTGGTCGATCGGCCAGGCTTGCTGGCGTCCCTGGACAGCAATAAAGCCAACGGCACCAGCATTTTCGGCAGTCATAACAATGATGGTTGGCTGAAAAACTACAGCCTTGATCGCTGGCTGGAAAACGACAAGAAAGAGAAGGGCAAATGATGCCCTGACGGGCCTATGAGCTCTTTGTCTGGCACAAAAAGCTCATGGCTACACCCGCAATATCTTGCCGCTGGCCGCGACTGCTGCCAGCAACCCGCCGATCAGCAGGAAGGCGATCGCCAGGCTGCTGCCATGGGCGATGAAGCCAATCACAGCAGGTCCGGCGAGTATCCCGGCATACCCCAGCGTGGTAATGGCGGGCACGGCAATGTGTTCGGGCATCACCTTTTGTTTACCCACCGCGGTGTAGAGGACCGGCACGATGTTGGAACAGCCGGCGCCGATAAGGGCATAACCCAGCAGTGACACTTCCCAGGCCGTCGATAAGGTGGCGAGGAACATACCGGCGGCCGCTAGCGAACCACCGGCCACGATCACCCGGGTAGGCCCCAGTCGACGCACGATCGCATCACCGGTCAAACGCCCGGCCGTCATGGTCAGGGCAAATGCCGCGTAACCAAGACCCGCATAGGCTTCGTCGAGGCCGCGTTCGCCGCTCAGGAACACAGCGCTCCAGTCCAGCACCGCGCCCTCGGCAAGAAACACGACAAAACACAGGCAGCCGATAAACAGCACCACGCCATGGGGAATCGCAAACGCCGGGCCTGAACTTTCACTGCCGTAAGGCAGCAAGTGTGGGGCGGCCTTGAGCAGCGCCGCCAACGTGATCACGACCACCACCAAGATTGCCTGCAACGGCGACAAGCCCAGCCCGAGCAACCCCGAAACACCTGCCGCGCCGACAATCCCACCCAGACTGAACAAGCCGTGAAATCCCGACATCATGGTTTTGCCGCTGGCGCGCTCAACGATCACCGCTTGCAGGTTGACCGTGGAGTCCACCGTGCCCAACCCGGCACCGAACAGAAACAGCGCGGCGATCAACAAGGGAATCGAACTGACCGTCGCCAGCATCGGCAGGGCCAGGCAGATCAGCAGCGTGCCGGCGCAGAGCACGCGCCGACAGCCGAAACGCGAGGCGAGCAGGCCGGCCACTGGCATGGCGATGATCGAGCCCACTCCCAGGCACAACAGCAACAGGCCGAGCGTGCCTTCATCGAGCCCAGCACGGGCCTTGGCATACGGCACCAGCGGTGCCCAGGCGGCGATGCCGAAACCGGCGATGAAAAACGCGATGCGGGTCGACATTTGCTCCAGTCGCCCGGGAACCACGGGCGCTGAGGTGGGGATGGCAGTCATGAAAAATCCTTGGTTTTGCGTTCAACGAACGGTGTCCGGCGCGACATCCTCCCACAGATGGAAGGTTCTGTAATACGCTGCCGACCCTGTGTGTGGGCAAGCGGATGGATGAATCAATGAAACAATCCTGGCGGGCGTGGGTATGACTCAGTTCTACGATGCGCGGGGCAATATTTATGGGGTGGTCAGCCCGGCTGCCTTGCGCCGCCAGGGGATAGCGGTTCCCGACACTGCCGTCGTGGCGGCGCATCACCGCAAGACCTGGGCGCCGGCGGCGGTCGCGGCCGAATGCGGCTGGGGATCAACCCCACGCCCGCCGCAGGCCAAGGCCCACCGCTGCGATGGCCTGTTGGTGGGGCCGTTCCAGGCTGCGCCGCCGTTTGACCTGTTGATCGTCAACACCGACGGCACCCTGGCCGAGCGTAGCGGCAACGGGCTGACCATCTTTGCCCAGGCCCTGACAGACCAAGGCATGATGACCGAGGCCAGCGAGTTACGTGTGCATCACGATCAACCGGCTGGCGCCTCGCCGTTGAGTACCTGGGTGGAACCGGCGGTGTATGCCCAGGTGAGCGGGTTCTGGCTCGCATTGGGCCAGCCCGCGTTCGGGCCGTCGGCCGTGGGTGCGACGGGCGTCGGCGCTGCTGAACCCAGCCACGTGAGCGCACTGGCGGCGATCAACCCGCAGTGGGCGCACAGTCAGTTTGTGCGGGTGGGCAACCCCCATTGCGTGACGCTGGTCGAACACCCTTCGGCGTTGCCCGACAACGCACAGATGCAGCAGCCCGGGTTGTTTGAAGCGCTGCAGGCAATTGCCTTTGCGCCGCCGGTTGGCCGCGGCCAGCCCTGTGCGGCCGGAGTCAATTTGCAATGGGCTGCGCGGGACAGTGCCAACCGTGTGCTCGCGCGGGTGTTTGAACGTGGAGAAGGCCCTACGGCGTCGTCCGGCACCAGTGCCAGCGCAGTGGCCTGCGCGGCGTGGCGGGCGGGTTGGGTCGCGGCGGGGGAGGTCGCGGTGGTGATGCCGGGCGGTACGGCGCCGGTGCGCTTGCAGGTGCAGGCCGAGACGCTGCGCAGTGTCAGCCTGTTCGGCACCGCCCGGCGGCAAATCAGCTGAGCAAAAACTCCACCTGCGCCGGCTGACGTTTCATCAACACCTTGCCGTGGCGGATTGAATACAGCGGCAGTCCCTGGCTGCGAATCACTTCATAGTCGCTGTCCGCCGAGAGCACCAACAGGTTGGCCGGGCGACCCGGCTCCAGGCCGTAGCGGTCGCCCAGGGCCATGGCCTTGGCGCTGTTGTCGGTCACCAGGTCGAGGGCGCTTTGCAGGTTGCTGTAGCCGAGCATGTGGCAGATATGCAACCCGGCCTCCAGCACGCGCAGGATGTTGCCGTTGCCCAGCGGATACCAGGGGTCGACGATGGAGTCCTGGCCGAAACACACGTTCATGCCGGCTTCGAGCAACTCGTTGACGCGGGTGACGCCCCGGCGTTTGGGGAAACTGTCGAAGCGGCCTTGCAAGTGGATGCTCTCGGTCGGACAGGAGACGAAGTTGATCCCGGAGTGCCCCAGCAAGCGAAACAGCTTGGCGCAGTAGGCGTTGTCGTAGGAGCCCATGGCGGTGGTGTGGCTGGCCGTGACGCGAGCGCCCATGCCACGGCTGCGGGCCTCTTCGGCGAGCACTTCGAGAAAACGCGAGTGCGGGTCGTCGGTTTCGTCGCAATGCACGTCCACCAGGCAACCGCTGCGCTCAGCCAGGTCCATCAGAAATTTGACCGAGCTCACGCCCTGGTCGCGGGTGTATTCAAAGTGCGGGATGCCGCCAACCACATCGGCGCCCAGGCGGATGGCTTCTTCCATCAGTTCGCGGCCGTTGCGGTAGGACTCGATGCCTTCCTGGGGAAACGCGACGATTTGCAGGTCGATCAGGTGCGCACTTTGCGCGCGTACCTCGAGCATGGCCTTGAGCGCGGTGAGGTCCGGGTCGGTGACGTCGACGTGGGTACGCACATGCTGGATGCCGTGGGCGGCGAGGGCCTGGATGGTTTGCTTGGCGCGGGTCTTGGTGTCTTCAAAGGTGATGCTGGCTTTGCGCTCGCCCCAGCACTCGATGCCCTCGAACAGCGTGCCGCTCATGTTCCAGCGCGGTTCGCCGGCGGTGAGGGTGGCGTCGAGGTGGATGTGCGGCTCGACGAAGGGCGGGATCACCAGGTTGCCGGCGGCATCCAGGTCGTCGGCCTGCAACGGCGGTGGCGTGGTCTGTGGGGTGATGCTGGCAATCCGGCCCTGTTCCAGGTGCAGATCATGCAGGCCTTCACGGTTGCGCAGGCGGGCGTTGATGATGTGCATGGGCAAGTTCCTTTTGAGCGGCGGGAAGCCACGACTGTAAGGGAGCCAGGCATAAAAAAACCACCGCTGGGGTGGTTTTTCGTACGGGCGGTTTATTCGCCGCGATAGATGCACCCGCTGGTGCACGTCTCGTGGATGCGAATTGCACTGAGTTCCGGCAGCAGGGGTTTGAGTTCATTCCAGATCCACTTGGCCAGCACTTCGCTGGTCGGGTTTTCCAGGCCGGGGATGTCGTTGAGGTAGTTGTGGTCGAGGCGTTCGTAGAGCGGCTTGAAAATCGCCTTGATCTCCGAGAAGTCGCGAATCCAGCCGGTATGGGGGTCCAGGTCGCCGCTCAGGTGGATCGCCACCTTGAACGAGTGCCCGTGCAGGCGCCCGCATTTGTGGCCGTCCGGTACGTGCGGCAGGCGGTGGGCGGATTCGAAGGTAAACTCTTTGAAGATTTCCACGGTGTGACCTGTAGGGCTTGTGTTGCGTGGCTTTGGGATTATTGTCAGTTGCTGGTGTACTGATCAATGTACTGATTGGTCGTTGCTGGGCGTGATTGAGGTCATCCATTCAGCAATTGCCGACTGGCGCCAGGCGACCGAATTGGGGCCTATTCTAACCTGTTTTGGGAATGTGCCCTCCCTGATCCGCCGATAAACAGTATTGCGGCCCAGGCCGGTAGTGTGAAGCACCTCGTCGAGGCGAAGGAAGCGATCAATTTTCTCTGCTGCTGCCATGTTGATTCTCCGTGCCGAGGGCGGCGTGAGTCAATGAGCCGCGCTGGGCGGCAGAAGGTGGGTTATATGGAGAACTTGGCCAGGGCTTCGTCCGCAACCTTCATCGCTGCCTGTGCATCGTTCACATAGGCAGGGTCAAAACCGCCGCACAGGTGGATGGTTGCCTGGCAGGCCCGCAGGTTTTCGCGAGTGAGCTTCAACGCCGCGACCAGTTCTTCGTGCAGTTGGCGTTCCTCCCGGCCTATATCCCAGAACCGTTGGCCCCAGTGATCGGCAGGTGGCGGGTTGGTGTCCTGAGCGCCCATGGCCAAGGCCCCGACAATCGCGTCACACAGGTCGCGCTTGTAGGCGTTATCACCGTCGATGGTCAGGCCATTGCGGCGCAGTGCGTCCAGGGCGTTGTTCAGGTTCGACTCAGGCGAAGGAAGCACCAGGTCAAAGTCTTTCTTGCCGGGGCGGCAGGCCACCACCAGCAGCTCGCAATCAAGTGGCAGGTGCTGTGCCATATCCGAGATCGCTTCGATAGCGGCTTCGCGGAATGCATTTTTTTCTTCGGACATAGGAATACCTCGCCCGCCGCTCACCGGCAGGCATGTAGGGGGATTTGGATTAGGCTGCTGGGTGTTGCACGGTGTCGCGAAAGACATCCATCTGCGCCGCGCCGTCGAGCCAAGCTGCCGCGATCCGGCGTTCAGCCATTGCGGCGTATTCCGGGTTCAGTTCGCACAGTATTGATTTGCGACCTTCCTGCATGGCGACGACGGCTGTGGTCCCGGCACCGCCGAATGGGTCCAGCACCACGCCGCCACGTGGCGCCCCGGCCAGGATGCACGGCCGGATCAGTTCGGGCGGGAACGTAGCAAAATGGGCCTCCTTGAACGCATGAGTCGCCACCGTCCAAACACTGCGCTTGTTTCGGGTCTCGACGTCCCAGGAGCTTTCCTCTCGGTCCGGGCGATGCGTACCTTTGGTTTGGCCTGGGATTACCTGTTCTCGCTTCGAATCGTCGCGCTTGAAGCTATCCCGCCGTGATCGCTCTGCACCGTTCTTATGGAAAGCACCGTGAGCACCTTCACCGGTTGAGGTATCCCAGCCGGTCGGTACCGTGACCCGCGACCTGTCGCGAGCCTTTGCGTCAGTACCATGGCCCCAGCCGACTCCGTTGTTCGGCGGTACGGTGTTGCCCGTTGATGTGCGCTTGCCGCCTTCCGCATTGTCGAAGGTGGATCCGTTGACATAGGCGCCGCCACGGAAGCCGTTGGCACTACCTTTTCCAGTTAGGTTTGCTGGCTCGCGAATCGCGTCACTGTCGTAATGGTACCGGCGCGACTTGCTGAGAAGGAAAAGGTATTCGTGGGCCTTCGTGCACCGGTCGCGGGTGGACTCAGGCATTGGGTTTGGCTTGTGCCAGATAATGTCTTGCCGCAGGTACCATCCGTCGGCCTGGAGCGCAAAAGCCAAACGCCACGGCATGCCCATCAAATCCTTGGGCTTGATGCCGTCCGGATCTTTTGGGCGAAACCCCATGCCTCGCGCTGGCAGTTTTTCATCTGAGTCGCGAGACGATCGGCCGCCATTGGCGTAGCTGTCACCCATATTGACCCAGGCCGTACCGTCGTCACGGAGTACTCGATGCACCTCCCGGAAAACCTCAACCAGTCGAGCGATGAATTCAGCCGGCGTTTCCTCCAAGCCGATCTGGCCGTCTACACCGTAGTCCCGCAAACCGTAGTAGGGCGGGCTGGTGACGCACATCTGGACAGACTTATCTGGCAGCGTCCGCATCGACTCAATGCAGTCGCCGATCAAAACGCGATGCTGTTTCATGGCCTTGGCCCCTTGTAGATGAACACGTAGGCGAACCAGAGGGTGGCGATCATGGCGTCACCAGTTCATCAGGTACCTCGAAGAAGTTGAGCCGTCCCTTGAGCGGAGTGAACGGCAGCGGCTTTGGATCGCGCAGAAGGAAGCCCTTCTGCCCCATGTACCAGGGCGAGCTGCTGGTATCGAAGCTATCAACCAGCTCGACCGTCCCGATGATTCCGCCGCGCTCCAACTGTTCGCGGTCAGGGATGTTGACCCCTTCAGCGGCCGCGTAGGCTCTGGCGAAAACGTACTCTTCCCGCGTCATGCCCTGGGCTGCATGCACCAGGAACCGGCCACGGTACTTCGTGTGCCAGCTGCGGTTCTCGATGTCCTTGCCGCCGTGTATGATCAGCCAGGCCCAGGGCTGGCGAATTGACAGGGCCTTCACGACGCAACCTCCCGGCGAGCCCACCAGCAGACCGGACCGTCGTCGGTGTAGTGGATGGCCTGGCAGAACCAGCCTTCGCCATCAGGTCGATCCGGCTCCCAGTAACTGCAATCCGGGTCGCCAGCTTCGAAATAGCGCTCAGATACCGCTTCGTCGCTGTGGTATTCGAGGCTGACCATGGTCACTTCCAGCGCCTGCTCGGCAACCCAGGCCTTGCACTTATCACCGTCGCCCTCGTCGAAGTCGGGCATATCCGGGTGAGCAAACATGCCATTTTCGTCGCGAACGACTGGGGCTGGCTGGATCAATTTGATTTCTTCAGGCATGACTTCGTCCTTGCCGCTATAGCGGCTGACTTTGAAGGGGGAGGGGTTACTTGCGGAGTGTTCGAACTGCGGCGTCGTACTTGAGCGGGTCGACGTTTGGGTATTGCTGAACGATTTCCATCAGGCGCTCGCGCTCAGGATCGACAGGCAGAGCAACCGATGCCGGCGCGAGCTGCTCGGCGCTCAGTGGGTTAGGCGAATAGCGGAGGGCTGACTTGTATGCGGCGTCGAGCGCGTCATCCAAATCACCGCCGGCCTTTTTGGCTTCGTTGAAGGCGATGATCATCTTCGCCCGGACGTCGTAGCAGCGCTCAACTGGCATGCAGGTCACCTGCACGCCCTGTGGCTTGGTCAACTGATCAATGCGCTCATCCGCTGCGGTCAGGCGCTGTTGCAGGGCGTCACGCTCTTTGATCGCCACTGCATGCTTGCCGCGCCAGTGCAGCACGGCGTCTAGTTCTTCGGCGGCTGACACTTCCGGTTGCCCGGTCATTCGGCGCTCGATCATCTGCCAGGCGGGTTCGTACTCGGGCCAGTCGCTTTCAATAACCAGGAACGAGCGAGCAGGAGCACCCTCCCTCAACACCGACTCATGAATTCTCCGCAGGAATCCGCTTACGGCGCGCCTCTCGGCGTGCGAAAGCTTGTCTAAATCGGTGTATTTGATGACGTTGTATCGATCTTCGCGATGGAAAGAGATCGCATTGCTTTCTGTAGGCATGGGAAGTCCTTGCCGGGCCATGCCCTGGCGGTGGAGTGACTGTTTAATTAATGGGGCACCTATAACCAAAGAAGTCATTTCGGATTTCTTGGTTTTTAGGAACCCAACACATGAAACGACTGACCGAGTGGATCAACCTGATAACTGCCATCCTTCGCCTTGTCGCCGCGATCATCCGTACCGGCTGGCTTTGAGCTACGATGGCCCCTTCCTCTAAATGGGCTGGACCATGACAAAGCACGATATTTACGATGAGATCGAAGGCTTTCAGGTTTGGAACTACATGGAGTGCGACAAGGACGAGGAAGGCCGGGAGACCTGGCGTATCAACGTCGAGGTGAAGCGCGGTGGTGAGGTGGTGGTGCCGGTTGTTGCTGGTGACCAAACCTATGTTGACCGTGGTCTGGCGCAGGTTGCTGGGCGTGAGGTTGGAGCCAGGATGATTGCTGAGCGAGCTTAAAGCTGCTGTAGCAGGCGCCGGCCGATTCAGCGAACCACGGTGACGGCCTTGCTGTCGCCGATCGCCTGTTAGCGTGGGCCTGGGGGCATCCATTGGCAGGTTTGCATGTCGCTTTCAGGTTGGGGATTTCGTATGCTCAGCACGCACCCAGGATTAGGAGCTTGCTGCCGTGTCGGATTGGAAATTGTTGAAGGATGGCTGGACTTGGCTTTGGTCTTTGGGGCCGAGGGAAAAAGCTGCGTCAACTGCGTTTGATAAGCTACACATGAGCATGCGAACTACGGTGAAATGTCGCTTCGCTGCAGCTGACAGGCTCAAGAACTATGCACGGTTTTCTTTTTTTACTACTACTGTCTTATCGCTTGGCCTGATCCTCATTCCGCTCATTCAAAACTCTCAGGTCACGCTTTCCGTAGCACCATCTGTTCTAAACATGATGCAAATCTTCTTGGCTGTAGCCGTATTGGTATTTTCGGTTGTCATCGGTACTGCAAAGTACGAACTGCGATCAGAGCTCTTAACGGAGTGCGGAAATCGACTCAAGGAGCTGATTAGGGAGATGAATCGTTTTAAGGGCACCGCGGAGGGGAATGACCCCGCTGAGCTAGAGCGGCTCGAAAGGGAATATTCGCGCATCACAACTGATGTGGAGAATCACGCTCGCGTCGATTACAGGCGCACATGGCTTGATATGCGCAATGACTATTTTTTAACCGGCATTCCGCGTCTTAGATTTTTGACGGCGACTTATTGGTACTCTTTTTATCCATACCTTATGCCCTTGATACTTATGGCGATGGAAGTCATGTTCGTTACTGACATGCTTGGAGTTACGACACTTTTGCCCAAAGCATTTCGGATCGCAGAAGCGTAGTCAGTCTCCACAGAAACAGTCGATATCCTCTGCGAGATATTCAAAGTTGAAGTCGGTTTGCCGGGATCGTTGCTCGGCGGACCAGCCCATGGTCTTGTAATCAGCGCGATCTTGCCGGAACACCTGGCCAAAGCGCTCTTCGGTACCTGACCACCAGATAACCCGTGATGGATCATCCATAATGGTCTTGATCAGCTTGCCTTCGCTCTTCTTCCAGCACAGGTCGCAGTTGCCGAAGTCGGAGTTCATGCCGAGGTCGAACGGTTGGTCGGCCCAGAACTCGGCGACGTCTTCCTTCGTTATGCCGGCGGTGTAGGAAGGGCAGACGTTGTCCCAACGGGTGCCGCCGCGGTCATTGGCAGCCATCATGCGGTGGTAGCGCTTCGGCTCGTCGTAGCGGATACCGACTACGCAATCCCATTCGTCGTGGCCCAGGGCGCGCATGTGCTTTTCGCCAATTTTCACCTTCAGGTACGCCGTGCACATGTTGTTCGAGAAGTTCGGCAACACCGGCGGAAGGTTCTTCACGTCTTTTCGGTATGCCGCGTAGTACTCGAGCATCATCGTGAAGGGCTCACCGTTACGGCTGGCCGTCTCGAAATTCACCAGCTTGTACCACGGTGCATCGTCAGGCTGGCCGTATACTCGGCACCACTCCATCCAGACGATGCCGACGTTCCATCGTTTGTCGATCTGATCAATGAACACCAACGTTTTTTCGCTCTCCTTGCCGGTATTCTGGAAAAAGGCGTGAACATCAGTAGGGAGCTTTCCGCCGTGGGCGTCGAGGATCTTACGTAGCATCTGCCCGCTGGTTCGGCCTCCGGAGACGCCGATCTGGGCCGGGCCCGTTATCAGGAAGGGGTTCATAATTGCTCCAGACAGCCGTCTGCCTCGCCGGCTGGCGTGATTCGTAAATTGGGTTGATGATTTGCACTCAGCAAAAACCTGACGGTGACTGCGATGAGCACGAAAACCGATGTGGAAGCGATACGCCTGATCGGCGCTGAGGTTGTCCGCCTGCTGAGCCTTCCTGATGAAGCGCTCGAAGCTGAGGTGCGCCCAGGCCTTAAGTTGATCGCTGACCTGGCGAAGTGGCGTGACCTCGCCGGCCTGCCTGCTACTGAGCCGGCTGGCGTGATTCGTTAATGAGTGGGCTCATATGATTTCCCGCAGAACCAAAATCAGAAAATGAAGTCTTCATATTGGTTTGCAGCCATTAATTAAAACGGACAAAAAATCATGAGCCTAATTGACTGCCCTGAATGCTCTGCAAAAATCTCTGATAAAGCCTACTCCTGCCCCCACTGCGGAAATCCTTTTCGCGAGCCGCCATCTGGCCGCTATTTCAGCGAAAAAAACATTGGGCAGATTGCCGGGGTTACCGGCGTCTGGCTAACAGCTCCTTGGCTCGCACGGATGGTGTTTGGAGTCGTCGCTGTGATTGCGATAGCGGCAGTTTTCATAGTTCGCTCAAGCTAGAATCTAAAAATATCTGCGTCCGAGATTGATATGGGGTATTACGGGTTACCGGCATGGAGCCGGATTAAGGAGCGGGTATGGCTTTTAACAATGGCTCGATAGCTTGGCCGGATAAGCTTTATAGGTACATGAACGATCCTGATCACGTAGATCAGTTCGTTTCTGGAAAGATTTATCTAAGCACCCTCGACACGTGCCGGAAACACGAAAACGATCAGCAGCGTGATGTCGGGGAGGGTATGCAGACATACAATTCCGGAAGGCCTATCACGGGAGATATAAGCAATCCTGACTTTGCCTACGTCGCGGCGATGTCCGGCATTGAGATGGATGAGACGTGCAAAAACAATACGATCATTAATTGTGGTGCTGTGCGTTCGACGGATGGGTACGTCCTTTGCATGACCCTGGGATTCACTAAAGAGAAGCTAACTGACGACTTTGGAAAACACTGTGTCGAGATTTTCAATCCAGAAGCGTTCTTCCTGCTATTGAACTCTGAACTCCTAAAAAGATGGCAAACGGGAATAGGCCAGTTCGGGCCGATTGTTTATAAGCAAAGACATTTCACAGGCACTCAGCAGGCGCCCGGCCGACCAGCATTTGTGAAGCCGCCAGATCGATATGAGGACCAACAAGAATTTAGGTTTTTCTGGCCGGGGCCGCATGGTCAGTTTGTAAGCCCTGGCTCATTCGCTGTTCCAGGACTTACAGAGTTCTGCCGAAAGATCGCGTGACTAAGCTGCCTGTACTTACCGGATGCGGCGAGTAGATTTGGTTATGCGGGTTCGATGATCTCGTCGCCCGGGTCTTTCTGGATGGCGAGAAGGCTTTTATTGCGAAATTCCCGCGCCACCTTTTCCGAAGGTTCGAAAACGTGGCGCGGTGGATTGAGTAGTGGCTGGCACCTGGTGGCGCCCATGGCGTGAAGGTGATGAATCATCAGCGTCATCGCCTCACCTTGCTCAGTAATGCCTGACCACTCCATCAGGTCGGCCAGTGCCTGGCGGGTGCCGGGGCGAACCCTGAGCCTCAATTCCTCTTCGGCAAGTGCCACACGCTTCCTGGCAGACTTGGCCGAGCGTTCTTTCTGCGGTACTGCTGCCATGGCCTACCTCTTCTATTCCGCTGGCCGGCAGTGCGAGCCAGGTTTGACGTTTGCGTTGCTGGGTGCGGGCTATGCGGCGCATGAGGTGCTGCCGCGTCGTGCCTTCGGGTAGTCGATGCTGAACTTTGCCAGCAGCCGCTCCAAGGTCTTGTTTGAAATCGCAAGCCTCCCGCAGCACTGGCGCCGACTGATACCAAGCTCTTTGTAGGCCTTAATTCGTTCAGCCAAGATCAGTTCGTGCTTGGCAATTGCTGCCCTTTGCTCGGGGCTGGAGTTGGGTAGGCAGTGCACACGCTTGAAGCTGAAATTGAATTCCTTGGACATGCTCAACAGGGTTCGCCTGCCAATGCCTGTTGCCAGGGCGACTTCTTTTTGCGTGTGGGTTGGCGCCAGTTCCATGACCTTTGCTACTCGCTGTCGCCGCTGTTCTTCCTGGCGCTCCAGCGGGGTAGGCGGTGGCGGCGCTACGGGCTCAACGCGGCGCCGAACAAATGGCTTCGGTGCCGTCGGCATTTGAGTGCTGTAGGTGATGGGCTTTGGTTTGTAGTGGTACGGTTCGGCTTCTACGATCTGGCCGCCTGCCGCTACAAATTCCGCGACCTGGTCGGCAAGCTCATTGGATTTTGGCCGTAGAGCCTCGACCAGGCTGAGGTTGTTGCTGATCATGATTCACCCTCAGCGCATTAGCGCCTTCCGAACAAATGGGTCAAGGTCCGGCTGATTCAGGAGCCAGCGCCTGTAGTCGCTAGGCAGATCCGCAAAGGCGGCACCTTTGTGTTTGCCGAATCCGATAATCGTGGGGATTCGCGCATCCTCTGAGATCTGCCACAGCTCTTCCCAGTCGCTGACCTGCCGGCCACGCTCGGCAGCGAGTTGATCGAGGATCTTTACCAGCAGCAGCCTGCAATTCTTCACGTCATCCAGAGCTGCGTGGGCGTTGCGGAGCAGGCCTGTCGCTTCGGCACGGTAGTGCAGGTAGATCATTGCGGACTGGGTGTGGCTGTCGGCGTCCGGCCAGAGTTTGGAACTCAGCGCCCGCGTGCAGATGCGCTTTACGTCCGGCTCGCCAATGACGCGCCAGTCGTAATCCACGTTGTGACCGATCAAATACTCAACATCGATCGGCAGGTTGAAGTCGGTGTGCGGGTGAAAGCCAGCAAGCTCTTCGTCGAGGATGTGGCAGGTTGCCAGAGCACTCAACTCGATCGGCTTGCCAGGCTTGTAGCGCTGGAGGAAGTCAGCTGTAACCGCGAGGCTGCTGATGCTTTCCAATTGGAGCCATGCTGCCTCGATTAGGTGTGGATCGTTGAGGCCAGTTGTTTCGCTGTCGAAGATGTATGCGGTCATGCCGATTGCCTTTGTGAGGAGAGTTCGTTTTTGCGTTTGTCTTTGGCTGACACGACCTGTTGAACCAGGTCGTCAAAGCCGACGGCAATCGCCTTGGCCGCATTGAACGCGGATTGAAGGGAGGGCATGTCCTTAGCTGAAGCGATGTCAGCCAAAGCATCCACCAGCAGCTCCTTGGCCCTTTCTTCTGGGTTCAGACCAGAGTTCAGCCAGGTCAGCAGGCGCACACCGGTATCTGCGCTGATCAGCTCAGGTTGGTCGAACAGCTTCGTTCGGTCCTTGCTGGCGGTGGCCGTGTGACCGTCGTGGGTTAGGTCCAGCACCACGGTGAATTCGTAGTCGGTGCCGTCGCGCTGCTCGGACTTCATGCCCAGCTTGAGGATTTTCTTACCCTCGCCCTGAACCGTCTCCGTCTTGCTGCGCATGGTGCAGATGATGTGCATTGAGCTGGTGAGGATCTTGTCCGTCAGCTTCCGGTGGCGCGGCGTGGTCTCGTTCCAGGCTGCCCAGGTGTTGCCCCGGAACTTCTGGTGGGCAACGGATTCGTTGATCTCAAGGCAGCCGCCTGAGCCCGTCCACTCGTGCGAGTAGCTATCGATGACGAGGGTTTCGTACCCGGCCTGCTCAGCAGCGGCGATGACTTCGATGTAGCGCTCGGGAGAGTAGGGGGCGTGCAGCTCCATCGCGTCGAAGTCAACAAGATCAGCGTATAGCGAGGCGCTCCCGTGTTCGGTGTCGAGAACCGCGATGCGGCCACCCAGCCCCTGGGCCAGAAGAAGGGCGGAGTAGGTTTTGCCTGATCCAGACGGCCCGGCAAGTGCCAGCCGTAGCTTGGCCTGCTTGCGTTCGGCTTTCTTGAACATTTGAGTTTCCTCAGTTTGGTTGGTTGTCCCACTGCCGCTGGATGCGGCGAGCGGCTTCTTCGTACTCTTTGCGCTGCTCGCCGGTGAACCGATCAGGCGAGAAGGCTCCGACCGTCATCCAGTCGAACTGGGCGGCCATTGCCGGGCTCATACAGCCCTCCTGTGGCTCAGCCCCATCAACTGGGCTGCCTGGGCCATGGTTTGTGGCTGGATCACGCCGAGGTTGCTGGCTACGCGCTTGAGAACTACTAGGTCATCCAGTGTCCGCGCCCGGTCGATGTAACCTGCCAGCGTGACAAGCTTCGACTTGCTGTCTGTCAGGGCCATGCCAAGGTGCACAATGCTGAGCTGGCGAACATCCCTCCCTACAGCCGTGCTGACCGACTCGAAAACCTGCTCCAGCTTCTTCTTGGCATAGTTCGCCTCGACCTGGGCGCGCTTGCGGTCATCGACAGCAGCCGCAAGCCTTGCTTCCAAGTCCAGCACCAGTTCCGCCGAGCCGCCCAGCTTGGCGATTCGCTCTCGCTCAGCATGCTGTTGAGCAACCGCCAGCTCTTCGCGCTCAATCTTGGCCGTTGGCGCGGCGTGGGCGATGGTTCGCAAATCAGCAACCGAACGGGTCTGTTCATTTTCTTGAGACATAGAGCCTCCGGCGCGGTGTTGAATGCCGCGTTGTGCGATGTGAGGGTGAGTTACAAGGGCTCGCCGGTAAGTTGCTCGCCCATCGAAACCAGGGCATCGAACAGGAAGTTCTGCATTTCGTAGGTTTCATCACGCAGCTTGTGGCGCAGGTGAATGAACTCTTCGATCAGCGTCCCGCAAAGCATCTTGGTGCCCATCATCAGCGTGCGTTTGCTGATGAAGATGTGGTCGTTGTGGGCGCGACCAAGTACGCCTTCACCCAGGAATTCGGTAACGACGATGGGATATTCATCAACCGAGAAGCCGATGCCTTTACAGAATGCGATGGCGCGATCCATTCGCACCTGGTCAACGCTGGTCAGAGGCATATGCTCGACATTTGCCAGCGAGTCGAGCAGGTTGCCCCGGCATGCGGTGACGGCGGTGTGGTTTAAGTCCTTGGTGAATGATTTGGCCAGCACACGAACGACCGTCGAAAATTCTTCGCTTGGCGTCGTGTTGGAGAAGTCGATCGACCGCTCGTAAAAACCATCTGCTGGTACAACAACGCGTGAAATTGCGTACTTATCAGTCAGTTGGCTCAATCCCTGACGGATGTAGTGATCTGCGTAAAACGAGTGCTTGATCGTGCGATCTTCAGTCAGCTCAAGGCCAGAACTGATGTTGTAGGTGTACATCGACGGCGCCGAGAGCTTCAACGCCCGTATGCCGCGATAAAAAACATATTCAGAGGTGCCAGCATGGACATCCAGGCCGGGAAGCGTGTGCAGTGGCTCCGAGCCAAGAATGATGGCGTCACGGTTTACCCACGAATCGTAGAAGTCCTTGCCGCGCACAATGATCAGTGTTTCATCTTCTGCTGGTTCAGGCTCTTCATCGGTCACAAAGCACTCGCCTTGCTCATCCAGCGTGTTGCAGTAAACCTCTCGGAAGGCCTGCCAGGTTTCCCAAGTCTTGCCGACCTCAGTTGTGAACCCCAGCGCTTGGCCGTTCATGGTTACGAAAGTGAATTCGTCGACGCGGATCTTTTCCTGGCGAGTTCCGAATTCCATCTTGTCCATGCCGGCGTAGATGGTGATCGAGCCTCCCTGGCGCAGGATGATGGAGATTGCGTACTTCAAGCCGGTGCCGAAGAACCCGATGGCTCCTTCACCTTCCTTGGAGGACACGCCAAAGGTGGTGATGCTTTTCGGGTCAATAACACCCTTGTTGCGGAAGGCGACGATTTTTTTAGACATGACTGTCTCCCGCGCCATCCTTGCGGGGCGCCTTGGTTCGGATATGGGTAGGGAAGGGGTAGTTACTTGCTTTCGAGTTTGCGGGCGAGGGCGCAGGCTTCGTTGTGGTCGCGGCGAAACCCTTTCACCTTGCCGGTGGTGGAATCTACGACGTGGAAGAACTCATTGCCTGCCGGGATGACGCGATAAAGCGGCGAGGTCTTGGGTGCACTGGAGCCGACCAGGCCGAGGCAAAGCGCCAAGGCCATATTGCGGCGCTGATTCATTGCGAGCGCTACATCGCAGTAAGCGTGCTGACTTTGATTCATGGTCAACTCCATTCGTTGGTTCACCTGTATTCGTCAACACTCACTCCTCCCGCTGGTTGCCGATGGGCGCGGGGGAGGAGTGCTGACGCAATAGAGGTGGGGAAGGGGGTGGCAGATGGCCGGAGCTGATCCCGGCATGGCTATTAGCGGCCTTAGTGACACCGGAGTTTCACCGGGGCGAAGGTTTCAGCCGCTTATTCTTGGACTCGCCGTGGCCATCTGGGCGCTTACTCACTCTACCGGCCACGATTCCCGCGACCCCTCAGGTCTTACACTTGCCCATCAGCCTGGGCATTCATCTGCTTGTTGCGGTGATGCAGGTGGGCGGTTATAGGCCGCGGTTTCGTCCGCATCCCGCTGCGCACTCTGTGAGTGCGCAGGAGGATGGTTCAGCAGTCGTAAGGGGGCTTGTCTCCCAAGCGCTTTATGCGTTCTTTTTGCATTTCCTCAGCAATTTCAAATGCATCGCGAGCAACCTGCGGGGGTGATCCAGCCCCACCTGCGGACAGTAGCCCCATCATCGCTACCGTTGCATATGCTTCAATTTCTTCGTAATCGTTGCGTGTCATCGTCTTGCTCCGGTTGTTTTCCCAATGCCCACCGCTCTGGATGGGCATCAGTGAAAAGGTCCGTCATGCTGCGAACAGGTCTTGCTGGCCCGGCTGAGGCGCGCAGCGCTGGATTCCGGCCCGTATAGCTGATTCCAGCAGTTCGGCGTCCTGCTCAAGCTCAGGGAATTCCCCGGCAAATTCGCTGACCGCGCTGCGCAGTCCGACTGCCTCAAGCTGCAGAGCTGGAATCACGATGTTGATCATGTTGCCGATCGTTCGCAGATCCAGGCTGCACTCCCGGCAGAGCCGGATGTAGTCGAGCATGTACTTCGGCATTTCACTTACTCCCGGTTGTCATCCCAAGCAGCCCTCGCGAGAAGGCTGCTCAGTGATGCTTTCCGCCGTGACCCGCTACTGGCGTCGGTCACCGGCTTGAATCAAATGTTCTTCCAGCCGCGGGCCTTTCGGCTTGTTCTCCCGCTGGATAACTGTTCTTGGCGCTTTACGCTGCACGCCCGGGTCAGTTGCCAACCCTCTGAACCGTTTAGGCCGGTTCATCGCTGCCTTTGAATCTGGGCCGGTGGTGATCCGGCAAGGGGTGAAACCAAAGAGCGGCGGGCGGAGGCCCTTCGCAGTGGCTGTGTGATGCTGCGATGGAGTCAATTTAGCCTCAAGCTAAAATATCGTCAATAGCTCCAAGCTAAATATTTAGCGTTTGGCGAAATTAATACGATGGATTGCTGCGACTCCCTGCGGGGAGATGGGTTCTATATGCGCTTTACGAGGCGCTTAGCAGTGAGCTATGATTTTCCTTAAGCTGTATGGATATACAGCATTTTATGGGAGGGAATTTCATGGCGAAGAAGCAGGCGGCACCGGCAGCACGACAGGAAATGAGCGGCATTGAGCGGCTGGGGTTGCGCGTCTCATCGATGATCAATCATCCGGTGGCGCAGGCGCAGCGCTGGGTGACGATTCATCGCCTGGACACGGATGGAGATCGGGAGTGGGAAGAAGTGTTGGGCGTGATCGCTGAAACAGACGAGCTTGAGTTGACGCTCAATGACGACGGCAGCGTAACGGTGAGGTGGGAGCAGCAGGAAGTCGAGGTGGCGGGGAGGGGAGAGCTTGAGTTTGAGCAGGAAGAGGAGTTGGCGCCTTTCTGACGGGTATGAAAAAGCCCGCGCTTGGCGGGCTTTGCGATCCTTAGCCTTTTTGCTCCTGTTGCTGAAGGCAGGCCTGGAAGATTGTATCTCTGAAATCCACGATTGCCTTTTCTTTGTACTTGGGAGATGAGTAGGCGCTCTCTTTGTACGCACCATCAATAAGCATTTTGAAGACTCTGGACGTATAGCTGTTATCGGTCACGGACGCTTCGTACATTTTTGCCATGGGAACGCCATTTTGGCGGGCCTTCATCACAGATTCGGCCATCTTATCCATTTGAGGGCAGTCGTATGCTTTGTTTGCCGCAATGGCAGATGAGGCCGTAACCGTCGAGATAAGAACGGCTGCGATCATTGCTTTCATTGGATCCCTCCCATAATTGAGTCAGTACTTTAGCATTCGTGGCGTACAGCCACCATTGAGGCTCGGCTGTGCGTTAGCGAGTTCTTCCGAGTCTACAACTGCTCGCGGGACTCGTCCTCGACTTGCTGGCTTTGTGGATCGCACAACGCTAAGTAGTAGGCAACGCACCAGCCGATCAATGTCCACCCTGTTAGCAGATTGATGATAAATATCCGGCGAGGGGGAATTGGTTGTACCAGTGCGACGCAGATTGAAGGGAATAGGTAAATGGCCGTGGCGCTAACGCAGAACACGATGCTAGCCATTATCGCGACTGAGTTGTCGCCGTTGCTGATGAAATAGCTGATCAGGCAAGTCGGGGCGAGCATTGCTAATCCAAATACCCTCATCGCAGCTTCTCCGTGAAAACTTGGCGATGGCCAATTGGTACCACGCTGCGTTTTCTTTGGGTAGTGGCTGTTCATCTGATCTAGTGTGGCGCTGGGGGGCATCCAGCGCCGACTTCAGAACGTAGTCGCAATTGCCAGGGCGAGTTGCTGGTCCGTCATCAGGGGAGGGCTGTATGTCGTGCGATAAAAGTGAACTGCTTGCTCAAACTGAGCGCCGCGAATCTCGCCATCGGAGCCGATGAACGCAAGGGCGTCGTCTTTCGCCTTTATCATCATTGAGGGGCCGTAGACTGTGAATGCTGTGGTTCCGCCGAGGATCATCGTTGGGACCATGGTGGTGACGGTTAGTGTTCTTTCGACGGGATTCTTGACTTCAAACGCTATAGCGTCAGCGCTGCTCAACACCGTGAGGGCGATCGCCAAGGTCTTCCATGGGTACATTCTTCGATGCTTCCGTTGCGATCTGAGGGCGTCACGATAGCAGAGTAGGGCGCTTGGCAGAAACAAGAAGCCCGGCGCTTGGCCGGGCTCATTGATGGCTGTTTATGCTGCTACCGCCAGGGTAGCAGCTCTCACAAGCACCAGGATCTTCACAAGGCGGCCTTCAGAAGGACTTTGCATTCGGCATCGTATTTTTCACGCAGCTTGGCAGTGCTAGCTGGCGTCATCCGCCCTGGTGTCTCTTTGTGCAATTCCACCATTTTTTGCGCTACTTCTTCCTGAGCCTCCGGGGTATAGCCGGCATGCACCAATAGTACATAGGAGGCTCTTGAGGACTGACTGCGGCTTATGTCTGGCTGGTCACCAGCTACTGAAAGCACTTCGTAGTAGGCCGCGCAATGGATGTCTCTTTCTTTTTTGGTATCGGCTTGGGCGGTTAAGGAGATGCAGGTGAAGATGGCGCATAAGGCCAGCGGCATCGAGGATAGGCGCATGAAAACGAGTCCATTCGAGAGGGGCACAGATTTTATCAGCTCAGGGCATAGATACAAGAAGCCTGGCGCAGGGCCGGGATTTTGGGTGATTCAACAAAATTCTAGTCTTCGATCATTCTTTGAATCGTAATAGATACTGGCTCCATCTTTTTTGTTTTAGCAGACATGCGGAATTTTACTATAACGTCAGCGCGGACTTTAAATTTTCCAGCCAGGCTCTGAGGGTCAACCCCGTCTTCCAAAACCAGCTTAACTCTTCGATCCACAAGGCCGCGAATTATGGCGGCCCAACCCTTGCTCGAAGAGTCCAGGTCAGTCGCCCGAATTTCTACGTCTGCGTCGGGGTGAGGCTCATCGATCTCAAATGGCTCAAAATCAATGGCGTCTGGTGTTTGTTCAACAGTTTCGACCGGGATAGAAAGGCTGTCTTCCTGACCCATCACGACCGTAGCGCCTTCCTCTTTTTTGGCGGGCGCAATAATTTTCACCGCCGCCTGAGCGAGCTTCTTCTTGTCGGTGGAACCGACTTTCTCGATGACTTCCGCGAATTTTTCAGGCGACATGGAATACGATTCCGCGCCTATAACGACGAAAGTGCTGTCGGTGATATTTAGGGATACAGGGGAGGGGGATGGAGGCGCTTTGTTGATGATAGCCCAGCCAGCACCAGCAGCGACTAGTGCGCCAACTACACATGTCACGGCTACCGCGCCTTTCAAGACCGGGCTTCCGTTGCCGGGTAAATTTCTGTACACATTCTTTCCGCCCTCACGAACCCTGTCCAAGAACTTGTCCATCTCTTCCTTGTTCTTGAAGACCAGCTTGATAAGCGTGTCCTCAATAAACGATCCGTGCTGGAAGCCCTCAATCAGCAATTCTGCTGACATCACACCCGCACCGGTTAGCTCTGAAAGCGCCTCAGGAAGAAAGTAAACCGATACCTTTTCTAGGGCAGAAAGTGAGTCTATTACATCCTTTACCGCTAGCGGCTGCTTGTTCGTATATTTTACAGAATGCTCGACTAGAAGCACAAAATCAGACATGACGATCCCTTCTCATTGTTTTCCATTGGCCGGAGTTGCCCATCATGGCTTTGTCCAGAGTTGTGCTTGTATCAAGCGAATGTCTAGTGCAATACAGCTATAACTTCCCGCCACTCCAAGCCACGCGCCTACGAGGGCTTGCTTCGATTTATCTTCCGCGTCTTCACCTCATCCGCCCGCGCCGTAGAAGTGGTTCAGCGCTATCAGCTCAACCACAGCCACGATGGCGCAGAGCACAACGAAGCCAGGGCTGAACACTCGCTTACGACCGGATGAGCTCCAGCTAAGACCAGCTGCGTCGGAGTAGCCGGGGATCATCATAAGCAACGCCAGGCAAGCAATTACCCCAACCTTGCTCCAGAAGCTCTGCTCTCGCCATGCAGTCATTTACGCTGTTCCGCATCCCGGCTTATCTGACCCGCTTTTACCTCATCCGCATAACCCGCAAGCTTGTCCTCCATCGCCTGGTAGCTCAGCGCGATCATCATTAGCTCATCTGCGCTAATTTCATCGCCGGCAGCGAGAAGCCGCTTGGCGACTCCGAACAGGTCGACGCCCGACCACTTGAGCAGGGCCGCAGCATCTTTCAGGTCGCGGCGCAGCTGCTGGTTGGGTTTGGTCAGGGCCATGGAGTCATACCGGTTGTCCGTTCCACACGTAAAGCACCCGAGCCAGGATATGGGTGTCGTCGACACGGATGTCCTCGGGGTCGTGGTGCTTGTTGTCCGAAATCATCTTGAAGCGATCCTTGCCTTTCTTCTGCAAGCGCTTCACGTACAGCATGTCGTCGTGCGAGAAGAGGTAGATGCCGTCGCCGGTGAACTCCCGGATTGTGATGTCCACGAGGAGCGGGTCGCGATCCTTGATCGTCGGCGCCATCGACTGACCCCACCCTGTGATCATCTTGAGGTGGAAGTGCTCTTTGAACGTGACGCCCAGATCGCGTAGATGCTTGGGGCTGACTCTGATGTCCTGGAGCATTTCCGGGTATTCGTGCGGGATCTGCCCGCCGCCCATCGCTGCGCGCACGTCGTAATGCGCAATCCAGACCTCGTCGCCGACCTGGCCGGGGCGTGAGAAGTCGACGGTAATGACGTTGCTTGTCTCGTCAGCCGCCGCGATGATCCGGTCACGAGCGGTGCTAGTTAATCCTTTGACCCTCGAAAGCATCTGCTTTATCTGGTCCGCTGCGGTCTGCGCTGAAGCCTCACCTGGTTCGTCGCCCGATATCTGATCGTCGCCCAGAGTCATCGACTCGCCCAGAGATATGGAATCGAACCAACCTCTGGGCAGCTTCTCGATCGCCTCAATTCTCCGCGCTACGTCGTCTCCCAAATTCTTCGCAGTCTTGTCCGACAAAATCTGACTCAGGTGCGCAGGAGCCATCCCCCAGCGCTCGGCGCACGCGCCTTTCCGCTGGGTTCCTATGAGGCTGATCAGTTTCTGCTTGCGAATCGCATAAATATCCATGCGGGCAAGAATGCCAGCGTTTAGCTCAATGCTAAATGTGCTCAAAGCTAAATATTCCTTGCTGATATATTAGCCATAAGCTAAATTTCTCCTATGTTTAAGGAGAGATCCCATGAATGACCATCTGCGTGACTGGCTCGCCAGCGCTTCAAACGAACGGCGCCAGTCAGTGGCTGCCGCTGCTAAGACAACGGTAGGGCACCTGTGGCAGCTAGCAGGCGGTCACCGAAAGGCATCGGCAGACCTGGCTGAACGCCTTCAAGACGCGTCCGGTGGTGAGATCACCATCGCAGGCTTACGCCCTGATCTTCTCGATCTAGCGCACAAAGTCCTACGCGGCGCCGCCTGACATCCCTGTCCGCCGTTCCATTGAAGCCAGATTAGAAGAGAGCAGTCCCCATGCAAACGTCCAGTTCCAGACACACCGTACAAACCCGTGATCAGGTGCTGGTCGCCCATGCTCAAAACCAGATCGCGCGCACCAGCTTGAGCCAGGACGACTTCGCTCAGGCTTTGAGCCGCGAACTGCACCTGTCGATTCCTGATCGCGCCAAGAAGAAAGACGTCCCGGACTTCAAATCTGTGGAGCTGACCGGCGACGTGAATGAGTTCGTGAAAGCAACCGGCCGCTGGCTCAAGCGTGTACAGCGCTGGCTGAACGGCGATCAGGAAATGCCTTCGTGGCTGGAAGAGTCGTGGGTAAACGCCCTTGAGCCTGAATTCCGTGATCACTGCGTAAACGAACTGGCGAGCCGCCACGGCCTGACCGGCGCCCGCCAGATGACCAGCGACCAATGCGCGAACAAAAGCTTCGGCGCGCTCATCCGTGCGCTCGGCGATGTGATCGACACCGGCAGCGAAGTGTTTGACGACCAGGTGATGTGCGAGCAGGACCTGCCGCACTTGCCAGCGTTCGCCAAGCAGTGCCGTCAGGTTGAAGCGAAGGCGGGGGAATTGCGCCGCAAGGCTGAGGCACTGATCAACGGCAAGCCTGCACTGAAATCCATCGCCTGAATTACAGACACAAAAAAGCCGACGTACGAGGTCGGCTTTTTCTACAGCGGTAAACAACTGGAGCGAATCATGCACCAACACACCGAATCGATCAATAGCCCCAACAATCTCGCGCCACGTTTTTCGCAATCTGAAAACGTGGCGCGCAATTCCTCAGTGATTCCGTTCGACTTCGACGGCGCCGCAATCCGGGTCATTACCGACAAGCTTGGCGATCCGTGGTTTGTCGCGCGCGACGTCGCCGACGCCCTCGGCTACTCCAAGCCTGAGAACGCCGTGGCCCGTCACTGCAAGGCTGCGACCACTACCCCGAAACAGGGTGGTGGTTTCATGACCATCATTCCTGAGCGCGATCTGTACCGGCTGGTGATGAAGTCCAAGTTGCCGGCCGCCGAGAAGTTTGAAGAGTGGGTGGTGGGTCAGGTCCTGCCGAGCATTCGCAAGACCGGCACCTTTTCTGCCCAGGGCCCGAACAACTCCAAAATCGTCGGTGAGCTGGCCATCTTGGAATGCTTCGACCGTCTGCTGAAGCCCGCGAACTCCAGCAAGATGATGATGCTGGCCAAGATCGCCGCCAGCAACGGACTGGACGCCAAGTTCCTCCCAGGCTACGCCGTTGATGCCGCCCCTGACGCCGCTGGCGGCTCTTCGATGCCGACCAAGGCAATCACCGCCCTGATCAAAGATCACGCCATCGCCAGCACGGCCCGCGCCTTCAACCTTGCACTCAAGGCTCACGGCTTCCTGACTCTGCTCCAGCGCAAAAACTCCAAGCAGGAAATGGTGGATTTCTGGTCCGTGACCGAGAAGGGTCAGGCCTACGGCAAGAACCTCACCAGCCCTCAATGCCCCCGCGAGACGCAACCTCATTGGTACGTGGATCGCTTCCTTGAATTGGCCGCTAAGGTCGGGAAGGCCTGACATGCAATACACCGTCACGATTAACCAAGTGAAGGCGCTGGAGTGGGGGCTGAATTCTCAGCAAGCCCTGCTGTTCGCCTTCGTCTACGGCTGCCCGAGCTGGACCAAGCCAATCAAGACTGATGACGGGATCTTCTTCGCGCTGAGCAAGGCCAAGATCATCGAGGAGCTGCCGCTGCTCACCGATAAGCCGGACACCGCTTACCGCATGCTGAAGGCCCTGGAAGAGGCCGGTTTGATTGAGCTTTCCAGCACTTCGAACATCACGCTTTTTCGCCTCACAGAGAAAGCGATCGAGTGGAACCAGAAGCTCGACGGGTCGGAAAAATATCCGACCCCACCAAACAATAAGGGTCGGAAAAAAATCCGATCTACCTCGGATAAATCTCCGAGCAAGGTCGGAAAAAAATCCGGGCAAGGGTCGGATAAATCTCCGACAAATCAGGATACCAATCATCAGGGTACCAATCAGGACACCAGTCAGGACTTGCAGGACGCCACCGGCAAGCCGGCTCAGTCCCGCGGCTTGGTGCTGGTGGTTGATCGTACCGATACCCCGCGGGTCGAGATCCCCGCCGACATGCCGGGCCCAAAAGATCAGACCTGCAAAACCTTCAAGGTCTGGGCGAACTACGCCATGGCTTACCGCAAACGCTACGGCGCCTGGCCGGTGTGGAATGCCAAGGTCGGCGGCCAACTCGGCCAACTGGTTGACCGCCTCGGCGCCGATGTCGCCCACCACGTCGCCGCTCACTTCCTGAAAACCAGCGATGCCGCCGTTCTGCGCAAGTGCCACAGCCTCAACGAACTGCTGGCCAACGCCGAGAGTTACCACACCCAGTGGGTGACCGGGCAGCGCATCAACGGGACAACCGCCCGCCAGATGGAGCGGACCGAGGCGAACCACTCCGCAGCCGAGCAGGCCGTCCAGATGGTTCTGGCCAAACGCCAAGCAGGTGACCGCAATGAATACCTCTGAAATGAACGACCAGCAGGTTGCCGGGCTGGCCGCCGCCATCTGTGCCACCGCCGAGGCCATGGGCCAGGAAATGAACCCAGGCACTGCCGCAATGATGGCCGAAGACCTTTGCGCCTACCCGGTGCCGGTCGTCAAAGCCGCGCTGAAGGCCTGCCGCTTCGAAGTGAAGGGCAAGCTGGCAATGGCTGACATCCTGCAGCGCGTCCAGTCCTCCGACGGCCGTCCCGGCAAGGATGAGGCCTGGGCTATCGCCATGACCACCAACGACGAATTTGAAACCGTGGTGCTGACCGACGAAATCCAGCTGGCCCTGGCCGCTGCGAAACCCATCTTGGATGGCGGGGACAAAATCGGCGCGCGCATGGCGTTTATCGACGCCTACCAGCGGTTCGTGAGCCAGGCGCGCGAGGACGCGAAGCCGGTCAACTGGCATGTATCCGTAGGCTTCGACTCCAACCGGCGAATCCAGGCCGTCACCAAGGCGTTGGAGCTGAAACGCATTCCCCAAGAGCACGGCCAGAAGTACTTGGCTGACCTGAGCATTGTTCCAGTTACCGAGGATGGCCGCGCCATTGCCGGTTTGCTCACCGGCGCCGTCACCCAGCCTGCACCAGTGCTGCGCCAGAAATTGGAACTGGTCAAAAACTCTATGCTGGAGATGCGCAAGGCCAGCGCCGAACGAAAAACCGAAATGCGGATTGAAGCGGCCAATGAGTTGGCGGATCGCCGGGCGCTGCTGATAAAGCAAGCCCGGGAACTGGAAGAGAAGAGGGCAGCGCAATGACCGACAAGATCAGCGTCAACTGCCAGGCCAAGCTCTCCGAAGTCATCACCAAAATCAGCGCCATGTACAAAGACAAGAAGTTTGTCGTGGTAACCCTGCGCCCGGGCAAGGACCGCACGCTCGACCAGAACCGGCTGTGGTTCGGGATGTACAAGCGCATCGCCGAAATGACCCAGATCGGTGACGCGGCTGACGCCCGGCGCTACTGCAAGCTGCACTTCGGCGTGCAGATCCTGTTGAACGAGGATGCCGGCTTTCAGGCCGAGTGGTACCGGGTCATGCGCCATCTGCCCTATGAAACGAAGCTGGCCATGATGGGGGAGTGTCATTTGTTCGGCCCTGATGGCTTCCCGGTGACCAGCCTGTTCAATCGCGCTCAAGGCATCAATTACACCGACCGCATCGCCACCTACTTCACAGGCCAAGGTGTGGTTTTCACTGATCTACTCAGCAAGGAGGCTGCATGATCGCCAGGCAACCCAAACCTAAGAAGTGCAAGAACCCGGCATGCGGCATCAGCTTCCCGCCGCAGCGGTTCGGCCAGGCCGTATGTAGCCCGAAGTGCGGTCTGGCCATCAAGGAAGTGAACCAGGCGAAGGCGCGCAAGTCGCTGGCCGAGATCGGCCGCAAGGAACTGCGCGCCGCGAAAGTGAAGATCAAGCCGCGTGCCCAGCACATGAAGGAGGCACAGGCCGCATTCAACGCCTGGATCCGCGAGCGGGATATCGGCCTGCCGTGCGTAAGTTGCGGCCGGCACCACAACGGCCAATGGCACGCCGGGCACTACCGCACTGTCGGTGGCAACCCAGAGCTTCGCTTCGAGCCGCTGAACGTGTGGCGCCAGTGCGCGCCGTGCAACAACCACAAGTCGGGCGACATTGTGAATTACCGGCTGGAGCTGGTGAGGCGCATCGGTGCCGAAAAAGTGGATTGGCTGGAAGGACCTCATGATCCCCAGCGCCATACCATCGAGCAGTTGCAGGCCATCAAGGCCGACTACCGAGCCAAAACCCGTGAACTCAAGAGGGCTGCAGCATGACCTATCGCAACGTTGTTTCAGCAGTAGTTCGTGCGCTCGCGGCCGAGACCATCAGTTCCGCCGGCGGCTGCGACTTCGAGCCAAAGGTGCAGTGCGCCAAGCAGAAGGGGGGGATCGTCGGCAAGGAGGCGGCGTTTCTCCAGGACTGCTGGGTGTTCGGTCGGCTACACAAGGCGTTGACCCCGGCGCACTGGCGAGCACTTGTAGCGAAGTACTCGACGCACCAGGAGCGCAAGCACGGCGCCATCCTGGAACTGCTCAACTCGGTGCGTACTCCTGCACCGAAACGGTTCCGTGAATGTGCGGTTCTGACTTGGGCGATTCCACAAGTGGCCGGCGCCGAGGGCAAGCGTTCCGCCGCGTTGCTGCCCGCCGCCTGGTACGACATCACAAATTGGGATAACGACGGCAAGCCGGAATCGACTCGGTACCGGTGGCGCTCGACGATTCGCAAGACACTGGATGACCAGGTGAACGAGGCGCTCACTGCCGCTCAGGAACTCCTCGACGCAGAGGGACTTATCGAAAGTTGCGCGGCGTAGCAAAAAGCCATTGCGCTGAGTGAGAAAGTGAGAGAATATTTATCCATCCTGTCGATCTTGCGCATTAGGGATTGATACCGAGAGCCCGGCCACTGAGTCGGGCTTTGTTTTATAAGGAATTAGGTGATGGAATCGGTTCAGGTAGGGGCTACCGTTCTCGGCTGGGGAGACATTCTAAAAATTGTCTTGGCAAGTGGTGTGGTCGCCTCTGCGATCGGCTGGTTCAAAGACTGGCTCTTTAAGCGTCGAGACAGGGTGAGAGACGCAAAATTTGCTGCAATAGGGGTCATTGCGAGGCTGGACCTCTATGTTATTCAATCTCGGCAAAACGTTCGGGACTATCACGAAGTAACCGGTCCAATGGATCCGCACACTCACTACCAAAACTGGCCAAGATGTTCATATCCTGATTTAGAGGTCACCGAGGACACGCTGAAGCATTTAGATGCTGAGCATGCAAGTGATCTAGCATGGCTGTCCACTGAAAAAGCCTTGGCAAGTGAGCATCTATATTGGATTTATGAGTCCTCTTTCGATCCGACCGAGGTACACAATCATAAGGCTGAAGTGGTCGGTTACTTTGGTTACGAGGCCCACTTGTTGGCATGCAAATTGAGGAAAAGTTTTGACCTCCCGTCCTTTGGTCATCGCTGGGGTGTTGATGAAGACTTTCATGACTTGCATCAAGCATGGAAGGAAACCAAAAAAGAGGTCATAAAGCGTACATTGCCCCGCCTGACGGAGGTTGAGTAGTCAGGCGTCCTTTTTCTACAGCGGGATACACATTCAAGCCTCGGCATTCGCCGGGGCTTTTTCGTTTTCGGCCTCGCCACACCCTTCGCACTGAGCAGGGAGTGCCGCCGGGGCTGACCTATTTCAAACATGCCCCACGGAGTCGAGCGCATGGAGTATTTACAGCGCCTGCTCGACAAGATCGACAGGTTTGAATTGTTGATTGCGGGCCTTATTGGAGCTGTTGTTGCGAGTTGGTGGCACAAGGATGACTTGTCGGACTGGCGAGCCTGGATGGTGTTCTTGATCACCGGGGTGGCCTGCTCGCTGTACCTGACGAGCATGGTCAGCGCCTACCTGAATGTCACAGAGCCAAAGATCGTCGCCGGGATTGGTTTTCTCCTGGGCACGTTCGGCGGTTCGCTCCTGGCAGCGATCAATCGAGCCATCAAAGCCGCTGACCTCTGGGCGCTTATTCGCCAGCGGTTCGGGGGAGGCAATCCACCATGAATCTTGAACTGATCAACTCCATCGCCTGCGGCCTTGTCGCGCTGTGGGCAGCCTGGTGCGTATTGAGCGGGAAGGTTAGGGACGGCATCCTCGGGAAGCTGATTTACACCACAATCGCCATCACCGGTTTCGTCGTGTCGGTGCGCAGCCAGAACATCTTCTTCGGCCCGACCACCGCGGGCCTGACGCTGCACGTCGCCTTGGCTCTCGCCGGTGTCCGGCACATCTTCATGGTTACGTACTGGCAGCGGGTAAAGGTCTGGCTGTGCCGGACGCTGAACTGCGAGCACTCTCTGCACTGTGACAAGGCGCCGGGCGGCATCGAGCGTCGATCCAAGTAATCCGCACCACGTTTTCGAATGCGCCAGATCGTGGCGCGAGGTTTTGCAGATGAGCAGCGTCACCCGACTGCGCCACGCGCTGCCGATGAGCCAGGACATCAATGCTGCGCTAACCAGTCTCGACAAGGCCGTAGCTGATGCAGTGGACGCTGCCAAGAAAGCAGGACTGCCCCAAGGTCTAATCGTTGGGTTGCTCCACGGGCACGCCCACGCGCAGACGCATCAGATGGTTACTCAGGGTGCTGGATGAGCATTGAAGAGGGTTATCATGAGATGAATGACTATCTCAAGGAGCGAAAATGAGCACGGATATGCGCAGTGTGCTGCTTCATCAATCGGCTAGCACTGAATCGATGGGGTTTGACCGATTTGTCTTGGGTGCCACTTTAGCTGCTTGCGCTTATATGGCTCAGACGATTCCTTTTGGTCCCTTGGGTCACAACATTGAAACGATGTACCTGTGGACCCTGGTCGTGATGGCGGCAGCAGCCTTTTTTGGCTTTAAGCGAATCGAAGCGGTGATTGAGATGGTGAAATTCAACTCTCAATACCTGGCGGATTTGGAGACCGGCAAGGTCAAAACCGAAGAGCGTTTTGACCGGTACCAGACTGCTCTTAAAAGGAGCTCGCACCGAACATTGATTTTTTATAGGGCGCGCAATACGACTCTATTCATGTCGTTTGCTTGCTATGTGGCAACGAAGGTTTTTGCCACCTATCTAATTTAGATGTGCCGCAGGTGAATGCGGCACGGATGAATCACTTAGATTTTAATGCCTCTTGGATCTTGTCTGCGTAATCGCCAAGGCTTTTGAGTTCGGACTCCAAGAGGCCGCCACTGTGAGCCCCGCTCACATTCAGTGCGATGAGATCCAAGGCGGCAGCTACCGCCATCGCTCTTTGCGATTCAGCTGATTGGCTGCGGTATGTGTGCGATGAAATATTGCCGATATTTTTGATGCCTTCCGTCATGACTCGATCTCCATTGAATTGAATGCCACCAATACCGGCAACGCGCCACTATTTCAATCCCGCCTTTAGGTCTACCTGAGACAATTTATGACAACCAAGCAACCCGACTGGGAGGCAATCGAACGCGCCTACCGGGCCGGTTCGCTTTCCATCAGGACTATCGCTGAGCGCCAAGGCGTGAGCGACACGGCAATCCGGAAGAAAGCCAAGGTTCAAGGATGGGCGAGAGACCTTTCTGACCAAGTGCGCAAAGAGGTTCGCAGCAAGCTGGTTCGCGGAGAGGTTCGCAACGACCAAGGCGCGAACTGCGAACTTGACGCCGAGATCATCGAAGAGGCCGCAGAAGAAGGGGCCAGGGTGGTTCGCAGCCATCGCCGAGACATTCGCAAGGCCACGAACCTTGCGAACCTGCTGATGGATGACCTGCTCAATACCATTCAGCGCCGCGAAGAGATCGAAGACGCGATCGAGGATGAAACCTCGGAAGACAGCAACGGAATGCGCCGGGCTTCGATGCTCGCCGCCGTGGCGCTACCCAGCAATTCCAAAACCCTGTTTCAACTTTCCTCTGCAATGAAGAACCTGCAAGTTCTGGAGCGTCAGGCATTCAGCCTGGACGAGAAGGAAAAGACGGACGACGCCGACGAGATCTCGAAGATGATGGACGAATTATCACAGGACGCCTGATATGAAACCCGAGCACATGAAACTGCTTCGGGATCGATTCTGGCGACTGAATAATCTCTACTTCATCACCGACAAGCAGGGCAAGAAGGTTCGCTTCCGCATGACGCAGGAGCAGATCGATTACTTCCAGGGGATGCATACCCGGAACATCATCCTGAAGGCGCGTCAGCTTGGCTTCACGACGCTGGTGTGCATCGTCCAGCTGGATGCGGCGCTGTTCGAGGCTGCCAAGTGCGCCTTGATCGCTCACACATTGAACGATGCCAAGCGACTTTTCAGGGAAAAGGTCAAATACGCCTACGACAACCTGCCGAAAGAGCTTCGCGCTGCCAACCCAGCACGAAATGACGCCGCCGGTGAGTTGGTGTTTAGCAAGGGCGGTTCGCTGTACGTCAGTACCTCGTTCCGTGGCGGCACGCTGCGCTACCTGCACGTATCCGAGTTCGGAAAGATCTGCGCCAAGTTTCCGCACAAGGCGCGGGAGATCGTCACCGGCGCCTTCGAGGCTGTCGCTGCTGAGTGTTTCGTCACCATCGAGTCGACGGCTGAAGGTCGAGCCGGGTATTTCTTTGATTACAGTCAGTCAGCAGAGCGCCAGCAACTAGCCGGTGTTCCGCTTGGCCTGCTCGACTGGAAGTTCTTTTTCTTCAGCTGGTGGAACAACAAGGCCTACAGCCTTAACTCGACCGACGTGGTGCTGCCGCAGCGCCTGACCGACTACTTCAACGAGTTGTTCGCCAAGCATGGTATCGACACCAGCCCGGGCCAGCGCGCCTGGTATGCGGCCAAGGAGAAGACACTCGGCGACGACATGAAGCGGGAGTACCCGTCGATCCCCGTCGAAGCCTTCCAGCAGTCGGTCGAGGGCGCTTACTACGCCCAGCAGTTCACCAAGCTGTATGCCGCTCAGCGCATCGGCACTCTGCCCGACAACAGCCACCTGCCGGTGATGACCATTTGGGACATCGGCGTGAGCGACTCCACCGCCATTTGGTTCGTGCGCCAGGTTGGCGAGCAGTATCACGTCATCGATTACTACGAGAACTCAGGCGAAGGCCTGCGGCACTACATGAAGGTGCTCAAGGACAAGGGTTACACCTACTCCGAGCACTGGGGGCCGCATGACATTGAGAACCGTGAGTTCGGTAGTGACGCGAAGACGCGCAAGGACATCGCCCGAGAAGGTTACGAAATCGACGGGCAGGTTTATCGGATGACGTTCCAGGTCGTCCCGAAAATCGGGGTGGACGACGGCATCGAGCAGGCTCGGGAAATTCTATCCAAGTGTGCTTTCGACGAATCCAAGTGCGAAGAGGGCATTGCCTGCCTCGAGAACTATCGCAAGGAGTGGGACGACAAGAAGGGCTGCTGGAAAGACAAGCCGCTGCATGACTGGACGTCTCACGGCTCCGATGCATTCCGGTACTTCGCTGTCGCCAAGAGCGCAAAGAAGCCGGTCAAATCAATCAAAATGGGATTCGCACGCTAATGGCAGACGTCACATACACCCGCCCGGAGTACGACGCGGCACAGTCCCGTTGGCGGCTGGTGCGCGACGTGTGCAAGGGCTCCGAGACGGTAAAGGGGCGCGGCGATGTTTATCTGCCCAGGCCCAACAAGCACGACACCAGCCCTGAGAATCTTGAACGGTACAAGTCGTACAAGCAGCGGGCCGTGTACTACAACGCCACGGGGCGCACGAAACACAGCCTGGTTGGTGCGGTGTTTCGTACCTGGCCAACGCTGACGGTCCCCGGTGCACTGGATTACGTCGCCACGGACATCGACGGGCAGGGCGTGAGCGTTTATCAGCAGTCGCAGTCGGTCATCGGGCATCTGCTTGAGGTTGGTCGGCACGGCTTGCTGGTGGACTACGCCGCGGTGCAGGCCGGTACGGTGAGCAAGGCAGACGAGCAGGCTGGGCGCGCCCGTGCGAACGTTGCGAGCTACCCAGCTGAATCAATCAGGAACTGGAAGACCCGCAAAGTCGGCGGTCAGCACCTGCTAAGCTTGGTGGTGCTGCGCGAAGAGGCGGACATCGACACTGATGATGGCTTTGGTAGCGAAAAGGTTGTGCAGTACCGCGTGCTGCGTCTGGATGTCGCCGGCGTGTATACCCAGGAGCTATGGCAGGAAAGCTCAAGCGAAACGGCGATGGTCATCCCACCATTCACCCCGCTCAATGGTGCCGGGCAACCATGGCGCGTGATTCCCTTTCAATTTCTCGGCAGCGAGAACAACGACACCAGCATCGATGACTCACCGCTGTACGACATGGCCGTGCTGAACATCGGCCATTACTGCAACAGCGCTGACTATGAGGACTCAGTCTGGTTCTCGGGCCAGCCGCAGTTCTGGATTTCGGGGTTGGACGAGGCCTGGCGCGATCACCTTGAGGCCAATGGCATTTATGTCGGCTCCAGGGCGCCGCTGACGCTTCCTGCCAGCGGGTCGTGTGGCTTTGCTCAGCCTGAGCCGAACACGCTTGTGAAGGAGGCCATGGACGCCAAGAAGCAGGACATGGTGTCCCTGGGCGCCCGACTGATTGAGCGTGGTAGCGCGGTGAAGACCGCAACCCAGGCCGACAACGACAGTGCCGCTGAGCACAGCGTTCTCTCCCTGGTGGTGAGCAACGTTAGCGAAGCGTATAGCCAGTGCCTGGCCTGGATGGCCGAGTTCGTGAACGCCACCGGTGAAGCGGTCTACAAACTCAACCAAGACTTCAGCCAAATCACTTTGGACCCAACGGTTCTGGTTGCACTGTTCAACGCAGTGCAGGGCGGCAAGCTGCCGGCGGGTGACTTCTGGCAGTACCTGCGTGACCGTGGGGTGATTGACCCGGAGAAGACCGACGACCAGATCCGCGACGAACTGGAAACGGAGAATCCCGGCCCCGACCTGGATGACGACGAGGCGAACCTGAATGGCGGCAAACCAAGCAATCCTTGACGCCACCATCCGGCACGCTGTGTTTCTGGAGCAGTTGAAGTCGGGCGAGGTAGCCAAGTTCGCGCCTTTCCTCAAGGAGATCGACCGCTCGATCCGTGAGCGGCTGACCCGGGCGGATCTGACGGATTACACCGTCGCCCGCCTGGAGCGGCTGCTGAGCGAGGTTGATAGCCTACTGCTGGGCATCTTCGACCGGTATAGCGAGAAGCTTAACCTCGATCTGGTGGACATCGCCAACTACGAGGCCGAGTTTGAGGCGACCAGTTTGACCCGGGCGGCGCCGGTGGGCGTCACTTTCGACGCGGCGGTGCCAGGTGCTGCGGCAATCAGGGCGGCAATCCTCACCAATCCGCTCAGCGTGCGCGGTGCGGATGGCGGGAAGCTGCTCAAGTCGTTCATTGATGGCTTCACCGCCACCGAGCGGCAACGTCTCACAGGTGCGATCAGGCAGGGCTTCTTCGAAGGCCAGACCAACTTCCAGATCATCAAGAACATTCGCGGCACCAAGGCGCTCCAGTACAACGACGGCATCCTGGCGACGACCAACCGCAACGCCGGCGCCATCGTGCGGACGGCGGTTCAGCACGTCGCCACCCAAGCGCGCATGGAGACGCTGAAGGAGAACAGCGACGTCGTGCAGTCGGTGGAGTGGGTCAGCACCCTGGATTCAAAGACCACCAGCCAGTGCCGGACGCTGGATAAGCAACGGTTCAAGCTGACTGAGGGGCCAAGGCCACCGATCCACATCAACTGCCGCTCGACGGTGGTTGCGGTGACGCGCTTCAGCGCCTTGTTCGCCAAGGATGCCACTCGGGCATCCATCGGCGACGGCGGTGCCCAGCAGGTGAGGGCAGACCTCAGCTATTACGACTGGCTCCAGCAGCAGCCAGCAGCGTTTCAGGACAAGGCCATCGGCCCGGTCCGCGCCAAGCTGTTCCGCGAAGGTGGCCTGAGCATCGAACGATTCTCCGAGCTGCAGCTGGATCGGAACTTTGCGCCGCTGACGCTGAAGCAGATGAAAGCCCTTGAGCCACTGGCATTTGAGCGTGCGGGCCTGGATGTTATTGGATAACATCGGGCATTTACTAGGGATGAGAGTAACTATGTTCGGCAGATTACCTTTCGGGGAAAGGATCCTGTTGCGAGAAAGTCTTATCGCCATTATGTGCGAGTACGATGACCAGATGCTTCGAGCGGTCATGGAAAAAGGGGTTTCTGATAAGATTGATCAAGCAGCACACCAATGCTTTGTTGATAAGGCCAGCGCAGTGCTCTACGTCCAGCAGCTGACCGGATCACCGTCTATCCGGGCATCAGTTAAGGCTCACCGCAAACGCTTTATAGATTGGTTCGATACAAATCCGCCTCTAGATCCTGTGTTCATGAGCAAGATCTACTCGTTAGAAACACTTGAGTACGATGCGCTCGTCAAGTCCACTCCAATCTGGAATGCAATAGCTCGCGCAGACGAAGAGGACTGGGCCCCGCCCTATAACCAGGAACATGTCAATTGGTTAGAAATGTCCCATTACTAGATCACTCACTTCATTAAACCCGCTTCGGCGGGTTTTTTTATGTCCGCAGGCAGGGCCTGTACACGTCTCTGGGAGACAATCAAATGGGTTTGAAATATCAGCTGGACACTCTTGACGGTCTCGATGACTCCGTTAAATCGCTATACACCGAGAAGGAAGGCAAGTTTGTCCTCGGTATCGAAGGCCTGCCGCAACCAGAAGATGTATCCGGCCTAAAGTCGAAGGTGGAAGAGCTGCTCGGCGAGAAGAAAGCCGCCGAGAAGGCTCGCAAGGATGCTGAAGAGCAGGCCCGGCTGGAGCGTGAAGAGGCCGCTCGCAAGTCCGGCAACGTCGAGGAGCTCGAAAAGTCCTGGTCTGAAAAATACAACCGCCGCGAAGCTGAGCTGAACAGCATGCTGGAACAGGAGCGTGGAACGCTGAGCACTCAGATCCGGGATCTGACCGTCGGCCGTACCGCTACTGACATCGCGTCTGCCCTGGCAATCCCAGGCAGCGCCAAAGCCCTGTTGCCGCACATCGAGCGCCGTCTGAGCGTCGAACAGCGCGACGGGAAGCCTGTCGTGGTCGTCCTCGACCAGCAGGGCAAGCTCTCGGCGGCAACGCTGGATGAGCTGAAAGCAGAATTCGCAAACGACACGGCCTTCGCGCCGTTGATCGCGGGTAGCAAGGCATCTGGCGGCGGGGCTGCTGGTGCTGGAGGTGGCGGCGGGGCCGCAAAAGGAAAAATCGGCGGCACCAAAGAGGAACGTACGGCCGCAATCGCGAGCCGGTTCCCGGATCTCCCACAATCGTAAGGAAAAAACTCATGTCCCTGTCGCAAATGCAGGTTTTCAACGAATACATCATGCCGGCGACTCTCGAGACGCTGGATCAGTATCTCGCCGCTTTCAACGCCGCCAGCCGCGGTGCAATCGTGCTGTCTCCGGACGGCTTCACTGGTGACTTCCTCCAAGAGTCGTTCTTCCAGACTCTGGCCGCTGCCCAGCGTCGCGTGGACCGCTATAGCGCGAACGCTACTGTCGCTGCAACCGATCTGACCGAGCTGAAGAACACTTCGGTGAAGGTAGCCGGCGGCTTCGGCCCGATCCGCTACGAGCCATCGCAGATGACCTGGCTGGAGCGTCCAACCGCGCAAGGCATCGAGGTCGCCAGCCGTGCGTTCGCTGAAATCCTGCTGAAGGATCAGCTGAACACCGCGATCGCCGCCCTGGTTGCTGCAATCACTGCCCAGGCTGCTGCCGTCAACGATGTGTCGGCTACTGCTGGCATCACCTACGCTGGCCTGAACAACGCGCACGCGAAGTTCGGCGACGCAAGCCAGAACCTGGTCACCCAGGTGATGCAGGGCACCAGCTATCACAAGTTGGTCGGCCAGAACCTGGCGAACCAGCAGCAGCTGTTCCAGGCTGGCAACGTCCGCGTGGTGGACATCCTCGGCAAGATCTCCGTTGTGACGGATGCCCCGGCGCTGATGCAGGCCGGCACCCCGAACAAGGAAATCATCCTGTCCCTGGTGCAAGGTGCTGCGTTGGTTCACGACGGCCGCGACATCATCAGCAACGTCCAGACCACCAACGGCAAGGAGCGTATCGAAACCACACTCCAAACCGATTACACCTTCGGCCTGGGCCTGAAGGGTTACACCTGGGACACCACCACCGGCGGCAAGTCGCCAACCGACGCCGAACTGGCGACCGGTACCAACTGGGACAAGACCGCCACCAGCATCAAGCACACCGCCGGTGTGGCTCTGATCGGTGATGCCTCCAAGTAACCCTGACAGCTGAGTCGGGCCCAGTGCCCGGCTTGGCGAGGACATGATCATGAGCAACAAGAACATCTGGTATCTGCCTGGTCCATTCCATCAGTACCAAGAAGACGTCAAGGCACTGGCCAAGGATCATGGCTTGCGCATCATCGACGCGAGCGCTACCGAAAGTCGTGAAGATGCCGCCGACGAAGTACCTGACGTGACGGTCAAGGAAGTGCCGACGGTACTGCTGATCGATGGCGGAAGCTCCAGCATCAACATCGATGCCTTTCGTGCCGAACTCGAATCTGTCGGCCTGATCGTCGAGTCATTCGCTGATCAAGCGCTGATGCGCCCCGAAGGCGATCTTGGCCCGATCGCTGATCGCCTGTTTCAGGTGTTCGAGGCGGTAAGCGCCGGCGTTGAAAGCCTCATCCGCGAGCGTGACGGTGAAGCTGAAAAAGTCAGGGTCCTGCAACTGCAGGTGGACGACCTTCTCCAGCAGGCAGCCAAAGCTCGCCTGGACGACTCGGACGCGAAGGACATCGCCGAACTGAAGGCTAAGCTCGACGAAGCGAAGGTGCCATACCGGGCCAACGCCTCGAAAGAATCCTTGGAAAAGCTCGTCGCCGAGTTGCCCAAGGAGTAATACTGCTGGCTGTCGGTGATCCGGCGGCCAATTTTCAAACCATTCCTGCGAGTTGACGCATGACACTCATCATCGAGGACGGCACCGGCAAGCCTGACGCCGAAAGCTACGCGAGCGCCGAGGACCTGGCCATGTATGCCGTGAAGTTCGGAACGGTAATCCCCGCAGGCGTTGCCGAGCAGGAAGCGTTGCTGCGCCGGGCGGCCTTGGCGATGGATGGCATGGTCTGGAAGGGGCGCAAGACCAACAGCGAGCAGGGCTTGTCCTGGCCGCGCCGGGAAGTGTTGTTGGATCGCGAGATCAAGCCGAACAACTACCTGCCGGCGCGGATCCAGTACGGCCAGATGGCCTTGGCCGCCGAGATCCATCAGGACGACATCGATCCAGTAGATAAGCGCAAAGGGGCTGTGACTCTGGAGCGCGTCGAGGGTGCGGTAACTCGCGAGTACGCCACGATCTCCAACACCAGCGGTCGGCTGTTGCCGGCGGCGCCGGACCGGCCGAGTGCCACGCAGTTTGCCGACTACCTACAAAAGCGCGGGCTGTTCGCAGTGCGCGCATAGCTGTAATGGAGACCATCATGGCCTTTTACGACGAAATGGCCGTGATGGCTCTGGAGATGATCACAGAGTTCGGCCAGCCCGTGACCATCAGCAAGACGGAGCCCGGCGAGTACGACCCGGAAACGGGCGGCGAAGCGCCAGGCGCGACTGTCGAGCAAATTGCCCAAGGCATCCTGCTCGACTTCACCGGCCAAGAATTCCAGAACAACAGCCTCATCAGGCAGGGCGACAAGAAGCTCAAGATCGCCGCGCAGGGTTTGACCTGGGTGCCGGGTCTGCTCGACAAGGTCGTGGCCCAGGGTCGCACATGGTCAATCGTCCCACCCCTGAAAGAGATCAACCCCGCCGGCACGCCGATTCTGTATGAGCTACAGGTGCGCTCTTGAGTCGGGCAGGCAACGGCCAATCCGGCAGCTTTGCCCTGAGCCTGGCCGAGTTCGCCGCCCAAACCAGCGAAGCCATCGATGGCAGCGTGCGCGAGATCATCATTGAGGTCGGTAGCAGCCTGATCCGTATGTCGCCCGTGGGAAACCCGGAGATCTGGGCCGAGAACGCCGTCGCGACTCAGTACAACAAGGCGGTCGACGACCACAACAGCGCATTGCGTAGCGATCCGGCCAACCTCACCAAGGGCGGCAGGCTGAAGAAGGGCCGCAAGCTCAACGACGGCATGGACATCAAGGCGCCCGAAGGCTACGTCGGAGGCCGCTTCCGTGCGAACTGGCACATCTCGCTGGGCGTGGTCGAGAGCGTCACCTTCGACGAGGTGGACCCAAGTGGCGCCGAAACCACTGCCGCGCTCGTCGCTGCAATGAGCGACTTCACCGCGGGCCAGATGGCCTACATCATCAACAACTTGCCCTACGCGATTCCGCTGGAGTTCGGCCACTCGACCCAGGCCCCTGGCGGGATGGTACGGGTCACCGTGGCTCGCTTTCAGCAGATCGTGCTGGAGGCCATCAGGAACAATCAGGTATGAGTCACGCCATCATCGCCTCGATCTACGAGGCCAAGCTCATCGCCTGGAACGCAGCCAGAACGGAGAAGCTGAAGATCGTCTTCGAGAATACGGCCTACACGCCGGCGGCGGACGAAACCTACCTGCGAGCCTTCACTATTCCGGGCGATACCGCGAGCAACACGCTCGGCGGCGATCACCGGCTGTACACCGGCGTGTTTCAGGTCAGCATCATCGCGCCGGCGGGCACCGGCAAGACCAAGACCAGCCCGATCACCACCGAGCTGGTAGACCTGTTCCCGCTATACGCCAGGGACACGAAGGGCGCCGTCACCGTGGTGACCATGTCGCCAGTTGACCCAGGCCCTGGCATCGCGGGCGATTCAACTTATACCGTTCCAGTTTCGTTCTTGTACCGAGCCGACACCAACTGATCCCGCCCATTGGGCAACCCCGAGAACCCGCCATCGAGCGGGTTTTTTTACATCTGCAATGAGGAAATACCCCATGGGCTACAAACTCCCGAACGGCGGCACCTTCCAACACGCCGCAACCTACGCCGCGGCACTGGCGTTCGCCACCATCAGCAACGCTAGCGAGGCGGTGGCCACCGTTGTAGGTGGCACCATCGCTGCCGGCGATATTGTTCTGCTCACGTCCGGCTGGAGCAAGCTGGATAGCAAAGTGGTGCGCGTGAAGGCGGCCACCGCCACGGCTATCACCCTGGAAGGCATCGACACTACCGACACGCAGGTCTATCCGGTCGCTGGCGGCGCGGGCACGATGCGCAAGGTGCTGACCTGGGTGCAGATCCCTCAGATCTCCGACGTAGCCTTCTCCGGCGGCGAGCAGAACTACCTCGACGTGGTGTTCCTCGAGGATGACCAGGGCAAGCAGATCCCCACCGACAAATCTGCGGCAAGCATGGTGCTGACCATCGCCGATGACCCGGCCCAGGCGTTCAACGGGGTACTGCTGAAGGCGGACGCGGGCAAGCAGGTCGAAGCGGCGCGCCTGAACCTGCCCGGTAACGACACCCTGCTGTACGGCACCTACACGTCGTTCTCCAAACAGCCGGCGGTGTCCCGTAACAATCTGCTGACCCGTACCATCAGCTTGGCGTTGCAGGCAGAGCCGACCCGCTACCTGACTGCGGCGGTGTAACCCATGGCTAAGATCCGTATTGCGCAAAAGGCTACGTTCAATGCGCCCGTGCTGATCCCGATCGTCGGCAGCGAACCCGAGAAGGTGGAGTTCACTTTCAAGTACCGGGATCGCACCGAGCTTGCAGCGCTGTTCGATGAATGGAACGAGGCGCGGAACAAGGCGCGGGCCGCGCTAGGCGACAAGCCGTCCTGGTCGGAAGTGGTCGCCGTGGACACCGAGCAGCAAACCCAGCAAATCAAGGACCTGGTAATCGGCTGGGGTTTCGACGACGAATACAACGACGACAACATCGTCGCATTCGTGAAGTCCTGCCAGGGTGCCGCCGAGGCGGTCGTTAAGGCCTACGAAGGCGCATACAGCCAGGCCCGCCTGGGAAACTGACCGACGCTGCCCGCGCCATGTACTCGCCAAGCGTGCCCGACGCGATTATCGGCATGTTCGGCCTTGCCCCTGGCGACCTGGTTGAAGAGGTGGAGGTCTGGCCATGCAACTGGCCGGCCTTCCTCCTTTTCAACCGCATGTCCACCCAGTGGCGAGCAGGCGCAGGCGGCGCGATCGGTCTCGACTACAGCTGCATACGCGACGTGGCCGGGTTCCTCGGCATCAAGAAAAAGAAACTCGCTGAAATCTTCCCTGACCTTCAGGTGCTGGAAGGCGAAGCCCTGCGCGTTATGGCAGAGGAAAGGGAAAACAGCCCGTAACCACGGGCACTTATTCAAGGTGAGTCGATGAACATTGCAGAACTCGGCGTCAAGATCGACTCGGCCGATGCAATCCAGGCGAAAACGAGCCTGGACGAAATGGCGAAGGCCGGCGGCCGGGCCGAGCAGTCCGCCGTTTCACTGATGAACGAAATGCAGGCCCTGGAAAAGTCGCTGTCCACCAGCGCCAAAACCACTCAGGACCTGGCAAAGCAGCGTGATGCACTCGCCAAGCTGACCAAGACCGGCGCCTATGGCGAGGCCGAGGCGGCGAAGATCTCCGCGCAGTTGGACAAGCAGCAGGTAGCCCTGGCCAAGTCTGCCCTGGACGAGCAGAAGGCCCTGAATAGCCTGCTGGGTGCCATCGACCCGGCCCGCGCTGCGCTGGCAAAGCTGGACACCCAGGTCGAGCAGCTTGGCAAGCACTTGGACGAGGGGCGCCTGAGCCAGGAGGACTACAACAAGGCCCTGGGCAAGATCGACAAGGATTACGCCAAGCTCGAAAAGACGGCCACCGGTTTCGACAAGCTGCGCCTGGGCACCCGTCAGGCGCAGGAAAACGTCGTGCAGTTGGGCAATGCGCTGTCGTCGGGGGATTGGGGTAGCGGCGTTCGTGCCGTGGCTCAGTTGGGCGCCGGGGCGGGCGCGTCGGCCAGTTCTTTGTTGGCGATGGTCGCGCCGATTGGCTTGGTCGCTGCTGCCATAGGTGGGTTGGCATACGCCTACTACAGCGGCAACAAAGAAACGGATGCTTTCAACAAGGCGCTGATTCTGACTGGCAACTTTGCGGGGACGAGCTCTACCCAGCTGAGTGACATGTCGCGCCAAGTGTCCGCAGTCGTTGGCACTACAGGGGCGGCAGCTGATGTATTGGCCACCCTGGCGGCAAGCGGAAAACTCGCAAGCGGCAGTTTCGTGGGGATAGCCGAGGCGGCCTTGTCCATGGAGAGGGCCACCGGCAAATCAATCGAGGCGACTGTTGCCGAATTCGTCAAGATCGCCGACGACCCGGTAGCTGCCGCCAAATCGTTGAACGCGCAGTATCACTTCCTTACTGCTTCTGTTTATTCGCAGATCGTCGCGCTCAAGGATCAGGGTGACGAGATCGGCGCCACCAAGTTGCTGACCGACACCTACGCCGACACTGTGCAGACTAGGTCCCGCCAGGTAATCGAGAACCTGAACCTGTGGGAGAGAGCTTGGCTGGGCATCAAGAGTGCTGCGAGCGGTGCCCTGGACGGAATCAGCGACGTAGGTCGGCAGAAGAGCTACAACGACCAGATCAAAGAGCTGCAGACCAAGCTCACCGGTTCCGAAGCTTTCGATGTCGGTGGCACGCGGATGAACGCCCAGGAGGTGAGTCCGAAGGTCCGCGCCCAGATTCAAGCGCAGATCAACTTCCTCACTCTGCAGCGCGACGCAGACGATGCTCGTATCAAGTACTTCGATGACCAGGGAAAAGCTCAGCAAGCAGCCATAGTAGCCGGCGACAAGATCGACGCGATTACCAAGTCCTCATTGTCCAACGAGCAAAAGCGAAACAAGGAGGTCAAGGACTACAAAAAACATCTCGACGACATCCGCAAGGTAGCGCCGAATGACCCACGCCTGGCCCAGGCGACGATCGACAAGAACATCGCCAACATCAACGACAAGTTCAAAGACCCAAAAACACCCGGCACCCAGGTCGACCTGACCAGTTTCAACGACGCCAAAAACAACCTGGCGGCCATCGCAGCCGACTACAAAAACTACCAGAAGGAACTGGACGCCGCGCAGAAGGCTGGCCTGCTCTCCGAGGCCGACTACCTGGTGCGGCGCCAGGCGCTGATCGGCAACGAACGCGACCAGGTAACGGCCGCCTACGAGTCCGAAATTTCCGCACTGGAAGCCGCCAAGGGCAAGAAGACCACGTCTGCCGCGCAAAGCATCCAGCTGGACCAGAAGATCGCCGACGCGCGCGCAGGGATGGTCAAGGCGCAGAAGGATGCCGACAGCCAGCTTGAAGTGTTGGCGACCAACGAGACCGGGCGACTCGCCAAGCAGGAGCGGGCGATCAGTTCGTACGTGCAGGCGCTGGGGCAGCAACAGCGGGCGCTGGAGTTGGCCGGGCAACGTGCCGTCCTGGGCGTTGGCCAGGGCGATCGCCAGAACGCGCTCAACGGGCAGTTGAACAGCCAGCAAGACCGGTTTGCTCAGCAGTCGCTGGAGCTGGAAAACCAGCGTTCCGATCCGTCGCGCAAGATGTCGGACGAAGAGTTCACCCGCAAATCGCAAGCACTCGCCGACGCGAACAAGAAGGCCACCGACCAGATCCGGCAGAACTACGCGGATGTGGAAAGCGCCCAGGGCGATTGGACCAACGGCGCGACGGCGGCCTGGCAAAACTATCTGGATTCGGCGCAGGACGTGGCGGGTCAGACCAAATCGTTGTTCGGTAACGCCTTCAGCTCCATGGAGGACGCTGTCGTCAACTTCGCCATGACCGGGAAGCTGTCGTTTGCCGACTTCACCAAGTCGATCCTGGCGGATATGGCGCGCATTGCCACGCGCCAGGCCAGTTCGGCATTGCTGGGAAGTCTGGTCGGCGCGGCTGCGAGCTACTTCGGTGGCAGCGCGGCCGGCGGTGGGAATGGCATGGCGGCCGGGTCTGCCGGTGCCACGTCGTCGAACCTAGGGGCATCTCAAGCCGGTTACACCGGGATGTACGCTCAAGCCTTGGGCGGCGCCTGGTCCGGCGGCGTGCAGATGTTCGCCGACGGCGGTGCCTTCACCAACTCTGTCGTGAGCAAGCCCACGGCGTTCGGCATGGCCAACGGCAAGACCGGCATCATGGGTGAGGCGGGCGAAGAGGCAATCATGCCGCTCACGCGAACCTCCAGCGGCAAGCTTGGCGTTATGGCCATGGGCAGTGGCGGCGCCGGCGGCACGCAGATCAATGTCGAAGTGCACATCAATGGCGACGGCAACGCGTCGTCCTCATCTGACGACCCTGGCTACGACCTGTTCGGCAAAGAGCTGGCAACGTTCGTCGAGCAGAAGTACCAGGAGCTGCGGACCAAGGACATGCGCCAGGGCGGCGTCATCAACAAAGCAATCAAGGGGCGCTGATGGCCATCGAACGATTCATCTGGGAGACGGAGAAGGGCGCGGAAGGGGATGTTGCCCAGCGCGTCCGCACCAAACAGTTCGGCGACGGGTACGAGCAGTCGGTGGAGGATGGCCTCAACAGCCAGTCACAGTCCTGGCCGCTCGTCTTCACTGGCGCCAAGCCTCGGGTGATTTTGATCAAGGCGTTCCTTGATCGGCACAAGGGGGCAAAGGCGTTCCTCTGGACGCCGCCCCTCGGGGAACTTGGCCTCTATAAGTGCAACGGTTACAAACCCGTGCACCGCGGCGGCCAGGTCTACGCCATCAACGCCACCTTTCAGCAAACCTTTCACCCCTGAGATAGCCGCCCATGGCACTGATCACGGACATCCAGAAACTGGAGCCCGGCGGCGAGATTCGCCTGTTTGAAATCGACGGAACCGAATACGGCGCCGACTACCTGCGCTTCCACGGGCACGCGATTCCGCATACGCCGGAAGAGCTGCTGGCCTACGAACACTCGGAAGAGGATCTGCCCGCCAAGTCCATCTGGTGGCAGGGCGAGGAATACGCGGCCTGGCCGGTGCAGATCGAGGGCATTTCCTCCAGCAGCGACGGCACCGCCTCACGCCCGACGTTCGCCGCTGGCAACATCAACGGGCGCGTCACGGCGTTGTGCCTGGCCTTCGAGGACATGCTCAAGTTCAAGCTGACGGTTCGCGAGACTCTGGTGCAGTACCTGGATGCGGCGAACTTTCCGGAGGGGAACCCAACGGCTGATCCGACCCAGGAGGCGCTGGAAATCTGGTTCATCGACCAGAAGACCAGTGAGGACGGCGAGGCAGTGGTTTGGGAGCTTTCCTCCCCGGGCGAGATCGATAACCACGGCCTGCCCGGGCGGCAGATGACCACGTTTTGCCACTGGGCCATGACCAATGGCTACCGGGGACCGGATTGCGGTTACACCGGTGCGGCGATGTTCGATGACGAGGACAACCCCACGGACGATCCGGCGAAGGATCAGTGCAAGGGTTGCCTTTCTTCCTGCAAGTTGCGGTTTGGCGAGAACAAAGAATTGGCCTTCGGCGGATTCCCCGCTGTTTCACTCATTGCCAGGAGCTGACCATGCGCAAACACATTGTCGCGGCTATCCAGGCGCACGCGGCGGCGGAATATCCGCGTGAGTGCTGCGGCCTGTTGCTGGCCGTTGGCCGGGCACAGAAGTACTTCCCGTGCCGGAACATCGCCACGGAACCGAATGAAGAGTTTCGGCTTGATCCAGAGGGCTACGCTGCGGCGGAAGACCTGGGCGAGGTGATCGGGATTGTTCATTCGCACCCGGACGCCACCAGCAGGCCTTCACCGCATGACTTGGCCATGTGCGAGGCCACGGAATTGCCCTGGCATATTCTGTCGTGGCCTGAGGGAGACTTACGAACGATCACGCCCACCGGCAGCACGCCGCTGCTCATGCGTCCATTTGTACACGGTGCCTGGGATTGCTGGCAGGTCTGCGCTGACTGGTACCAGCGTGAATGGGGGCTTGAGTTCGAAGCCTTCCAGCGCACCGATGGCTGGTGGGAGAGTGCGGAGAACGCCAGCCTGTACGAGGCGAACTACAAGGCCGCGGGCTTCGTGCGGGTGGATCAGCCGCAGCACGGTGACCTGATCGTCATGCACGTCGGCCGGACGGTTCACCCGAATCATGCTGGGATTTATCTGGGTACTGATCCGGCGCTACCTGGCGAAGAGTCAGGCACGTTCGGCCCTGGCCCTTTTTTGCTGCACCACCTATATGGCAGGCCGTCTGAGATCATTGTCTATGGCGGACCCTGGCATGACCGAACACGCCTGATCCTCAGGCACGAAGATGCTCAAGCCAGTTTGCCCATGGAGTAAATGGAGAAGCCGCCCTCTGTCAGGTGAGTGACATGCACTGAGCCGCCGATATAGACGCGATCTTTGGTTTTTCCATCTTCCTGCAGCGATTGCGCACGCATTATCTCGGGTGCACACGTTGGGAACGAGCTCCAGTCTATCCCCGCTTTATCCATAAGCTCTGGCTTTACGCCAAGGCCATAATCTAAAGCCTCGGATTTAAAGTCCGACCCGGAACGGTAAGCGAATCCATGGATTTTTCCAGAGTCGTCGGAAATCCCGAAGTGATAGATCGATGCAGATTGGTCCTTGAGGGCGGGGGCATGTCGATTCAATTCGCTCCAGAGGGCCTGAAGCTCTTGGGGCGCATGAGCATCGACCGCGTCTACATCGAGGGCAAAACCTTGGTTATTCACAAGGCCGACCCAGCGGCTGAAAAGCAGGGCGGAGCCTGTCGCTGCGATGACCATGCGCATGTGCGGGATGGCGATAGCTTTACTCACGTAGCCTGGGGGCGTATCGACGGAATAATGTAAAAGCGTGTCCGTGGCCACAATCGCTTCGTTTTCATCCGTGTAGAACAGTAGGGACGACATGGGGCCTCCTGGCCAGCATTTGATTGGGCGGAGGCTACTACCGCTCCCCAATCACGCGTTACTGGCATTCCATCCACGCTGGATGCCTGGCCAGGTCCGGGGTACAGTCGCCACTTTCAGGACGAGGATCGATCATGCGGATTTTGATAGCAGCGGTAGCGGTGGCGATGCTGGCGGGATGTATGGCGCCAACCATGAACGAGGCTCGCCAATCTGGCCCGTACAAGGTTCTCACTTCCAAAAAAACGGACGCTGCGCTGGCTAAATGCGTCCAGTACGAATGGCAGAACCAGTCGATCTTCGGCGGTACGCCTGGCGCCACCCTTCAGCCTGGCCGCGACACCGGATACACGGTATTCACCGAGGGGTCTCAGTACTTCGTTGACATCCAGCCCAAGGGTTCGGGGGCCGAAGCGAAGTATTACGTAGTGGTCGGCAACTGGATTGCGAATAAGCGATTGACCGCGCTGCAAGGCTGCCTATAGGCCGCACCATTTCATCAAAGGCTCGCTTCGGCGGGCTTTTTTATTGTCTGGAGAAAACTCAATGGCAGCACTCGCCATCAATTACCAGCCCATGACTACGGTCATGCTTTACGGTCAGCTTCGACAGTTTGGCCGGTCCTTCCGCATGGCAGTGAAGTCGCCGGCAGAGGCTATTAAGGCGCTGTGCGTGCAGATCCCCGGCTTCGAGCGATTTTTGTCGAACGCCAAATCAAGGGGGGTTGAGTTCGCCGTATTCCGAGGAAAGACGAACCTGGCAGAAAAGGAGCTTGGATTTGCGGGTGGCGGCGATATTCGTATTGCCCCGGTCATCACCGGCAGTAAGCGCGGCGGGGCGCTGCAAACCATTATCGGCGCTGTACTGATTGTTGTCGGCCTTGTCATCACCGGCGGCACTTTCGGCGCGGGTGCGCCATTCGGTTCTGCGCTGATCATGATGGGCGGTTCTATGGTGCTGGGCGGTGTTATCCAGATGCTCAGCCCCCAGGCCGGCGGCCTGAAGACCAGCGCGGCGCCAGAGAACACCCCCGGCTACGCCTTCGGCAGCGCCAAGAACACCACGGCATCCGGCAACCCGGTCCCACTGTGCTACGGCAAGCGGCGGGTGGGAGGGGCGATCATCAGTGCCGCCATTTATGCCGAAGACCAGATGTAGCTGGGGAAAAAGCAAGTCACCAAAGGGCATCCACATGAAGCAAACCCAACGCTACATATTGACGATCTGGGATCTGTTCACCACACAGGGCGGCGCGCTTTGCGGAGCGAGCTCCGAAGTTGCCATCTTGGACGGCGGCATGGAAATTGATCGAATGACGTTCACCGGGAAGTACCAAGGCGACGACGGCTATCGCCGTACCTACATTGGAAAGCCGGGCCTAGCTGCTGAGCTTGCGTCAGGCCCCGGGCGAATCCAATTTTCAGCGGGAGAACTCAAGGCTATGACTCAGGCGTAGAACCGCCTATGAAGTTGTCAGTTCCGAGTTCGTGTGATCCGTATTTCACAGAGTGTCCGCCACCAAGTCGCTTTGCCTCGGCCTCAGCGGCTTCTTTGTTTGCGTAGATGTCGATAAAGCTCCACGGGGAGCTGCGAACTACCGCCCAGCCCAGGACACTGCCGGGTACATCTGGATCTTTCGGAAGATTTGTCGCCAGGCTTCGAATTGACATGACCGCTCCTTGGTTGTGAGAAGTCGCAACGCTACTACCCCGGCGTGCACCAGCGTTACTGGCGTTTCATCCACGCTGTACAGATACCCACGCCGCCCATGAGGCGGTTTTTTATTGCCTGGAGAAAAGCATGGGCGCAGCACGCAACTTAGACATCCACGGCGCCAAGGGCGGCGAAGAGAAACCCAAAACGCCAACGGAAGCCCCGGACAGCCTGCGCTCTGTCGCCATCGCTAAAATGCTGATCGCCGTGGGCGAAGGTGAGTTCGAAGGAACGCCAACCGCGCGCGACATCTACCTCGACAACACTCCGCTGCAAGACCCTCAAGGCAACATGAACTTCCCGAACGTGAAGTGGGAGTGGCGCACCGGGGCGGTCGATCAGACCTATATCCAGGGTATTCCATCGATTGAAAACGAGACCGCCATCAGCACTGAGCTGCGCAGTGGTACTCCGTGGGTGCGGGCGATCAGCAACACTCAGCTATCGGCCGTGCGTGTCCGGTTTGCCTGGCCCGCGCTCCAGTCCGTGGACTCGAGTAACAATATTAACGGCTACCGCATCGAGTACCAGGTCGAGTTGGCCACTGACGGCGGTGCGTACCAGAACGCGCTGAGTGAGGCCGTCGACGGTAAGACCACCAGCCTGTACGAGCGCACCCGTCGTATCGATCTGCCCCGGGCAACCACCGGTTGGCTGATGCGTATCACCCGTCTGACAACCAACCAGAACAACAACAAAATCGCAGACACCATGCAGATCGCGGGCTTCACCGAGGTGATCGACGCCAAGATCCGCTACCCGAACACCGCGCTGCTCTACATCGAATTTTCGGCCGAGCAGTTCCGCAGCATTCCGGCCGTGACTGTCGAGACCAAGCTGAAGAAGATGCAGGTGCCGAGCAACTACGACCCCGTGGCACGTTCTTACACCGGGATCTGGGACGGCACCTTCAAACAGGCCTGGACTGACAACCCTGTTTGGATGACCTACGACATCACCACGGCCGACCGCTTCGGCCTGGGCCGGCGCATCAAACCGTGGATGGTGGACAAGTGGGAGCTCTACCGCATCTCCCAGTACTGCGACCAGATGGTGCCGAACGGGAAGGGCGGCCAGGAGCCGCGCTTCATCTGCAACTTGAACCTGCAGAGCAAGGCCGACGCCTGGTCACTGCTGCAAGACATCTCGACGATCTACCGGGGCATGACCTACTGGGCCCAGGGCCAGGTCTTCACCCTGGCGGACATGCCGCGCGCCACCGACTTCGACTTCGCCTACACCCGGGCGAACGTGATCGACGGCAAGTTCACCTACTCCAGCGCCTCGGAGCGCACGCGCTACACCCGTGCGTTGATCAGCTACGACAACCCGGCCAACAACTACGACACCGACGTCACGGCGGTCACGGATGCCAAGCTCCAGCGGCGCTACGGCGACAACCCGCTGGAGATCAGCGCCATCGGCTGCACCCGCGAGTCGGAGGCACAGCGCCGTGGTAAGTGGGCGCTGCTCACCAACTCCAAAGACCGTGCTGTCACCTTCAAGGTTGGACTCGACGGGCGCATCCCGCTGCCCGGATACGTGATCCCGATTGCCGACGAACTGCTGGCGGGGCGTCCGGTGGGCGGCCGTATCTCGGCGGTGAACGGCAAGGTCATCACCCTGGACCGCGACACCCAGGCCAAGCCCGGCGACCGGCTGATCCTCAACCTGCCAGACGGCAAGTGCGAGGGCCGCACCGTGCAACTGGTCAGCGGCCGACAGGTCACCGTAACCCTGGCCTACTCCGTGCCGCCTGAGCGCGAACTGGTGTGGGCGCTGGATGCGGACGACCTCGCCATCCCGCTTTACCGCGTGGTGAGCGTGGCCCGCCCAGAAGCCGGTGTGTTCGAAATCTCGGCCGTGCAGTACGACCCGAGCAAGTTCGATCACATCGATACCGGCGCCCGGCTGGAGGATCGGCCAATCAGCGTTGTGCCGATCACCGTGGTTCCCGCGCCGTCGAGCGTGGGCATCACCTCGAATTACTCCGTGGACCAGGGCCTGGCAATCAGCACCATGAACATCTCGTGGCCTGCCGTCCCTGGCGCGGTCGCGTACGACGTGGAGTGGCGTAAGGACAGCGGCAACTGGATCAAGCTGCAGCGCACCGGCTCGACGAGTGTCGACGTCACTGGCATCTACTCCGGCGCCTATCTGGCTCGTGTTCGCTCGGTGAGTGCCTTTGAAATCTCGTCGATCTGGAAAAGCTCCAACCTGACCAACCTGGAAGGCAAAGTCGGCCTGCCGCCGGCGGTTTCGTCCCTGACCACCACCAGCGAACTGTTCGGCATCGGCATCCGCTGGGCTTTCCCGCCCGGCGCCGAGGACACTCAGCGCACCGAGCTGTGGTATGGCGCAGCCAATGACCTGTCGGCGGCTACCAAGCTTGCCGACTTGGCGTATCCCCAGGCGAATTACAGCATGCAGGCCCTGGCGGCCGGCGCGCAGTTCTTCTTCTGGGCGCGCCTGGTGGACCGCACCGGCAACGTCGGTCCGTTCTATCCGGTGGTCAATGGCGTGTTGGGGCAGGCCAGCTCAAGCGCCAGTCCAATCCTGGAGCTGATCGCCGGCCAGGTGGGCGAGTCCGAACTGGCCAAAGAGATCCTTGATGAGATCGATCTGATTTCCGGGTCCGGCCCCGGCTCGGTCAATGATCGTTTGGAGCAGGCCAAGCAGGAGCTGGAGGCTCTGATCGACCAGGTAACGGACGCCCTTGTCTACGACCCGGCCAAGACCTACAGCGCTGGGCAGATTGTTCGCACCGGGCAGAACCTGTGGCAGGCGCTCAAGACGGTGCCGGTGGATACCCCGCCGCCCGCTGTCGAGTTCTGGTTCAACATGGGCACCATTGCCCAAACAACCCAGGCCATGGCGCTCCAGATCCAGCAGAACAAGGCATCAATCGAGACCGTGGACGGCAAGGTCACGGCGAACGCTTCGGCGCTGCAATCGCTCCAGGCAAGCTGGCGCGAGGATGACGGGGAGGGTGATCTTGCCGGCGCCCTACAAAACTGGGATGCCGCCGCGAAGTTTGCGCAACAGGTGAAGTTGCAGGCTTCCGATAACCTGGCAATGGTTGAACGCACTACGTCGCTGGATGCGGCGGTGGGGGCGAACAAGGCGGCATTGACCACGCTTGAGCAGGTGGTGGCCACCGACAAGCTGGCAACCGCTGAGCGTATCGACCAGCTGAAAAGCAGCGTAGATACCAATACTGCTGCCGTGCAGACCGTCACGCAGTCACTTGCGGATACCAACAACTCGGTTGCATCCCAGTCCACTACGCTCGAAGCCATCGCTGGCGGTGCTCGCGACGGCACTGATGAGGGAGATCTGGCCAGCGCAGTCAACGAGTGGAAAAACAAGGCGTCAATCCAAGTCACCGCCAGGGCTCAAGCCGACACCGACGGCAAGTTGTCCACGATGTGGGCGGTGAAGATGCAGGTCAACGCCAACGGCCAGTACGTGGCGGCCGGGATCGGCCTGGGCATCGAGCAGAACGCCGACGGCTTGTTGCAAAGCCAGTTCCTGGTGAGCGCTGATCGTTTTGCGCTGGTAAATACACTGGAAGGCGGCGCGATTTCCACCCCGTTTGTGGCGCAAAACGGTCAGCTTTTCCTGGGGCCTACATTCATCCAGGACGGCACGATCACCAACGCCAAGATCGGCGAGTACATCAGCTCTACGAACTACATCGCTGGTCAGCAGGGGTGGATTCTCAAAAAGGACGGTACGTTTGAAATCAACGGAGTTGCCCCGGGGCAGGGGCGATCAATAATGACGAATCGGTCGCTCAGATTTTTTGATAACAACAATGTGAAGCGCATACAGCTAGGAGATCAAACCGAATGAGTTCTGGATTACGGCTGTGGTCATCGAACGGAACTCTCGAGTTTGATACCAGTTTTTCCACGTATAGAATCGTGCTTTCCGTGCTGGTCTCTTATGCGGGGGCGCCGAGGAGTCAAAAAGAATTTTCTGTTCCTGGGTGTACCCCAAGTAATTCAATTTGCTTCCTGCTGCCAATTAACAATGATACTTCTCAGGTTGCCGACAACAGGCAGCTTGAGTGTCAAATTGGGCAGGAGGTTGCTTATGTTAGAAACTACCTTGCATCTAACCCTAGTGACTCGTACTCACAGGCGACGATGCGATTAATGGTCGCGAGGTGGGCTTGATGGAATATGGTCTATCAGTTGTCAATGATTCAGGCGTGGTATCTCTTGACTCGGGATACGCCAGACTTTGCGTGTTTCACAAGGGTGCTTATACCGCGAACGTAGCCGTCACGTTTCAGAACGCCGTAACTACTCAAGAGCCTCCGCTTGTTTTTATACGACCTCTGAATAACGGGTCATTTATACAGCTGGGCGTTATCTTAGGCGGTTCCGCTGGAGCCTGGAGCAGCGCCACTGTTGTTTCGGGACAAGCTCACTCTGGCGATATATTTGTGGCGGCATTTTCCTCCACGCCTATAACGTCCTATGGTTTCCGTATGTGGGATGCAGAATCTAAGCAGATATTTGATTCAGGCACACAGGCCGTAATTTTTACGCGCTCAGTTCAAAACTGGACTTATACACATACAACCTATAGCTCTCAGGGTTTGCCGACCAATTGGTATTCGATTACGATGGACTACACTCTTGGCGATTATCTCATGATAAACAATGCAAGAATGCCAATGATGGGAGCAAATAACGAGTCCCGCGGTACGGGACTTAGATACGATTTTGCATCGTCCGTTTTGAGATTCAGTGTTACAACAGTTTCAAATCCATTTTACCTATTGCTCCAAGCCGTATTTGGTAAGATTGCTACATAATACGCAACGCTTATATCTATTTGATTCGCTATGCCGCGCTAAGCGGATTTTTTTATTGTCTGGAGAAAAACATGCCATGGTATAGAGCCGGCACCGTTGCTGTAACTTTGAATTCCAATACCGTTACAGGCACCGGCACATCCTTTGTCGCCAACTGCCGAGTAGGCGACGCGTTTCTCGGTCCTGATGGCGGCTGGTACGAGGTCACCAACGTTGTCAGCAATACGGTGCTTTCGATCTCACCGAATTATCGTGGAGCGACGAACGCGGCGGGGGGCTACTCCCTCACGCCTGTGCAGGGTTACACCAAGGACCTGGCAGATCAGGCCCGGGCGATGATTCAGCAGTGGGGCGGTACTCTGGCTGGTCTGGGCTCGGTGTCCACCGAGAATGTTGTGCCCGTCACAAAGGGGGGTACTGGATCAACGACAGCTGCAGGCGCCGGCGCCGCGCTCGGCCTGAAAACTGGTGCATATGCTGATCTGGTCGGCATCGTGACGTCTGGCGCGATATTCGAAACAGGTACAAACGCAAACGGTACCTACATCCGATTCGCAGATGGCACGCAGATCTGCTTTGGATTGGTTACGCGCACCTGTGCTGTAACGAACGTAACCGGGTCGCTTTTCTACGGTTACGCGGCGACGATTACCTTCCCATCTGCCTTTATCGCTGCGCCGACATTTATGTGCCAGTCCTACAGTTCAGGGGTTCTAACATGGGACGGTAATGGTGGCAGTACGACAAGCCTTGGCGTGCCTATGATGCTTTCGTCTGCCTCCGTGGCCTCTCGCAATTTCAGCTGCAATTACTTGGCGATAGGTAAATGGAAATGATCATTAACCTGGTATCAACCCGTTCCGATGCGAGTCTGGAAATCTTCAAGCGCGGCGATTCGCTGACCATCAATGGTGTTGCTCTTGATTTCGGCCCCCTGCCGGACGGGGCAACGCTTCCTGCCGAAGCCGTGGATTGTGAATGGATCAACGACGCCGTCGAGCGTGTGAATGGGAACCTGATCGTAACGATCACCATGCCCGTCGGCCCGTGCGGAGGCCAGGCCTCATGGTACCCGGCCAGTATCACGAACCCGCCGGAAGGGCGCGTTTCGCTCCCAACAGACTTTGATCAGAAACCAGCACTCCAGGAGATCGCGCAATGATCGACTTCAGCCAGGCAGTGACCGCCGAACAGAAGCGCGCTGTCGAATATCAGTCCTCCCTTGCAACCGCCCACTCTCAGCGCCGCGCAGCCTATCAGCAAGAGTCTGATCCACTGAGACTTGAGATCGCCTACGACGCGCTTGTTCAAGGTGCTGTGCCGGACTTTTCCGCCTGGGTTGAGTTGGTGACGACAATCAAGGCGCGCTACCCGCTCCCGGCCCCGATTGAAGCTTGACGCTCAAACCGCATCCACACCCGCCATGAGCGGGTATTTTTTTGTCTGGAGAAAAGCATGCCGACCACCGAAACCCGTGGGGTGCGCAACCGCAACCCCGGCAACATCGACTACAACCCCGTCAACCAATGGCAGGGCCAACTCAAGCCAGACCCAGCCATCGAGAAGCGCTTCGCCCGGTTCGACACTGCCGAGAACGGTATCCGCGCCCTGGGCAAGTTGCTGCTGACCTATCAGCGCAAGCACGGACTGAAGACGGTGAAGGCCATCATCAGTCGCTGGGCACCGGCGGTGGAGAACGATACCGCTGCCTACGTGCGCGCCGTGGAGGCGAACACCGGCACCCGGCCTGGGGCGGATGTCGACCTGACCCAGGCGCTGGTGATGGCTGGCTTCGTCAAGGCGATCATCCATCACGAGAACGCCGGGTATGCCTATCCCGACGCGGTGCTGGCGGAAGGCGTGCGGCGGGCGTTGGCATGACGTCCTGGCAGATCTTGGTCGCGATCCTGCTGGCGATGGTGATCAGCGCCGGCGGCACCTGGCAGGTGCAGGACTGGCGCTACGGCGAACAGTTGGCAGAGATCGAGCGGGACCATGCCGTCGCACTCAAAGGCGCCGGCGACGAGGCCAGGAAAGAAGAACAACGCCGCCAGGCGTCAGTGAACAAGGAGGCAAGCAATGCGCGAGAACAGAACAAGGCTGCAGCTGTGGATGCTGGCACCGCTGATGCTGCTGGTGACCGGCTGCATGTCGAAGCCACCCAGTTTGCCGCCACTGCCTGCGGCGATTCCGGAGCTGCCCAGCGAGGCGCGTCAGCCACCCGCGCCGCAATGGTGCTCTCCGACCTGCTCCAACGGGCTGACAAAAGAGCGGGAGAGTTGGCGGTCGCGTATGACCGCGCCAGAATAGCTGGACTTGCTTGTGAGCGAAGCTTTGATTCGATGCGTCAATAAGGGATTGTGTTCTCTCGGCAGGACGCCGTTGGAGGGGGGGGCCGTGATTGCGTTAAGGGCTCGTCACGGCTGAGCCCAAGGCATTTCCCAATATGTATCAGGAAATTGTCCAGATCGTAGTTAGGGAAATAAACGAGAATACAAACCCGACAACCAGAGTAACTTGGGCCACTGTCACAGACGAAGAAACTAAATTTTCTCTGTAGAATCGCTTGATCTTAGAGTCGCTCACTCCGAGCTTTCTGAAGTACTCTGCCTCAGCTCTTAGCCCCGATAACACTAAAAAAAGCGATATTAACAGAGCGATTTTGAAAGAAATTATAAGCCCAACTGCATACATGCGACGTCCCTATTCTCTATCTATCATCCCCTTACACCATGAGGATTGTGTGGGTATGGTATCGCTATCTTTTGCTAAGTACAACGGCGTCTTTGTTGGTCGCTCCGTTGATTCTCTGACCCTTTGGCGCCTTCTCTATGGCGCTTGGTTATTTCCGCCGGCCTGCCTTGCCTGCGACAGCGGGGCGATTCTACAAGCGAACGCAGGATGTGTCAGGTTTGTGGGTTGGTGTTCGTCGGCAGGACGCCGGGGAGGACTTATGCGCCGCTTTCTTCAGATGACACCGTATCGGCCCACTCCTGCATCATCTCCCGCCTCTGCTCCAGATATGCGGCGTGGTTGTACACATCACGAATGAAACTGCTGTCCGCATGGGCGAGCTGCCGCTCGATCCAGTCGCGGTTATATCCGCGTCCGTTCATTTCTGTGGAGAACAGGTGGCGGAACCCATGGGGTGACTGCTTGCCAGTCAACCCGCACAGGTCCATGACGTTGTTGGCATAGTTGGTGCCGATGGGCGCAGTAGGATCACTGCGATTCGTGAATACATAGCGTTGACCGCCAGTGATGGGCAGCATGCTTTTCAGTAGGGCCACGGCCTGGGTCGGCAGTGGGACGGCGTGTTCTCGTCGCGCCTTCATCTTCGGGGCTGGGGTTGTCCAGGTGGCGGCATCAAGATCAATCTCCGACCACTCGGCGTGCCTAACCTCGCCAGGGCGGGAGGCTGTATAGATCATCAGCATGATTGCCGAGCGCAGCTGATGACCTGAAACGCACTGCTGAATGGTGGCTATGGTCTTCGGAAGCTCGCTGAAGGGAAGGAACGGGTGCGGCCTGTTCTGCGCGCCTTTCTCTGTGACGGCGTGCATTTCGGCGGTTGGGTTTGCTTCAATGAGTCCAACGGCAATCGCGTAGCTGAACACCTGGCCCATACGCTGCCTGACCTTCACCGCTGTGACCACGGAGCCGCGCTTTTCTATGCGCCGTATCAGGCTGATAACGTCGGCACGCTTGATGCTATCGATCTGTCGGGGGCCAAAGGTTGGCAGCACGTCGAGTTCCATCAGGTTGCTGATGATGCGATATGTGCCCGGCGAGATGCTTCCATTCCTGAAGGCCAGCCATTCGTCGTACACCTTGCGGAACGTCCGGCCACCAGCCTCTATCAATCCTGCCTTTTTTTCCTTTCTTGATTCGCGCGGGTCTATTCCGCGCGCAATATCTTCCCGCGACTCATCTCGCTGTGATCGCGCGTCCTTCAGGCCCGTTTCCGGGTAGGTTCCAAACGAAATCCTTGCCTGTTTGCCAAGCCACGTAAAACGAAAGTGCCAGCTCTTGATGCCGCTGGTAGCCACATATAGAGAAAGCCCCAGAGAGTCGGGGAGGGTGTATGCCTTATCCTTCGGCTTTGCCTGCCTGGCTGCGGTGTCCGTGAGCGCCACTAGTACATCCTCTCAAAACTATTCCTGATGTACTGGATAATGTACTAACCAAGTCGCATTGGGAAGGTATTGAGTGGTACGCGATGATACGCGGATGGCTTTGGATGCGGGGTTTTAAGGGGGTGTTTGATACTGGAGGGTTTTAGGCGGGAGGCTACCGTGGAATCTTTGAAGATTTCCACAGTATTTTCAGCTCGGTCAGGTATCTGGCAGGCGGCGAGTTTAACAGCTTGACCCGCCGCCGCGCATACCGCTGGGTCAAAGGGCGTGCAGGTGCTCGCCCAATTGGTCGTTATCGGCCAGTGTCAGAAATTCATCCCCCAGCCGCCGGCTCTCGCTCATCGCGGTTTGCCAGTATTTGTTGCGGCTCGCGTCATCGCCCATGAAGCGCTTGAAGTCGCTGCGGTCCGGCAGCTTGCCGTGGGGCAGGCGAGCCAGGTAGTCCCGGGACGGGGCGAGCAGCAACACGTCCTGCAAGCCGGTTGGGTTGCTGCGCCGCCATGGCAGGCCTTTGTCGAACCAGCCGGGGATGACCCGGTCGGTGAAGTGCGGGTACAGCACGATGTCGTCGCCGTGGTAGGGCAGGTCGAGGTGGTAGTCCAGCAGGCCGCCGTCGCGGTAGGTGCCGGCGCCGGCACCGGGCAGGTCGCGCACGCCTTGCATGACCATGGGGATCGAGCCGGAGGCAAGCAGGGCCTGGCGCAGGTTGCCGAGTTCCAGGGCCAGGAAGCGCGACGGGAAATCCTGCAGCGGATGCACGGGTGGCGCCTGGCGCGGGTCATGGATGATCAACCGCTCGAAATGCCGCGACAACCGCGCACGGCCGCGCAGGTTATCGGCGATCACCGACGACAGGCCCAGCCCGAGGCGCCCGCGGTGGTCATCGGCGAGCAGGCCGTGGCTCTTGACCACCATGATGTTCAGGCGGTAGTCCGGGTTGTCCAGCACCCGTGCATCGCGTCCGGCCAGCAGATCGTCGAGCATGCGCTGGCAGCTCTGGCTGACTTCGGCCATGGTCACGCCCTTGGCGAAACGCTGCTCGTTGTACAAGCGGCCGAGGTCGAGCAGGCCTTGCACCGGGTCGGGCAGGCAGGCGCTGGCAAACCGCCAGGAGCCGATCGACGCGCCGATCAGCGCTCGTTCGCGGGGCGCACGCGCCAGCCAATCGCCAAACAGTGCCAGGTCCAGGCCCTGGATACCCAGCGCCTTGGGCCCACCGGCTGCGCCAGGCAGGATGCCGACGTCGGCCGGCTTGAGGCCTTGTTCACGAATACGCGTAAAGGCCCGCTTACCGGCCTTGAGGGTCAGGGCGGGAAACTTGATGTGGATGGCTGTCATACCGGTCTCTGTTGAAGCGAGCGGGGCAGTATAGGAAATCTCGCACGATGATGGGTAAAGAGGCTTGTCGGCAATTGCCATGGTGGCAATTCAGTTTCAGTTAAGTTGCTGCAGGTAGGGTGGCCGGCGTAGGAAAACACCTTGAAACGGAGACTCCCTATGAAGCGCCTCACAGTGCTGGTCGCCGCTATCACCGCCGTCGTGGCGGCACAGGCGGGTGCAGTGGACCCCGACAAAACGCTGAAATTGCCCGGCACTGTTACTATTGTCGCCTTTGACCAGTTGGAGGCCACGGCCTTGGCGCTGCATCCCGGTTCAACCGTGCTCGACACCGACCTGGACGAGGAATACGGCAGGTACCTCTACCAGGTCGAGCTGCAAGACCCCAACGGCATTGAATGGGACGTTGAATTGGACGCGCTGACCGGGCATGTCCTCAAGAATCATCAGGAAACGTAATGAAGGTATATCGACGCGCCGGCAGTGCAGTTGCGCTGGCCCTGCTGGTTTTTTGCTCAAGCCTGACGGCCCGCGACCTGGATCAGGACGAAGCCTTGGCACTGCGCCAGCAAGGGGTGATCCTGCCGCTGGAGCAGTTGCTGCAACAAGCCATGGCGCGTCACCCCGGCTCGCGTTTGCTGGAGGCCGAGCTTGAGAAAAAGCACGGCCAGTACGCCTATGAAGTGGAACTGGTCACCGCGGCGGGCGTGGTGCGCGAGATCAAGCTGGACGCCAGCACGGGTGTGCTGATCAAAGACGAGGAAGACTGATGCGCCTGCTTCTGGTGGAAGACAACGTCCCGCTGGCCGACGAGTTACTGGCTGGCCTGCAGCGCCAGGGGTATGCCGTCGACTGGCTGGCTGATGGCCGCGACGCAGCGTATCAAGGCCGCAGCGAGCCCTATGACCTGATTATCCTCGACCTCGGTCTGCCTGGCCTGCCGGGGCTCGAGGTGCTGGCACAATGGCGTGCAGCCGCCTTGTCCATCCCGGTGCTGATCCTTACCGCCCGCGATTCCTGGGCCGAGCGCATCGAAGGGCTCAAGGCCGGTGCCGACGACTACCTGAGCAAACCCTTTCACCCGGAAGAACTTTACTTGCGCATCCAGGCGCTGTTGCGCCGCGCCCACGGCCACGCCAACCAACCCACCTTGCAAGCCGCCGGCTTGCACCTGGATGAAGGGCGCCAGTGCGTGCTGCGCGATGGCGCGGAGATTCAACTGACCGCCGCCGAATTCCGCCTGCTGCGCTACTTCATGTTGCACCCCGAGCAGATCCTGTCGAAAAGCCACCTGGCCGAGCATCTCTATGACGGCGAAACCGAGCGCGACTCGAATGTGCTCGAAGTCCACGTCAACCACCTGCGCCGCAAGTTGGGCCGCAGCGTGATCGAAACCCGGCGCGGCCAGGGTTACCGCTTTGGCGCCAGCCCTGCATGAGGTCGATCCAGCGGCGCCTGAGCCTGGGGTTGGTCAGTGTGATGGTGATCGTCGGCATCGCGTTGGCGCAAACCAGTCTGTGGCTGTTCGAAGCGGGTCTGCAGCGCTACCTGGAATCGGGGCTGCGTAACGACAGTGAAAGCCTGCTGGTCGCGCTGGTGCGTGGCCCGGACGGTTTGGAGTTGCATGAGAAGCGCGTGTCGCCGGCCTATCAGCGGCCGTTTTCCGGGCACTATTTCCGCATTGATTTTGCCGACAAACACTGGCGCTCGCGCTCTTTGTGGGACCAGGACCTGCCGCACCTGCCCGAGGCCGGGCTCAAGGGCAACCTGCAACTGGGACCGGAAGGCCAGCAACTGCTGGTGCTGCGTGAGGACTACAAGCGCTTCGGCCAGTCGATTTCCATCAGCGTGGCCCAGGACTACACGCCGGTGCGCGAAAGCTTTCGCCTGATGCGTCAGATCGGTCTGGTACTGGGCCTGGCCGCCTTGCTGTTGGTGCTGATCCTGCAACGGGTCACGGTGCGTCGCGCCTTGCGCCCGCTGGAAACCGCGCGCAACCAGATCGCCCAGTTGCAACAGGGCCAGCGCTCGCAGCTCGACACCCAGGTGCCACAGGAGCTGGAGCCGCTGGTGGCGCAGATCAACCACTTGCTGGCGCACACCGAGGACAGTCTCAAACGTTCGCGCAATGCCCTGGGCAACCTTGGCCATGCCCTGAAAACCCCGCTGGCGGTGTTGCTGAGTGCGGCTTCCAGCGAGGCGCTCAAGGATCACCCTGAACTCGGCAAACTCCTGCGCGAGCAGTTGGAACAGGTGCAGCAGCGCCTCAACCGCGAACTCAATCGTGCGCGCCTGGCCGGTGAAACCCTGCCTGGCGCTTTGTTCGACTGTGATCAGGAATTGCCGAACCTGCTGGCCACCTTGACCATGATCCACGGCGACCACCTGGACCTGAGCTACCACGCAGCGCCCGGCCTGCACCTGCCGTGGGACCGTGCCGACTTGCTGGAGCTGTTGGGCAACCTGCTGGACAACGCCTGCAAATGGGCAGATGCCGATGTGCGTTTGACCGTCAGCGAAACAGCGCACAGTTTCTGGCTGGCGGTGGACGATGATGGCCCCGGTATCCCCGAAATCCAGCGTGACCAGGTGTTCAGCCGTGGCGCGCGCCTGGACGAACAAATCGATGGACATGGCCTTGGGTTGGGGATCGTGCGGGATATCGTCGAGGTATGGGGCGGGATGTTGCAGTTGCAGGAAAGCGAGTTGGGCGGTCTGAAGGCTTTGATCGAGTTGCCCAAGCGGCAGGGCTGACACAGCACCGATCAAAATGTGGGAGCGGGCTTGCTCGCGAAGGCGGTGGGTCAGACACTGCATCTGTTACTGACCCACCGCCTTCGCGAGCAAGCCCGCTCCCACACAAGCCCGCTCCAACATTAGATTTGTTTAAGGATCAGGGCCGGTGCCGCTCATTCAGACCCGGAACTGATCCATCAAGCCCTGCTGCTGATTCGCCAGGCTGTTCAATGCCTGGCTGACCCGCGCCGATTCGTTGGCCTGTTCCGACAGCGACTCGGTCACATCGCGAATCGTCGCGACGTTGCTGTTGATCTCTTCGGCCACCGCGCTTTGCTCTTCGGCGGCGCTGGCGATTTGCAGGTTCATGTCGCTGATCACCGTGACCGCCTCGCCGATCTGGCGCAGGGCGGTGACGGCCTGGCCGACCTGTTCGACGCTGCCCTGGGCCTGGCGATAGCTGTTGCCCATGGACCCCACCACTTCCTCGGTGCCGCTTTGCAGGTGTTCGATCACCAGGCGGGTTTCTTCCACCGATTCCTGGGTACGGCGTGCCAGGTTGCGCACTTCGTCGGCCACTACCGCAAACCCACGACCGGCTTCGCCGGCGCGGGCGGCTTCGATGGCGGCGTTGAGGGCCAGCAGGTTGGTCTGCTCGGCAATGCCGCGAATCACTTCGAGCACCGAGCCGATTTTCTCGCTGTTGGCGGCCAAGCCTTCGACCTGGGCCATGGCGGTGCTCATGTCGGCCGCCAGGTTGCCAATGTTGGTGGTGGTGCGGTCGATCACGGTCAGCCCTTCGCGGGTGGCCTGGTCGGCATCGCGGGCCGCTTGCGCCGCTTGGGCCGCGCTGCGGGCGACGTCCTGGGCGGTGGCGCTCATTTCGTGGGAAGCGGTGGCCACTTGGTCGACCTGGCGATACTGCTGCTCCATGCCGGCGCTGGTTTGCGTTGCAATCGCGGCGGATTGGTCGGCGGTGCCACGGGCGTCCTGCACCGAGCGCTTCACCTCGGCGATGATCGGTTGCAGTTTGTCGAGGAAACGGTTGAACCAGCCGGCCAGTTGGCCGAGTTCGTCCTGTTTGTCGTAGGCCAGGCGACGGGTCAGGTCGCCTTCGCCGCTGGCGATGTCTTCAAGCATGTGCGCCACGCCGAGGATCGGCCGGGTCACGCTGCGGGCCATCAGCCACACCAGGATCAGGCCGACGACCGCTGCCAACAAGCCCAGGCCCAGCTCCAGCAAGGTGCCCCTGGCATTGTCGGCATCCAGCTGCGTTTTCAGTGCTTCGGCGGGAGCGACCAGGACTTTTTCCGGCACATCCAGCAACACCCCCCACGATTTGCCATCGGGGATCGGCGCGAAGGGTGCCAGCACCTTGAGTTGGTGGTCGGTGCGCAGGCTACGGATCTGCGTGCCGCTGGCCAAGAAACCGATCAGTTGCGCGCCGCTGGCGCTATCGACCTGATCCAGGCGCTGGCTGAGCTTGCTCGCATCCGGGCTGTAGCCAGCGAGCAGGCCGGTGGCGCTGAGGATGCTGACCTGGGTCTGGCCGTCATACAGCTTGCGGCTGGCCTGCTGGCTCACGGCCTGCAGGCTGTTGAGGTTGATGTCCACCGACAGCGAGGCGACGACTTTACCGTTGACCATCAGCGGGAAAACGATGCTGGTCATCAGCACGTTTTGTCCGTTGATCACATAGAAGTAGGGCTCGATCACACACGGTTTGAGGGTGGTGCGCGGGCAGGTGAACCAGGCGTTGGCTTTTTCACCGCTGGGGCCGATGCTGGTGTCGGCCATATCGCTTTCCGGCAGGGCCATCGACTCCAGTTTGCCGGGGGTTGGCTGCGACCAGTACAAGGCGAAGCGGCCCTTGTCGTTACTGCCCAGCTCGGCCTGGTTGGCGAACAGTTCGTCCTTGCCATCCAGCGCGTTGGCTTCGAACACCAGGGACAGGCCGAGCAGGTCCGGGTTGGCCTGCAATGCGGCCTTGACCTGGCGGGTCAGGTCTTCGCGGGTGTCGAAGGCGTCGAGGAAGCGCTTTTCTGCCTGTTCACGCAAGAACAGCACCTGGCGCGAAAAGCCGTGACCGTATTGATAGGCGTCCATGAACTGGCGACGGATGCCCAGTGCCTGCCCTTCACCCTGGGCCTCGATACGCGCCTGGGCCGCTTCGTCGAGCATCTGCATGCTGGACGCCTTGACCTGCTGCGAACTCTGCTCCATGCGATACAGCGACAGACCCACCAGCAGGGTCACGATTCCCAGCAGGCAAAGGCCGGCGAGCAGGGTGATTTTCCATTGAATGGACAGCTGTCTGAGGGACATCGAGGAGCATCCTTAACCTTAAAACACAGTGAATCAGGCTATCGGCCGATCTTTCTCGATCTTTATTATTTAAACGTTCAATTGAATTTTGCCCTGTAGTGAGCGAGCTTGCTCGCGCCGGGCTGCGTAGCGGCCCCAAAAAAGGCTGGGAGCGCTGCGCACTCCAGCGCGAGCAAACTCGCTCGCTACAAAGCTGGTTTTTTGACATGCAGCCCCACCTGCGGCAAAGTGCGCGCCCTCTAATAAGACCTCCTTCAAGCCTGCACGCTGGCAGCCACCCTTGGCCTGTCTTGGCGCGGGCATGCCTGTTTTTTATGTTTCTGCTTGAGGTATCCATGATTAACGCAGTCATTGCCGCGGTCGGCACCATGCTGGTGCTCAGCCTGTCCCGCGTGCATGTGGTCATCGCCATCATCGTCGGCGCGCTGGTCGGTGGTCTCACCGGCGGGTTGGGCATCGACGCCACGCTCAAGGCCTTCAATGGCGGGTTGGGCGGCGGCGCCACCGTGGCGTTGTCCTACGCCTTGCTCGGCGCGTTCGCCGTGGCCATTGCCAAATCCGGGTTGGCCCACGCCTTGGCCGACAAGGCGCTGATGCTGGTGGACCGCCAGGAAGCCAGCGGCGGCAGCCACGTCAAATGGCTGCTGATCGGCCTGCTGTGGGTGGTGGCAATTGCTTCGCAGAACATCCTGCCGATTCACATCGCGTTTATCCCGTTGCTGGTGCCGCCGCTGCTGTACGTGCTGACCAAGCTGCAACTGGACCGCCGCCTGATCGCCTGTGTGATGACGTTCGGCCTGATCACGCCGTACATGTTCCTGCCGGTGGGTTTTGGCAACATCTTCCTCAACCAGATCCTGCTGGCCAACGTGGCCAAGAGCGGCGTGGACATCAGCCAGGTCAACGTCACCCACGCCATGGGCCTGCCTGCACTGGGCATGGTTGTAGGCCTGCTGGTGGCGGTGTTTGTCAGTTATCGCAAAAAGCGCGTGTACGACCTGGAGAAAATCGAACGGGTCGAACAAGTGGCGGTGCAGTACAACCCGCTGACCCTGCTGGTGGCCGGCCTGGCGATCGCCTCGGCGTTCATCATCCAGCTGTGGCTGGACTCGATGATCATCGGCGCGCTGGTGGGTTTCCTGATCTTTTCGGTGTCGGGCATCGTGCGCTGGAGCGACACCGACGACCTGTTCACCGAAGGCATGAAGATGATGGCGATGATCGGCTTCATCATGATCGCCGCCTCGGGCTTTGCCGAAGTGCTCAAGGCCACCGGCGATGTGCGCTCGCTGGTGCAAGCCTCGGCGGCGTTCATCGGCCATAGTCGTGGCGTCGGTGCGTTGTTGATGCTGTTGGTGGGGGTGTTGGTGACCATGGGCATCGGTTCGTCGTTCTCCACGGTGCCGATCCTGGCGGCGATTTTTGTGCCGTTGTGTGTGCAGTTGGGCTTCAGCCCGATGGCCATCGTCTGCATCGTCGGCACCGCTGGCGCGTTGGGCGATGCTGGTTCGCCCGCGTCGGACTCAACTCTGGGCCCGACCTCCGGCCTGAACATCGACGGCCAACACCACCACATCTGGGACACCGTGGTGCCGACCTTCCTGCACTACAACATTCCGCTGCTGGCCTTCGGCTGGTTGGCCGCAATGACCCTCTAACACCGCTGATTGTAGTGAGCGGGCTTGCCCCGCGCTGGGTGGCGAAGCCGCCCCAACCGGTCCGCCTCGGTGTTTCAGGAGGACCGCGGTGGCTGGATTTAGGGCGGCTTCGCCCCCCAGCGCGGGGCAAGCCCGCTCACTACAGTTATTTCCTGCGCAGCCGTTAACCTCTCAAGTCGCCCCTAATAAGAGAGAAAAACCATGCGTCTGAGCCTGAAGGCCAAAGTCTTGTGCCTAGCTGTCGTGCCGGTGTTGCTGTTTGCCGTGGTCATCAGCCTGACCACGGTGTGGATTCTCCAGGGCCAGGCGCGCAACGAGGTGGATGAAACCCGCCAGCGCCTGCTCAACGACGCCAAGGCCACCCTGCAAAGCTATGTCGAAGTGGCCATGACCACCATCAAGCCGCTCTACGACGCAGCCGCCCCCGGTGATACCGGCGCACGCGCCGAGGTGGTCAAGCTGTTGTCCAACACCAGCTATGGCAAGGACGGCTACTTCTTCGGCTACGACTCCGAGACCATCCGCCTGTTCAAGGGCAACAGCCCCGACGGCGTGGGCAAGAGCTTCAAGGACAACCGCGACCCCAACGGCGTGTACGTCAACCGCGACCTGGTCAAGGTCGGCAAGGACGGCACCCATTACCTGCAATACAGCTCGACCCAGCCGGGGCAGACCGAACTGGTGCCCAAGATGGGCTACACCGAATACCTGCCCAAATGGGACATGGTCATTGGTACATCGGTGAACCTGGACGGTATCGAAGCCCAGGTGGCGGTGGTCGAAGCCAAGGTGAAGACGCGCATGGAAGGCGTGTTGTTGAGCATCCTCGGCGTGGCGGTGGTGGTGCTGCTGGTCATTGCTGCCGTGGGCCTGGTGGTGGCCAATACCATCCTGCGGCCGTTGCACCTGATGAAAGCCAACCTCGATGACATCGCCGCCGGCGAAGGCGATTTGACCCGCCGCCTGGCCATCACCAGCCAGGACGAATTGGGCGATCTGGCCGGGGCGTTCAACCGTTTTGTCGACAAGATCCATGGCCTGGTGCGCCAGATCACTGAAATGACGGCGCAGCTCACCGGGCTGGTCAGCCAGGTTTCCGACCAGGCCCAGCGTTCCGAGCAGGCCATGGAGCGCCAACGCCACGAAACCGATCAGGTGGCGACAGCGATCAATCAGATGTCGTCGGCCGCCCATGAAGTGGCGCGCAGTGCCCAGGGCGCTGCCGTTGCCGCGCAACAGACCGACGCCGAAGGTCAGGCTGCCAAGCGCGTGGTGGACGGCAGCATCGCGCAGATCCACGCGCTGGTCAGCGATATTCGCAGCAGTGGCGTGTCCCTCGACAGCCTGCAACAGGACGTGTCATCGATTGTCAGCGTGCTTGGCGTGATCCGCTCTATCGCCGAACAGACCAACCTGCTGGCACTCAACGCCGCGATCGAAGCCGCACGGGCGGGGGAGGCCGGGCGTGGTTTTGCGGTGGTCGCCGACGAAGTACGCGCCCTGGCCAGCCGCACCCAGACCAGCACCCAGGAAATCCAGGGCATGATCGACCGCCTGCAAAAGGGCACGGAAGCCGCCGTGGATGCGATGCGCCGCTCCAGCGATGCCGGCGACGGCACCTCGGCACAGGCCAACCAGGCCGGCGCGTCCCTGGACACCATGGCGCAGTTGATCGGTACCATCAATTCGATGAACGCGCAGATCGCCAGCGCCGCCGAAGAACAGACGGCCGTAGCCGAAGAGATCAACCGCAGCGTGCATCAGATCGCCGTGGCGGTGGACAGCGTGGCCGACGAGACCCAACTGGGCGCCCAGACCTCGCGCAGCCTGGCGGACCTGGGCCAGCGCTTGGGGCAGTTGGTCGGGCAGTTCCGGATCTGAGCCCGGGCAGCACACAGCCTAGGCCTGTTCAGACATCGCGCATCAACAGACCAAAACGCAGATCCATCTGCGCCGGGACCGGCACATACACCGTGTGCCCGTCCCCCGGCGCCACCTCGACGGCTTCGCCTTTGGCGTTGTGCATCATCTCCAGGTCGAAGTGGAAATTTCCCGCAGGCGTCATCAATTCCAAATGATTGCCTACGGCAAAACGGTTCTTCACCTTCACCTCGGCCAGCTCGCCCCGACGCTCGCCGGTGAATTCCCCGACAAACTGCTGGCGCTCCGAAACTGAACTGCCGTTCTGGTAATTCTGGTATTCGTCGTGCACATGCCGACGCAGGAAGCCTTCGGTGTAGCCGCGTTGCGCCAGGGACTCCAGGTCGGTCATCAGGTTGCGGTCAAATTCACGCCCGGCCACCGCGTCGTCTATCGCCCGGCGGTACACCTGGGTGGTGCGTGCGCAGTAGAAGTGGGACTTGGTACGGCCTTCGATTTTCAGCGAGTGCACGCCCATGTGGGTCAGGCGCTCCACGTGCTGCACCGCGCGCAGGTCCTTGGCGTTCATGATGTAGGTGCCGTGCTCGTCTTCAAAGGCGGGCATCTGCTCGTCGGGACGGTTGGCTTCCTGGAGCAGGAACACCTGGTCGGTCGGTGCGCCGATCCCCAGGGTCGGCTGGAATTGCTGGACGATGTCCCCCGTGGCGTTTTCCACCGCCGGCGTGGCCTGGTATTTCCAGCGGCAGGCATTGGTGCAGGTGCCTTGGTTGGCGTCGCGCTTGTTCATATAGCCAGAGAGCAGGCAGCGCCCGGAATAGGCCATGCACAACGCCCCGTGCACAAACACTTCCAGCTCCATGGCTGGCACCTGTTGGCGGATTTCGCCGATCTCTTCCAGGGACAATTCCCGCGACAGGATCACCCGGCAGATCCCTTGTTGTTGCCAGAACTCCACGCTGGCCCAGTTCACCGTATTGGCCTGCACCGACAGGTGGATCGGCATCTGTGGGAAATGTCGGCGTACCAGCATGATCAGCCCGGGATCGGACATGATCAGCGCGTCCGGGCCCATGGCGATCACGGGGGCCAAGTCCTTGAGGAAGGTCTTCAGCTTGGCGTTGTGCGGTGCGATGTTGACCACCACGTAGAAGCGCTTGCCCAGCGCATGGGCTTCGTCGATGCCGAGGGCCAGGTTGGCATGGTCGAACTCGTTGTTGCGCACCCGCAGGCTGTAGCGCGGCTGGCCGGCGTAGACCGCATCGGCCCCGTAGGCGAAGGCGTAGCGCATGTTCTTCAGGGTGCCGGCAGGGGCGAGCAATTCGGGGGCGATAACAGGGGGCATGGTGAGCACTTGAGTCAAAAAAGTGCGGCAGGGTAGAGCAAGTCGGTCTGTGGTTTATTGATCTGGGTCTAGCCTTGCAACAAAGAGGGCACTCGTGGCACTGGGCGTGGACTAAGCAGCAGGGGCCTACACAGGTCCTCTGTTTTTCTGACATGGACCGGACATGAATCAAACCAACCTGCAATTCAAGACCTTGCTGCTACTGCTGGGCCTGGTGACCATCGCGTTTATCTGGATCTTGCTGCCGTTCTACGGCGCGGTGTTCTGGGCAGTGATCCTCGGCATCATCTTTGCGCCGATGCAGCGCCGTCTGCAGCAGCGCTTTGGCTGGAACCGCAATCTGACGTCCCTGAGTACCTTGACGGTGTGCCTGGTGATCGCGATCTTGCCGGTGATCATCACCAGTGCCTTGCTGGTGCAAGAGGGGGCGACGCTCTATAAAAACATCGAAAGCGGCAAACTGGACGTGGCCGGGTATATCGAGCAGTTCAAGAACTTCCTGCCGCCGTACTTCCAGCACCTGCTGGACCGCTTCGGCATGGGCAACCTGGAAGGGCTGCGCGAGAAGATCGTCAAGAGCGCGATGCAGGGCAGTCAGTTTTTTGCGTCCCAGGCGTTCAGCTTTGGCCAGGGCACGTTTGATTTCCTGGTGAGCTTTTTCATCATGCTGTATCTGCTGTTTTTCCTGTTGCGCGACGGCCCTGATCTGGTGCGCAAAGTGCGCACGGCGGTGCCGTTGGCCGAGCCACAGAAGCGTCGGTTGCAGCTCAAGTTCAATCGGGTGGTGCGTGCCACGGTCAAGGGCAACGTGTTGGTGGCCGTGACCCAAGGTGCGCTGGGCGGGTTGATCTTCTGGTTCCTGGACATTCCCAGCGCTTTGCTCTGGGCGGTGCTGATGGCGTTTCTGTCGCTGTTGCCAGCGGTGGGCGCGGGGATTGTGTGGGGACCGGTGGCCGCCTACTTCCTGTTGAGCGGTTCGATCTGGCAGGGGGTGGTGCTGGCCTTGTTCGGGGTGTTTGTGATCGGGCTGGTGGACAACGTGCTGCGGCCGATCCTGGTGGGCAAGGACACCAAGATGCCGGACTACCTGATCCTGATCTCGACCCTCGGCGGCCTGTCGGTGTTCGGCCTGAACGGGTTCGTGATCGGGCCGCTGGTGGCGGCGTTGTTCATGTCCAGCTGGGCGCTGTTCGTGGAGAGCAAGCCGCGGGTCAAGTTGCCGTTGCCATGAGGCTCAGGCGTGCAGCTTGAAGTTTGACGCATGTTGCAGCTGCGTTTCGGCGGCGGACAATGAAGTGAGCGGGCCGCTGATAGGCTCGCCATCGCGCACCACATACCAGCAGGCCAGCAAGCCCAGCTCACGCAGGGGGGCGGGGACGGCGCTGCCGATGACGGACATGATTTGAACAGTGGGCATAAGAACCTCCAATCGCTATGGACGTCACCTTACGCGGCGCAGGGACCGGGGAAAAATCACCTGTCTCGATAGTGGACATTGACGGGACGCGTCAGTCCACCACTTGATCGAGCATCACCACCACTTCCTGCTCGCTGAGCAAGCCCTTGCGCACCAGGCTTTCTGCGAGCAACGCAAGGAATTTGGCGCTGCGGTGGCCTTCCAGGTGCTTGAGTTCGGTAAGCGCGCTATAGACCTTGCTGGACGTACAGAGGCCAGCGGTATGGTGCGGGTTTTGTGTGGGCATGGTCAGTCGTCCTTGTTGTTATTGGGTGGACAGGCTCGATAGTGAGAGTGTGTCGTGACATAAACATGACAGCGCGAGCCCCGTTCGAGCAAGTAGACAATGGTGTTGATGATGTGCGATTGCGCCTCGACCATTGTCCTCACAGCGACCTTGGCGCGATGAATCCAGACTTTCCATGCAAAAAAAAGGCCCCGCGGGGTGGGCGAGGCCTGTTTCAGACAATTGGCGCTTACCAGCCGCGACCGTAGTAGCCGTGCGGAGGGCCGTAGTAGCCACGCGGAGGACCGTAATAGACCGGCGCCGGGCGGTAGTAGACCTGTTGTTGCACGTACACCGGCGGTGGCGGTGCGTAGTAGACCGGCGGCGGAGCTGCATACACCGGCTGCGGCTGGACGTACACCGGTTGCTGCTGCACATAGACTTCACGCGGCTGGCTGGCGACCACGGAGCCTACGACGGCGGCGCCGACTAAAGCACCCAATACGGCCGGGCCACCCCATCCACCACCACCGTGGGCGGAGGCTTGGCCTGCCATCGCGAGTGCGCCAACCAGCAAGGCGATCTTGGGGATTGTACGAATCATGGTCATTCCTCGGTTAGCCCCTGCGCTTGTGGTCTGCAATCAATAGACTCAAGGATTGTCGCGGGGATACTTTTAAGACAACGTATTTCAAGAAAACAGCACGGCCGCTAGGTAAAGGTTGTGTAAGGTCTGTACCGATTTGCTTACTCAGAGGAGTTTTCCATGCAAATGCACCCCAACAAGGACACCCAACTGTGTATGTCGCTGTCGGCGCGTCCCGGGAATTTTGGCCTGCGTTTTCATAACCACCTGTACGAACAGCTGGGTCTGAACTTCTACTATAAAGCCTTCAGCAGCCGGGATTTGCCCGGCGCGATCGGTGGTATCCGGGCGCTGGGCATTCGCGGTTGCGGGGTGTCGATGCCGTTCAAGGAGGCTGCCATTGCCTTAGTGGATGAACTCGACGATTCGGTTCAAGCCATCGACTCGCTCAACACCATCGTCAACACCGATGGCCATCTCAAGGCCTACAACACCGACTACATCGCCATCGAACAACTGCTGAAAAAGCATGCGGTACCCACAGACTCGACCTTCGCCCTGCGCGGCAGCGGCGGCATGGCCAAGGCCGTGGCCAGCGCCCTGCGTGACGGTGGCTACAGCAATGGCCTGATCGTGGCGCGCAACGAAGCGGCGGGCCGGGCGTTGGCACGCAACCTCGGGTACGAATGGCAGGCGGACCTGGGCGACGCACGCCCGCAGATGCTGATCAACGTGACACCCATCGGCATGACCGGCGGGGCGCAGGCGGATGGGTTGGCGTTTGATGCCGAGGCAATCGATGCGGCGGACACTGTGTTCGATGTGGTAGCGATCCCCGCCGAAACGCCGCTGATCGTGCGTGGACGTGCCCAGGGTAAGCGCGTGATTACCGGGCTGGAAGTGATTGCGATCCAGGCGTTGGAGCAGTTTGTGCTGTACACCGGGGTGCGGCCTACAGACGAGCAGTTCCAGGCGGCGGTCGCCTTCGCCCGAACCTAAGGCCCCCCGAAGCTCTAATGTTGGAGTGGGCTTGTGTGGGAGCGGGCTTGCTCGCGAATGCAGTGGTTCAGCCACCATCTCCGGTGACTGACACACTGCATTCGCGAGCAAGCCCGCTCCCACATTTAGGGGGGTTATGCCTGTTCCAGCTGGGTCAGGCGTTCTTCCAGTGCGGCAATCCGTGCTTCCAGCTCTTCAATGCGATCGGCTGAAACCGTGCTCCCACGCTCCACCGGATTGCCTCGCGCCGCGATAATCACCTCAATATCTGCCGGGTCCCCCAGCGCATGGGTATAGCGATCTTCCCGCTGCCCCGCCTGACGCGGCACCAACAGCGCCAACCCGCGGGCTATCAGGCGTTCCAGCTGATGCACGACCTGCTCGGCATCTTCAAAGTCGTGCATGCGCCCGCTGCGGGTCAGCAGTTCATTGACGGTTTGCGGGCCGCGCAAAAACAGCAGCCCGGTCAGGATCACCTGGGCCGGCACCAGTTCCAGCGCCTTGTCCACGCGGTGTTCCCAGCGGTCGGCGCGGCTGCCCATCACCAGGCGGGTAAAACCCTGGCCTTCCAGTGCGCGCAGGCTTTGGCCGACCTGGCCTTGGCTGAGGTTCATCACCGGCTCGCGGCTGGTCTTCTGGTTGCAGGCCAGCACCAGGGCGTTGAGGGTCAGGGGGTAGGTTTCCGGGTTGGTCGCCTGTTTTTCGATCAGGCAGCCCAGGATGCGGATTTCCGTGCTGTTCAGGCGCGGCTCAGGGGTGTCGGTGTCGTGCTCGGCGGTCATCGCGCTTTCCCTATGCAGTGAAGTGCCTAGCGTAAGCCGGAAAAAATAAAAGACAAGCGAGCGGGCGGTCTATAATCGTCGCCTGTTCAAACCGTGCCATCACCATGAGACTGCCATGACTATTTCCCTGTACGCCGCTTCCATCCCAGTCTTCAAGCAAATGCTCACCGCCCTGAGCGGTGTGTTGACCAAGGCCGAAGCCCACGCTGCAGCCAAGAACATCGAGCCGAACGCCTTGCTGCAAGCGCGCCTGTTCCCGGACATGTTCCCACTGGTGCGCCAGGTGCAGATCGCCGTGGACTTCGCCAAGGGCGTTTCCGCACGCCTGGCCGAGGTCGAAGTGCCGAAATACGAAGACAACGAAGTGACTTTCGCCGACCTGCAAGCCCTGATCGCCAAGGTGCTGGCCTTCCTCGACACCTTCAAGCCTGAGCAAATCGACGGCAAGGAAGGCATCGAGATCATCACCCGCCCTGGCACGCCGAAAGAGAAGCGCTTCAGCGGCCAGTCCTACCTGCTGACCTACGGCCTGCCGCAGTTCTTCTTCCACGTCACCACCGCGTACGCGCTGCTGCGTCATAACGGTGTGGAAGTGGGCAAGCGCGATTACATGGGCGCGTTCTAAGCGGCCAAAAAAAAGCCGGGGCGGTTCACTCAAGAACCGCCCCGGCTTTTTTGTGCGCGCAGGTCAGGCCGGTTGTTCTTCCTTGCCCAGGCACGCCGCAGCGGTAAACAGTACATCGGTGGACGAATTCAGCGCGGTCTCCGCCGAATCCTGCAACACGCCGATGATGAAACCGACCGCAACTACCTGCATCGCGATCTCGCTGGGGATGCCAAACAGGCTGCACGCCAGCGGGATCAGCAGCAGCGAGCCTCCGGCCACGCCCGAAGCACCGCAGGCGCAGATCGCGGCGACCACGCTGAGCAGCACGGCGGTGGGCAGGTCGACGGCGATGCCCAGGGTATGTACGGCGGCCAGGGTCAGCACGGTGATGGTGATGGCGGCGCCGGCCATGTTGATGGTGGCACCGAGCGGGATCGACACCGAGTAGGTGTCTTCATGCAGGCCCAGGCGCTTGCTCAGTGCCAGGTTGACCGGGATATTCGCCGCCGAACTGCGGGTGAAGAAAGCGGTGATGCCGCTTTCGCGCAGGCACATCAGCACCAGTGGGTAGGGGTTGCGGCGCAGTTTCCAGAACACGATGGCCGGGTTGATCACCAGCGCCACGAAGAGCATGCAACCGATCAGCACCACCAGCAGGTGCGCGTAACCGAGCAGGGCGCCGAAACCGGAGGTGGCCAGGGTCGAGGCGACCAGGCCGAAAATGCCCAGGGGCGCGAAGCGGATCACCACGCGTACGATCAACGTCACGCCGTTGGACAGGTCGTCCAGCACGGTGCGCGTGGTTTCACCGGCATGGCGAATGGCGATGCCCATACCGATGGCCCACGCCAGGATGCCGATAAAGTTGGCGTTCATCAGCGCGCTGACCGGGTTGTCCACCACGCTCAACAGCAGGCTTTGCAACACTTCGCCGATACCGCCGGGGGCGCTGACGGAGGTGTCATGGGTGATTAGCACCAGGGGCGACGGGAACCACATGCTGGCAATCACCGCCACCGCGGCGGCGGCAAAGGTGCCAAGCAGGTACAGGAACAGAATCGGTTTGATATGGGTTTCCTGGCCGTGTTTATGGTTGGCGATCGACGCCATTACCAGCACAAACACCAGGATTGGCGCCACGGCCTTGAGCGCGGTGACAAACACTTTGCCGATAAACCCGGTGGCTTGTGCCGCTTGGGGCGCCAACAGCGCGAGCAGAATGCCGGCGATCAAACCGATGACAATTTGTGTAACCAGGCTGACACGTGTCAGGCGCTGGAGCAGGGAAGGGGCAGCAGTCATAAACAGTTGTCTCTGATTTTTTTAGTAGGGCGCAGCATTGCAGGCAGAAAGGGCTGTAGGAAGCAGCCGCGGAGTCTAGCATGTCGTAGGAAATGTCCTCGCTGCTGCGGCATTCCGTCACCCGCACCGGCGGCGCTTCGGCAAAGCCGGACATACTCTGTTAAGATTCCCGCCTCTCACCTTTCCCATCTGTCAGCGGGCCCTTCGGGCTGTCGTTGCTGTCGTCGTTTCTGGAGTTTTCATGTTGTTCCCCATCCTGCTGCTGTCGGCCGCCGGTTTTACCGTGCTGACCACGGAATTCGTCATCGTCGGCCTGCTGCCGTCCATCGCCCGGGACCTGCATGTCAGCGTGTCCCAAGCCGGGCTGCTGGTGACCTTGTTCGCGTTTACCGTCGCGGCATTCGGGCCGTTTCTCACGGCCTACTGCGCGCGCTTCCCACGCAAGCGCCTGTTTATCAGCATCCTGATCCTGTTCGGAGTGGCCAATACCGTGGCTGCGCTGGCGCCGAACATCTGGGTGATGGCCCTGGCGCGGTTGATTCCGGCGCTGGGCTTGCCAGTGTTTTGGGCCCTGGCCAGTGAAACCGCAGTGGACATCGTCGGCCCGGAGTACGCCGGGCGTGCCATCGAGAAGATCGGCTTCGGCATTGTCTGCGCCACCGTGTTCGGCATCCCGGTGGGCACGCTGATCTCCGATATGTTCGGCTGGCGCAGCGCGTTTGCCATCCTCGCGGTGGTGGCGTTGGCCAAGGCGTTGCTGCTGTTTATCTACCTGCCGGTGACTGCGCCGAAAAATGCCGAAGTGACGCTGCGCTCGCAGTTCAAGATCCTGCGCAACCCGTTGATGCAGGGGCATATCCTGCTGTCGATCCTGGTGTTTTGCGGCATGTTCACCGCTTATACCTACCTGGCGGACATCCTTGAACGCCTGGCCGGGTTCGACGGCACGCTGGTGGGCTGGTGCTTGATGGGCTTTGGCGCGGTCGGGTTGATCGGCAACTCGTTGGGTGGGCGTGCGGTGGATCGTCACCCGCTGATTGCGTCCATGGTGTTCTGCGGTTTCATGATCGCTGGCATGGTTGCGTTGGTGCCGGCGATTCATTCCACCATCGGCCTGGCGGCCGCGATGGCGGTGTGGGGCGTGACCCAGGCGGCAATGTTCCTGGTCAGCCATGTGCGCTTGATGAAGGCCGCGCCCCATGCGCCGGCGTTCGCCGCTTCGCTGAACATCGCCGGGGCCAACCTGGGCATCGGCTTAGGCGCGCTGGTGGGCGGGCATGTGATCGACACCCTGGGCCTTGGCAGCCTGGGCTTTGCTGCGTCCGGGTTTATCCTCGTGTCGATCCTGCTGGCCCTGTGGCTGATGAGCGTCAAATCGGCGCCGAACTATGCCTGATTCATGGCTGTTGGCCTGCTGTGGCGAGGGCGCAAGCTCCCTCGCCACATAGGCATCAGGGCAGGGCGGTGAACAACTCCCGCCTGGCACCTTCGGTAATCGCCACGATGCCGGGATGCTTGACCTTGCGCTCGACCGAGATCGCGTAGAACGACTCGGTGACCGCCGTGGTCTGGCCAATCAACGCCACGCCGTATTGGCGCACCACTTCATCGGCAATCACGCTGGGGGCGATGAAAATCCCGCTGCCGGATTGGCCGAAGGCCTGCATCAAGGCGCTGTCGTCGAACTCGCCGATGATCCTGGGTTGGATCTGCTGTTCGGCGAACCAACGCTGCAAACGGCTGCGTACGACCGTTTCTGCACCCGGAATCAACAGCGGCGCCCCCTGCAAGCACTGTGGGAAGGTGCCGCTGTAGGCGTCAGCCAACGCCTGGGTGGCGAAAAAGCTGATCCCGCACTCGCCCAATTTCTGGCTGTAGCCCTTGATGTCCAGGTGCGTTGGCATCGGGCTGTCGGAAATCACCAGGTCCAGGCGCTGGATCGCCAGGTCAGCCAATAACCGTTCGAGTTTGTCTTCGCGGCAGGTGATGCGGATCGGTTCGCTCAGCTCCATGGTCGGCGCAATCAGGCGGTAGACGATGGATTTGGGCACCACATCCGCCACGCCGACGCGGAACAGGATCTGCTGCTCATTGGGCTGCGCGCGCAGCATCGCCTCCAATTCATTGCCGGTCTGGAACATCTGCTCGGCGTAGGGCAGGGCCTGGCGCCCGGCTTCGGTCAGCTCCAGCTGGCGGCCGACCCGCTGAAACAACGCGATGCCAAAGGTTTGCTCAAGCAGGCTGATCTGCCCGCTGATGGTCTGGGGCGTGAGGTTCAGTTGCTCGCAGGCGCGCACGATGCTGCCCGTCTTGGCCACGACCCAGAAGTAATGCAATTGGCGGTAATTGAGCATGCTGACTATCACTTCGTGAAAACCGAAGTATACGTGAGAAAAATACGAATTTTTCTGAACTGTTCACCTGCATAGAATGCCTCGCTATCGCGGGGCCACTATTTGGACCCAATGGTTCTAACGAGGAATACATCATGAAACTCAATTCCCTGGGCGCGGCATCGTTGCTTGCGCTTTCATTGGTGGTGATCAGCGGCTGCGATCAGGTCGAAAAAAGCGCCCAGCAGGTGTTGGGCAAGGCCACCGAGTCGGCCAAGCAAGCGATCGATGACACCCACAAGGCCGCCGAGCAGGCGTTGAGTGAAGCGACACAAGGCTTGATCAAGCCTGAGAAGCAGGAAAAAGAAGCTGAAGACGCTTCCGACACCCAAGAAACCTAATTCCCCGGCACAACCTCAGGACTGACCTATGGATTACCTTTTACAGCTGGCCGCCAGCCCCACCGCCTGGGTGGCATTGGCGACGTTGATCGTCATGGAAATCGTGCTGGGCATCGATAACCTGATCTTTATCTCGATCCTCACCAACAAACTGCCTGAGCAGCACCGGGCCAAGGCGCGGCGCATCGGCATCAGCATGGCGCTGGTATTGCGCCTGGGCCTGTTGAGCACCATCGCGTTCATCGTGCAACTGACGGCGCCGGTGTTCGAAGTGTTCGGCCAGGCGTTCTCGTGGAAGGACATGATCCTGATCGCCGGCGGCCTGTTCCTGGTGTGGAAGGCTACCACCGAGATCCATCACAGCATGGACCCGGAGCCCGAGGAGAAGGTCAGCGTCGGCAATACGGTGACCATCGGTTTCGCGGCGGCCATCGGCCAGATCCTGTTGCTGGACCTGGTGTTTTCCATCGACAGCATCATTACCGCCGTGGGCATGACCGAGCACTTGCCGATCATGATCATCGCCGTGGTGACCTCGGTGATCGTGATGCTGGTGGCGGCTGAACCGCTGGCCAAGTTCATCAACGACAACCCGACCGTGGTAATGCTGGCCCTGGGCTTCCTGATCATGATCGGCATGACGCTGATCGCCGAAGGCTTCGGCGCCCATGTGCCAAAAGGCTACGTGTACGCAGCGATGGCGTTCTCGGCAGTGATCGAGTGCCTGAACATCGCTCGACGCAATCGCCACAAGCGCTTACTTGCAGCCCGTCAGTAACGTTTACCGCGCTGGGCTGCGAAGCGGCCCTGAAACCCGACGCCGCATTCTGTCAGACAGAATGCGGCGTTTTTATTGGGGCCGCTTCGCAGCCAGGCGCGGGCAAGCACGCTCGCTACAAGGCCCGATTGTCAGGAGTCAGCGCTCACCTGCGTCGGTTCCGGGCAGGATTCTTCGCCGTTGTTCAAGCCTTGCTTGTAGTTGCGGCTCAGCAGTGACGCTTTGCCGTTGTGCCAGGTCAAGGTCAGCACGTACAGGGTGTCGTAGTCGCTGCCGGACCAGTCGTCGGTGATGGTGTGTTTTTCGCCCGACGCTTCACTCGCCACCTTGTTGATCAACTCCGGCAGGTAGCCGTGGGACCAGGCGGTGTAGATGGTGGCGTTGTGGTACTTGTCTTCCACCAGTTCATCGGCGAGGGCACTGGTGTCGTTTGCCGAAAATTTGATGTTCACCGGCAGGCCGAGTTTGATGGCACTGGGGCTGATGGTCATCAGGGGGCGAATGTAGCTGTAGGAATTATCGAACTCGCCTTCCTCGACATTGCGCGTCGGATTGGCGGCGAACACAAAGTTGGCCTTGCCGAATTTTTCCGGCAGTACCGTGGCGAGGTTCATCGCCCGGTTCAGGCCTTGGCAATTAAGTTGGCCCAAGCCGCCGGCGGGTTTTTCGCCGTGGCGCAGGAAGACCAGGGTTTGCACGCCGTCTACCTGCTCGGCACGGCTGGTGCGCGATTCCAGGGTCAGGCCGATGGCGCCGCCGACCAGCAACAGCGGCAACATGATGTATGAATAGCGTTTCAGGCGTAACGCAAGGCACGGAGGCTTGATTGTCATTGGTCTGGAGTCTTCAGTGCATCGAGTGAGGGCGGACAAGCCCGGCCCCAGTGACGCCAAGGGCGTCCTGCGGTATTTCCTGTCGTTACAGCAAGGTGCCTCCATTCACCGTTCAAGCGCAGCTAAGAGTGCGCAAGGGCGCATTGGTTCGCCTGCGCGGGATAATAGCCAGCGCATGTTGCGCATTGATGACCCAAGCAGGACACCGGGAAGATGACTATCATGGGGGCTTTGCGCCAGGGGATTTCCCGATGAACTCGCTTGCCAGCTTCCCGATTAATAGCAAATGGCCCGCTCAACACCCCGAACGCCTGCAACTGTACTCGCTGCCTACGCCCAACGGGGTAAAAGTCTCGATCATGCTTGAGGAGTTGGGCCTGCCCTATGAGGCGCACAAGGTCAGCTTCGAGACCCAGGACCAGTTGTCCCCCGAGTTCCTGTCCCTGAACCCCAACAACAAGATCCCCGCGATCATCGACCCCGACGGCCCCGGCGGCCAGCCATTGGCGCTGTTCGAGTCCGGCGCGATCCTGATCTACCTGGCGGAAAAAACCAGCCAGTTGCTCTCCGAGGACCCGGCCACCCGCTATGAAACCCTGCAATGGCTGATGTTCCAGATGGGCGGCATCGGGCCGATGTTTGGCCAGTTGGGCTTCTTCAACAAGTTTGCCGGCAAGGCCTACGAGGACAAACGCCCGCGCGACCGCTACGCCGCCGAGTCCCGACGCTTGCTGGCGGTGCTGGAGCAGCGCCTGCTGGGTCGCACCTGGATCATGGGCGACGACTACAGCATCGCCGACATCGCGACCTTCCCATGGATCCGCAACCTGATCGGCTTCTACGAATCAGGCGACCTGGTGGGTATCGCCGACTTCCCTAACGTACTGCGCGCGCTGGACGGCTTTGTGGCCCGCCCGGCGGTGATCCGTGGCCTGAATATTCCGAGCTGAAGCATGCCGATTTTCGATTTCAAACAACTGGATGTATTCAGCCACGTGCCCCTCAAGGGCAACCCGCTGGCTGTGGTGCTTGGCGCTGACAGCCTGACGGACCAGCAGATGGCCGATTTCGCCAATTGGACCAACCTCAGTGAAACCACGTTTTTGCTGACACCGCGTGATCCTCTCGCCGACTACCGGGTACGAATTTTCACCACCGTGCAGGAACTACCGTTCGCCGGCCACCCGACGTTGGGCACGTGCCATGCGTGGTTGCAAGCGGGCGGTGTACCCAAGGGCGAGGACATCGTCCAGGAGTGCGAGATCGGCTTGGTGCGTGTGCGTCGCCAAGGTGATGAGCTGGCGTTTATTGCTCCGCCGTTATTGCGTTGCGGTCCAGTGCAAGCGCCTGTGCTGCAGCGAGTGTGCCTGGGGTTGGGCTTGAGTCCCGAAGCCGTTGTGCGCAGCCAGTGGGTCGACAATGGTGCTGGGTGGCTGGCGTTGATGTTGGCCGATCGCGATCAAGTGCTGAGTTTGCAGCCGGACTATTCGCAGTTGCTCGGTCTGGCGGTGGGTGTGATCGCCCCCTGCGACCCGGTGCGCGACGACGTGGACACGCAGTTTGAAGTGCGCGGCTTTATCGCTGGAGACGGCGCCCCGGAAGACCCGGCCACCGGCAGCTTGAATGCCGGTATCGCCCAATGGCTGCTGGGCGAAGGCTTGGCGCCAGAGCGTTATGTGGTCAGTCAGGGCACGGCCCTCGGGCGTGCAGGGCGGATTCGTGTCGAACGCCAGGGCGATGACATCTGGGTCGGCGGTGCGGTCGCGGTGTGCATTGAAGGGCGTCTACAGCTCTAGATCAATGAATTGTTGCGGGCCTCGCAATACACTGTTGGGCTCTCGGCGTTTGTGTTGCCTATGCCGGTGGGCATAAGCTTTCGCCCCAAAGCCTTCACCCTATTTCAGGACCGCCATGACCAGCCAGTTCCCCCAAGCCCGCCCACGCCGCCTGCGCCGCTCCCCGGAGCTGCGTGGCTTGTTCCAGGAAACCGAGTTCACCCTCAACGATCTGGTGCTGCCGATTTTCGTCGAAGAAGAAATCGACGACTTCGTGCCGATCACCAGCATGCCCGGCGTGCAGCGTATCCCTGAGAAGAAACTGGCCGCCGAGATCGAGCGCTACGCCCGCGCCGGCATCAAGTCGGTGATGACCTTTGGCGTGTCCCACCACCTGGACGCCAGCGGCAGCGATACGTGGAAGGAGCGCGGCCTGGTCTCGCGCATGTCCTCGATCATCAAGGACGCCGTGCCGGACATGATCGTGATGTCCGACACCTGCTTCTGCGAATACACCGACCACGGCCACTGCGGCGTGATGCACGGTGCCCACGTCGATAACGACGCGACCCTGGTCAACCTCGGCAAACAAGCCGTAGCCGCCGCCCGTGCTGGCGCCGATGTGATCGCACCGTCGGCAGCGATGGACGGGCAGGTCCAGGCGATCCGCCGGGCCCTGGATGACGCCGGTTTCACCCACATCCCGATCATGGCCTACTCGACCAAATTCGCCTCGGCCCTCTACGGCCCGTTCCGCGAAGCCGGCGGCAGTGCGCTCAAGGGCGACCGCAAAAGCTACCAGATGAACCCGATGAACCGCCGCGAAGCCGTGCGTGAATCGCTGCTGGATGAACAGGAAGGCGCCGATGCGCTGATGGTCAAGCCGGCCGGGGCCTACCTCGACATCATCCGCGACATCCGCGAAGCCTCGCGCTTGCCGGTGGCGGCGTACCAGGTGAGTGGTGAGTACGCGATGATCAAGTTCGGTGCCCAGGCGGGGGCGATTGATGAAGCTCGCGTGGTGCGCGAAACCCTCGGTTCGATCAAGCGGGCCGGTGCGGATTTGATCTTCACCTACTTTGCGATGGACCTGGCCCTGGCCGGGATCTAAAAATGTGGGAGCGGGCTTGCTCGCGAAAGCAGTGGTTCAGTAAAAGATCTAGTGACTGACACTCCGCTTTCGCGAGCAAGCCCGCTCCCACATTGTTTTGTGTTGCCTATCAGCGCTGCGCAAACGCCAGATTCAACCCCAACCCCGCAAAGGCCGCCGCAAAACTGCGACGCAGCCAGTTCTGCACCCGTGGCGACTCGATCACCGCGCGCCGAAAGACATTGGCCAGCAGGCCATACGCCACGAACACCGCAAATGTCATCGCCATGAACACGCCGCTCAGTACCAGCAGCTGCACGCTAGGTGAAGTGCTGCCCGGCGCGACGAACTGCGGCAAAAAGGCCAGGAAGAAAATGGTCAGCTTCGGATTCAGAATGTTCATCAAGAAGGCGCGCAGCATCAGGCTGCGCGCACTCGCGACCGTGGGCGTGTCACTGACGGCAAACGCCGAGCGATCCCTCCAGGTGGCATAGGCCACATACAGCAGGTAGGCGACGCCGGCATACTTGAGCATGTCGAACGCCAGGGCACTGGTGTGCAGCAGGGCGGACAGGCCGAGAATCGAGGCCAGCAGGTGCGGGATGATCCCGGCGGTGCAGCCCAGCGCAGCGAACACGCTGGCGCGTTTACCGGCGGTGAGGCCGGTGGATACGGTAAAAATCACCCCGGTGCCGGGAATCAGCACCACAATCAGGCACGTGACGAGGAAGTTCAGGCTGAGCATGGCATTCAAACTCCTTGTAGGAATGGTCGATGACAGATCCTGTCACGATAGGCGCCGGTTGGCGAGCGCGTCAGGTTCGCGAACCCTGGTTACACTTGCCGGTCGATATACCCGGTCCCGCCGTTATTCAAGGAAGCGCCCATGTCCCTACGCCGCCTGATCCTGTGCCTCACCCCATTGCTGGTGCTGGCCGGTTGTTCCACCTCGCGCGGCCCGCAACAGCCGGCGCGCAGCGAAGCCGAGGTGAAGGCGCAGATTGTGCGCTTGTTGCCTGCACAACTCGCGGACCGCAACGGTTGGGCTCAGGACATCTACACCGCCTTCGACACCCAGAAGATCTACCCGAGCACCGAGAACATCTGCGCCGTACTGGCAGTGACCGAGCAGGAGTCCACCTATCAGGTCGACCCGCCTGTGCCGAACATGGGCAAGATCGCTGGGGATGAAATCCTGCGGCGTGCCGGAAAAGTCCATGTGCCGGCCTTTGTGGTACGCAGCGCCTTGCAGTTGCGCTCGCCCACCGGCAAGTCCTACGCCGACCGCCTGAATGCCGCACGCACAGAGAAGGACCTCAGCGGCATCTTTGACGATTTCATCAGCATGGTGCCCCTTGGCAACACCTTGTTTGGTGGCTTCAACCCGGTGCATACCGCCGGTCCCATGCAAGTCAGCATCGACTTTGCACAGAAACAGGCGCGGGGTTATCCCTACACGGTTGACGGTACGATCCGACGCGAAGTCTTCACCCGGCGTGGTGGCATGTACTTTGGCATTGCCCATCTGCTCGGCTACCCGGTGAACTACGACCAGCCGCTGTACCGCTTCGCCGACTTCAACGCGGGGTGGTACGCCAGCCGCAACGCAGCATTCCAGGCGGCGGTCAGCCGCGTCTCTGGCACCGAACTGGCGTTGGATGGGGATTTGATCCGCTACGGCTCATTGCTGCCCGGCACCACCGAGCTGGCGGTGCGTTCACTGGGCGCGAAGCTGGACATGCGTAACCCGAGCATCCGCAGCCAGTTGGAGCAGGGTGAGCAGTTGGACTTTGAAGACACCACCCTCTACAAGCGCGTTTTCGCGCTGGCCGACAAGGCTGCCGGCAAGCCGATGCCACGGGCGATTCTGCCGGGCATCGTGCTCAAGAGTCCGAAGATCACCCGCAACCTGACCACCGCGTGGTTCGCCAAGCGCGTGGATGAGCGCTATCAGCGTTGCATGCAGCGCTGATCAGCTGCGGCGCTTGATAAACCGGCGCCACAACCACACCCACAACCACACCACCGGGAACGCCAGGATCACAAACGGCAGCACATAGCTTGCGCGTTCCAGGGCGTCGGCGGTGCCGTTCACCAGGTTGTCACCGAGGTTGCTGAACATGCGACTGAAGCGTGACGGCTGGTTCGCGCCGTCGGCGGAGCGGAAGTTCAGGGTCACGCGGTTGGTGTCGAGACGGCGCTGCTGGTTGGCGCCGATCTGCGCCAGTTGCTGCAGCTCGTTTTCGATGGAGGCCTGTTCCTTGCTCAAGGCGATCAAGTCACTGACGGTGATGTCCTTGCGCTTGGCCAACTCGTCGAGACGCTGCTGCTGGGCTTGCAGGCGGTCCTGGCGGCGGCGTACATCGGCGACGGCATCGGCCAGGTCTTCGGCGGTGGTGATGCGTTGGCCGAGCTTGCCGCCTTCGGCAGCCATGGCGACGATCGGCTCCACGCCGGTGGGCGCGATGCGCAGGATGATCTCGCCGCCGTTACCGTCCTCGGTGATGCCGAGGATATTGCAGGCGCCAAAACGTGCCGTCTCGCAGGCCTCGCGCGTGGCCTGCATGCGCGGCGCGAGCAGGGCGCCGGGCAGGGCCAGGGTCAGCTCGTGTTCATAGGCCAGTTGTGCACCGGCCTGGCTTTGTTCACCGTTGATCGTCCTGGCGCTGGAGTGGTCCTTGGGCGAGCAACCGGCGAGGGTCAAGCCTGCGAACAAGATCAAGAAAAATGGTGTGGCTTTGCCGTCCGGATGGCGCATTGCGGTTCCTTGGGAGGTGCGGGGAAATTTGGACGGCGATTAAAGCGGGTCTGGGGGATTAACGCAAAGCATCGTGGAGGATTTGTACCGTTGATGGTGCTGGCTGTCGCCATGAGTCTGGCGTACACCTCAAGCCTGACTCCAAGGAAGAATCGCCATGATCGCCCACGCCGTGCCCGAAGGTTTTGTCTCGCTGCCCCGCAGCAGTCCGCTGCTCGATCTGTTGGGGCCGGCGTATTGCCGGGGCGAAGGCCTGCAACTGGAGATCGGCCTGCGCGCCGATAATCGTCACGCCAATGGCCGTGGCACCGTGCATGGCGGAGTGCTGGCGACTCTGGCGGATGTCGGCATGGGTTATGCGATGGCGTTTTCCAGCGAGCCGCCGTTACCGTTGATCACCGCAAGCATGACCTTGGATTACCTGGGCGCGGTGCAGGTCGGAGAGTGGATTGTGGTGAAGCTGGAGCATCACAAGCGCGGGCGGCAGATGGCGTTTGCCACGGTGAGCCTGCAGGTGGGGGACAAGGTTGTGGCGCGGGCGAATGCGGTGTTTGCGGTGCCACAATCCGACAGGCAATAAAGATCAAATGTGGGAGATTCTATGGGCGCGGCGCAACACCGCTACCAACAGTGCCGCCGCCTTCGCAGCCTCGCTAAAGCTCGACAGCTCCCACAGGGGATTGGCAGTGCCTGGGCTATCTCCAGCCGAACACTCACTATCCATCAACACCGATCACCTGTGGGAGCGGGCTTGCCCGCGAAGGCGGTGGTTCAGCCAACACCTCCACCAACAGTGCCGCCGTCTTCGCAGCCTCGCTGAAACTCGACAGCTCCCACAGGGGATTGGCAGTGTCTTGGCGATCTCCAGCCGAACACTGACAGCCCGCCAACACCGATCACCTGTGGGAGCGGGCTTGCCCGCGAAAGCGGTGGTTCAGCCAAAACCTCTACCGACAGTGCCGCCGCCTTCGCAGCCTCGCTAAGGCTCGACAGCTTCCACCCTGGGACTGTGTTTATTTAGATAGAGCGGGTAAAGAAAAGGCCCGGTTTTCGTGGAACCGGGCCTTGTCCATGTTGCTCTTGCCAATCAGCTGCGTTCGAGGGCCAGGGCCACACCTTGGCCACCACCGATGCACAGCGTCGCCAGACCTTTCTTGGCATCGCGCTTGATCATTTCATGCAGCAGGGTCACCAGCACACGGCAACCTGAAGCGCCAATCGGGTGACCGATGGCAATCGCGCCACCGTTGACGTTGACCTTGTCCGCATCCCACTCCAGCTCTTTGCCCACCGCCAGCGCTTGCGCAGCGAAGGCTTCGTTGGCTTCGATCAGGTCCAGGTCGCCCAGGCTCCAGCCGGCTTTGTCCAGGCAGCGGCGGGTGGCCGAGACCGGGCCGATACCCATGATCGCCGGATCGACGCCGGCATTGGCGTAGCTGGCGATGCGTGCCAACACCGGCAGGCCGAGGGCCTTGGCCTTGTCGGCACTCATCAGCAGTACCGCGGCAGCGCCGTCGTTGAGGCTCGAAGCGTTGCCGGCGGTGACGCTGCCGTCTTTCTTGAACGCGGGTTTGAGCTTGCCCAGGGACTCGGCGGTGGTGCCGGCGCGTGGCTGTTCATCCACGGCGAAGGCCACCGGGTCGCCCTTGCGCTGGGGGATCAGGATCGGTGTGATTTCGTCGGCAAAACGTCCGGCCTCGATAGCCGCCGCGGCTTTTTGCTGGGAGGCTGCGGCGAAGGCGTCCTGGGCTTCACGGCTGATGCCGTACTTGTCCACCAGGTTCTCGGCGGTGATGCCCATGTGGTAATCGTTGAACGCATCCCACAGGCCGTCGCTGATCATGCTGTCGACCATTTTCGCGTGGCCCATGCGCAAGCCGGTGCGCGCGGCGGGCAATACGTAGGGGGCCAGGCTCATGTTCTCCATGCCGCCGGCGATGATCACTTCGGCGTCGCCGCAGCGAATGGCTTGCGCGCCCAGGTGCAGGGCCTTGAGGCCGGAGCCACAAACCTTGTTCAGGGTCAGGCTCGGCACCGCATGGGGCAGGCCGGCGAGGATCGACGCCTGGCGCGCCGGGTTCTGGCCTGAGCCTGCGGTCAGCACCTGGCCAAGGATCACTTCATCCACCTGGGCCGGGTCGAGGCCGGTTTGCTCCAGCAGGCGACGGATCACGGCGGCGCCCAGTTCCGGTGCCGGAATATTCGCCAGCGAACCCTGGAAGCTGCCCACGGCGGTGCGGGTGGCAGCAACAATCACGACGTCTTGCATGAGATCTGTCCTCACTGGAATTGCATTTCTGGAACGTGGTCCGGGACGATCAGTTTACCGGCGGTCTTGCTCACAATCTCTTCAACGCTGACGCCAGGTGCGCGTTCCTTGAGGACAAAAGCGCCATTTTCGATTTCCAGGTACGCCAGGTCCGTGAGTACGCGCTTGATGCAGTTCGCGCCGGTCAGCGGCAGGCTGCAGCGGCTGAGCAGCTTGGACTCACCGTCCTTGGACGCATGGGTCATGATCACGATGATGTTTTCTGCGCCGGCCACCAGGTCCATGGCGCCGCCCATGCCCTTGACCAGCTTGCCGGGGATCATCCACGAGGCGATGTTGCCCTCTACGTCCACTTCAAACGCGCCAAGCACGGTGAGGTCGACGTGGCCGCCGCGGATCATCGCGAAGGATTCGGCAGAGGAGAAAATCGACGCGCCGATGCGTGCGGTGACGGTCTGTTTGCCGGCGTTGATCATGTCGGCATCGATGGTGTCTTCGGTAGGAAACGGTCCCATGCCGAGCAGGCCGTTTTCCGATTGCAGCATCACTTCCATGCCTTCGGGGATGTAGTTGGCCACCAGGGTCGGGATGCCGATGCCGAGGTTGACGTAGAAGCCGTCCTGCATTTCGCGGGCGACGCGTTGAGCCATTTGTTCGCGGGTCAGAGCCATTTTATGAGTCCTTATTGTTCGGGCTGGAGGCGGATTATTTGCGTACGGTGCGCTGTTCGATGCGCTTCTCGAACGTGCCGCAGATGATCCGGTCGACGTAGATGCCAGGGGTGTGGATCTGCGCCGGGTCCAGCTCGCCCGGTTCGACGATTTCTTCGACTTCGACCACGGTGATCTTGCCGGCGGTGGCGGCCAGCGGGTTGAAGTTCTGGGCGGTGTGGCGATAGATGACGTTGCCGAAGTGGTCGGCTTTCCAGCCCTTGACGATGGCGAAGTCGCCGGTGATGGACTCTTCCATCAGGTACGGGCGGCCGTTGAATTCGCGGGTTTCCTTGCCTTCGGCGACTGGAGTGCCCACGCCGGTGGCGGTGAAGAAGGCCGGGATGCCGGCGCCGCCTGCGCGCATTTTTTCCGCCAGGGTGCCTTGGGGGGTCAGCACTACTTCGATTTCGCCGCTGAGCAGCTGCTTTTCGAACAGGGCGTTTTCACCGACGTAGGATGCGATCACTTTGCGGATCTGTTTTTGTTCCAGCAGTACGCCAAGGCCAAAACCGTCGACGCCGCAGTTGTTGGAAACCACAGTCAGGTCGCGGGTGCCTTTGCGCTTGATTTCGGCGATGAGGTTTTCCGGAATGCCACACAGGCCAAAACCACCGGCAAGTACGGTCATGCCGTCTTCCAAGCCTGCCAGCGCTTCTTCATAGGACGCCACGCGTTTATCGAAACCTGCCATATGCACCTCTTTTATTGTTTGTGGGCCAGCCAATGAACCGAGTGTTGCGCTGCTGGATTGATTTGTTAAGTTGTTTTTTAAGGTTGATTGATTTAAAAAACTGCATAGTCGAGCGGTGGTCCGGAGTAGCCTTATGACAGTTAAACAGATGCGGGCCTTTCTCGCCGTGGCCCAGAGCCTGAGTTTTGCCGCCGCCTGCGAGCGCCTGCACCTTTCCCAATCGGCGCTGAGCCTGACCATCAAGGGCCTCGAAGAAGGGCTGGGTGGGCGCTTGTTCAGCCGCAATACCCGCAACGTCGCGCTGACCCCTGAAGGTGAATCCCTATTGCCCCTGGCTCGCCGGTTGATTGCCGACTGGGACAACGCCGAAGACGAACTGCGCCAGCGCTTTACCCTGCAGCGCGGGCGCGTGACAGTCGCCGCGATGCCTTCGTTCGCCGGCAACCTGCTGCCGCCGATCCTGAAGATATTCCGCGCGCGTTACCCTCAGGTGAATGTGACGGTGCATGACTTGATCAACGAACAGGTCCTGGAGATGGTGCGCGAACGCCAGGTGGAACTGGGCGTGGCGTTCGAGCCCGCTGAAGGTTCGTCACTGGCGTTTACCCCGCTGTATCTGGATCGCTTCATTGCGGTGGTGCCGGGCGATTCGCCGTTGGCCAAGCGCAGCGAAATTGACTGGAAAACCCTGCTGGATCAGCCGTTCATCACATTGCAGCGGCCATCAACGGTTCGGGTAATGCTGGAAGAACACCTGGGCGACTTGCAGATGAAGTTGCCGGTAGCACTGGAAAGCCATCAATTGGCGACGGTGGGCAAGATGGTGGCGAGCGGTTTGGGCGTCAGCGCCGTGCCTGCATTGTGTGCGCGGCAAATGGAGGAGGCGGGCGCCCATTGCATCACCTTGAACGATCCGGTGATTGAACGGCCGATTGGCGTGCTGACCAAGCCGGGGCATGAACTGTCGGCGGCGGCGCAAGTGCTGTTTGATATTTTTCGCGATGAAGCGGCGAAGGGGCGGTTTCCAACTTTCTGAATACACCGCAAACAAGTGTGGGAGCTGGCTTGCCTGCGATAGCTATTTGACATTCAACAACAGTGTTGAAGTTTAAACCGTTATCGCAGGCAAACCAGCTCCCACAGTAGTGCGCGAGTTACTTTCTAGTAGTAGCGATCAATCACTTTAACTTGCGAGCTGTCCTTGACGGCCGCCCAAGCATTATTAAGTGTGTCGAATACTTGCTCGATAAAGTTGCGATCAGCCGCAGCCTTCTTGCCGACATAACCCTGGCCGCGGCGGTACACCTTCAAGCGCGCTGCCAACTCACGGTTATTACGGTCAAAATCGGCTTCTTGGGTATTGGGCGCCAGGCAGTCAAGTTGCACTTCGCCCGACTTGCCAATCCACAGGACATGGTCGTCGAGAGTGTCTTTCTGCGCTGCGAACATCTCAGCCAATTCATCGATAGTTGGTTGGTTGTTCAGATTCATGTGTAAGCCCCTTGACCAGTTGGCGATCTATGAATTGATACGTCGTTAGTTGTCTCCGGTTCCGAAAACCGGGCGTCAGCGTCTGTCTGCCGAATACGGGCAGGGTCTTGAACCTGATGCATGTAGTTTTGCTGATGAACTGCTACGCAATGGTTTCATAACGAAGACAAGCAGCGTTTGAGCTCCTTGTACCGATCCTTGCGGGCCGGTCAGCTTCATCAATCTGCCTTGTGGGCAGTGCACATCCGGAAAAAACAGCTCGGCGGTCAGACGAGCTCTTTCAAAACACCTGTTGCCAACGCTCCCGATCCGGGAGACGTCTCGATAATGCAAGGACAAAAAGGTTACGTCAACGGTTATGTAGTGATTATTTTTGATCACTACATAAATCATCGTGGACACGGGGAGATGCGTGGAAATGTGACTTGGGCGTCATTTTTTGGTGTGGGTGGTCTTGGATCCAGGATGGTCCACTCGACACAAACCCCCTGTGGGAGATTCTAGGGTTGCGGCGCAACACCTCTACCAACAGTGTCGCCGCCTTCGCAGCTTCGCTAAAGCTCGACAGCTCCAGCCGAATACTCACTATCCATCAACACCAATCACCTGTGGGAGCGGGCTTGCCCGCGAAAGCGGTCAGCCAGTTGATACATCTGTAACTGAGTTACCGCTATCCCAGGCAAGCCAGCTCCCACACAAGCCAGCTCCATAGTTGAAACAGGTGGTGGTGTTGCTATCTCAAGCGCTCAACAAGCAACGGCAACAACCGCTCGCACGATGCCTGGATCTTTACCTGCAGCAACTCATCCCCACGCGTCTTGCCCAGGTTGATCGCTATCACCGGCTTGCCTTGCTCCACCATCGCCTTGCACAGACGAAACGCCGAGTACGCCATCAGCGATGAGCCCACCACCAGCAAGCCATCGGCATCCGCCACGGCCGCCATTGCCTTGGCGGCCGTGGTTTGGGCGACGTTCTCGCCGAAGAACACCACATCCGGTTTCAAGCGTTGACCGGTGCAATGGGGGCAGCGGGGTACCTGGAAGCGCTCCTCGAACGCCGGATCAAGCAGCGTGTCACCATCGGGGGCTTGCACGGCGTCGACGCCGGCCAGGTAGGGGTTCTCAGTCTCCATCAATTGCTGGATCACGTCGCGCTCGCTGCGCTGTTGGCAGTCCAGGCATAGCACGCGGTGCAGGCTGCCGTGCAGTTCGATCACGTCATGACTACCGGCCTGGTCATGCAGGGTGTCGACGTTTTGTGTGACCAACCCGCTGATGCGCTGGCGTTGTTGCAGAGTTGCCAGCGCCCGATGGGCCGCGTTCGGCTGGGCGATTCGCACCTTCGGCCAACCCAGCATCGCCCGTGCCCAATAACGGCGGCGGGCTTGCGTGGTGGCGAGGAACTCCTGGTACATCATCGGAGCCCTGCCTCGGCGCACACCCTCGCTGTCGCGATAATCGGGAATTCCCGAAGACGTGCTGATCCCTGCACCGGTCAGTACCAGAAAGCGTCGTTGCGCCATGGCCCGGTGCAGGGTCTCGAGGTGGTCTTCCTGATGTTCAAGGCAATCGAGCATGGGGTCGCCTATTCGCCGCGGATGTATTGCTCCAGCTGCTTGATCAGATCAGCCTGGTCGGCAATGGCTTCTTTCACCAGGTCGCCGATGGACAGCAGCCCAAGCAGTTTGCCGTCTTCTACCACGGGCAGGTGGCGCAGGTGACTGTCGGTCATGATATTCATGCACTCATCGACCTTTTTATGGGTGTCGACGGTGATCACCGGAGAGCTCATCACCTCGTGGACCTTCGTGGTGACCGACGACAGGCCCTTGAGCATGATTTTGCGCGCGTAGTCCCGTTCGCTGATGATGCCTACCACTACGCCATCCTTGACGACCGGCAAGGCCCCGACGTTTTTCTCCGACATGCGGACCAGCGCTTCAAACACGGTGTGGTCGTGTTTGATGACATGGACTTCCTGGTTTTTCTGGTCCTTGGCTTTGAGCACTTGTGCAACGGTTTTCATGGCGGCCACTCCGGTGTTGTTGTTTGGAAGTCAGCGGGTCCCCTACAGAATCCTAGACGGCTCACGCTGGAGCAAGGTCCAAAGCGGCGTTAAACCCGTCGAAAAACGTCATTCACCGGTTTTTTTCCCGTTTTACCCGGCATTTGTCGGTTTTTTGCCGCGCTTGGGGCCCGCCGCGGTCTTGCGTGGAGCGCTCTTTCGCTTCTTTTTCCAGGGGGCAGCCCCTCGGCCTGCCGGGCTCGCCGGGCCGCTGATGGTCATGCGCAGGCCGTTGCAACGTGCCACCTGTTTGCTCATCCAGGCCGCTTGTTTGGCGACGAATTCTTCCAGGCTCATCTCGCCGCTTTGCACCATGTCCAGGGCCTGCTCCCAGATCGCGGTGGTGCCGGGGTCGGCGATGGCGCGGGGCACGGCGTCGATCAGGCTGAATGCCGCCGGGGTGGCCGAGAGGGCCTTGCCGTTTTTCACCAGGTAACCACGGTCCAGCAAGCCCTGGATAATCCCGGCACGGGTCGCTTCGGTGCCGATGCCGGTGGTGTCCTTGAGCTTTTGCTTGAGGAGCGGGTCTTGCACCAGCTTGGCGACGTTTTTCATCGCCTTGATCAGGTCGCCTTCGGTAAAGGGTTTGGGGGGCTGGGTCCACAGGTCCTTGAGGTTGACCTTGTCCACCGCGTAATCCTGGCCCTGAACCAATGGCGGCAAGGCTTGGGGTGTCGCAACGTCGCGTCCCTTTGCCGGCGCCAGGGCTTCCGGCAGGGCGCGCTTCCAGCCCGGTTCGATCACAACCTTGCCCACCGCCCGCAACGCTTGCCCTGCGCAGTCGAAGTCGGCCTGGGTGCGATCGTATTCATGGTTGGGCAGGAACTGCGCCAGGTAACGTGCGCGAATCAAGGTGTACACCGCACGGTACTTGCCGGTGAGTTGCCCGACATCCTTGCCCGCGCCGGTGGGAATGATGCCGTGGTGGGCGCTGACCTTGGCGTCGTTCCACGCCCGGGAGCGGCGTTGCGGGTCGAGATGGGGCATCAGTTCATTCACTGCCGCATCTGCACGGCCCAGCGCCGCGAGAATTTTCGGCGCGTCGCTGTGCTGGCTCAGCGGCAGGTAGCCGCAGTCGCTGCGGGGGTAGGTGATGACCTTGTGGGTTTCGTACAGCGACTGGGCGATGTCCAGGGTTTCCTGGGCGCCGAGGCCGAGTTTTTTCGAACAGATTTCCTGCAGGGTGCCCAGATCGAAGGGCAGGGGCGCCACGTCGCGCATGCGCTCGGTGCGCAACTTGACCAGTCGTGCGCTGGCGGCGTTGCGCATGCCAGCGGCGGCCTCCTGTGCCAATGGCAGGTTGAGGCAGCGGCCCTGGTCATCACAGGCATCTTCGGCGGCGCGCCATTGGGCGGTAAAGGTCATGTGTGCGTGTCGCAGGTCGACATCGATGGCCCAGTACGCCACCGGCACGAAGTCGGCGATGCTGCGGTCGCGGTCCACCACCAGGCGCAAGGTCGGAGTCTGCACGCGGCCCACGGGCAATACGCCTTGATAGCCGGACTGACGCCCGAGCAGGGTAAACAAGCGACTCATGTTCATGCCGATCAGCCAGTCGGCGCGGGAACGACCAAGGGCCGAGTGATAGAGGCTGAAGGTCTCGGCACCGGGCTTGAGTGCGGCGAGGGCCTTGCGGATGGATGCGTCGTCCAGCGCCGACAGCCACAGGCGCTGGATCGGCCCGCGATAGCGGCAGTGCTCCACCAGTTCACGGGCGATCATCTCGCCTTCACGGTCGGCGTCGGTGGCGATCACCAGTTCCTGGGCTTCCCCCAGCAGGCGCTTGACCGCCTTGAACTGGCTGGCGGTCTTGGGCTTGACCCGCATCTTCCATTTTTCCGGAACGATCGGCAGATCGGCCAGCACCCAGCGCTTGTACTTTTCGTCGTAGGCATCGGGTGGGGCGGTTTCCAGCAGGTGGCCGATGCACCAGGTGACCGTGACTCCATTGCCCAGCCAGCAACCGTCGCCGCGACGACTGGCGCCGAGCACGGCCGCGATGTCCTTGGCCTGGGAGGGTTTTTCACAGAGGTACAGCCGCATGGTCATCACATCAGATCGGGTTGATGCTGTGCAGGATGCTCAGTCAGCGGGCATTGATCAACCATTATCTGTATGGATGTACAGCAATTTGTGTGGTTACCGCAAAACAAATGTGGGAGCGGGCTTGCCCGCGAAGGCGGCGGGTCAGCCAATACATGTTTGACTGATCCACTGCTTTCGCGGGCAAGCCTGCTCCCACACAAGCCCGCTTCCACGGGGAATCTCCCGTGTTCAGGGGGCCCTCAGTTATTGTCGATGTCCACGTGCCGGGTTTCCTTGAGGCAGATCATCCCCACCACCAGGCTCACCCCGGTCACCACCACCGGATACCACAGGCCGTAGAAAATATCCCCGGTGTACACCACCAACGCAAACGACACGGTCGGCAGGAACCCACCAAACCAACCGTTGCCGATGTGGTAGGGCAGGGACATCGAGGTGTAGCGGATGCGCGTCGGGAACAGTTCCACCATCAACGCCGCCAGCGGGCCGTAGCACATGGCCGCGATCAGGATCAGCGCGACGATCAGCACCACCACCATGGTTTTGTTGACCTGGGCCACGTCCGCCGAACTCGGGTAGCCCGCCAGGGTCACCGCGCCACGCAGGGCCGCTTCGTCAAAACCGTCGATGCGCACTTCGCCGATGCTGACCTGCACCGGGCTGCCGGCCGGGGCGGCGGCGCTGCTGTAGGGCAGGCCCTGCTTGACGAGGAAGGTCTTGACCTTGTCGCATGGGCTGTCGAATTTGGCCTTGCCCACCGGGTCGAACTGGAAGGTGCAGGTGGCCGGGTCGGCCAGCACGGTGATTGGTGCCTGTTGGCTGGCCTGGTCCATGGCCGGGTTGGTGTAGTGCGCCAGGCTCTTGAAGATCGGGAAGTACAGCGCGGTCGCCAGCAGCAGGCCGAGCATCAGCACGGGCTTGCGCCCGACCTTGTCCGACAGCCAGCCGAAGAAGATAAAGAACGGTGCGCCAATCACCACGCTGATGATCAACAACATGTTGGCCAGGGCCGGGTCCATTTTCAGGAACTGGGTGAGGAAGAACAGCACATAGAACTGCGCCGCGTAGAAGGTCACCGCCTGGCCGCCGTTGATACTGAACAGTGCGATCAGCACCACCTTGAGGTTTTCCCACTTGCCGAACGACTCACGGATCGGCGATTTGCTCGCCTTGCCTTCCTCTTTCATTTTCAGAAACGCCGGCGACTCGTGCAGGCTCATGCGAATCCAGGTGGAAATGCCCAGCAGTACGATGGAAAACAGGAACGGAATACGCCAGCCCCACACTTCGAACTGGTCGCCGGTGAAGTAACGGCAGGCCAGTACCACCAGCAGCGACAGCAACAGGCCGATGGTCGCGGTGGATTGAATCCAGCTGGTATGAAAGCCGCGCTTGCCCGCCGGGGCATGCTCGGCCACATAGGTCGCCGCGCCGCCGTATTCGCCGCCCAGTGCCAGGCCTTGCAGCATGCGCAGCACGATCAGGATGATCGGCGCCGCAATGCCGATGCTCGCATAGGTCGGCAACAAGCCCACGCAGAACGTCGCCACGCCCATCAAGATGATGGTCACCAGGAACGTGTATTTGCGCCCGATCATGTCGCCCAGGCGACCGAACACCAGTGCGCCGAACGGCCGCACCACAAAGCCGGCCGCAAAGGCCATCAAGGCAAAGATGAAGGCCGTGGTGTCGTTGACCCCGGCAAAGAACTGCTTGCTGATCACCGCCGCAAGGGCGCCGTAAAGGAAAAAGTCATACCACTCGAACACCGTCCCCAGGGACGAGGCGAAGATGACCTTCTTGGAATCGTTACCGGTGCTCGCGTCTGCCGCCGAGCCCAGGGTTTGAACATGTTCTGACATCGGGTAGCCCTCACAGTGATTATTTATTGTTGTTCCACTGTCGGCGCCAGGTGTGGCGCCGCTATTCAGATTGCATGGACCAGTTCTCTCTCCGGGGCAAGGCTCCTTGTATTCGGCGAAAGGATCAGCTGTGCGGCTTTTTCCGCGATCATCAGCGTGGGTGAACAGGTATTGCCGGACGTGATGCGCGGCATGATCGAGGCATCGGCGATGCGCAGGCCGGGTACGCCATGCAGGCGCAGTTGGGCGTCGACCACGGCATCCGGATCGTTGCCCATGCGGCAGGTGCCCACCGGATGGAAGATGGTGGTGCCGATCCGCGCGGCGGCTTCGTGCAGTTCGTCCTCGGTTTGCAGTGCGTCGCCGGGCAGGTATTCCACCGGCTTGAACGGGCGCAGGGCCGGCGCGGCGACGATGCGGCGGGTCAGGCGGATCGCATCGGCAGCCACCCGCAGGTCTTGCGGATGGCTGAGGTAATTGGGCCGGATCAGCGGCGCATCTGCCGGGTTGGCCGAGCGGATGTCCACACGGCCACGGCTTTGCGGACGCAGGTCGCAGACCGAGGCGGTAAACGCCGGGAACCCGTGCAACGGTTCGCCAAAGCGCTCCAGGGACAGCGGTTGCACATGGTATTCAAGGTTGGCCGAGGTCTGCTCCGGGCTCGAGCGGGCAAACGCGCCGAGTTGGCTGGGCGCCATCGACAGTGGGCCGCTGCGGTCATACAGGTAGCGCAGGCCCATGCCCATCTTGCCCCACACGGAACCGGCGATCTGGTTGAGGGTGCGGGCGTTTTCCAGTTTGTAGATCAGGCGCAGTTGCAGGTGATCCTGCAGGTTGCCGCCGACGCCGGGCAATTCATGCAGCAGGTTGATGCCCAGCGGCTTGAGCACGTTGGAAGGACCAATCCCCGAACGCTGCAAAATGCCTGGCGAACCGACTGAGCCGGCGCACAACACGATTTCCTTGCGTGCCTTCCAGTTCAACGACTGGCCCAGCTGGCGGCCGACCACTTGCGAGGCGCGGCCGTTTTCCAGGAGCACGCGATCGACTTCCACGCCGGTCAGCACAGTGAGATTGGGCCGCTGGCGGATCGGCTTGAGAAACGCCTTGGCCGCATTCCAGCGCACACCTGCCTTCTGGTTGACCTGGAAGTAGCCGCAACCTTCGTTGTCACCCGTGTTGAAATCGTTGGTGTTGGCGATGCCGCTTTGCGCCGCTGCATCGCGGAACGCATCGAGGATCGGCCAGTGCAAGCGCTGTTGTTCGACACGCCATTCACCGCCATCGCTGTGAAATGGCGAGCTGCCGGCAAAATGGTTTTCGCTTTTCTTGAACAGCGGCAACACATCGTCCCACGCCCAGCCCGGGTTGCCTGCCGCCGCCCAACCGTCGTAATCCTGGGCCTGGCCACGCATGTAGATCATGCCGTTGATCGACGAGCAGCCACCCAACACCTTGCCCCGTGGATAACTCAATGCACGGCCTTGCAGGCCTTCCTGGGCTTCGGTCTTGAAACACCAGTCGGTGCGCGGGTTGCCGATGCAGAACAGGTAGCCGACGGGGATGTGGATCCAGGGATAGTTGTCGCGGCCACCGGCTTCGAGCAACAGCACGCGGTGGGCGGGGTTGGCGGACAGACGATTGGCCAGTAGGCAGCCAGCGGGGCCGGCGCCGACGACGATGTAGTCGAATTCAGCAGTTGCAGTGGGCATCTGAAGGGCTCGCTTGTTTTTCTTATTACCCCCATCCTAGTTGTTAGTTTTCGTCTTAAAAATGTTAGTTTTTACCCAGCTGCTGTGCGTTTTTAAACAGCGCCGCCCAGGCTGATGCAATGGAGGTGTCATGTTCGACTGGAATGACCTGCGCTATTTTCTCGAGTTGCAACGCAGTGGCCGCCTGATCACCGCCGCACAGCGCCTGAAAACCACCCACGCCACCGTCGCCCGGCATATCGAGGCCATCGAGAAGAGCCTCGGCACCGCGTTGTTCGTGCAACACGCCCAGGGCTACGAGCTGACGCCAGCCGGCGAAGCGCTGCTCAAGCACGCCGAAGCCATGGAGAACGTCGCGCTGCTGGCCGAAGACGAACTCACCCATAGCGCTGCGCCGTTGGGCAAGATCCGCTTGGGCGTCGCCGAAGGCCTGGGGGTGATGTTCCTCGCCAGTCGCATGGGAGGGTTGTTTGATCGCTACCCTGGATTGGAAGTGGAGCTGGTGGCCGTGCCGCGCTTTGTCAGCATCCTCAACCGTGAAGCGGAGATCAGCATCCACCTGGAACGCCCCAGTGTCGATCAACTGGTCACGCGCAAACTCACCGACTATCGCCTGGCCCTCTACGCCAGTCGCGCGTACCTGGACCGCAGTCCGCCGATTGAAAAGCGTGAAGATCTCGCGGCGCACGCGTGGATCGACTATGTGGACGACTTGCTGTTCAGCCAGGAGCTGAAATTCCTCAGCAGCTTCTGCCGCAACCCCAAGGTGGTGTTTCACAGCACCAGTGTGATCGCCCAGCACCAGGCGGCGCGTTCGGGGCTGGGGATCGCCGTGTTGCCGTGTTTCATGGCGGCTGGCGACCCGGACCTGGTGCCGTTGTTGCCGGCAGAGAACATCCAGCGCAGCTACTGGATCAGTTCGCGCCGGGAGCTGCACAAGTCGGTGCGCCTGCGGGTGTTGTGGGATTACGTGGTGGAGTTGTGCGCGCGGGAGCAAGGGTTGCTGCTCGGCGAAACCAACTGACTGAAACCGGATTAAACCTGTGGGGGCGGGCAAGCCCGCTCCCACAGTTTGATTTTGGTGTGTCAGGACGGTTTAGAGTTTCACCACCTGATGCACCTGCTCCGCACAGGCCCGTGCATCGTCGACCATCTTCCCAAACGCCGCGCTGACAATTTCATCGTGGGTCAGCCAGCGCATTTTCTGGCTCAGGCGATAGTGATAGCGCAAGACGCCATCCTCGCGCTTGCCTTCCAGGTCCAGGTCGTACCACGGCGAGCGTACCTGGCAGCCGGGAATGGTCTTTTCCATCTGCCCGCCGCTCAGGGTAATGGTGTAGTCGTTCGTTTGCGGATTGCCCTGGTCCAGGTCGGCTTGCTGCCCCTGGCGGCGGTAGTCGATGAAGGTATCCCAGCGGCCTTTGAGCGACTCATCGGAGTAGACGTAGTCGTTCCCCAGTTTTTCCAGGGCACGCTGGTCGCTCATGTTGGCCGTGATGCTATACCCGTCGTGTACGACAAAACCTGTGGCTGCGCGGGAGACGCGGCAGTCGCTGATCTCGTGGCCGAAGTTGGCGCAGATGTTCTGGTCGGTGGCGGTGGCGCCTTGCTGGCGGTCGGCGACACTCAGTTGCATCAGCGGCAGGCGACTGAAGGCGAGGGTTGCTTGAATCGTGGCGTTGCCCTGCTGGTCGTAGTGCACCTGTTTATTCAGGCGCAGGGTGGTTTCGGCACGTTCCAACGGGATATGTTCCTCGCGCACCTGGCCCTGGGCGTCATTGACCAGCACCCAGCGGTCCTGGAGGTCGGGCATGGTCTGGCCTGGGGCAAACACCGGGTTGGTCGGGTCCAGCCACCAGACCTGGCCGTCCACCTGGGCGCGCACGATGGCGTGGTTTGGCGCGTGGGTGCCGGGGATCAGCAACGACTCGGCCAGATCACCGCGGCTGACCCAGGCGGTTTCGGCGTGAATGCCGCTGGCCTTGAGCAGGGCGGTCAACAGGATCGCCAGGTCTTTACAGTCGCCATACCCATGCTGCTCGATTTCTGCCAGGTTGAACGGCACATAACCGCGTTCCGTGGCGCGCCAGTCGCCGAGGTAACGATAGTGATCGTTGATGTGCTGCATCAACCGGGCAACCTGCTCGGCCGGCGCCAGGTTGCGCACGGCGGCGACGGCAGCGGCGCTTTGCGGCGGCAGGTTGGCTCCGAGGATCTGGTTGTAGCGCTGGCCCAGATCGCCGAAATACGCCTGGCGTTCCAGGGCGCTGCCCACCTCGATGCGTGGGATGTGCAGCAGCGCAGCGTTGGGGGATTCGTTGATGTAGTTCAGAAAAGTCGGGGCTTTTTGCACCACGTCCAGGGTCTTGCCGTTGGCTGATGGCGTCACCTGGAAACCGTCGAACCCTTCACTGCGCCACTGGATCGGCCGCTCGGCAGTAAAGCGTGCCTTGAAGTGGTCGCGCCGGGCTGCGCTGGGGCCGAACTTGAGGGCGTAATGAAACTGCGTCATCAGCGGCTTGGCGGGGTGATGCTCGCGCACGGTGTAGCGAATCTGAGTGCCAACGCGCAGGTTGGGGAAGGCCAGGGAGGTCTGCTTGTCGCGACTGAAACCCTGGTCCGGGTTGGGCGCGGTGCGCGTATCGATCTGCGTGTCCGCCAGGGCGACCGGCTTGGCACCGGGCTGGGTGGATTGCGCGCCGAGTACTTCGAAGGTATCGCCTTCGGAGTAATCGAAGTCGATCCGCGAGAGCATCTCGCGACCGCTGGGCTTGAGAATGGTGTACTGGTAAGTGGTGGTGCAGTCGGTGCTGGCGTCACGATTGAAGTGGCAATGCAGCTCAGTGTCGCTGGCCAGCGGGGCTTCGGCCAAGGGTTGCAATGCGGCAAAAACGGCTGGGGTAACAAGCCCCAGACTGATGGCAATCAAAGGGCGGTGAAACAAAAAACGGTACATGGGCGCCTCGGGTGACACATTGAAACAGCTACCTGGCAGGTAGCGAGAAGGCGCCGGATGATAATGGATCGCAACGGGGAAGGCCAGGATTGTTCGACAATCAATGTTGCTGAAAGGCCCGTTCTAGAGCCTTCTTTTGAGCATTCCTGCGTCTGGTATTTCGAAATCGACTAGGGAATCGCAATCCCCAGTGCATTCAGCGTCGGCGTGTCCATTCGGCCATGATTCTGCAAGTTCGAGTCCGCCTGGAAAGCCATCAATGCTCCGCGGGTACTATTGCCTAAAACACCATCGATGCTGCCGCTGTAATACCGCTTGACCATCAATGCCGTCTGCACGCGCATGACCAACTGGTTTCGATCAGGTGTAGCAGATGTTCTGGCTGGCGCTGCTGAAGGTGTTGTAGACGCAGCACGGCCGCTTGATCCGCTGAAACGGTTGGTTGTCGTAGAGGGGGCGCTGTAGGCCGAAGCCGGTGGCGTGTAGCTGCGTGGGGCGCTGTAACCACCCGAGCCACTGTAGTGCGAGCTGTGGGAACTATGTGACCTGTGGGAGCTGTGGGAGCGATGTGCCGCGTAGATATTGACGGCGTCGGGGGCGTTGAGTGTGTTGTTGAAGACAGGTGATTTATCTGTCGTCGTCCATTCAGGCTGGGTCAATGCGACTTGATTGGCATAGGCCAAGGGGCTCAATGCGACGGGAACCAGCGCGACGCCTTGGCTGATCAGCATTTTCCAACGGTCCATCAGTGTCATGAAGCGCTCCTTGCGTAGTCGATGCCTTCGTTCAGATTGAGCGGGCGAATGCCTCGGCTCTGCCAGCGAAGGGAGTGAGATTTGAAGAAACCGGCACAGTAGTGTTTGGCTGTGCAGGATTTGCAGGTGTCGATAAACAGATTCTTCCAATCGGAAATGCTTTGCCGGTAGAACCGTTTCAGCGATGGATCCAGTACACACAACGGCAAGTTATAGATCGACACACTCAGCCCCCGGATATCGAGGAAATGGCAGGCGCTTGCGAGTGTGTCTTGATAGTCCAACGGGTCGATCCATAAGACGTCGTAATTCTTCTTTGCAAGCCCCGTATTCTCGATTCCCATCATTGCGATGTGCTGCACGAACGGCAGGTTGCGGAAAATGAAATGCGCCAGCTCAGGTAGCCGTGATGTCGTCAAATGACTGAGTACAATCCTGATTTCGATGTTTTGACCGGCACGAGCAAGGTTGTACAGCCCCTTCATGGTCTCGCTGAACGCCCCGGGCGCTTGCACGACATGATCATGGTCTGCCGCATTGTCGGCATACAGCGGGATACCCCACGTGAGGCGTGGGTGTTGGATTTCGTTGAGACAGGCCAGCCAGCCTGCCTGCGCCAACAGGCGTCCGTTACTTAAAATGTGCAGCGATTTCTCCGGCAAGACCTCACTGGCTTTTTTGATCAGTGCTAGGAGGCCGTCGGCGTACAACGTCGGTTCGCCACCGCTGATACCTATTTGTTCATCGCCTTTATCCATCAGATCAATCAGCCGCAGGTTTTCTTCGACATGCCAGTAGTCGTCGACGTCCTTAGGGGGTTGCGAGCACATCAGGCACTGGCTGTTGCATCTGTCGGTGATGAACAGCAGGTTGCTGTTGGCGTTGCGTCTATAAAGCACCCTGACGACATTCGAAGCCGGTGACAGCGCAATCACATCCCCTGGTTGAACCACTCGCTTGTCTTTGGGGGCCGTGAGGATGATTCCTGGGTAATCGGTCGCAAGCGCGCCATCGACGAGCAAGATGCCAGCGACTGGCAGTGTCAGCAGTGTGGGTTGCTCAAGCACTTCTTCGAGTGTCAGCCATAGCAGCAGGTCGTTGAAGCTGGCTTCGCCGGCGCAGCCGTTTGTGCCTTTTTCGATCAACTCGTTAACGCTGATGACTTTGAGCAGGCGTGCCGTGTCGAGGTGTTGAATCTCAAATTGCGTATCCAGTCTGAGCATCTCAGCCTCCGTATCCTGGCTGCGCTAGATCACTGAATGAGCGGCGTGCCAGCCACGACATCAGTACTCGCTGGGTCGAGTGATCCCCATTGCGTAATAACCCGAACAGGTGGGTAAGCAGTGCCGTATTTTTTTGACAGAACGTACTGAAGGATCGATGCCCTATCGGGTCCCCCTGGCGGGCGAAGTGTTCGATAGGGTCTGCGCCGCAATAAGGCACCAATGCGCAATCGGAACAGCCCGGCAATGCCTCTGCTATTCCGGCGTCCAAGAGTTGCTTCACAACCGGCGAGTGCAACAGTTCACTCAACGGCTGGCGGACAGTACCCAGCTTCAATCCGCTTTCGCCCATCTCTAGCAGCATACGTGCCTCATCAGAGGGGTATACGTCACCGTCGTAGTTGTAGACCAATGCTCCCACCGCGGCGCCCAATGGTGAGCGCAAATCGACATAGCCACTCGAGAACGGCGTGAGCATGTTGCCGAGCAATAACGAGGCATAGCCCTCGCTCAAGTAGGTTCCTTCGCTGTTGAGTTGAATCAGGTAACTCAGCGCCTCGGTATAAAAACTCAAGTATTGGTCAATCGAATAGTCCAAGCGCTCGCTGGACTTCTTGGCAAATCCGTAGGGGCTCAGCGGCCTGAGGGAGATGCTCTTGAACCCTTGCTTGACGTATTCGTCGATGATTGCCTTCGGGTGCTCCAGACTTCTTGAGGTCAGTGTGGTGAGTGCTGACACGGCGTCATGGCCTAGGACATCGCGTATGCGATGGATACCCTCAAGTGTGCGCTCATAGGCATTTTTTTCCGGGGTGGGGCGGTTGGCGTTGTGCAAAAAAGCCGGGCCGTCCAGGGACGTTGAAAATTGCACAGCGTACTGTTTGGCAAACGCCAGGATCGGGTCTGTGAGGTGATGCAACGTGCTGCTGATAATGAACTGAATACTGCGGTGTTCGGTTTCATTGCGAGCACTCACGGCCTCGATGATCTGTTTGACCCGGTCAAATGCCAGAAGGGGCTCGCCGCCCTGAAACTCTACGGTGAGCACCGGCGAGGGAGACTCGAATAATCGATCGACTGCGTGCATGGCATCTTCGGCAGACATGTCATGTGCATGGTCGCCTAGCGGGGCGCGGGATACTTGGCAGTACTGGCAGGTGTGATTGCATCGCAAAGTGACCACAAACAAATGCAGTGCCGGGCCTCCGAAGAGGAAGTTCTTGCGGCTGCGAATCTGCGCGGCCATTTCTGGAAAGGGCGTGTGTATTTCCGGCTCGTAAATGAAATGACGTGCGAGTAGGTCTTTATACAAGGCTGACTGACGATCGAGACGTTTATGTACGATCCCAGGCAGGTCACTGTCTTTCACAAACAGGTACTCTCCCGTGTCTGCCGTGATCAGTACTTGTGAGTCGCCGACTTCAGGCATTCGCATGAAACGAAACGGGAGCAATCGGTAATCGGTTTGCTTGGCAATCAGGGCGACAGACATTTCAGTAGCCGCACTCTTTCAAGGCGACACTGGCGAGAAGCTCCCTTAAACCGCGGGTTTCCAGTGCAATCTGGTCGCGGAGTGCGAAATCATTCAGATGGCGAAGGATCATGGCTCTGGCCGTGTCAGCAGCGTAGCCCAGCAGATTGGATGAATCATTCGGCGTGACTTCAAGCACCCATTGCGTATGCTCATGGCGCACCAAAAAGGAGAAATCCTTGGCGAGGCTATAGACCACGCGCTGCACGATCCTAAGCGGGTAGACCTGCTCATCCAAATTGAGTGCCAGCGACCAGGCCATAACAGAACTCCCTTCCAATAACCTTATATATGGTTGGGATAATGCCTCAGATTAAAGGCTAAATGCCATTACTGATGATACAAACTTGAACGTTTTCTGCGCCTTGTTTGGATGTTCGTCGCTGGTGCTGTCTGGAACGCCTGTTTCAGAGGCATTTCTCTAAGCAACTTGTTCAGGCACGTAATTCAAATTCGGCACTGCCGAGCCTTTCCCCATTCACCAACACGTGCACGACATGCCGTCCCGGATAGTGCTTGCGAGTGGTCAGCTCACGGATATGTTGCTCGCGCCGAAGGCTGTGCTGTTCACCCGCGCCCAAGGTGAACGCCTTGAGCTTGAACACCTTTTTTGCGCTGTGCCCCGCACTTTTCACGTAGTCGATGGCGTAGTCCACCACCAGTTTCTGCGCGGTGTCGGCGGTGGATTCCAGGCTGAACGACAGGTTGATCCGCTCACCCAGGTTGATCACCGCGGGGGTCACGCTCAGTTGGTGCAGCTTCACCTCGGCTTTCGCCCCGGCGCCCATGAGCGTCAGCGCACGGGTGTTGCCTTGTTTGATCAGGCTGCGCAGGGCGTGGCGGGCGATCCAGGCGGTGTGGGGGTTGTCCAGCGACCAGCCTTCGATCAGCGTGAGTACCCAGTCGGGGTGGTCTTTGGTGATGTCGTTGAGGTGGTTGGCCACCGATTTGCGCACGTACAGGCTGGGGTCGGCCTTGAGGTTGTCGAGGATCGACGCGCAGCGTTCAGGGTTGGCCTGGACTTCGGCCAGGCGGAACGACCAGGGCAGGCGCGGGCGCGAGCCTTCGCTGGCGAGGCGGCGTACGTGCTCGTTGGCGTCCTGCGACCAGGTTTGCATCACTGCGAGGGTGCGCGGGAAGTCGCGCAGCAGGAACTGGCGGATACCGAATTCGGAGGAGCCAAAGGTAGTGAAATACTTGAGTGCGGCCATGGAGCGCTTGAAGTCATCCTGCCCGTAGCTGGCCACGAAGTGCGGCAGGAACAGGCTGACAAAACTGCTGTTCAGGCGCGGTGCCAGGGCGTAGAGCAGTTCAAGGGTTTGCGGGTACGCCAGTGGGATTACCGCATGCAGGCTTTCGCTGACCCGCGCCATGCGTTGCAACACCGACAACTCGGCCAGCCCGGCCGTGGCGTGCGTGAGGAAACCCTTGGCGTCGAATGCCGGGTACACCGCCGTCATTTCGCTGGCGATGTGTTGCAGGCGCTCGACGTTGAAGATTTCCTTGAGGGCTGGGGCGCTTTGCTCGGTCATCGGTGATTCCATCAGAGGGGTTAGAGAAACCAGCGGTATTCCCGCGCATGGATCTCTTGCTGAAAAGCCAAGTGGTCCTGGCGTTTGTTCTCGCAGTACACGTCGACGAATTCGGCGCCCAGCTTATCGCGCAATACCGGTTGGTGCCTCATGGCGCGTACGGCCTCGAGCATTTCCAGGGGGAAGTCGGCGCCGCTGTTGCGGTCTTCGTTGAGTGGGGCGAAGGGCTCGCGCTGGGTTTCAAGGCCATGTTCCAAACCTGCCAGGATCGCCGCGAGTACCAGATACGGGTTGGCGTCGGCGCTGGCCAGGCGGTGTTCGATGCGCAGATTGCGTGGATCGGAGTCGGGGATGCGCACGCACGCGTCGCGGTCTTCGAAACCCCAGCTGGCACGGGTCGCCGCGTTGACTGTGCCGCCCAGGCGGCGGAAGGCGTTGTGGTTGGGCGAGAAGATCGGCATGCAGTGCGGCAGCAACTCCAGGCAGCCCGCCACCGCGTGGCGCAGCGGTTGTTGCTGGTGCGCCGCCAGCAGGTTATTGCCGGCGCCGTCATACAGGCTGACGTGCACATGCATGCCGCTGCCGGGGTATTGTAGGTATGGCTTGGCCATGAAGCTGGCGCGGTACCCGTGTTTGAGCGCCACCCCGCGGGTGCTGCGGCTGAACAGGGCGGCCCAGTCGGCGGCGCGCAGGCCGTCGTCGAGGTGGCCGAAGTTGATCTCGAACTGGCCGGGGCCCAGCTCGGCGGTAATCACGGTGATGTCGATGCCCTGGTCCTTGGCGGTTTGCGCCATGTCGTCGAGCACCTCGCTGAAACGCGACAGCCGTTCGATATGCAGGTTGGGCTGGTCGTCGGCGTCATCGCTCAGCGGGTCGCGGGCGAATTGCGGCAGGCCGTCGGCGAGTTTTTTATCGAACAGGTAGAACTCCAATTCGAACGCCACCACCGGGTGAATGCCCTTGTGATGCAGACGCTCCAATACCTTGGCCAGTACCTCGCGGGGTTCGAATTCGATGGGCGCTTCGGTGCCATCCGAGGTGATCAGCATCTGCCCCAGGGGCTGTGATTCCCAGCTCACCGGCTTGAGCGTGCTGGGCACCAGGCGCCGGTTGGCGTCCGGGTCGCCGTCGTTGAAGCAGTAGTCGCCAATCTTGAACAGCCCACCCTGGACCCCCAGCAGCACAGCGTTCTGCGGCAGCTTCAATGGGCTGCCGGCGGCAACTTTTTCCAGCATCTCCACCGGGTAGCGCTTGCCGTAGAAATGCCCGGGAATGTCCAGGGCAATCAGGTCGACGTAGCGCACATCGGGATGGTTCTGACGAAAGCTCCGTACTTCGGCCAGCAACGCAGAGGAATGGCTTTTCACGGGTGTAGCTCCTAGTTGTAAACCCACAGCACGCGGGCGGGCAGGTCGGTCAGGTTGGCGTAGCGGCAATGGGCGAAACTGGCCAGGTGGAAGCTGTCGCCGGGGCCGAGAGTGACGCAGTCGTTTTCACCTTCGACCCACAGCGTAAGCTCGCCTTCCAGTACAAAACCGGCCTGTTCGGCGCGATCGCTCATGGTTTGTTCGCCGCTGTTGGCACCGGGTGCCAGTAGGCTGTCGAGCATCGAAAAGGCACCGTTCATGCTCGGCGAAACGAGGATGTCGGTGATGCCATTGGCGTAATACACCGTGCGCCGCTCGTTGGGGCGAGTGATCCAGTCCACCGCCTTGGGTTTTGGCTGGCTGTAGAAGTAGGTGGTGGGCACGTCGAGGGCGTGGCTGATGGCCGTCAAGTCGGCCACGGTGGGGCGCGACAGGCCGCGTTCGACCTGGGACAGGAAACCCACAGAGCGCTCGATTTTTTGTGCGAGCTGGGCGAGGGTGAGTTTCTTGTGCTTGCGCAGGTCGTGGATCAGCGCGGCGAGGGTGGCAAGTTCTTCTTGTGGGGTCATGAAATTTATTTCTATAAATTTCATGAAAAATTACAGGAATTATTTCACGAGGGCAATGGCCGGATGGGACGAAGGTGAGGACCTTGTGGCGAGGGAGCTTGCTCCCGCTGGGCTGCGCGGCAGCCCCAAGACACCCACCGAGCACCCTTTGCAAAAGATGCATGCGGGCTATAAAGGCAAACCACAGGTATGAAATATGGGTTGAATGATCCTGCGTGGCAGCGGTCGGAATCTGGGTACGCATCATTCATTGAAGGAGCACCCATGAAAGCCAAATGCCTAGCCGCCTGCCTGTTTGTTGCGACCAGCCTGTCAGGCACGAGCTTCGTCGTGCAAGCCGCAGACACCCCCCAGGAAACCGTGCAACCTTCGAATATCAACACCCGTGATCTGAAAGAAGGCGATCGAGCCCCAGACATCCTGATGCGCAAGGAATCCGCTGTCAGCGATTGGAAAAAGCGCGGCCTCAAGCAGCCTGAAGCCGACAGCCAATGGGCGCGGGTGAACGATAAATTCGTGCTGCTCAAGACCACCAACGGCACCATCCTTGAGATCACGCCCGTCAAAAAATGACCTGCCTGTTGTCCTGATTCTTGCGTTAAGGTAGGCGGCTGAAAAGGCCGCGTTACCTTCAAGGAAAGAGAGCAGGATGCTTGCCACAATAAGAAACTACCCCCGCACCGTGAACCTGTTGTTGTCCGCCACATTGATGCTGACGCTGGCCAAGGCAATTACCTTTCCCTACCTTGTGATTTACCTTACCAGCCATTTCTCCCTGGACATCACCCAGGTCGGCCTGGTGATCGGCAGTTCATTGATCGTCGGTTCATTGCTCAGCGTGTACGGTGGTTTTCTCGTCGACCGCATCAACAGTTACCGGCTGTTGCTCTGCCTGAGCGTACTGTTCGTGCTGGGCTTTATTGGCACGGTCCTCGCGCAGAATATCTGGGTGTTCTACAGCTGCCTGATCCTGATCAACCTCGCTTACGCGGTCATCGACATCGCCGTGAAGGCCGGTTTCGCCAGCCTGTTGCCTGAAGACGCGCGCAGCGAGGTGTTCTCGATCAAGTACACCCTGACCAACATCGGCTATGCCGTCGGGCCGGCGTTCGGTGCGGTGGTGGCCAAGCTGGACATCAGCCTGCCGTTCATCCTGTCGGCGCTGCTGGGGGCGGGGTTCTTCCTGCTGTACTGGCGCTGGGGCGATCGCACGTTGACCACCGTCGACGCGACACACAAGCCTGTGTCATTCCTTGCCGTCGGGCGTGTGCTGTTGAGGGATCATCGCCTGGTGTGCTTTACCGTCGGCGGTTTGCTCAGCGCGGTGGTGTTTGGACAATTCACGGCCTACTTGTCGCAATACCTGGTGACCACGACCTCGGCCGAATACACCTACACCGTGATCAGCGCCGTCCTTACTACCAACGCCGTGCTGGTGATTGCCTTGCAGTACGTGATTGGTCGGCGCATTTCCCACCGCCACCTGAGCCAGTGGCTGATTTTCGGCTTGAGCATGTTCATGCTGGGGCTGATCGGCTTTGCGCTGTCCACCAGCGTGCTGTGGTGGGTGTTGGCGATGGCGGTGTTCACGGTGGGGGAGATCATCGTGTTTCCGGCCGAATATATGTTTATCGACCGCATCGCCCCGGACCACCTGCGCGGCATGTACTACGGCGCGCAGAACCTGTCCAACCTGGGCGCCGCCCTGGGGCCGGTGTTGTGTGGGCTGGTGCTGGCCAACCTGCCGGCCTACGCCATGTTCTACATGCTCGGGGCGTTTATCGTCGCGGGTGGGGTGTTCTATTTCATTGGTTCGTCGTTGAAGGCCAGTCCTTCAGCGTGAGCTTGCCGACATTGTTGCTTTGCAATTCGTAGCGCAACTCTTCGACCATCTTTTCCACTTCGTGCGGGGTCTGCAGCCGGTTGGTGCTGATCCCTGTCACCACCAGGTCCACCCGGCCGGTATCAGCGTCAAATACCTTGAGGGTCAAGGAGGCATCCCGGCACAGGGTGAACTCGCATGTCAGCGGCGACAGGCCTTCTTCGATGCAGTTGCGCAGTTGGGCGAGGGTAAACATGCTGGTTCCTTCAAGACACAAGTTCGATGTCTTGAAGGTTATGGCTTGCCTGGCGCCGCAATAAGGCGAATTCGCACTAGCTGCACTAGTGCATTTGCACTTGGCCGGCCTATTTTTTCAGGCGCAGTTCACCGGCAAACAGCCCGCGTTCACGGGCCCAAACGATGGCCGCACTGCGGCTGTGCACCCCCAGCTTGGAGTACACCGTGGCCACGTGGTTGCGCACGGTGTTGGGCGCCAATTTCAGGCGCGCGGCGATTTCCTTGTCGGCCAAGCCTTCGCAGATAAGTCCCAGTACATCGCGTTCACGGGCCGTGAGGTCGGTGAAGGCAATGGCAGGCTGGTTGGGGCTGTTGACGCTCTTGGCGTTGGCCAGTTTTTCGATCAGTGTCTGGCTGAACCAAGATGCGTCCTGCATCACCTCCTCGATGGCCGCCACCAGCTCCAGCTCCGAGCGCTTGCGTTCGGTGATGTTCATCATCACCAGCAGGTAGCAGGGCACGTCATCGATGATCACGGTGTCGGCGGACACCACGCAATCGATCACCTCGTTGCCTTTCTTACGCACCTTGAGGTCCTGGCCGTCGAGGTTGCCGGACTTTTCCAGGGTGGCAAACAACTGTGTGCCCGCCTGGGGGCTGTCGATGAAATCGATGTCTTCGATGGCCTTGCCGACCAGCTCCTCACTGATATAGCCGGTAATGCTCATGAAGGCTTCGTTGACATCCACCACCTGGCGGTTGCCGGCGTTGCACACCAATGTCGGCACCGGCGTCAGGCGGAACGACTTGGCGAAGCGCTCTTCACTCTGGCGCAGGGCGGTTTCCGCCTTGCGTCGCGGCTCCAGGTCGGTGAAGGAAAACAACATGCAGTCTTCCTCGTTCATGTCCAGCGGTTGCCCGGCGACGATCACCAGCTTGCTGCCGCCCCCGGGCAATTTCAGCTCGGCCTGCATCTGCGGGATCGTCGCGCCTTCGCCCAGGCGCGCAATCGCCAGGTCTTTACGTTCGGCCTGTTCCAGCACATCCAGCTCGTACACGGATTTGCCGATGACCTGATCGCGGTTGTAGCCGGTCATCTCCAGAAACCCCTGGTTGACCTTTATGTAACGCAGGTCGCTCAAGCGGCAGATCACGGCGGGTGCCGGGTTGGCGTTGAAGGTTTTTTCGAAGCGTTGCTCGGCGCTGGCCCACTCGGTGGCATCGCTGAGGATCAGCACCAGCAGCTCCGGTGCGCCGTGGGAATCGCTGATCACCAGGCTGCGCAGGCGGTGGACCCAGGTTCTGTCCGGATCGGCAGTGGGGGTGACTTCCACCACCACGTCGCTGAACTCCTCGCCTGCCGCCACACGGGCCAGTGGGTAGTTGTCCAGCAGCACGGGGTGGTTGTTGCGATAGCGCAAGGTGAAGCGCTCGGCGTATTCCTGGGTGTTGGCGCCCAATGCCATCACGTCGTCCACGCCATGCATGTTCAGCGCCGCCTCATTGGCCCAGAGGAGGGTCTGGTCGACTTCGGCAAGGATGATCCCGTCGGACAGGCCGGAGATGATCTGCTGGAGTTGGCGGCGGTTGGTTTCTTTGGCGAGGACATCCTGGGTCATGGGGGCTCCGAGCGGGCGAGGGGGGCATGAGATTAGGACAGTTGTGGTTCGCGATAGTGCAAGGTACGCGGTCAAACCACTGGCAAGGGGCTTGCGTGTGCCACCCTGAAGCGCTTGCCAAACCCAACCAATTCTGGGAAAACCCCAGCCTTTGCGCATTCAACGGGATTTGCCATGAACAACGACCAACTCCAGATCACTGACATCCGCCTGGGCGATGGCAAAACCGTGGTCAAAGGTGCACTGATCACTACCCAGTACACGGGCACCCTGGAAGACGGCACCGTATTCGACTCCTCGTGGGCGCGTGGCAAACCGTTCCAGTGCGTAATTGGCACGGGCCGTGTGATCAAGGGCTGGGATCAAGGCCTGATGGGCATGCAAGTCGGTGGTGTGCGCACGCTGTTCGTGCCGGCGCACCTGGCCTACGGCGAGCGCTCGATGGGCGCGCATATCCAGCCCAACAGCAACCTGCGTTTTGAGATTGAATTGCTCGAAGTGCTGACGCGGGATGATTGAAGTGTCCTGACGCAAGCAGGCTGAACCGCTCCTGAAGAAGCGTCTTATTCGTCATGTAGTAACTTTCCTACGGTTTACTCGTCTGTAGTCGGGGCGTAACCTTGGCGCGGTTTTATCAATAGCGGAGACCCTCAGTGGGTACTTGTTCGAGCGACAGTCGTCGGCCGGTTCTGGTTACCGGCACATACTCGGCAAGGTAACGCGCATTCTTTCGATGCCGTTGTCTCGCCAATACACGCGAGAAGCGGCATCCCGGCAGCAGCCAGTCCTGGCGCCTGCCGGACTCCCTCTCATCGACGCTGACCAGCACCCGAGCCATTTCGGGATGCTACGGACGCGCCTGCCTTTTACGGCGGGCGGGCCAAGCTGACTGCGCCTACCCGATGGGCGCGGCGCAGCGGGTCGTACCTGCATGACGGTGTTCTCGCGCAGCAGCCACATCCATCAATGTGGCTGGCAATGAACTGAGGAGATTTCTTATGCAGGCAATCAACAACATCAACCTCGACTCGCTGGTCGACACCCTGGTCAGTCTCAGTGCGGCGTTTATCCTCGGCGGCTTGATCGGCTTCGAGCGCCAGTATCGCCAGCGCACGGCTGGTTTGCGCACCAACGTGCTGGTGGCGGTGGGGGCGGCGATTTTTGTCGATATGGCCAACCGCCTGGGCGGCGCGGAAGGGGCGGTGCGGGTGGTGGCGTACGTGGTCTCGGGCATCGGTTTCCTGGGGGCCGGCGTGATCATGCGCGAAGAGGGCAATGTGCGCGGGCTGAATACTGCGGCCACCCTGTGGGCGTCGGCGGCCGTCGGCGCTTGCGCCGGTGCCGACCTGATCCTCGAAGCGCTGCTGGGCACGTTGTTTGTGCTGGCAGCGAACACGTTGCTGCGGCCGATCGTCAATAACATCAACCGCCAGCCGCTGGATGTGGTGTCGGCGGAGGTCACCAACATTCTGTATGTGATCGCGCAGCGCAGTCAGCAGCAGGCGGTAATGGTGTTGCTGGAAGCCGAGCTCGCACGGTGCAACTACCCGGCCAGCGACGTGGATGTGCGGCCGTTCGGCAGTGAAGAGGTGGAGATCGAGGCCACTTTGGTTGCGACGTCGGTCGATGGCGATGAGCTGGATGCACTGGTGACACGCATATCCAACTCCAGCCTGGTGGTGCAGGCGTTCTGGAGCCCGAGCACGACTGACTGATTTCCTACGGATAAATCCTACACGCAGTCAGGACTATCCCTTCAGTTCAAACATCACTTCATTGTTAAGGTTGCGCGCTTGCTGCTACCTAAGAGGCTGCGCAGAACTTCAGGCATCAATGGTGTTGTTCAATTGGAGGGACCAGGCACTGCCTGGCTGGCATCTGGAAAAGTGCGGAACCGCTCGTCGGAACTGTCAATTCTCACAGGTAGCTGGGTCCCGTGTGATGTGTCAGATTAATTTGTCCTTCAGGGGAGTCTTAATGAGCAAAGCTTTAATTGTGGATGACCACCCGTTCATCCGTGCCACGGTTCGCTTTCTGCTAAAGCAGGAAGGTTTCAATGAAATCTTCGAGGCGGGCAATGGCGCCGATGCCATGCAGATCGCTCGCGAACAGTGCCCCGACCTGATTATCCTCGACTTGGCGATGCCCAAGCTGGGCGGTTTGGAAGTGATCAGCCGAATCAAGGCGCTGGGCTTGCCATGCAAGATCCTGGTGTTGACCTCGTACCTCGCAGTGTTTTTTTCCACCCGCTGCATGCGCGCTGGAGCCATGGGTTTTGTTGCCAAGACGGGTGAGCTGCACGAGTTGCAAAAAGCAATCAAGGCAGTGATGTCCAACTACAGCTGTTTCCCCAGCCTGCCCACCAGTTCAGTGCGCCGTGATGATTTGCAAGCGTCCGAGATTGAACTGGTGGAAGCACTGTCTGATCGCGAATTGACGGTGTTGCAGAAGTTGGCCCTGGGCCTGGGCAACAAGGAAATTGCCGAGGACATGTTGCTGAGCCACAAGACCATCAGCACCTACAAGACGCGACTCAAGGAGAAATTGCACATGTCGTCGGTGGTGCACTTGTCCAAGTTCGCGCAACGTAATCAGCTGATCTGAAATGAACGCCCGCGCGCTGCGAGGGTTGGTCGCGCTGCTCTGGGTGAGCCTGTTGCCCCTGGCGGCGCAAGCCCTTGACGAACCTTACTCGCTGCAGTTGCTGGGCCACTCTCGCCTCGAAAACCCCAATGTCGCGCTGGACGAAGCCGACTGGCGCTGGCTGCGCGAACGGCGGGTGTTATCGATGGGCGTATCGGCCCCCGACTACGCACCCTTCGACATGAGCAACAGTGAGGATTTCGAAGGCATCACCGCCGATTACGCGGCGCTGGTGGCGCAGGCGTTGAATATCCGGGTAGAGGTCCGTCGCTACGACACCCGCGACGAAGTCATCGAGGCGCTCAAGCAGGGCGCAGTGGATTTTCTCGGCTCCGCCAACGGTTTTGAAGCGGTAGACCCGCAACTGGCGCTGTCGCGCTCCTATGCCAATGACCAACCGGTGCTGGCGACCCGCAGCGCAGAAGCCCAGGGTTTGAGTGCCGACCTGGCCGGCAAGCGCGTGGCCATGCTGTATCACTATATGCAGCCCGAGGCGGTACAGAAATTTTACCCCCGCGCCCATTTGCTGCTCTACGCCTCGTCCTTTGAGGCGCTGGGGGCCGTCGCGTTCGAGCAGGCGGATGTGTACCTGGGCGACGCGATCAGCACGCGTTACCTGATCAATAAAAACTACCTGAATAACGTGCGCATGGCGGATTTTTCCGCCCTGGAAGTCAACCCTTTCGCGTTTGCGGTCACCCGGGGTGATGATCGATTGCTACGTATCCTCAATGCCGCGTTGGCGGCCGTGCCGGTGACCACGCAGATGGAAATCCTGCGCCGTTGGAGCGCCGGTGGCGGCGGGGCCATGGAAGTTGACCGGCTGCGCCTGAGTGAACGCGAGCAACGTTGGCTGGAGAAACACCCGCGGGTGAAAGTGGCCGCTCTGGATAAGTTTCTGCCACTGTCATTTTTCAACGAGCAGGGGCAGCTCGAGGGTTTGAGTGCCGAGGTACTGTCGCGGATCAGCTTGCGTACGGGGCTGAAATTCGACGTGGTAAAGGGCAACTCACTGCCTCGCCAAATCGACGAAGCCAGTGCGGGCAGTGTCGATATGCTCGCGGTCGTCACCCCCAGCAATGAACGCGCTGACAAGATCCGTTTTACCCGGCCCTACCTGAGCAGTCCCTATGTGCTCGTCAGCCGCATTGAGGGTAATAGCCCGATCACGCTGGAAGATATGCACGGCAAGCGCCTGGCCTTTGTCGGTGGCAACAGCCTGGGCGAGCGAATTGCCCGCGACTATCCCGGCATCGTCTTTGTTGATACCGAAAGCCCTGAGCAAGCCATGGCGATGGTGGCCAGTGGCAACGTCGACGCGACCGTGCTGTCGCTCCTCAGTGCGCGCTACATGATTGCCCGCTATTACCGCGATCGCTTGAGGGTGACCAGCACTGTCGGCACGGAACCGGCACGTGTGACGTTTGGCGTCAACCGCAGCCAGTTGGAGTTGTACTCGATCCTGGATAAGGCACTGTTGAGCATCACGCCCGAAGAAATGGACGAACTGAGCAACCACTGGCGCAGTGAGGTGATCATCCAGGACAGCTATTGGCTGCGGCATCGCAACGCAATTCTTCAAGGGTTCGGCCTCGCGGCGCTGTTGTTGCTGATTACCCTGGGCTGGGCGATCTACCTGCGTAACCTGATTCGCCGAAGGGCCCAGGCGGAGCGGGCGCTGAGTGATCAGATGCGCTTTATGAGTGTGCTGATCGACGGCACGCCGCACCCGATTTATGTGCGTGATCGCCAGGGCCGCTTGATGGCCTGCAACAACGCCTACCTCGATGTGTTCGGCTTCAAGCTCGAGGATGTGATCGGCAAGACTGTCGTGGAAACCGACACCGGCAACCCGCCGCAGGCCCAGTCGTTTCATGAGGACTACCTGCAGTTGATGGCCCGGGGCGAGCCGCAGATTCATGACCGGATACTTCGGTTGCCCTCGGGGGATGTCCTGACGATCTACCAGTGGATGCTGCCGTACCGCGATGGCAACGATAAGGTCGTGGGCATGATCGCTGGCTGGGTGGATGTGAGCGAGCGCCAGCGCCTGTTGGGCCAATTGCAGGACGCCAAGGACGAGGCCGACGCTGCCAACCGCGCCAAGACGACTTTTCTGGCGACCATGAGCCATGAGATCCGCACGCCAATGAACGCCGTGATCGGCATGATCGAGTTGGCGTTGAAAAACGCCGAGCAGGGCCGGGCTGATCGTGATGCGCTGGAGGTTGCCTCGGTGGCGTCCCACGGCATGTTGGAGTTGATCGGCGATATTCTCGACATTGCCCGCATTGAGACCGGGCATATTTCTCTGGCGTTGGAGCCGGCCAACCTGCGCGACCTGTTGATGTCCGTGGCGCGGGTATTCGAGGGCTTGGCGCGGGCCAAGGGCCTGGCGCTGCAGGTTGAACTGGCCCCATCAATTGATCGCACGGTGCTGATCGATCCCCTGCGTTTCAAGCAGGTGGTGTCCAACCTGCTGAGTAATGCCATCAAGTTCACCGCCAGCGGCCAGGTGTTGCTCGGTGCGCAAGGGGAGGTGACGGCCGACCAACTGATATTGCGGCTGTGGGTGCTGGACACCGGGATCGGCATCAGCGCTGAAGATCAGCAGCGGCTATTCAACCCGTTTATCCAGGGCAGCAACAACGAGCAGTCGGTGCGCAGCGGTTCCGGCCTGGGTTTGGTGATCAGCCGCAACTTGTGCGAAATGCTGGGGGGGCAGTTGCAGTTGAGCAGTGTGCTGGGGCAGGGCACGCGGATTGATGTGCGAATGCAACTGGACCTGGCAGCGGCGTCAGCGCTCGAGACGGGAGCAGCGGTTGCACACACTCCACCCGCCCGGGCATTGAACATCCTGGTAGTAGATGACTATCCGGCCAACCGCTTGTTGTTGGCGCGACAGTTGAGCTTCCTGGGGCACCGAATCACCGCCGCCGAAGACGGTGTTCAGGGGCTGGCGCTTTGGCAGTCGGGGGAATTTGATGGTGTCATCACCGATTGCAATATGCCGCTCAAGAACGGCTACCAGCTGGCGCAGGATATTCGTGCTCAAGAGCAGGCACGGGGGCTGGTGCCGTGTTTACTCCTGGGGTTTACGGCCAATGCGCAGCCGGAAGAAACCGAGCGCTGCCGGCAAGCGGGAATGGATGGCTGCCTGTTCAAACCCACCGGGCTGGATGACTTGCGAGCGGCGTTGGCCTCGCGGGTGGCGAGCGTCGCTGCGGCGAATGCCGTCGAGGCGTATGACTTGAGCGCGCTGATCGCGTTGACGGAAAATGATCGCGGCGCTCTCAAGGAATTGTTGACGCCGCTGCTCGACAGCCTGGAAGCGGATCGCGCGTTATTGCCGACGCTGCGACAAGAGGCCGACTTTGCCAGGTTGCACGACGTTGCGCATCGGGCCAAGGGCGGAGCGCGCATGGTCAAGGCGCAGGCGCTGATCAGCTGTTGTGAAACGCTGGAGGCGGTGTGTGAAGCCAAGGACAAGACGGCCCTTGGGGCGGCGGTTGACGCGGTGAGTGACGCTTGCGCTGATCTGCAGCAGAGATTGAGCGTTTATTGCAATCAACCTTGAGTACCGTTCGGTGGGTTTGGGAGAACTCCTACGCGAAGGGGGAACAAGCCTGATTTTGTCTTCGGAAGATGTCTGGAAAATGGGCGGCGCTCACTGACGAGCGCTGCCTGCCCAGGGGTTTGCCATGCCGAACAAAGCACTAACCATCCTGATTGCCGATGAACAGCACCTGCAGCGGCTGCACATCGAAAAAATGCTCAACCAACTGGGGTATCACCGGATAGTGCCGGTGCAGACCTTCGATGAAGTCCAGATCCTCACTGCCATCCCGGCGAAGCCGTTTGATGTGCTGATCATCAACGCGGGGCTCGCGGCCCAGGCCAGCGGGCCGCAGCCTCAGGTACGTCATGTGCTGGTCTACGACCACCTGGACCTTGGCCAACCTGCTGGTATCGCCCCAGCGGTGCTCGTGCGTTTGCCGGGGGTGCCGGACCACGTCAACCTTGAACACTTCATGGACATCATCGACCCCCCGACGGCGGCCCGTGGCTTGCGCGTGTTGCCGTGGCTGCGGGAATTATCCCGTACGCCGGCGCCCGGGGTTTAATCCCATTTCGGCGCGATACCCTTGGGGCTGGTCAAGCGATGGCCACGCTCCAGGCCGGCAATCTGTGCCATGTCGGCGGCGCTCAAGGTCAGCTCCAAGGCCTTGAGGTTGCTTTCCAGGTTGGCGCGCTTGGTTGACGATGGGATCACCGCGTAACCCAACTGCATGGCCCAGGCCAGGGTGACTTGGGCTGCCGTGGCTTGATGGCGTTCGGCGATCTGTTGGATGACCGGGTCTTTCAGTACTTCGCCATAGGCCAGGGTCATGTACGAAGTGATCTGAATGCCGTTGGCGCTGGCGAAATCCACCACTTTGCGGTTTTGCAGGTAGGGGTGCAGCTCGATCTGGTTGGTGGCGATGTGTTCGGCGCCGACCGCGGCAATCGCCTGTTTCATCAGGTCGACAGTGAAGTTGGAAATGCCGATATGGCGCGTCAGCCCCAGGCGCTTGGCCTCCAGCAACTGGCCCATGAATTCGGCGACGGGTACTTGGTCTTCCGGCGACGGCCAGTGGATCAGGGTCAGGTCCAGGTGGTCGGTCTGCAGTTTGCGCAGGCTTTCGCGCAGGCTTGGGATCAGTTGGCCTTCAGCGAAATTGGCAATCCAGATCTTGCTGGTGATGAACAGTTCATCACGCGGGATACCGCTGTCGGCAATCGCCTGGCCGACGTCGGCTTCGTTTTCGTAGATCTGCGCGGTGTCGATCACGCGGTAGCCCAGCTCCAGGCCGGTGCTCACGGAGTCGATCACCACCTTGCCTTGCAGGCGGAAGGTGCCAAGGCCGAAGGCCGGAACGGTTTGGGTAGGGACAGACATCAGTAACTCCTGAAGGGGGGTGAACAGTAGCGTCGAGTATCTGCTGCTCACGCCTTCGGAAAAACCGTCGAATCTGAAAAGGAGTCTTTACCGCAGGTCACGAATCCGACCGTGGGAGGGGGCGCCCTCCCATCGGTTGGCCGTCATCTCTCAGTCGGTTCTGTTTTGCATGCGCAAACGCTCGGCCGCACTGCGCAACAGTTGCTCGGTGCCGTCCCAACCCAGGCAACCATCGGTCACCGATACGCCGTACTTCATCGACGCGCTCAGCGGCTGGCAGCCTTCGAACAGATGGCTTTCGAGCATCATGCCCACCAGCGAGGTATCGCCCTGCAGGCGTTGTTCCAACACCTCATTGAACACCGTCGGCTGGCGTAGCGGGTCTTTGCCGCTGTTGGCGTGGCTGCAATCGACCATGATCCGCGCCGCCACCTTGGACTTGGCCAGGTCGTGCTTCACCTGCGCGACGCTTTGCACATCGTAGTTCGGCCCACGGTGACCGCCGCGCAGCACCAGATGGGTATCGGGGTTGCCAGAGGTCTGGATGATCGCCGGGTGGCCCTGGCTGTCGACGCCGAAATGGCGGTGCGGGTGGGACGCCGAGCGCATCGCATCACAGGCAATCGCGACGCCGCCGTCGGTGCCGTTCTTGAAGCCCACGGGCATGCCCAGGCCGCTGGCCATTTCACGGTGAATCTGCGATTCGGTGGTGCGCGCACCAATCGCGACCCAACTGAGCAGGTCATCAAAGTAGCCGGCGGCCATGGGTTGCAGCAGCTCGGTGGCAACCGGCAGGCCCAGGCGCAACATTTCGCGCATCAGCTGGCGGGACAGGGTGAGGCCGGCGGCCATGTCATCGCTGCCATCCAGGTGCGGGTCGTAGGCCAGGCCTTTCCAGCCGATAGTGGTGCGCGGTTTTTCGACGTAGGCACGGATCACCAGCAGCATCTGGTCGCTGACATCCAAGGCCAGTTTCTTCAGGTTGCGAGCGTATTCCATGGCCGATTCGGGGTCGTGGATCGAGCACGGGCCGACAATCACCAGCAAGCGTGAGTCTTCGCCATTGAGGATGGCGCGCACGGCTTGGCGATGGTTGTGGACTTGTTCGTTGAGGAACGGACTGAGGGGCAACTGATGCTTGAGCTCAAGCGAGCTGGGCAGGCGCAGGGTCAGGGCTTCATTGGCGCTGGAAAGATCGGTGACAGGCAAAGCGGCGGTGGCAGAGTTCATATTCAAGGCTTCCTGGGCAAGCGGCGGGTTATTCCCGCACGCTTGGCCCTACTGGGGTGTTCGACAATTGGCCGTATCGGCTACGTGTGTTGGCTTGCCACCAATAGGTGACCGATCGGAGGCGGCAGGCTGTCCCGAACGGAGCTTGCTAAATCGCCATGCAGTGGAAGTGTCGTAGCGGTAATAGGTGGCGTAGTTCATGTCGTGTGTCCTTTAAGTGTTCTTGCTGAATTTATAAGGGCCTGAAAAACAAAACCCCCGGTCGGGGAGCCGACCGGGGGTTAGATTTCTCTGGTAGGCGACCCCTTGAGTAGTGTGCGCCGATTTCAGGTATCAGGCGCGCCAGTGGCTAAACCAATACCCAAAATAAAAGCTGACAGGTGCGCTCGAACCGTTCACGCGGGTAGCCGACACCAGGCGCGGGGCGCTGGCAGCAAGGCAAACCTGAGTGTGGGTGAGTTGCAACATGGTGTGTCTCCAAATGATGGGGGGAGCTTACTCGAGGCATGCAGGAGGATTCAATCAGTAATTTCTATGGCGCGGGGCTACCCACGGCTATCGGTCGAGATATGCTTGTCATACTTTGACAATGATTGCCGGGACGCGACCGTGACTGCCTTAACCCTTGCTGCTGCTCAATCCCTCTCTATCGCGGGCGACGTGCGGGCCAATCTGCAGCGGCACCTGACCTTTATGCGTGTGGCGGCGGAGCACGCCGTGCAGTTGTTGGTGTTTCCGGAGTTGTCGTTGACTGGCTATGAGCCGTGTTTGGCTGCCGAGCTGGCGATAACACCAGAGGACAGGTTGCTCACGCCGTTGCGTGAGATGGCGCGGGAGCTGCGATTGACCGCCGTGGTGGGGATGCCAATCCGCTTGACACCTGAAGCGGGGGTGATGATCGGCGCATTGGTACTGGGGGCGGACGGCTCCCTGGCGGTGTACACCAAACAGCATCTGCATCCAGGCGAAGAAGCCGCGTTTATTGCGGGGCAGGGCGGTGCGGTTTTGGAGTGGGCGGACGACCGGATTGCGTTGGCAGTTTGTGCAGACTTCTCCCACGCCAGTCATCCGCATACTGCCGCTGAAGCGGGTGCGACGGTTTACGCCGCCGGTGTATTGATCAGCGAAGCAGGCTACGCAACTGACAGCACGTTGTTGCAAGGTTATGCCGCCAAACATGGCTTGCTGGTGTTGATGGCCAATCATGGCGGCCCGTCCGGTGGCTATGTGTGTGCCGGTCGCAGTGCGATCTGGGCCGCTGGTGGTCGTTTGCTTGCTGCTGCGCCGGGCGTCGGTGACGCGCTAGTGCTTGCCCGGCGTGAGGGCGGGGAATGGGCTGGCCAAGTGGTGGTCGTGTAAATGGCATTCCACCTGCGTGCAGCCACAGACCGCGACCTGCCGTTCGCACGAACGCTGACCCATGAGGCCATGGGTCGCTATTACACGCAGTACGGTTTGCTGTGGTCCAACGAGGGGTTTGATACGGCTTGGGCCGGCCGGGAAAACTGGCTGATCTGCCGTGACGACAGTGTCCTGGGTTTTATCAGCCTGAGCCGAGACAGCCGGGCACTGTATATCCGCGAACTGCATTTGCTCGAAGATTGTCGCCGGCAGGGTGCAGGGAGTTGGGTGCTGGAGCAGATGGCTCTCAAGGCATGCGGGCAGGGTTTGTTGCGTTTGACTGTGTTCAAGACCAACCCGGCAAGAGGGCTGTATCAGCGCATGGGGCTGAGTATCGTCGGTGAGGAAGACTGCTTTTGGCGCATGGAGCGCACCTGTCGATCAAGCTAACCCTGCACTGAATCCTAATAAGCGCATACTGGCTTCAGGAGACGATTTCCTGATCGTTGTTTTGGCCATCAGCCTCAGAAAGGATGATCCCTTCTTTCATGCCCAGAAGGACCGCTACCTTGTGGGCTTCTCCACGTCGTCCCTTTTTGCGCCCAGCGAGCACTTGATAGGTGGTTGCCGGATCAACGCCATGTTCTCGGGCGAACGCTTGCACTGACTTTCCTTGATGTTCTAGCCAGGCCTTGGCTTGTGCAGCAGTACGGATTCCGGGCATAGTTCAAAACCGTTCAAGTTTGTTTAATAAAGAGATGATGTGTCACCTCTTGAGGTGTGCAAAATAGGATCATACATCCAAATGAGTGGAATCGGTTCGCGTTTGAGGCAAGAAAGAGAGCGACTTGGCCTGTCGCAAAAAGTTTTTGGTGAGATAGGAGGCGTTGAAGCTAACGCACAAGGCAAGTATGAAAGTGGCGGGCGGGCGCCCAAAGCCGACTACCTCTCCAGGGTTGCCGAGCGAGGTGTGGATATTTTGTTCGTGTTGACAGGCAGTCCCACGCCGATTCAATTGGACCAATTGAGTCAAGTTGAAGAGAAAGTGTTGGTCGATTACCGCTCGATGCTCAAGGAAGACCAGGATGCAATCCGCCGCCTGACGTCGACCCTGGCTGAGCATTCAGCCTCGCTGAATGGCAAGGCCAAGCCGCAGCACCGGGATTCCTGAGCCTTTCCCCCGCAAACCCGGGCGTTCGCTGTTTGGCGGACGACTGCCGTGTACCCAAACTCTATATATATGACGCGTGTAGCTAGGTCTGCGCCTTGGTTTTTTGCTAAGGTGTTCAGCAACCTATAAGACCATATCGCGAGGTGTCTGCTTGATTAGGGTGCTAGTAGTCGATGACCATGATCTCGTTCGTACAGGCATTACACGAATGCTGGCTGACATCGATGGCCTGCAAGTAGTCGGCCAGGCCGAGTCCGGGGAAGAGTCCCTGATCAAGGCTCGGGAGTTGAAACCCGATGTGGTGTTGATGGACGTCAAGATGCCTGGCATCGGCGGTCTTGGCGCCACGACCAAATTGTTGCGCAGCCATCCGGACATCAAGGTCGTGGTGGTGACGGTGTGTGAGGAAGATCCGTTTCCGACCCGTTTGCTACAGGCGGGGGCGGCGGGTTACCTGACCAAGGGCGCCGGCCTGGCCGAGATGGTGCAAGCCATTCGCCTGGTGTTTGCCGGCCAGCGTTACATCAGCCCGCAGATTGCCCAGCAGTTGGCGATCAAATCCTTCCAGCCGGTCAGCGATTCGCCGTTCGATGCGCTGTCTGAGCGGGAAATCCAGATCGCCTTGATGATCGTCGGTTGCCAGAAGGTGCAGACGATTTCCGACAAGCTGTGCCTGTCGCCCAAGACCGTCAACACCTACCGCTATCGCATTTTCGAGAAGCTCGCCATCAGCAGTGATGTTGAACTGACCCTGCTCGCAGTGCGCCACGGCATGGTGGACGCCAGCGCCTGACATGACCACGCCGTTCGATCCGAGTGCCTTTCTCTCAACCTGCAGTGGCCGCCCCGGCGTGTACCGCATGTTCGACAGTGAGGCGCGCCTGCTTTACGTCGGTAAAGCCAAGAACCTGAAGAACCGTCTGGCGAGCTATTTTCGCAAGAGCGGCCTTGCGCCCAAGACAGCAGCGTTGGTCGCACGCATCGCCCAGGTCGAAACCACCATCACCGCCAATGAAACCGAAGCGCTGTTGCTTGAGCAGACGCTGATCAAGGAATGGCGGCCGCCCTACAACATCCTGCTGCGTGACGACAAATCCTACCCCTACGTGTTTTTGTCCGACGGCAACTTCCCACGCCTGAGCATTCACCGCGGTGCGAAGAAGCAGAAGGGCAAGTATTTCGGGCCGTACCCCAGCGCCGGGGCGATTCGTGAAAGCCTGAGCTTGCTGCAAAAGACCTTTTTTGTGCGCCAGTGCGAAGACAGCTTCTACAAGAACCGCACCCGGCCGTGCCTGCAATACCAGATCAAGCGCTGCAAGGCGCCTTGCGTGGGTTTGGTGGAGCCGGCCGAGTACGCCGAAGATGTACGCCATTCGGTGATGTTCCTTGAAGGACGCAGCAATGCGCTCACCGACGAGCTGTCCGCCGCGATGGAGCAGGCCGCCAGCACCCTGGATTTTGAGCGCGCCGCCGAGTTGCGTGACCAGATCTCCCTGCTGCGTCGCGTGCAGGACCAGCAAAGCATGGAAGGCGGCACTGGTGACGTCGACGTGATCGCTGCCTTCGTCAACCCCGGTGGCGCCTGTGTGCACCTGATCAGCGTGCGCGGTGGGCGTGTGCTGGGCAGCAAGAATTTCTTCCCGCAGACCGGTATCGATGAGGAAGTGGCCGAAGTCATGGCCGCGTTCCTTGGCCAGTATTACGTCAGTAGCCCCGAACGCGACTTGCCGTCCGAGCTGATCGTCAACGTGGTGCACGAAGACTTCCCGACACTGATCGAGGCGATCCACGAGCTGCGCGGCCGTGAGCTCGACATCAGCCACCGTGTACGCGGTACCCGCGCGCGCTGGCAGCAGTTGGCGGTGACCAATGCCGAACAGGCCCTGGGCGCGCGCCTGGCCAATCGACAGCACGTCGCCGCACGTTTCGATGCGCTGGCCGAAGTCCTCAACCTGGACGAACCACCACAGCGCCTGGAGTGCTACGACATCAGCCACTCCAGCGGCGAGGCCACTGTGGCGTCCTGCGTGGTGTTCGGGCCGGAAGGGCCGATCAAGTCCGACTACCGGCGCTACAACATCGAAGGCGTCACCGCCGGTGATGACTACGCCGCCATGCACCAGGCCCTGACGCGACGCTTCAGCAAATTGAAGGACGGCGAGGGCAAGCTACCGGACATCCTGCTGGTGGACGGTGGCAAGGGCCAGTTGTCCATGGCCCGTGACGTGCTCAACGAGCTGGCGGTGCCTGACCTGATCCTGCTCGGCGTGGCCAAGGGCGCCACACGCAAGGCCGGTTTCGAAACGTTGTACTTGAATGATGCCGCCCATGAGTTCACTTTGAAGGGCGACTCACCTGCGTTGCACCTGATCCAGCAAATCCGCGACGAAGCCCACCGTTTCGCCATCACCGGGCACCGTGCCCGCCGTGGTAAAACCCGGCGAACCTCAACCCTGGAAGGGGTGGCGGGGGTCGGCCCGACGCGACGTCGCGACTTGCTTAAACATTTTGGTGGCTTGCAGGAGCTATCCCGTGCCAGCATTGACGAAATAGCCAAAGCTCCCGGTATCAGTAAAAAGCTCGCTGAGTTGATTTATGCGAATCTGCATAGCGAATAGAATGCCTTTCCACCTCGTAGCCAGTTGTGCCGATGAATATCCCTAATCTGATTACCGTTCTACGCGTCCTGCTTATTCCGATTTTCATTCTGTTGTTCTATTTGCCGTACGAATGGAGCTATGCCGCATCCAGTTCGGTATTCGCCTTTGCGGCCGCCACCGACTGGCTCGACGGCTACCTGGCGCGCCGCCTGGAGCAAAGCACGCCATTCGGTGCCTTCCTCGATCCGGTGGCCGACAAACTGATGGTGGCGGTGGCGCTGGTCTTGCTGGTGCAGGAACATGGCAACCTGTGGCTGACCCTGCCGGCCGCCGTGATCATCGGCCGCGAGATCGTCGTCTCGGCCCTGCGCGAATGGATGGCCGAAATCGGCGCCCGCGCCCACGTCGCGGTGTCCAACATGGGCAAGTGGAAAACCGCCGCGCAGATGCTCGCGCTGGTCATCCTGCTGGCCAACCCATCGGACTTCTCCTTCTGGGTGCTGACTGGCTACGCGCTGCTGCTGATCGCGGCGGGCCTGACGTTGTGGTCCATGCTCCAGTATTTACGCGCTGCCTGGCCTCATCTGCGCACCACCGTTGAAAAGAAATAAAACTTTTTTGAATCAAGAGGTTGACGGGCTTCAAGAATTCTATAGAATGCGCATCACCAAGCGGGAATAGCTCAGTTGGTAGAGCACGACCTTGCCAAGGTCGGGGTCGCGAGTTCGAGTCTCGTTTCCCGCTCCAAATATAGATCTACAGACATCCACTGGATTCTGGAGGTCAGCGAAATAGACGCTTCGGCGTCTTTTTTCGTTTCTGCGGAAAACCAGGGTAATCCAGTACCTTTTTGAGTGGTTTTTTCGGAAAGGCTCAAATTCGTATTGTTGCTGGATCCTCTCAGGTCGCCAGACGAGCATCGGGTGCTGGCTCTCTAACAGGAGCTCACCATGCCTCTATCAGATATGGCCATCCGGCACGCCCAGCCTACAGATAAAACCTACACCCTTGGCAACTTTGACGGCCTGTGCTTCATGGTGCCTGTCGACGGCAAAAAACGATGGTTGTTCCGTTTTTACTGAGCGGGTCAGCAAGTAAAAATGTCTTTTGGCTGGTACCTTGCAGTCAGCCTGAAACAAGCACGTGCATATTGCGACGAAGCGCGCAAGGCGGTCAAACAGCATCCAACTCAAGATGCGCAAGCGCAATAATCCAGCCGGTGAAATCCCTCCCTAATGCAGGAAACCGTCGCGGAAGTGGCGGTTACGCCGCCAGTAAAAGCGGTGAAGAAAAACAAGGTATCAAAAGGCTTCACGCCCAGGCTCAGAGTGACGCTACGAGTTGGGAATGAGTTTGAAGGTAAAATGCTCGAAATAGTGCATGAGGCAGATACCCTTAGCTCCCTCGTTGTCGAGCAAGAAGCTACCAAGGCAGCCAGAAAAAAGTTCCGCTTTGCCGAAGTGGTTTTGGTCAAGTCAATGTAGTGGCGATAGCCACTTCTCAAGGGCGCCGCAGCGATTACGCGCATCGCACAACTCAGCCAGTCGTGACCTACAGACCGAGCGGGGCGGAACTGGAATAGTGGCGTGATCTGAATCTGTCTATGAGTTCATCACAAATGCCTATCTCTCTATCGGATCGTTTTCGTGGCTGCCTACTTGGCCTGGCCTGTGGCGATGCTGTGGGAACAACTGTCGAGTTTATGCCGCGCGGGTCCTTTACACCGGTCACGAACATGACGGGCGGAGGGCCTTTTAATCTTCAGCCTGGGCAGTGGACCGACGACACATCCATGGCGCTATGCTTGGCGGAAAGCATGTTGCAGAAAGACGGTTTCGACCCCGTAGATCAGATGGAACGCTATCTGAAATGGTGGACGTCGGGTTACTGGAGCTCTACCGGCGAATGCTTCGATATCGGCCTGACGGTGCGCCAGGCATTGGCTGACTTTCAAAGAAATGGCGATCCCTTTGCCGGATCCACGGATCGCTACTCGGCCGGCAACGGTTCAATGATGCGTCTGGCCCCCATCGTGCTGTTTTACTTCCCAGATACCCATCGAATCCACACCTTTGCGGCCGACAGTTCCCGTACGACACACGCCGCTCAGGAAGCGGTGGAGTGCTGTCTGGTACTTTCGATGGTGATTGCCAATGCGCTAAATGGCGAGGCAAAAGAGCAGCTGCTGCAGGTAGAAAGTTCCGGCTTGATCGAGCCAAACGTGATTGCAATCGCTGAAGGGACCTACCGTGAAAAGTCTCGCGCAGACATTGTGGGCTCTGGCTATGCAGTCGCTTCGCTGGAAGCGGCACTCTGGTGTTTTCACCAGACAAGTACCTTCGCTGAGGCTGTGTTGATGGCTGCGAATTTGGGGGATGATGCGGACACTACGGCGGCAATCGCTGGGCAGGTTGCCGGTGCGTATTATGGTGTGCAGGGTATTCCGGGGGATTGGCTGGGCAAGGTGTGGATGCGTGAGCATATTCAGGCGACTGCCGATGCGTTGATGCAGGTGGGTGAGCTTGATTAGGACGCTCACCCATCGTTGTGGACTAATCCGCGATCAGCAGACCGATTGCAGGCACGACGGGTACAGGGTCGATGCCGGTCCACGGAAAGGTCGCATGCCTCTGGCGGTCTTTGCAGCGCGCCGTCCTTGATCATCCATTGCGCACCGCCTTGTTCGCCGAGCGGCGGCCCTTCTTCGGCCGGTTGGAAGATCAGCTTGAGCGTGCCTGGCAGTTGCTCGCGATGGGCCGCCAACACCTCGGCAACCTCTAGCGCCATCGCCATATGCGCGTCGTGACCGCAAGCGTGCATCACCCCAACGTTCTTGCCACGGCTGCGAAAGTCACCGGCGAAGTGCGCCATGATCGAAGTCGACAGCGGCCCGCCGATGATCCCGCACACCGCAATCGCCATGATGAAACGCCAGGTAGCGGGTGGTGGCCTGCTCCAGTTGCCCGGTAAGCGGCAGGTTCAATGCCCTACCAATTCTTCCAGCAACTGCTCCTTGTACCCCTGTAGCACTGATGATGTCCGATCCCTCGGATGGGGCAGGTCTACCCGGATTTCATGCTTGATCCGGCCCGGATGTGCGTCCATCACGATCACTCGATCTCCCAGGTATAACGCCTCTTCAATGTCATGGGTGACCATAATCACCGTGCAACGCTGCTGTACCCAGATGCGTTGCAGTTCGCGTTGCAGGTGCACGCGGGTCAAGGCATCGAGGGCGCCCAGCGGTTCATCCAGTAGCAACACTTTGGGTTTGTTGATGAGCGCCCTGGCGATCGCGGCGCGTTGCGCCATGCCGCCGGAGAGCTGATGGGGGTAGGCATTTTCAAATCCTTCAAGGTTCACCAGCGTGATGTGTTCAGCTACCTGACGGTCTTTCTCCACCTGGGCCAGCTTGTGGTAGGGCCAGGGCGATGTTCTGGCTGACGGTCATCCAGGGGAACAGGCGATGGTCCTGGAACACGATGCCGCGTTCCAGGCTGGTGGCGACGATACGTTTGCCGTCCAGCAAAATATCGCCTCCGTATTCGGCTTCCAGGCCGACAATCAGTCGCAGCAGAGTGGATTTTCCGCAGCCGCTGGCGCCGACAATGCTGACAAACTCGCCAGGGCGCACGTCGAGCTGGATGTCGTGCAACACCGGCAGTGGACGGCCTTCGATCTGGTATGTCTTGTTCAGGCCGCGAATCTGCAGCGCACCGGTTTGCAGGTATAGCGGGGAAGCGATTGCGTTCATATCAGGGCCTTTCAACGGAGGTTGCGCCAGCGCAACAGGTGGCGGCTCAGCAGGGTGAATAACAGGGTCATCAGGTAGCCGAGCAAGCCGATGCACAGCACGCTGAGCACGATCACTTCCATGCGCGAGCCGGCCTCTGCGTTCATCATCAGATTGCCCAGGCCCGACCCGGAGGACAGGAACAATTCACTGCCTATCGCGGTGACCCAGGCGAATGCCAGCGCGTGCAGCACGCCGGTGGCGATACTCGGCAACGCCGCCGGCAGCAGCACCTGGGTGAATTGCTGAACAGGGGCACTCAAAGGCCGAGGCCGAGCGGCGCACGCGCTCATTTTTGGCGTTGGTTGGGCTACCCGCCACGGCGTTCGAGCGCTATCCCCATGAGTTCTCCGGTGGCCAGCGCCAACGTATCGGTATCGCCCGTGCCTTGGCTGTGGAGCCGAAAATACTCATCGCGGACGAATGCGTTTCCGCTCTGGATGCGCTGATCCAGGTACAGATTCTCGAGTTGCTTGAAGACCTGCAACGTCGGCTCAAGCTGAGCATTGTGTTCATCACCCACGATTTGCGAGTGGCCGCCAGACTGTGTGATCGCATTGCCGTGATGCAGGGCGGGCATGTGGTGGAGCAGGGGGAAGCGGCAACGCTACTGGTCCATCCGCAACACGCTTATACCCAGACCTTATTGCGTGGCTTCTCCAGAACCGTCCTCCCTTCGACAGTCACTCCTCAAAACCTTGAATTCAAAGAGGCTTGTCCCACTCATGACTGATTTACACGCATTTTCTGATTTACCTCTGGTGCGGGGCGAGCGGGTGGAAATCCGTCCAGGACGGTACCTGAGCATCGCTTATCAACCAGGCACGCATCAGGCAGATACAGTCTTGTTCTTCGGGCATGGTGGTGGCGGCCACAAGGATCAATGGCGCGAGTTATGGCAGTCGTTGTCCGATCAGGGATACAGCCTGGTGGCGTGGGACCTGTTGGGGCACGGCGATAGTGAAAAGCCGCGCCAGCCGCAGGCCTATGCCTGGTCGGAACTGGTGGCAGATCAGCTGGAAATACTGAGCCGCTACGCTGCACGTCGGAATATCCTGGTTGCACATTCCTTTGGTACCGGACTGGGGTTGAGTGCCTTGCTGGAGCTTCCACGCAGGTTGCCGCAGGTGACCATGGATGGCGCCCTGTTGCTAGGCACACAACTGCATCGCCCGTTGAGCCGTGGTGGTCTGATGTCTCTGCCTGCCTGGGTGTTGGAGCTGCTGCGGCCGTTGCTGGCCAAGGGCTTTCGTCAGCGTGCGTGGCACTGCGCAGCCGATCCCCGGCTGGTGGCCTACGAGGAAAACCTGACCCGTCGCAATCGTCTGTATGTGTTCAAGTCTCTACTGCAAAACGCCCAATGGCCCGACGCCGATGCCCTGGCCCGACTGACGTTGCCGACTTATGTGTTAGCGGGAGACAGCGACGGGCTGACGCCCTCCAGTGGGGGGGAAGCGCTCGCCCGACAGCTGCCAACGGGTAGCTTTGAGGTGTTGGAGCGGTGTGGTCATCAATTGATGTTGGAGCGGCCTGCACAGGTGCTGGCGGCGTTCCAGAGGCTGATGAAAAAACTTGATCAGCGTCCAGGTTCGTCCGGTTGAGCTGGCTTCAGTTGATAAAGTGCGCAGCTGATAAATGCACCGTTGGCGCTGACCAGGCGTTTGCTCCGGCTCGCCGACAACACGGCCACGCCTTCGAAAGCCCAATGCTCGAGAAAGGCGGTTTCCGACACTTTTATAACTATAAATTCATATTTTGTACTTATTGATACCTTTTAGTTATTTTTATTTTAATAATCAGACGCAGATAGCCGGAGCGAGAAGGCTTAAGTTAATTCCAAAAAGATATTTATTTGTTATTTTTAAGATCGATTAGCTTTATGTCTGTGAAAAGCGTTGCGCTCCCTGCGCGGCGCTTTTTTGCTTCAGGACACGGTGTTCGGATCATGGCCTGAGGCTCAGCCAATTTTCTACTCTGGGGCGAGCGCGTTGCCCGCATCCAGGGGTCGCTTGCCCGGAGCTTCTGTGACACTTATTCAAACCTCTTTGGCAACTGCCCGGATCGACTCATCTCAACAGCGTGCGCAACCCTCCAGCGATCACGCCAATGAGGCCGACGTTGTGCTTGAGTTGCGAGACGTCACCAAAGCCTATCTGCGCAAAGGTTCGTCAGTGCTGCCGGCCGTCAGCAATGTCAGTTTGAAGGTGCGGCGCGGTGAAGTTCTGTGCCTGATGGGCACATCAGGAAGCGGGAAATCCACGCTGCTGCGGCATATCAATCGCTTGATTGAGCCCTCGAGTGGCGATGTCTTGATCGAAGGGCAGACCATCAGCGGTTTGAGCCACAAAGCTTTGCGCGACTTGAGATCGCGCCGCATCGGGATGGTGTTCCAGCATTTTGGCCTGTTGCCCCATCGTACGGTGCTGGACAACGTCGCGCTGCCCCTCGAATTGCGTGGTGAACCCGAGTCGATTCGTCATGCTGCGGCTATTCTGCAGTTGCAGGCGGTAGGTCTGGAGGGGTGGGGCGAACATTATCCCCATGAGTTGTCCGGTGGCATGCAGCAACGGGTTGGCCTGGCACGCGCATTGGTGACTGATCCCGACATTCTACTGATGGACGAGCCGTTCAGTGCGCTGGATCCGACCATTCGACGCGATCTGCAAAGTCATTTCCTGGCACTGGTGCGTGAGCGTGGTATCAGCACATTGCTGGTCACCCATGACCCGGCCGAAGCCATACGCCTTGCTGACCGCATCGCAGTGCTGCGCCGAGGACGGCTGGTGCAATTGGGCACGCCCAAACAGTTGCTCGAGCATCCGGTTGACGCCGAAGTTGCGGACTTTTTCCGGGACTTCAATTCAACCCATACACCCCTTCACAGCGTCGACAGCGTTGGCCTTCAGCCCCCCGAAACCGCTCCTCGTGGGCCGCACGTCCAGCCCGGCTTGCGCGGGTGGCAGGCATTGTTGCTGGGGCCTGCTGCGCTTGCTGCGCGAGGCAAGGGCGGTTTGTTTTGGCTCGGCTTCGCCGTTGAACTCGCAGCGCTAGCGGCACTGGCCCAGGGCATTGCCAGTTCATCATGGCTGGCGATTCTGGCGGCGGTGATGGTGTTCGCGGCCAGTCGTTTCACAGCGCTCTCGTTGAGCCGCCAGCCTGTGCTACGCAACGTATCGGGTTGGGGGCTGCCTTTGGCTGTGCTGGTGGTCAGTCAGGCACTGGTGATCTGGCGCGTCGTCACACCTGACGCCACTGGTGTGTTGCTGCAGTTCCCGGCCAATCGCCAGGCCTTGCTGCTGGCGGCACAGAGCATTGATGAATTCATTGGCTGGTCGCAGGTGACGTTCGAGGGTGCATTCGTCGGCGTGATCGTTGCCGTTCGCACCGTCATCGAAGGCATTGAAAACCTCCTAGGTTGGTTGCCATGGCCGGTTTCGGCACTGGCGCTGGTGTTTCTGGCGTGGCGTTCAGCTGGCTTGCCGCTGGCACTGACCAGCAGCGCAGCCTTGTTGTACATCGGCCTGTTTGGCTTTTGGGAGCGAACCATTGCCACGCTGGCGCTGGTCGGTTCTTCGGTACTGATTGCCCTGGTCATTGGCGTACCCACCGGCATCCTGCTGGCGAAGCGTCCGCTTTTACGGCGGGTGATTACGCCCCTGCTGGACGTCATGCAGACCCTGCCGACGTTTGTGTACCTGATTCCTGCCGTGGCGTTCTTTTCTGTCGGCAAGACCCCCGCCGTGATCGCGACCGTGATTTTCGCCCTGGCGCCGATGATTCGTCTGACGTCGCTGGGTATCCAGGAAGTTGCGAAGGATGTTGTCGAAGCGGCGGTGGCACACGGTGCCAGTCCTTGGCAGACCCTGATCAAGGTGCAACTGCCCTTGGCTCGCCGCTCGCTGTTATTGGGGATCAACCAGACCATCGTCATGAGCTTGTCGATGGTGGTGGTCGCTGCCCTGATCGGCGCCGGCGGCCTGGGTTATGACGTGATGACGGCGCTGCGCAACATCAAGGGCGGCGAAGGCGTGCTCGCCGGCGTGGCGATCGTCCTGTGTGCACTGATCCCTGACCGAATCATTCAATCGAGCTTGCGCAAGCAAGACCACCGGCACAACTAACTGAGAGATTTATCGTGAAGACACATCTGTCGCGTACCTTCGGTGCGGCCGCATTGCTGGCATCCTTGATCCTCCCGGCCACCGTCTTCGCCAAGGACAAAATTGTCATTGGCGAGCAGAACTGGACGGGGGCTATCGCCATTCAACACATCCTTGGTGAGGTAATCAAAAGCCGACTGGATGGCGATGTGTCGTATCTGGCCGGGGATGTCGCGGTGCTGTTCAGCGCAGCCGCCAAAGGCGACGGTTCGGTCGACGTACTGACCGATATCTGGCTGCCTAACCAGTCGGCAGCCTGGGCTAAATACGTCACGGGCGGCACCCGGTCCTTGGTGCCGAACACTCATCCGTATGCGGGCGAACAAGGGTTTTACATTCCCGGTTATTTGCAGGACAAGTACGGGGTCAAATCCATCTACGACCTGAAAAAACCTGAAGTGGCCAAGCTCTTTGAGCCACTGGGCGGCGGTAAGGCTGAGTTGCTGGTGGGGCCGGCGGGCTGGGAGTCGACTTACATCGGCCAGATCAAGGCCAAGGATTACGGGTTTGCCGATAAATTCGAGTCGGTGTCCACCGAAGCCTCGGTGACCTACGCCAAACTCGCCTCGGCTTACAAGGCGCAACGTGGCGTGGTGTTCTATGCCTACACCCCGGACTGGATCTTTTCGGCCTTTGACCTGCGTCGCCTGGAAGAGCCGGCATTCGACGGTTACGCCCAGGACAACAAAAAAGATGACCCGCTTTACAAGGCTGATGGTTGCTGGAAATTCATCAGTCCGACCGTCGACCCGGACTGGCTGAACAAGAGTCAGATCACCTGCGCCTTCCCGGATGCCAAGGTGCATATCCTGGCGTCCGCTGCCTTGCAGAAACGCGCACCGAAAATTGCCGAGTTCCTGCGTAATGTCGCGATCGAACCTGCGCAACTCAATGAGCTGATCCTGAAGATCGAAAAGGAAAAACAGCCAGCGGACGTCGCGGCCAAGGCGTGGGTACAGGCGAACAGTGCCACGGTTGATCAATGGCTCGCCGCCTCGGCGCCGAAAGTGAGCGCGATCCAATGAGCCAGGCGTCCTTGCGTTTGCTCGATGGTGGCATGGGCCGCGAATTGCAGCGTATCGGGGCACCGTTTCGCCAGCCGGAATGGTCGGCCCTCGCGTTGATCGAGGCGCCTGACTATGTGCTGCAGGCTCATCAGGCATTTATTGAGGCCGGTGCGCGAATCATTACCACTAACAGCTACGCGGTGGTGCCGTTTCACATCGGTGATGAGCGCTTTGCCGAGCAGGGCCGTGTGCTGGCCGAGCGGGCCGGACGCCTGGCTCGTCAGGCGGCGGCCGGCAGCACCGAACCGGTCATGGTGGCCGGATCGTTGCCGCCGGCGCTAGGGTCTTATCGACCTGACTTGTTTGATCATCAACGTTCGGTCGTGATCCATCGCGAGCTCATCGCCGGATTGCAGGCGCACGTTGATGTGTGGCTGGCGGAAACCCAGAGTTCCATCGCTGAAGTCCGGGCAGTCGTCGAGGCGCTTGGCGCAGAATCGAAACCGCTTTGGCTGTCGTTCACGCTGCTTGATGAAGCCGGCGAGCCACCGCGATTGCGTTCCTCGGAGTCAGTCGCCCAGGCGGTACACGTAGCGGTCGAATTGGGGGCGAGGGCGGTGCTGTTCAATTGCAGCCAGCCGGAAGTCATGGCAGCGGCGCTGGCGGTGGCGGGGGATGTCCTTCTGCGCCTCGATCAAAGCATCGAGCTGGGGGTTTACGCAAACGCGTTTCCGCCTGTCAGCACAGAGGCAAAGGCCAACAGCACGCTGCTGGAGATTCGCCGCGACCTGGGCCCTGAATCCTACCTGCACTGGTCCAGAACCTGGGTAGCGGCGGGTGCCAGTATTGTCGGTGGATGCTGCGGTATCGGGCCTGAACATATTGCGCAGTTGCATGCGCATCTGCTGCCAAACGAAGCGGTGGTCAGCGCATGACTGATTTTCGCCAAGACGTGATTGTTGAGCAGGCGACGTTCGGTGCCGGCTGTTTTTGGGGGGGCTGAAGCGGCATTCAGATCGTTGCCGGGCGCATTTTGGACGTACTTGCCGCCAATCCGCACACGCCAGCGGTGCTGAAAGTCAATGGCGGCGCGACGTTCTTCGGGCCTGACCTGTTGCAATCGGCCTAGTGGATCTGGCTGTTTGAAGAGGGCGCTTACTTCCAGGTGCAGTGGGGAACTTCGGGACGTGCGGCCGGTGTGCCGGGGCAGCAGGGGCGCATGATGGGCTTGTGGGAGCAGGGGCGCACACTGCTTGATCCGGCGCAACCGAGCGGACTCTAAATCGTCACAATCGACGCTCTACAATCCGGGCCGGTTTGAAGTGTCTGGCTAATGGAAGTGGAGTGTCATGGGCGTCTGCATAAGGATTTGCTGTGCGTTTGGCTGGATGTTGTACGTCGGCACTCCCGCGCTTGCCGAGGAACATGTGCCGCGCGCCGACCTGATGGGGGTTTACCAGCAGGCCGTACTCAACGATGCAAGACTGTCCGCCGCCCGCCACGCTTTCGGTGCGCAGCGCGAGGCGGTTGCGCAGGCGTTGGCGGGGCTGCTGCCCACCCTCAGCGCGGGCGCCACGGTGGAAGCGGTGCGGCTGGAGCGTGATCAGCCCGCCTTGACCCGCACTCGGAACCAGAAGGTGTTCCAGGCCAATCTGAACCAACCGGTGTTTCGCCTGGATCGCTGGTTCGCGCTGGAAGCGTCGAAGGCCACGGCCACCCAGGCCGAACTGGAGCTGTCGGCCAAGGAACAAGCGTTGATCCTCAGTGCCGCACAGGCTTATTTTGAAACGTTGCGCGCACAAGATCTGTTGTCTGCCGCCAAGGCCGAAGAGGCTGCATTGTTGCGCCAACAGCAACAAGCCCAGGCGCGATTGGACAATGGCGCCTCAAGTATCACCGATGCACTGGACGCACAGGCCGCATTCGATAGCGCCAGCGCCAACCGAAAGCTGGCCGAACGAAAAGTCGAGGACGGGTTTGAAGCGCTCTCTCGGCTGACCCGCCAACGCTATGCATCCATTGAGGCGATTGCGCACCAATTGCCCATCGAAACGCCGCAGTCCAATGACGCCAACGCTTGGGTCGGCCGCGCGGTGCAGCAGAATTTCGCATTGTTGGCGAGCAATTATGCCGTTGCCGCCGCCGAGCATACGCGCAGCCAGCGCAAGGCTGGCTTTGCGCCAACGCTGGATGCCGTGGTGTCCTATCGCAAGGGCGACAACGACAACTTCGGCTACAGCAACCCCACGGACTTTGGCCGCTCCGGATACTACGGTGACGTCGCGCAACGCAGCGTCGGGCTTGAGCTTAATATCCCGTTGTACTCGGGCGGCTCAACTCGGTCTCAGGTGCGCGAAGCGACCGAGCGCCTGGCACAGAGCGAGGACGAACGTGACGATCAACGCCGTGAAGTGGTACAGACCGTGCGCAACCTGCACCGTGCAATCAACTCCGATACCGAGCAAGTGGTCGCCAGGCGCCAGGCGATCTTGTCCAGCCAGGCTTCCGTGAAGGCCAACCAGGTCGGGCGCGAGTTGGGCTCACGCAATACGGCCGACGTGCTCAATGCCCAGCGTCAGCTCTACAACGCAGCCAGGGATTACTGATCAAGACGATCCACGTCAGTGATGGCCAGGTGGTGCAGATGGGCGAGGTGTTGATCGAACTGGATGCCACTTCGGCCGATGCCGAGATACGCGGCACTCAAGGCGATTTGTTGGCAGCGCGTATCGACCGCGCGCGCAGTGCTGCGATGCTGCAAGCCATCGACGCGCAGCAGGTGCCGGTATTGGCCCGCGATAGCTTGCAGGTGGCCAGCGCTGAGCAAACGCTGGGCGCCGAGCGCTGGTTGCAAGGGCAGTACCAGGAGTATCGCAGCCAACTGGCGTTGGCTGACGCCGAGATTCTGCAACGCACGGCGGACATCCAGGCGGCGCAGGTACAGGTGGCGAGCTTGCGCCAGACGTTGCCGATCGCCACTCAATTATCTGAACATCAAGGGCCAGCGTGTGGCGCTGTCGCCGGGCATGTCGGTGACGGCGGAGGTCAAGACCGATTCGCGGCGGGTGTTGGATTACTTCTTGAGCCCGTTGCAGCAGCATGTTCAAGAGAGTTTGCGGGAGCGTTAGGCCGATGGGGTTCGGTCTTGCGCGGTTCGAACCGTTATAGAGACAAGGGCTTGGTTTCCAGGGGGCGGTTTCAGAGTCCTTGAACAAACACGGTCGGGGTAGTGGAGCATGATTCGATTGGTCGTTTTAGAGGCGTTTGTATGCGCTTGAATGTTGTTTGGTGCCAACGTCTGCGCGGGGTTTTCAGGTTTTTTTGGCAGGCATCAAGAGGGATGGCGGCCATTGTGTTGATGTGTCTGAGCGCTGCGTTGGCAGTGATTGTTTTTACTGCGTGGTCTCAAATGAAAGAAACCGGACACAGTGAGACAGATTCTTCAGCAGGCAATCGTCCAGGTTGGGTATGCGGGAAAATATCAGGCACGGTGATAGAAGTGCCCAGGCACTACGTTTTGTTTTGGCCTGAGTACGAGGGGAAAAGTTCTTGGGAGAAAGGTTTTACAGAAAACAAAAAAGGCTGTGACGCCAACTTTTCCTCTTTGTCGATGCCATTGACGTGGCCGGAGTTGCGGTCTGTTAGCACTGATGAATATACGAAGATCCCCTATGGGGAATTTCAAGGCGTGGTGCTAACACTTGAGAGTGCGTCTTTTGTCGATGGCCATCTTGAGAAAATGATCGACGCCCTGCTGGATGAACCTGCGTCTGCTCTAGAATATTTGGACAATTATCGGGAGACATCGGGGCTGTATTTTCAGGAAAGAGACAATGAATACATGCCCGGCGTGATAAATGGTTATTACTGGCTACGTAAGGCGGGACAAGTGCCATTGGTGTTTTCTTGTCAACGTGAAAAAACGGGCAAGGCGCGTTCCAGTTGTACGGCTTATTTTGTAATTAAACATACAGGGGTTCTTACGAAGGCCCAAATGTCGCCGGATAAAATCAAGGAATGGTCGGCAGTCATTGACGCCTTGAGCACCTTTGCTCTCTCAAAAGTCAAACATTGATGCAGCGTTTGTAGGAGTGTTAGGCGAAGTATTTGGGGGGGCAATCTTGTGTAGTACATACCGTCATAGGTTAATGGGCCTTTTTACGATGACATACTCTGTGAAGCTAAAACCGATAATACTTATAGCTGCAATGATCGCTGCGTCGATTCCACTTGAAGGGAGTGCCACGGTGCCCTGCATATTTGAAAGCAAGGGGCAGGGTAGCGAAACGTCTTTCAAGTTCGATTTTCAAAGACAGAGTGTCAGCGCATCGTTACCCGCGACGGCAGTACATTGACGCTCTACGTTCAGTATCCTGACATGAAACTGGTCGGCGAAAGAGTCCTGGACAGGGAGTTGGCTATTTTGCGGGTGAGTCATGTTGATCCTGAACTATATGACCAGGATAGGGTAATTGCAGGGCTTGCACCGCAGAGACACATCGATGATATCGATGTTTATATCATTGGCTCATTAGAGGTATACCGCTTTCATGGAAAGGATGGTGTTGTCGTTTTTGTCAGTGATATGGGTAATAGCTATGTAGCGACTCGGATTTTCGCGCAGGGGGGGGCTTTGTCTTATCAATACTCTTCACGGCATAAGGACGTAAAAGTCATGGATGACGCTGTGCTGTCATTTCTCACTGAACATTTGATTCGCTAAGGTGCTGGTGTATGAATATCGTCAACTGAATCGCCCCGGGTTTCGTAGACACCTCTTTGCCTTAAACTGAGGCCTATTAGGAGGTGCCATGAGCAACCCGCGTTACCCCGAAGAATTCAAAATCCAAGCGGTCAATCAAGTGATCGAAAAGAAGCTGCCCGTCGCCGATGTGGCAGCACGTCTTGGCGTGTCGACGCATAGCCTCTATGCCTGGATAAAGCGCTACAGCAAACCTCTAGAAGAGCGACAGCAGGACGATGATCAGCACGCTGAACTGCGTCGTCTGCGAGCTGAACTCAAGCGGGTCACTGAAGAGCGAGACATCTTAAAAAAGGCCGCCGCGTACTTTGCCAAGGAGTGCGGCTGAAGTACGCCTTTATCAAGCTGCGCGCGGGGGACTATTCGATTCGACGGCTGTGCCTGACGCTGAAAGTCCACCCCAGTGGTTATTACGCGTGGTTGTCTGAGCCGCAATCTGCACGCGCTAAAGACGACCAACGACTGCTGGGTTTGATCAAGCATTCATGGCTAGAGAGCGGCGGAGTTTATGGCTATCGCAAAATTCATGATGATCTGCGCGAGGTCGGTGAAGACTGTGGTCGGCACCGTGTGGCGAGGCTAATGCGTCTTGAGGGACTGCGCTCTCAGACAGGTTATCGACGTCGCGCAGGAAAGTATGGCGGTAAGCCAGCGGTCGCCTCACCCAATTTGCTGAAGCGTCAGTTCGATGTCGTGGAACCCAACAAGGTTTGGGTCACCGACATCACCTACATCCGTACGTATGAAGGCTGGTTGTATTTGGCGGTGGTGCTGGATCTGTTTTCTCGTCAGGTCGTTGGCTGGTCAATGAAATCGCAGATGACCAGTGATCTAGCCATTGATGCGTTGTTGATGGCGGTTTGGAGGCGTAATCCGGGGCGATTCAGCAGTCCGAAATCCTGTCCATTGAAAGCGATTATTTTGGATAGAGATAAAGCTATTCAGAGGCATAGATGAACAGCAAACGACCCGTTTCCCGCTCCAAGCATTATGAAAAAGCCACTCTAACGAGTGGCTTTTTTTTGCCTGCGATTTAGCGAGTGGGCGGTTCGACCTCTTTCGTTGGAAAGTTTCGGTGGGGACAGGCGAATGTGGTGGGAAATATTGACGGGGAAATACCGTTCTGACTGGCGCTCAGCACTTGGATGGCACGCAAGGGCGCACACGTGCATTGTGCTCTTGCGCTGTATTCTTCAAGGCTGAATGTGTTTGGCCTCGCGCAACTGCGCCGGCGACGCGCCGAACCAGCGTAGGCAGGCTTTATGAAAGCTGCTGAGCTCGCGAAAGCCGACGGTGAGGGCTATGTATTTGAGGCTGCGCGAAGAGTCGAGCAGTAACGTACGGGCTAATAGACGGCGACACTCGTCCTGGAGATAAGTGAAGTTTGTGCCTTCCTTTTCCAGCGCGTTCTGAAGGCTTCTTGCACTTTTACCGAGATGAGCGGCCGCCATTTCCAAGGTACATGGCTCTCCACGGGGCATGGCGTCTGATAAGTATCGACGTATCTGCAACTCGGGTGAGCCATTGATCGCCCTCAACTGTGCATCGGCGTAATGGCAATGGATGAGTTCCAGTGCGGGGTCTGCGGTGATCAAGGGCAGATCGAAAATTTCACTGCTGAAGATGAGCATTATGTGAGGGGCGTTGAAACTCAGATCGGAGCCGAACATCTGCTCGAGTCGTTGAGTGTCTGCAGGCTTTGGATACGGAAAGTGCGCTGCCAAGGGCAGTGGCTTTACGTGGGGCACCAACCAGTGCATCAAGCCTATAAACAGTGCTGCACCGGCATCCAGGAATGATCGAGGGGCCGGAAGATGAGGCATTCCCTCCTCGAAACCGCTCACGCGTATCACGCCTGTGTGTCGTTCTACGGTGATCCTGGAACCGTCGGTGGCAAGAGGGTGATAGCTGGCCACTCTTTCTATAGCTACTCCCAGAGTGGGGCTGGACATGATTGCGTACCCGGCAGCACCCAGGCTGCCGAGATGGCTATAACTATACGCGTCAAGTCCAATTTCCGGGTTTCCGGTGAGTTCGACAGCGAGATCAAGAATGTTATAAACAGCTGCCAACTCAATGCGATGCGCTGTTGAAACATCGAGTTCAACCAGATCATTGAGGCGGCGGAATATGAGGTCTTCCTGAATGCCGTTCTGAGCGAGTGCTTGTACGAAAGGTGCAAAAATAGCTGTTGAAATGCTGCGCATCTTTGACGTCCGCCACTCACGTGAGCCGATAATGAACACGTCAGAGTAAATACTCTATCTATGTCGGTGTGTGCGGACATGATAATGGTATCTGGGAACACTGTCCAAATTGAAACTTTGATGTGAGTATTCTGCTGGGTGATGGATGCACCTTACAGCCAAGCGGCTGTAATAATTGATGTCGGGGAGGTTGTTGCCAATATTTGGATCGGGCAGAGCGCTCAAGTTAGTGGGGTTTCATGAGCTCGGAATTGGACTTTTGTAGTCTGACGCAAAATAAAGAGGCTGAATTCGTACGCTGGTTCTATAAGCAACTTTCGCGTAAACATTTCAGGCTTGCCTTTCAGCCTATTATGGCTGTGGGCGCGGCCGGCATTTTGTACCATGAAGGTTTGCTGCGGCATGTCAGTGGTCGGATGAATATCAACCCTTTTCCTATACTTGAGGCGCAACGCTCCATTCGTTTGCTTGATTGTTATGTCGTGATGAGTCTCATAAAAACGCTGCGGGCCCATCCGGAAATCAGCTTGGGGTGCAATATTTCTGCGCAGAGTGCGACGCTGGACGCTCTATGGGAGCCCATTCTTGATGCCCTGCGAGGCGAGCCTGATATTGCACGGCGCTTGATTATCGAAATCACCGAAAGTTCGTCGATCTCTTCTTGCGACACATCGGTTGATTTCGTCCTGCGTATGCGTCGCTTGGGCGGTCGAATAGCAATCGACGATTTTGGCGCAGGTTTCAGTACGCTGTCGTTTGTGCGTGATGCTGAACCGGACATTATAAAAATTGACATGGGGTACTTGCACCGTGCACGGGAAAGTACGCGTGCCAGTGACACGTTCGAACACCTTGTAAAACTATGCAAGACATTGGCGCCTTGCGTGATTGTAGAGGGTGTCGAACGCTCAGCTGATCGTCAAAGACTTCTGGCGGCAAGTGCTGATTGGGCGCAGGGATTTTACTTGGGTAAACCAGCACTTTTCCCCGGGAGTATTAAGGCGCCTTGTTGGGTTGAAAATAAAATATAAGCGTTTTGTTGTGTGCGTAAGATTTTTGATTTTTGAATAGTTGGGGCTTTTGTTGAGGTACCTGAGAAAGTTGAAAACCTCGGAAGAGCAGGACCAAGTCACACGCTAGCCTGGTGCGGCAATGAACGTTTCCAGTAGCCTTGTTTGACCACTGTCTAACCGGCCGGCACGGTAGATGTACTTCTGACCCGTGCAAACCCAATTGTGCGCCTTGGATGAAAACAGTCAGTTTCGGACATATCTGAGTGCCTCGCATTGCTCTAAAGTTTTTTGCTCATTCAGACATCCGGGCGCATATGAATCTCTGGTTTCGGCTTTTATTCCTGCTTTTTCGTAGACCTTGGCGTAGACCTGTCGATGGGTTGGCAACCACCGTAACCCGCCTGCGGGTCTGGCCTCTGGATCTGGACTTCAATCGCCACGTTACCAACGGTCGATACTTCACGCTGGCCGATGTGGCCCGAATGGACTATGTGCTGCGCAGCGGTGCATTTCGGGTCGCGTTGCGTGCCAAGGCGTTGCCTATCGTTGGAGACACCTGGGGTAAGTTTCGCCGTGAACTGAAGCTTTTCGAGTCTTTCGAAATCCATACGAGGATGCTTGGCTGGGACGCGAAGTGGAGCTACCTCGAGCATCGATTTATCAGTCGCAAACGCGTGGTTGCCGTTGTCGTGATGCGCGGTCTGTTTCGCTCGGCAGAAGGCACCATTTCACCTTCTGCCTTCTGCCGCGAATTGGGGTTGCCAGAGGATTCGCCAGGCATGCCGCAATGGCTTACGGATTGGTCGAAAGCCTGTGATGACATGCGCCAACAACTGCGAAACGAAGAGGCATTGTGACGTTTGTAAAACGCTTTTCGCCTTTTATGCGCCCGTGTCGGCAGTCACCGGGTGAAGGGCAGGTAACAACTCCATGACATCACAGAACAGATTGCGCTGTTGCCAGTCGCTGCGGTCGCCAATCACATACAGGCGGCGCTTGGCTCGGGTCACGGCGACGTTGAGCAGGTTGGGTTGTGAGACGGCCCAATTGCGTGCGCCGCCGTTTTCACTGTTACCGCCCAGTACCAGGATGACCACCGCAGCTTCCTTGCCTTGCATGGTGTGAATGGTGCCGTGCACGCGCTTGCCGAGATCGCGGTCCTTGAGTTGATTACGGACATCCTGGAAAGGGGTGATGACTGCAATGCTGCCGGGCGGCACGCCGTCGGCCTCGAGCACGCTGAGCAGGCGATCCAGGGCGTGGCCTTCGTTATCGACCCAGTTGCCTGAAGAGGGGCCGCTGGCATGCACCCACCCGGTGAGCAGGCGAGCGGGGGTTTCCTTGGCCGCAGACGGGGCAATGGTGCCGTAGACCATGGCGCCGTCGTAGGCAATACGGTTCGCCAGGTCGAACATCGGACGATCGCAACGACGGTGTACCACCAGTGGCAGGCCGACCCAGCATTTCTGGCCCTGAGGGCCGGCCATTCGGCCCCAGGGTGTGGCGTGGTCGGCCAGGGTCTGTGCGGACTGTCGGTTAGGCAGCCAATGCGCGTCGACGTGATAGCGGGTGCGCATATGTTCGAGCACCGCGTCGGAGACGGTGACGATAGGTTCCAATTGCAGCGGATCGCCGACCAGTACCGCCCGCCGTGCGCGCCACAGGGCGCCGACCGCGGCCTGCGGGCTTGCTTGGCCGGCTTCATCCACCAGCAGCCAGCCAATCTCACTGCAACCCAGGCTGCCGAACGAGCGCGCGAACGACGCGAAGGTACTGCTGAGGACCGGCACCACCATGAACAGCGAAGCCCAAGCCGACCGTATCACGGCCTGGGATACACCACGGTAACGGCCGCCGGTCAGCAGGCTGGTGATGAAGCTCAGGTTATAGCCCAGGCGTGAGGCTTCAATCTGCAAGAATGTGCGGTGTAGCTTCAGCGCTTCGATGAAGACGTTTGCCCGTGCTTGACGCCATCCTTCGAGAATCCAGGGTTCGCGCAGCTCGATGTGTGTGCCCCTGCCCAGTTGGCCTTGCTCCAGCCAGGTCAGCAGATGCTCGGCTTGACCCGCCTGTGCAACGCTGCGGGCCTTGTCTATCTGCAAGGAGGCGTGGCGTATGGCTTCGTCAATAGCCTGTTCGTCGGCCGCCAACTGCTGATTGAGCTGGCCAAGTTGCAGGCGCAGTCGTTCCAGCTGGCGCTGCACGCTGTCGAAGGCATCCTTCGCCAGCATATGGGTGCCAACGAGCACGCGTTGGTGGGCGGTCCAGGTACGGTGTGCCCCCCATAGGCTGAGCAGGTTGGCGAGCAGCCCGGGTTTTTTTGCCAGGTGCGCTTCGAGCGCCAGGAGGGCACGTTGCAGGTGTTCGCGGGTGGGGGGGAGCTGCTGTGATTCCAGCGCGGCGTGTTCGCCATCGAGGCTACGCCGTTGAGCCAGTCGTGCCTGGCGCTCATGTTCCTGTTGTTTGACGCGTGCCTTGGCACTGATAACGCCTTGGATTCGCTCCAGGATGTCGTCTGCTTGAGCGCGCAATGAGCGCTCTGCGTCTTTGGCGTCCTGGTACTGTTTGACGGCCGCACGCCAGTGGCTGGCCTTGTCGGCGGATGTGAGCAGCTTCATCTGCTGTGCCTGTTCACTCAACCACTCGCGCATACCCTTGGGCGGTGGTACGTCCTCTGGGCTGGGGGTGTCGGGCGTGGACCCGCCGTTGCCATAGAAAAAACGGTCGACGAACTGTGAACGTTTGGATTTGCTGCCCAGCGCTGCCGAGATCAAGCCCCAGGCCGGCTTGCCGCTGATCAGCTCGCCCAGTTCGCTGAAGTACTCGGCGTCGGGCAGCCAGGAAGGGTCGACTTTGTCGCGCTGAGGCAGTTCGAGGGTAACGTTCTCGACAGCGCCATTGTTGGACGAGGCCACCACCATTTCGAAGCCGAACAAGCGCGGGTCCAGCACGTAAGCGAAGCGCTCCCGACCGCCATCATTGGCAGATTCCCGGCCATTCTTGACGAAGGCGTCCGATGCCTTGCCCAGCGAGGCCAGGACATCGGCGCGCTGGGTCACCACGGCGGCGATCAAGTCGCGCAACAAGGTGGTCTTTCCGGTGCCTGGCGGGCCATTGACGCCCATCACGCCGCTGTCGCTGCTCAGGTTTTGCAGCAGGCTGTTGACCGCCAGTTGCTGGGAGTGCACCAGGCCCAGATGGCGCTCGGCCGGCCAGCAGCCGGCGGCATAACGTGACGGGGCCAAGCGGTCGATCAGCGCCAGGTCCGCGCCAGGCTGATCCAGATGCAATCGTTGGTTGGCGTCATGCTGGCTCAGATAGCGGGCGAGTGGTTGGCTGTTTTCGCCGCGCGCCAGGGCGTCGGCGACGTCGGCCAGGTCGCTGAGCAGGAAACTGTTGAGCGGATCGTCTTCCTGTTCGGGTTTTTCCGGGTTGATTGGCGCCGAGCGAAAGCGGTGGGTACGTGGTTTATCCCCGAAAAATGCATCGAGGCCCAAGGCTTGGCGTACGCAGGTGGTCAGGCGCTCCAGGTCCGCGGCCAGGACCACGCCGCCGAGCAAACGGCTGGCCTGTTCGCGAAGGGATTGCTGGGCTTCGTCGAAACCGCGGGTCCAATCCTTGCGGTGGATGGCGCAGCCGACGAACCAGGCCTCGCTCGATAGCACCAGGCTGTCGGCCAGCATCATGCCTCGGTCATTGAACTTCAATGCGAACAGCGCCGAAGTGCGCCGTTGCGGCTCCTTGTAGCCCTGGTCAGCACCGAATAGCCGCTCCAGTTGGCGAGCCACATCCAGGTTGTCGTAAAGATGGGCGTAGAGGGTGTGGCTCCAGGTGCGTTTGGGCGGCAGCCGTTGCCGGCTCAGCGCGTTGGCTGGCATCCACGGCAGGATCTGGGCGCTGGAGGGCACATCCTGGAAATACGGCTGGTAGTCGCTGTCGCGCTTTTTCAGCTTGGGTGCGGCTTGGGGTTGCAGCAACTCGACGGCGTGCCAATAGCGCACGGTGTTTTGCGCAGTCATTTACGTCCTTGAAAGCACTCTGGCTTGGAATCCTGATGCGTAGGATAACAGGCACGGTGCGCCGCGAGTGCTTTGCACTAAACCGGCTGCCCCTCCTCATCCGAAGCACTGCAGCAGCGGTCGCGGCCGTTCTGCTTGGCCGCGTAAAGCATCTTGTCCGCCGCCGTGATCAGGCTGGCCGGCGTGACGTGTTGCCCGGTGGGTTGAACGCTGGCGATCCCGGCGCTGGCCGTGACATGGCCGAGTGGGTGGGCGCTGTGCTCGATGCCCATTGCGCGAATGGCCTCGAGGATGTCGCGGGCGACGGTCGCGGCGCCAGGGTTATCGGTGTTCGGCAGCAGCACGGCAAATTCTTCCCCGCCATACCTGACCGCCAGGTCTCCGGGTCGCTTGACCGCTTGCAAGATTGCGGTAGCCACTGCACTCAGACAATCGTCGCCTGCCGCGTGGCCATAGGTATCGTTGTAGCGCTTGAAGTAATCGACATCGAGCATGATCAACGAGAGCGTCGAGCGCTGCCGGATGGCCTGGCGAATCTCGTCCAGCAGCGCACTGTCCAGGCGTCGACGGTTGCCCAGCCCGGTCAGGCTGTCGGTCAAGGCCATGTCGCGCATGGACTGATGGGCCAGGCGCAGCTCGCCCTCCATCACCATGCGCCGGCGCAGTTGGTTCAACACCACCCACCCGAACACAGTGAACGCGCCAATCAGGAAGAACAGCACAAAGCCGGTCTTGAACAGATCCCAACGCCACGGCGCGATGATGGACTCGCGGGAAAGCCCCGCTTCAACCACCAACGGATATGCGGCAAGGGCCCTGTAGCCATACAAGCGCTCAGTGTCGTCGACCACCGCCCTGGCCTCGGCGACACCCTCGTTGGACATCGGCAGGTAACGCTTGAAAATCTCGCTCGCGGTCAGGCTCTTGCCCACCACGGCGGCGATGAACGGGCGTCGCACCAGGATGGTCCCGTCACGCAAGGCCAGCACCAGCGCGCCCTTGTCATCGATTTTGAAATCGCCGTAGTAATCGACGAAATAACTGACCTTGATCGTCCCCAGCAATACCCCCGCGAATGAGCCGTCAGGGTTATTCAACCGACGCGAAACCGGGATGATCAAATCCCCCGTGGACTTGCTGTTTACCACCGCGCCGATGCGCACATTGGGATCGGTGTGGGTACGGTGATATTGGAAGTAATCACGGTCGGCATTGTTCGCAGGCTCGGGCAGGACCTCCTTGTCCGTCGCGATCCAGTCACCCTCCGGGCCGTAGATAAACAAGCCATGCAATTGCGGCATCAGCTTGGCCTGCTGCACCAGCAAATTGTGGATGCGCGGCACATCGATATTGTGCAACCCGTCGCCTTCCACCCGTTCACTGAGCGCAGCGGTCAACACATCCACCTGGCGGATGGCATCCTCGGCATGCTGCGCAGTGGCCCGCGCGAGGTTGGTGACGGAGTCGCGTGCCGAGGCGAACGCTGCATGGTAGTCCCGCCAGGTGCGCCAGCCTTCCACGGCCAGGAACGCAAGGATCACCGCGAGCATGAAGCTCACCGTCAGGTGGAATGCGGCCCCGGCGCTGATGGGCGTGGGGCTTGTGGGGCCAGCCAGCTTGGCATCTGGCTGTTTGCGTCCGAGCATGTGCGTGTCCTTGTGGTGCTGCTCTGCAATAACGCAAGACAACAGCTTCAATGGCTAAGCGGTTCAACAATGAGGGGGAATACGGGGGGGTAAGGAAGTCGCTCGGCTGGAACAGGTTGTTGACCTACTGCCGCGTAACCAATGGGGTGGTCTTAGACACATTCCGGATATGACGGCGGCATTTGTTCAGCCAAACGACGCCGCTGTTGAGCGTCTATTGAAGCAAGCCGCTGAATTGCTTCGACTGAGCGAAAAATCATCCGCGCTTAATGGCTACGAGGGAGGTTCCAAGCGTGCGTGGCAACTTGCCTCAGCGGTCTGGGGTGCAGTCGCAAGGATGAAGCTTGATTACGCTTTGCCTCCAGCCAGCTTCGAGCAAACGGGGCAAAAGGTTCGCAGTCCTAGTCAAATCGCTGACTCTGGTTTAGCCACCTGCTTCGATCTGACACTCTTCTTCTGCGCAGCCCTGGAGCAAATTGGCCTCAACCCCGTCATCGTGTTTACTCGAGGGCATTCTTTTGCAGGGCTCTGGCTCAAGCCGGAAGAATTCACGACTACGGTCATTGACGATGTCAGTGCTGTGCGTAAGCGAGTAAAACTCAAGGAGTTGGTGCTGTTTGAAACCACGCTCATCACTCAGCAGCCGATACCTCCTTTTTCATATGCCGTTGAGCAAGGATTCAAGCAGATCAGTGAAGACGTTGAACACGACTTCGAAATGCTTCTGGATATACGTCGCGCTCGTATGCAACGTATCAAGCCTTTGGCTAGCTCGGAAGTTCAAGTCACACGAGCAGCGACCTCTGAGTCAAATGAAGCGCCTCCTCTGCTGATCGATGAAGGGGATGATATTCCGGACGACCTGCTTGAGGTTGAAGTCGAGGATTTGTCCAAGCTCAATCCTGCTGATCGACTCGGTCGCTGGCAGCGCAAGCTCTTGGACCTCTCACTCAAAAACAACTTGCTCAATTTCAAAATGGGGAAGCGAGCTCTCAAGCTCGAGGCTCCCAACCCAGGGGAACTTGAGGATGTCTTGTCCAGCGGTCAGATGCTCAAGTTGCTCACCAGGCCAGATCTTATGGATGGGGCCGACCCTCGTGAACGTGCGCTATATGAGCAACGTGAACGAGAGGACGTGCGTTTGCGCCATGCTGAAGATGCACTGAGACGTAAAGAAGTATTCGTGGCGTTATCTGCCAAAGAGATGGATACCCGCCTCACTGAACTTTATCGGAGCGCCAGAACTGCCTTACAGGAAGGTGGTTCCAACACGCTATTCTTGGCCATCGGTTTTCTGAGCTGGACTCGTGAGGACAGGGCGGGGCAAAAGTATCGTGCACCATTGGTATTGGTTCCCGTGACACTGGAACGCAAGAGTGCTCGCTCCGGTTTCTCTATGGTGCTGCATGACGACGAACCACGTTTCAATCCAACCCTGATTGAAATGTTGAGACAAGACTATGAACTCGGTCTTGGGTCCTTGGAGCAAGAGCTTCCCCGGGATGATTCAGGGCTGGATATAGCAAGTATTTGGAATAAGGTCGGACACGCCATCAAGGATATACCGGGGTGGGAGCTGAGCGAGGACGTTGTATTGTCGATGTTCTCCTTTGCCAAATATCTCATGTGGAAGGATCTCGCAGAGAACGCTGAACACTTACGGCAAAGCCCGGTTGTTCAGCATTTACTTGATACTCCTCGTGAATCTTTTGTATCAGCAACGCCATTTCCAGACGCTGCATCGCTTGATCGAGATTACAGTCCGACCGACGTATTCTGCCCCCTACCTTCTGATTCATCTCAACTTGCTGCTGTGATGGCGGCGGCTAAAGGGAAGGATTTCGTTCTCATCGGCCCTCCGGGGACGGGCAAGAGCCAGACGATTTCCAACATGATTGCTCAGTCGATTGCGCAGGGTCGACGCGTATTATTCGTTTCAGAAAAAATTGCAGCGTTGGATGTCGTGTATAGGCGACTGCGTGAGATTGGCCTCGGCGAGTTCTGCCTCGAGCTTCACTCCAGCAAGGCCCGGAAAGCGGATGTGCTTGCCCAGCTTCAATCGGCGTGGGAAGCAAAGGGGCAGGTTGACTCGGCTGCTTGGGAGCTGGAAGCACAGCGACTTGCGTCTCTTCGTGACAGTCTAAATATCTATGTTGAACGTTTGCACCGTCGGCATCGCAATGGATACTCCATCTATGATGCGATTGGCGTTGTCACATCCGGCGCGGATGATCCTCTCGCCTCTTTAGCCTGGGTATCACCGGACGTTCACGATCAGAAAGCGATTCTGGATCTTCGCTAACTCGGCGATCGCCTTGAAGTCAACGCGCAGGCGGTGGGGTACGAGAAGCTTTCGGGGCAGGCTTTATCTGCGGTCGGGCAAGCAGAGTGGTCTCCCCATTGGCAGGAGCAATTCATACAGGCGGCCCGTGACCTCCTCCCTGCCATTCTGGAAGCGGAGACAGCGGTTACTCGGTATTTGGAATTGGCCGGGTTACCGGTTACCGCATATACGCCTAGAGTTCTTTAGGGGCTTTCAATCCTATCTCAAGCACTCCCAACAGCCGCGGGACAGGACTGGCGGTTTGTTCTGCGTCCTGATGCGCGATCCATAAGCCAGCGTTTGAGTGAAGGCTGCGAATGGATCGAGCAGCACCGTAGCATCAACAGCGACTTATCACAGATATGGCCTGCTCGCGTTGTTAGCGAAGCCAAACGTGGATTGGAGTTACTTCAACAAAGACGAACTGCTTTGTCGGGTTTTGGTCCGGTATGGCCACGAACTGCTATCGAAGCGATTCAGCAAGCAATCGTTATGCTGGATCAAGTTGATGCGCTCACTCAGCAGTTGTCGGTGAGCTATGACGACCGTATCGAAGCACTTGATATAGAGCTACTGCACAATGAGTGGAAAGAAGCCGTTGGTTCGTTTTGGCCTAAATCCTGGATAGGGAAACGCCGTATTTCTGGGCTTCTCATATCGACGCAATCCGTGCAGGAGGAGGCTGATGTTGAGCAAGATCTATCCACGTGGGTTGAGATTCGCAATGCGCGTAAAGCTATTGATGAGCTAGAACCAGGCGAGGCTTGTTTCGGTATTTGGCTCGGCGCGAAATCCAATCGCTCACATCTTGTGGCAGCGCTCGGGTTGCAGGAGGCGATCAGGCTTCAGCAAGAAGACGCACATTGGAACGATGACGGCTTTGGTGTCGTCGAACAAGGCCACTTGGGTGAAGCGTTAAAGTCAGAGCTCGTGCGTTTGCGTACCATCACTCGGCTCGACAGTGAGCTTACTGAGTTGGCGGATTTTGGCGGGCAGACGGAACAGCTGTGGAACGGTTTACACACTGACTGTGAGCTATTGACGGCGGCTCTGAGGTTTCAATCAGAGCGACGGGATATTGAAGATCGTGGCCGTTTGTCTGATGACCATGCACTTGTGGAAGAAGGTCGGTGCGGCACGGCTTTAAAAGCTGACTTTGTGTTACTCAAGCGACGGGCTGGCATTGAGCGCGACTTGTCAGAGCTGAATGATTTTCGAGAAACCGTTCCGCTTTGGCAGGATTTGAAGACAAAAGTCGAGAACGCTCGTGCGGCCATTGAATTCCAAGGGAAGCTATCCGCTGCAATCGCCAGGCTCGCTATAAGCCCTGAGCAAATCGTTGAATACAAGGCTCCGCTTCATACCTTGTTGGGTGATGGTAATACCTTGCTAGAGCCTGACGGTGCGGTAGCGATCAGTGGCGTGATTCTGCGCGAGAAACTCGAACAACTACATTTGCGGTCTACCTCATTTACTTCTGTGGGGGCGTTCACCGAGCAGGGGATGGACGAAGTATCGGATCTGGCATTGGCTGATCTTAAGTTCAACTGTGATCAGGTTGTCTCATCGGCACCACGCTTGAAAGCATGGTGTTCATGGCGAAAGGTGCGAGACGAGGCTTATAGCGTTGGTCTTGCGAATATTGTCCAGGCGATGGAGAACGGCACGATTGCGTCGGGCAGAGTCCGCAAGGTTTTTGAGGTGAATTACGCGCGTTGGTGGCTGAACGCGACAGTGGATAATGAGGCCGTCATCCGAACATTTGTGAGTGTTGAACACGAGCAACGCATACGTGACTTCCGAGCCTTGGATGACAAGTTTACTGCCTTGACCCGTGACTGGCTGCGAGCTCGATTGTGTTCGGACCTTCCTAGCCAGGAAAGTGTAAGTCGCTCGTCGGAGTGGGGTTTGCTTCGACATGAGATGAGTAAAAAGACCAAGCACATTCCTCTGCGAGATTTGATGGGGCGTGCTCCTGAGGCGTTGACCAAACTTACGCCTTGCCTGTTGATGAGCCCACTTTCCATTGCTCAGTACCTGCCTGCTGCTTCTGCTCCTTTTGACTTGGTGATCTTCGATGAGGCTTCTCAAATCCCTGTCTGGGATGCGATTGGTGCAATGGCTCGCGGCCGACAAGTTGTGATGGTCGGTGATCCTAAGCAGCTTCCACCGACGTCGTTTTTTGATAGGGCCGGTTCGACCGACGAAGACGAAGATGTCGAGGCTGACCTGGAAAGTATTCTTGATGAGTGCATCAGCGCCAATTTGCCCATGCGCAACCTCAATTGGCACTACCGTAGTCGCCACGAGAGCTTGATTGCGTTTTCGAACCAGCGCTATTACCAGTCCAAGCTTGTCACGTTTCCGTCTCCATTCACTGCCGACAAGGCCGTGAAACTTATCCCTGTAGCGGGCGCTTACGATAAGGGGGCTTCAAGGACGAATGTGATCGAGGCTCGGGCGCTTGTTGCTGATCTGGTTGCTCGTCTTAAATCTCCAACGTTCCGTGAAAGCAAGCGGACTGTTGGTGTCGTGACGTTTAACGGTGAGCAGCAGAAGCTCATCATGGATTTGCTTGATGATGCGTGCCGTAAGGATCCTTCACTCGATTCTTATTTTTCAGAATCAGAACTTGAACCTGTATTCGTCAAGAACCTCGAGAGCGTACAAGGTGATGAGCGAGATATTATTTATTTCTCAATCACCTTCGGGAAGGACGCCAGCGGGGCGATTTCGATGAATTTTGGCCCGATGAACCGACCTGGTGGCGAGCGGCGTTTAAACGTGGCTGTAACCCGGGCGCGTCAAGAGTTGGTGGTCTTTTCGACGTTGCGTCCAGAGCACATAGATCTCGCACGCATTAAAGGTGAGGGCGTGCGGGACCTGAAGCACTTCCTGGAGTTTGCCGAGCGCGGTCCTCGTGCGCTTGTAGAGGCGGATTTTGGCAGCGTTGGTGGATTCGACAGTCCATTTGAGGAAGCTGTGGCCGCGGCCCTCGCGAAGAAAGGATGGCGAGTTCATACCCAAATTGGTGTGTCTTCCTTCCGGATTGATCTCGGGATTGTCCATCCGGATACCCCAGGTCGTTTTCTAGCAGGCATTGAGTGCGATGGCGCGACCTATCACCGTAGTGCTACTGCTCGAGATCGCGACAAACTTCGCGAGAGTGTACTTCGTGGCCTTGGCTGGGAGATTGTGCGGATCTGGTCGACTGACTGGTGGGTGGATGCAGTTGGCACCGCAGAGAAAGTTCATCAACGGCTGAATGAGCTCCTTGCGGACTCTCGCGCCAAGCAAGCGGTAATTGATGCCGAGGAAGAGGCTGAGCGAATCAAGGCAGATGCTGTTGTGGCCGAGGCCCTAGAAGTTATAGATCAGGTAAGTACAGTAGTTGTCGCGGAGGGCGTTGCAGTCGTTGCTAACGATCCAAACGGTGCTTTGCCAGAGCTGAAGTACGCTAAGGCAGCAGTAGTCCGAACTTCTGCAGCGACGGTCTCCCCTTTGGTCACGACTGATCACTTACTGTACCGAGCAGCTGAGCCCGCCCGGGCAGTTGACGGTGTAGATGCTGATCAGTTCTTTGATACGAGCTATGCCCCGGTCCTGATGCAAATGATCACCCATGTGATCAATGAAGAAGGACCTGTTCTGGATGTGGTCATTGCGCGGCGAATAGCACGTGCTCATGGATGGGTTCGGACAGGCTCGCGTATTCGCGACCGTGTCGACCAGCTCGTACGCGCACAGTTTAGATCACATGAAGAGGAGCAGGTCGGTACGTTCTACTGGCCGGCTCACGCTGACGAGCATTCAACGACTGTGTTTCGACGGCCAGCGGATGATGAGTCTATGAGGGGGCTTGCAGAGATCTGTCTTCCAGAGCTTTCGGCGCTAGTTGATGAGATGGTTGGTTGCGGCCATACCGCGGAGGCCTTGATTTACGCCGTCGCCAAGGAGGCGGGCGTCAGCAAGCTGGCACAAGCTGGGCGACTGAGGATCGAAAAGGCTATTCGATTCTCGGCAGAAGAACTCTAGATGGGAGTTTCACGACGCTAGCCTCGAGCAGTTCGTATGATTCACCGAGTTTTCCAGGGGGCTTGCTCTCCTGGGGGCCTTGTTACGCCGGCGCCTGCGTCTACTGCTCGGCCAACCGTCACACGCCGATGGCGTTGCGCTTGTTTGTGGCGGCGGTCCGGGAGTGGGCGAGTGTGCAGCAGGGTAAACACAGTTGAGCTGGTTTATTCCAGATTAGGTCAAGTCGGCAACCAGACACTCACACACAATCCCCGCTGTTGCACCTCATCGATAAACGACAACTCCACCCGCGCGCCGGTACGGTCGGCGATGGCCTTGACGATCGACAAGCCGAGCCCGGAACCTGCTTCGTCGGTGCCCAGGCTGCGATAGAATGGGTCGAACACCCGCGTGCGTTCCTCTACGGCAATACCCGGCCCGGTGTCTTTGACTTGCAGCAGCACAGCGTCCGGCAACTGTTCTACCGACAGATCAATGCGCCCGCCCGGTGGGGTGTAGCGGATGGCGTTGTCCACCAGGTTTTTGACCAGGGTCAGCAGGTCCATCCCATTGAACTGCACCTGTACGTCGGTGGGGCTTTCAACGCCGATGTCGATCTGCTTGCGCTCGGCCAGGGGTAGCAGGTCTTCGAGGACTTGGCGATACAGTTCATGCACCGACAACGTGGTTTGCACCCGCGTCGAGGTGGATTGGGCCGCTGCCAGGCTCAGTAACTGGTCGATCAGTTTGCGACCGCGCTCGATGCCACGGGACAGCGGCACAAAACGCTCGCGGCTGGTTGGCGAGAGGTCGGTGGCCGCCAGGCGGTCGGCTTGCAGGGACAAGGCGGTCATCGGCGAGCGCAGTTCGTGGGCGGCGTCGGCGACAAAGCGTCGCTGGCTGTCCATGGACTGCGCGACCCGCGCCAGCAGGCGATTGATTGCGACCACAAACGGCCGCACTTCGGTGGGCAGGTGCTGCTCCTCAATGGGATGCAGTTCCTGTTCGGCGCGCCGGTCGATCTCGGCGGCGAGCACGCCAATCGGACGGAACAGCTTGCGCACCAGGTCGCCGACCACCAGCAGCAGCACCGGAAACAGGATCAGGAACGGCAGCAGGCTACGCCAGGCGCTCTCGCGGGCGTCCTTGTCGCGGGCGTCGGATTCCTGGGCCACGGCAATCCGCTCGCCGCGTGCGGTGGTGTGCACCAGTACGCGAAAGGCTTCACCCGCGACATCCACGGTAGCCAGCCCATCGGCGAGGGTCGTGGGAAAGGGCAGGGGCAGGGCTTCATCGGTGGTGCTCGTCGCGTGCTGGCCGTCGCCCAGGTGCTGGATGATCACCCGCGACTCTTCGTCATCGCCCTCGATGCGCGTGGCTTGGGGGTATTGCAGGGTCATCTGCTGGCGATCGAACAGCATGGCCACCTGGCGCAAGGTGTCGTCCTGCTGTTCGTGGGCTTCGTCAAACGCCGAGACAAACGCAAACACGCTGGCGAGCACCGCCACCAGCAAAATCGCCAGCGACAGCGTCACCGACAGCCGCAGTTGCACCGACTCACTCAAACGTTTTTTGAAACCATCCATCCCATGCCCCTGACATTCTTGATCACATGACTGCCCAACTTGCGCCGCAAGGCGTGGATCAGGAACTCGATGGCGTTGCTCTCGACTTCGTTGCCCCAGCCATACAGGCGGTCTTCCAGCTCACTGCGCGACAGGATCGCCCCCGGTCGGATCAGCAGCGCTTGCAGCAGCGCAAACTCACGGCTGGACAATGCCACGTCGGCGAACTCGTCGGTGCTGGCTTGTTTGGACACCAGGTCCAGCGAGACCACGCCGTTGCCGAGCAACGACAAGGCGCTGCCGCCCTTACGGCGCAGCACCGCACGCATGCGCGCGAGCAGCTCGGGGATGTCGAACGGTTTGAGCAAATAGTCATCGGCGCCGCCATCCAGGCCGCGCAGACGGTCGTCGAGGCTGTCACGGGCGGTGATGATCAGCAGGGGCACGGGGTTGTTGCGTGCGCGGATGCAGTCCAGCACCTCCAGCCCGTCCTTGCCCGGCAGGCCGAGGTCGAGCAGCACCATGTCGTAGGGATGGGTGTCGAGTGCGGCCAGGGCGGTCACGCCATTCTTGACCCAGTCGGCGGCATAGCTCGCATCGCTGAGCGCACGCTGGATCGCGTCGCCAATCATCGGGTCGTCTTCGACCAGCAGTATCCGCATGTCTCGTGCGTCCTCAGAAAAACCAAACGCGGCGAAATGATCGCCGCGTGTGTATTGAAGCACCCGTGCAGGTTTTTGTCCGGTATCAACCTTTCATCACGTCGAAGGCCTTGAGCAGGTCATCCATCGACGACTTGCAGTCCGCCTGGTTCGGGTTGCCGTCGCGCAACGCCGAGAGGGCACGGTCGATGGCTTTGTCGAGCACATGCCAGTCGTTGGCGGCGCGCGGCTTGATGCCGGCTTCGGCGGAGTCCCAAGTGGTTTCCAGGTCCTTGATGCGGGCTTTGGCACCGGCCAGGTCGTTCTTGGCGACGAGTGCCGAGACGTCCACCGCGATATTGCGGAACTCCGACAGGTCGCCCAGTTTCGACGCTTGGCGTTGGCTGGTCGCCGAGCCTGCGGCTTCGTTGGGTTTATCGGCCGGTTTGGAGCAGCCGGTAGCGATGCCCAGCATCAGAATGGCGGAGGCGATAGCCACGCGGCGAATCAGGTTTTGAACAGGGCGCATGAGGGTTTCCTTAGGGTGAAAATTCATTGGGTAATGGCTTTGCGGTTGCCGACGCTGAATTGCGCAACGGCCACCAACAACACGATGACGCAGAGGAACAGTGCGCTGGTCCAGCTGGCACCCATGCCCAGGCCGCCGTAGGTCTTGGCTTGGGTCAGCAGGTCGCCGAGGGAAGCGCCGAACGGGCGGGTCAGGATGTAAGCGACCCAGAACGTCAGCACTGAGTTGACGCCCAGCCGCCAGGCCGCCAGTGCCGCCGCGATCAGACCGGCGAAAATGAAGGCGCCGAGGGTGAAGCCCAGGCCCAGCGCTTCGGTGGCCAGGTCACCGGCAGCGGTGCCGAGGGCGAAGGTGCAGAGCACGGTGATCCAGTAGAACCACTCGCGGCGCGGGGTCACGATGTCGCGTATCGACAGGCTGTGTTCGGTGCGATACCAGACCATGAAGTTGAGGCCGAGCAACACCGAGAAAATCGCCGTGCTGGCGTACAGGCTGACGTCGAGCTTGTCGGTGAGGATGTCGGTGATCTGCGTGCCGACGATACTCACCAGCACCACGGTCAGCCAGTAGATCCAAGGCGTGTAGGCCTTGGTACGCATCTGCCAGAGCAACGCCACGGCCAGCAGCGCAGCCATGCCGATGCTGGTCCAGCCGGCGCCGAAACCGGCATCGACGGCGAGGTAATCCGCGCCGGTTTCGCCCACGGTGGTGGACAGGATCTTGATCACCCAGAAGGACAGCGTCACCTCGGGTACTTTGTTCAGCCAACGGGCTGCTGTGGCATTCATCGGGCTTACCTCTCCTTGACTGCGCGGGGGTTGGCGCAGGGGAGAAGGTACGGCACGAAACTTAGCTGGGACTGAGGGCCGCGGTTTTTTTCAGGACATGGGCCAAGCCCACGGTGGTGAGGCGCACCTCGCTGCCGTTGGGCGGCGCCTGCAGGCCGGAGCTGCGCACCAGGATTGACTGGCCGGGCGCGAACTCATTGGCGGGCAGCGTCACGGTCAGCGTGCAGGTATTTCCGCCGAATTCGCGTTCAGTCACCACGCCACGGCAGCCGCTATCGTGACTGGCGCTCAGTTGTAGTTGTTCCGGGCGCAGCATGATCCGCGAGGTTTCGTGGTCGAGCTTGCTGTCGACTGGCACGCGGCCCAGGCCGCAGTGGGCCCAGCCGGCTTCGATCCTTGCGGGCATGACGACGGCTTCGCCGAGAAACAACGCGGTCTGCTCGTCGACGGGGTATTGGTACAGGTCCATCGGATGGCCCGATTGCACCAGGCGGCCCTGGCGCATCACTGCCAGTTGATCGGCGAACGATAGCGCCTCGCTTTGATCGTGGGTCACCAGGATCGTGGTGATACCCGCGTCGCTCAGCAGCCGCGCAACCATCTTGCGCATCGCCGAGCGCAGCCCGGTGTCCAGGGCCGAGAACGGTTCATCCAGCAACATCAGCCGGGGTTGTTGCGCCAGGGCGCGGGCCAGCGCAACGCGCTGTTGCTGGCCGCCGGACAGTTCGTGGGGCCAGCGCCGCGCCATGTTGGCGTCGAGGGCCACGCTGTCCATCAATTCGGCGATGCGTGTGTGGCGCGCTTGGCCTTGGGTGGCCAGGCCGAAGCCGATGTTGTCGGCCACCGTCATGTGCGGGAACAGCGCGCCGTCCTGCGGTACATAGCCGATCTGGCGCTGATGGGCCGGCACGGCGTGGGTGCTGTCGACCAGCGGTTGGCCGTCGAGGGTGACTCTGCCGGAGTCGGGAAATTCAAAGCCGGCGATCATGCGCAACAAGGTGGTCTTGCCCGAGCCGGACGGCCCGACAATCACGGTGCGGCTGCCGGTGGGCACCGACAGGCTGACATCCGCCAGGGCACGCTGGGTGCCAAAGGATTTGCAGAGTGCGTTCAGTTCGAGGGCGTTCATCGGCCTGCCGTGCGTTTGGATTGGTGGTAGAGAAGGCCGGTCAACGGCAGTGACAACAGGATCATGATCAGCGCGTAAGGGGCTGCTGCCGCGTAGTCGATCTCACTGGTCATCGCCCAGAAACCTGTGGCCAGGGTGCGGGTGCCGTTGGGCGCCAGCAGCAGGGTGGCGGTCAGCTCGTTGGTGATCGCCAGGAACACCAGCGCCGCACCCGCCGCAGCGGACGGTGCGGCCAGGCGCATGGTGATCATCCACAACGCGCGGCCCGGTGAACGGCCGAGGCTGCGCGCCATGTTTTCCAGCTCCACCGGCGCCTGGGCGATACCGGCACGCAGGCTCACCAGGGCACGTGGCAGGAACATCAACAAGTAGGCGAGCAGCACCGTAATGGTGGTCTGGTAGATCGGCCGGGCGAAGTGGATGGTCACCGTGACCAGCGCCAGCGCAACGACGATGCCGGGCAGCGAACTGGTGATGTAGTTGCAGCCTTCCAGGAGGCGTTGCAAGCGCCCCGGTGCGCGAATCGACAGCCAGGCTATCGGCACCGCCGCGCAGGTGGTCAACAGTGCACCAGCAACGCCCAGTTGCACGGTTTGCAGGAGTGCCGGCAGCAGCTCGTCGAACTGCCAGACCTGCGCGCCACCGGCGACCAGCCACTGGCCCAGGGTGATCAGCGGCACGCCAAGGGCCAACGCGCAGGTCACGCCTTGCAGGGTCAGGGCGAGCAGGGTGGTGCTCTTGCTCAGTTGCACGGTGCGTTGTTCGCGGGCGCTGCCGGAGCCGACCCGCGCATACCGTGCATGGCCGCGCGCGGCGGATTCGGCGGTGAGCATCGCCAGGCAACACAGGGCCAGCACCGCCGCGAGCATATTGGCGGCCGGGCCATTAAAGGTGGATTTGAATTGATCGAAAATCGCCGTGGTGAAGGTATCAAAGCGAATCATCGCGTACAGGCCGTATTCGGCCAGCAGGTGCAGGCCCACCAGCAGCGCACCGCCGCAGATCGCCAGGCGCAGCTGTGGCAAGACCACGCGCCAGAACACCGCCCAGGGCTTGAGGCCCAGGGATTCGGCCACGTCTTCGATGGCCGGGTCCAACCGGCGCAGGGTCGCCGCCACCGGCAGGTACAGAAATGGGAAATAGGCAATCACCGACACCAGCACACCGGCCGGCAAGCCGTGGATCGACGGCACCAGGCTGACCCACGCGTAACTGTGCACAAACGCCGGCACCGCCAGCGGCGCAACCGCCAGCAGCGACCAGACGCGGCGGCCGGGCAGGTTGGTGCGTTCGGTCAACCACGCGAGGGCCACGCCGAGCGCAATGCACAGGGGCAGGGTGAACATCACCAGCAGCACGGTGTTGACCAGCAACTCGCCGACCCGTGGCCGCCACACCAACGCCTCGATCTGCGCCCAGCCGATCTGCCAGGACACCCCGATCACAAACGCAATCGGCAACAGCGCCAGCAGCGAAACCAGCACCGACAGGCCGGTGACCCACGTACCCCCACGGCCTCTGAACAGGCCGTGGGTGCGTTTGTGTGGCATCGCGTGGGCAATGCCGGGGAGGGACGTTTCAGGCAACAATCAGAGCAGTCCGGCTTGGGTCATCAGTTCAACCGCTTTTTTGCTGTTGAGCTTGGAGGCGTCGACCTTCGGCGCGTCCAGTTGCGCCAGCGGCACCAGCTTGGGGTTGGATTGCGCGTTCTGGCCAACGGCGTATTCGAACGAGTTGCCGTCTTTCAAGATCGCCTGGCCATCTTTGCCAGTGATCCACTTCACGAAGGCCTGGGCCTGTTCCTGGTGTTTGCTGGAGGCCAATACACCGGCGCCGGAAATACTCACGAATGCGCCCGGGTCTTGGTGCTTGAAGTAGTGCAACTGGGTGTTCTTGCTGTTTTCGCCGGTCTTGGATTGGTCGACGAAGCTGTAGTAGTGATAAATCACGCCGCTGTCGATCTGGCCTGCGTTGACAGCCTTGAGCACCGCGCTGTTGCCACGGTAGATGGCCGCGTTGGCTTTCATCGCCTTGAGCCAATCGAGGGTCGCGGCTTCGCCCTTGAGTTCCAGCACAGCGGCGACGATGGCCTGGAAGTCGGCCCCGGCCGGGGACGCGGCCCAGCGGCCTTTCCAGCTTGGTGATGCGAGGTCCAGCAGGGATTTCGGCAAGTCGCCGGCGTTGAGCTTGCTTGGGTTGTACACAAACACCGTCGAACGCGCGGCAATGCCAATCCACTTGCCATGGGCCGGACGGTAAGCGGCGTCTACCTGCTCCAGGGTGGTCGGTGCCACCGGCGCGAACAGCCCGGCGTTGTCCACCAGCACCATGGCTGGCGAGTTCTCGGTGAGAAACACATCGGCCGGAGAGGCGGCGCCTTCCTGCACGATCTGGTTGCCCATCTCGGTGTCATCGCCGTTGCGGATAGTCACCGGAATACCGGTCTCCTGGGTAAACCCTTCGACCCAAGCCTTGGTCAGGCTTTCGTGCTGGGCGTTGTACACCACGATGCCCACCGAATCAGCGGCATACACATGCCCCGCGCTGACCAATGCAGTGGCGAGCAGGGCTTTTTTGATAAAGGAAGGAAGACGGCTGGTCATGCGGTGAGCGCTCCGGTTTTTATAACTGCACGGGAAGTCCGCTAGTGGTCGATTGAGCCTAGACCAATAGGAATCATTTGCATGTTGGGCGCGGCGAATGTAGAGCGGCAGATGAGAAAAAAACGTCAAAGAAACGGTTAACAATTGTGATGAGGGCTATCAGATGCTGGAGCTTCTCTGTGGGAGCTGGCTTGCCTGCGAAAGGGTGGGGCAGCTGGCATTTTTGGCGACTGGCATACCGCCTTCGCGAGCAAGCCCGCTCCCACAGGGGATACCAGGTGAGCCTGTTTTTTGAGCCAGGCGCAAATTCAAATGTGGGAGCTGGCTGGCCTGCGAAAGCGGTGGTTCGGCTGGCATTTTTGGCGACTGGTATACCGCCTTCGCGGGCAAGCCCGCTCCCACAGGGGATACCAGGTGAGCCTGTTTTTTGAGCCAGGCGCAAATTTAAATGTGGGAGCTGGCTTGCCTGCGAAAGCGGTGGTTCAGCTGGCATTTTTGGCGGCTGGCATACCGCCTTCGCGGGCAAGCCCGCTCCCACAGGGGATACCAGGTGAGCCTGTTTTTTGAGCCAGGCGCAAATTTAAATGTGGGAGCTGGCTTGCCTGCGAAAGGGTGGGGCAGCTGGCATTTTTGGCGACTGGCATACCGCCTTCGCGGGCAAGCCCGCTCCCACAGGGGATACCTGGTGAGCCTGTTTTTTGAGCCAGGCGCAAATTTAAATGTGGGAGCTGGCTTGCCTGCGAAAGCGGTGGTTCGGCTGGCATTTTTGGCGACTGGCACGGCGCGATCGCAATCAAGCTAGGTCCCAGATTTTTAGTTATATTTCAGGCAGTTAATAGAGCGATCCACCGTGGTCTTGGCAATTTCCAGCAAATGCCACACTGCCAGGATCTTTGCCCGCTCGGGGCTTGTCAGTTGTTCACCACAATCAAGTGCGGTGGCCGACGCGCTGTCGAGCAGGCTGGCGGTGTAGAGCAGGGCGTCTTCGAAGCTCAGGTCTTCGTTGACCGAGTGGAAACCTCTGGTGGGCAGGTAGTGATCGATGGCGCGGTTGAAGGCGGCGCGGTCTTTGGCGGGGTCGAAGGGGGGATCTGGCACAACCTTATTCATCGTGTATCTCCAACTGGTAGGTGAGGAGCCGACCCCTCGCGACTAAACGAGGGTGGCGGCTGTACGCAGGTTAGTCGACCGGCCAGTTGGATCCGGCGCACCCGAAGGTGCCCTGCGCACAGCCACCATGAACACGGTGACAGCTTGCGCACAACTGGAAGTCGGGCGACTAAACCCGGTCACTGATAAGCAGTGACGGACCGCAGACTAGCCACCGATTCCAGCAGGCACAAGGCGGCAGGGATTGTCTAGGAAACGTCCTGCAATTTAAAGCGACACGGCTTGCTGGCCCTTTACAAACCATGACAAAACGCCAGTAACCCAGCGAAGTCCCCTGATGCATGGAGATCAAAATGTGGGAGCTGTCGAGCCCCAGCGAGGCTGCGAAGGGATCACCGCTATAGTTGCGGTGAACCGCAGCATCAGCATCGCTGAGGCCCGACCTCAGCGCATATGCAAAATAATCGGGCTGCTGCTCGCCGGATCGGTATGCCCACGCAGCTTGCCTACCGCCTGCGCATCCACCGGGCCACCGTTGTTGCCCCAGGTGCTGCGCATGTAGCTGAGCACTTCGGCAATTTCCTGATCCGACAGTTGTTCGCGAAAGGCCGGCATGCGGTAGGCGTCCGGCACGCCGGCGGCGACGACGCGTTGCGAGCCGTTGAGGGTGATGTTGATCGCCGAGGCGCTTTCCTTGGCGAGTGCCGAGGTGGCGCCGGCCAGGGGCGGCATCCATTCGGGCTGGCCCTTGCCGTCCAGGCCGTGGCAGGACGCGCAGCGGGTCGCATAGGTGTGGGCGCCGGGCGCGTTGCTGGCGGCCGCCGCCTGGTATTGCCACGGCGCGCCGTCACGCTGCGGGTCGCCGGGCAGCGACTTGAGGTAACGGGCGATGGCGGCCAGGTCGGCGTCTTGCATGAACTGGGTGGAGTTGTTGAACGCCTCGGTCATCGAGCCGTAGACCACCGCATGGGCGTTGCGCCCGGTCTTGAGGAATTGCACGATCTGCGCCTCGCCCCAGCGTCCCAACCCGCTGTTGGGGTCCTGGCGCAGGCTGGGGGCGTACCAGCCGTCGAGCAGGGCGCCGGCGAGGAAGGGCGCGCCGGACTCGTCCAGGGCCTTCTCGTTGAACGCCAGCCCTCGCGGGGTGTGGCAACTGCCGCAGTGGCCGGGGCCTTGCACGATATACGCGCCACGGTTCCACAGTTCGTCCTGCGCCGATTTGGCCGCGTAGGGCGTGCTGGGGGCGAACACGCCGTTCCACAACGCGATGGGCCAGCGCAGGTTCAGCGGCCAGGGAATGTCGCTGGGGATGTTCGGCAGGTTGGCCGGTTGCACACCTGCCATGAAAAACGCGTACAGCGCCCGGATGTCGTCGTCGCTGAGCTTCACATAGGACGGGTAGGGCATCGCCGGGTAGAGCCGGCGCCCGTCCGGCGTCACGCCATGGCGCACTGCGCGGTCGAAGTCGGCCAGGGAGTAGTTGCCGATGCCGTTGTCGCGGTCCGGCGTGATGTTGGTGGCGTGGATCGCGCCCAGCGGCGTGGCCATCTCCAGGCCGCCGGCGAACGGCGCCTTGCCTGGCAGGCTGTGGCAGGCCACGCAGTCACTGAGCCGGGCGACGTATTCGCCGCGACTGACCAATGCGGCATCCACACTTTGTGTTTGCTCAAAGGGCGAAGCGGGCTGGCGGGTGACATACCAGGCCAGCACGGCGGCGGCGACCAGGCAGGGCAGCGCCAGCCAGCCTGCGGTTCTTGCGAATCGACGGTTGTTCATGGGCGGTTCCTGGCGTTAGCTGAAGGTGTGGCGACTCAGGGGCAGGCTGCGGATGCGCTGGCCGGTCAACTGCGCCACCGCATTGGCCACGGCCGGCGCGACGGCGGGCAGCGGCGGTTCGCCGATGCCGCCCATCTTTTCGCCGCTCTCGACAATCCGCACATGCACCCGCGCCATCCGCGACGGCGGCAGGATCGGGTACAGGTCGTAATTGCGTGCCCGCGGCTTGCCGTCGACGAATACTGCTTCCTCCAGCAGCGTCTGGGACAAGCCCAACGCCACCGCGCCATTCACCTGGGCTTCGACAATCGCCGGGTTGACGATGCTGCCCGGGTCAATTGCTTCCCAGATGTCATGCACCTTGACCTGGCCGTGTTCAATCGACACCTCGGCGATCACCGCCGCATGGGAGCCGAACGGCGAGGCCATGGCCACGCCCCGCGCACGGCGGCTGCCGTCCTCGGCGGTGAACGGCCCGCGTTTCCAACCGCCGGACAACTCGCCCACCGCTTGCAGCAGGGTGGTCAGCCGTGGGTTGTCACGCAGCAGGTGCAGGCGCAACTCGTAAGGATCGTGGCCGCCCTTGTCCGCCAACTCGTCGAGGAACGCTTCGTAGAAAAAGTCATTCAGCGAATTGCCCACCGAACGCCAATAACCCAGCATCGCCGGGCCTTTGACGTAGATCTGCGCGATGCGTTTATTGGGGATCGCATAGGATTTTCCCGACAATCCTTCCAGGGCCGTGGGGTCGAGTTTGGCCCCCTGTTTACCGGCGATCGCTTCCGTTGGGCCTTCGGTGGCGCTGACCGCCTCGATGGCCACGGGAAAGCCTTTGTCATCCAGCGCGGCACGGAACTTGACCACCGCCACCGGGCGCAGCACGTCGCGCAGGAACTCTTCCTCGCGGCTCCAGATCAGCTTGATCGGGCGGCCGACCGCCTTGGCCAGCGCGATGGCCTGGGGATACGGGCTGGCCGAGTCATACAAGAAATGCCGGCCAAAAAAACCGCCCAGCAACGGCGAGTGCAGGTTGACCTGCGCCGGATCGAGACCCGCGCGCTTGGCGATGTCGGCGCGGAACATGTCCGGCGCCTGGTTGGGCAGCCAGATGTCCAGGGTGCCGTCGGGGTTGAAGCGGGCGAGGGCAGAGGGCGGTTCCAGCTGGGCGTGGTTGACGTACTGGTTATGGTAGGTGGCTTCGACGCTGGTTTTGGCGCCTTTCAGCGCGGCGGCGACATCGCCTTCGTTTTCATCGTCACGCCCCGGGCCTTGCTGGGCCGCAAGCACATCGCGCCAGCCATCGCTGGAAAAGTCCGCGGGCATCACCCGAACGGTCGCGTCTGCACCAGCCTCTTGCCACTCAACCTGGAGCGCCTCCACCGCACGCTTGGCATGCCACCAACGTTCGGCCACCACGGCGACGGCGCCGGGCAGTTGATGCACCGAGTGCACGCCCTTCATCGCTTCGACCTGCGCCTGATTGCGCAGGCTGCCCACCGTCATGCCCAGGCGCGGTGCGTGTTGCACCGCGGCGTGGAGCATGCCGTCGACCTTGAGGTCGATGCTGTATTGCGCCTTGCCGGTGGATTTGTCGTAGGCATCGACGCGACGTACCGGCTTGCCGATCCAACGGAACTGGCTCGGGTCGCGTAGCTTGATGCCTGCCAGGTCGGGCACCGGCATGTCCAGGGCGCGTCCGGCCAACTCGCCGTAGCCCAGGGAACGCCCGGACGCCGCGTGTACCACGCGACCGGGTTGGGTGCTCAGTTCGGTCAGAGGCACGCCCAACTGCTCGGCGCCAGCCTGCAACAACATGGCCCGGGCCAGCGCGCCCAGGCGGCGCATGGTGGGGTAGCTCATACGCACCGACATGCTGCCGCCGGTGATGCGCATGCCGTTTTCCATCACCACGTAGGCCTCGCCCGGTGGTGCGGCCTCGACGATGAAGGTCGCGGGGTCAGCGTCCAGTTCCTCTCCGACAATCTGCGCCATCGCCGTGTGCGTGCCTTGCCCGCCTTCCATGAAGGGGCTGAGCAATCGCACGCTACCGTCCGGGCGAATCTCCAGGAACGCCGGCACCTGGGTACCGCGTTCCGCCGTCGCGGCCTGCACCCTGGACGTACCCAGGGGCAAGCCGAAACCGATCACCAACGCACCCACCGCCGTACTCGCCAGAAAGCGCCGGCGCGACAGGTTCACCGGGCCATCGAATAGTTCGTCGCGCGTATTCATCAGGCGTGCTCCTGCTTGGCCAGGTCGTCGACCGCCGCATGAATCGCGTTGTAGGTGCCGCACCGGCACAGGTTGACCATCGCCGCGTCGATCTGCGCAGTGCTTGGCTTGGGCGTGTGCTTGAGCAGCGCGGTGGCCGCCATCACCTGCCCGGACTGGCAATACCCGCACTGCGCCACCTGATGCTCGACCCAGGCCGCAACCACGCGCTTGCCCACGGCATCGGCTTCAATCGCCTCGATGGTAGTGATGTCACGCCCGACCACCCCGGCCACCGGGGTCACGCAACTGCGCACCACGTTGCCGTCCACCAGCACCGAACAGGCGCCGCACTGGGCCAGGCCGCAGCCGTACTTGGTGCCGGTCAGGCCGAGGTCATCGCGGATTACCCACAGCAACGGGGTATCGGCATCCGCATCGACCTGATAGGTCGTCTGGTTGATTCGTAATTCCATGGCTCACCTGCACGTCGACGGTAGGTGCGGCCTTTATAGGATCGGGAATGCGCTGGCCGCTTAGTGTCGAACTCTAGACCACCACGCAAGGGGCATGTGCCCGGCCGTCGTCAAATCCAGAGGATCAGGCAAGCATTCGCGAGGATTGTGCCAGTTAGACGATGTCGTCAATCAGGATATGGTGCTGCCCCCGGCTACAGCGTTCGATGCGCGCCTGAATCTTGTACACCGTGCGTAGCATGGCTTCATTGATCACCTCATGACTCGGCCCGCTGGCCTGGGCCGTGCCGTCGGCGATCACCAGCACCTGGTCGGCGAAGCGCAGCGCCTGGTTGAGGTCGTGCATGGCGATAAACACGATTACCTGGCGCTGGCGGGCGAGGGCGCGCATAAAGCCCAGCACCTGCACCTGGCGATGCATGTCGAGGGCGCTGGTGGGCTCGTCCATCAGCAGCACTTCGGGTTCGCGCACCAGGGTCTGGGCGATGGAGACCAGTTGCTGTTGGCCGCCGCTGAGTTCACCGAGGTTGCGAAAGGCCAGGTCGCGGATGCCCAGGGCGTCAAGCATCTCATCCACGAGCCGCAGTTCGTCATCGTGCACCGTCCAGCCCGGCGCGAGTTGCTTGCGCGCCAGCAGCACCGATTCGTACACCGTCAACCGGGCGCTGGCATTGAGGCCCTGGGGCATGTAGCTGATGCCCTGCACACCCTTGGTCGAACCTTGCAGGATCACCTCACCCGGCCCGTCGAGCAGCCCGGCGATGCGCTTGAACAGGGTGGATTTACCGGCAGCGTTGGGGCCGACCACGGCGACCACCTGACCGCCGACAAAGCGTGCGGTACTGACGCCGCTGATGATGGTGCGTGGTCCGTAGCAGGCGCCCAAGTCGTCCAGCTGAATACTTACCATGAGTTTTTCTTCCCGCCGAGGATCAGGGAGATAAAGAACGGCACGCCGATCAACGAGGTGACCACGCCAATCGGGAAAATCGCGCCGGGGATCAGGGTCTTGCTCACCACCGAGCTGGCCGACAGGATCAGTGCGCCGGTCAGCAGCGAGGCGGGCAGGAAGAAGCGCTGGTCTTCGCCGATCAGCATGCGCGCGATGTGCGGACCGACCAGCCCGATAAAGCCGATGGTGCCGACAAACGCCACCGGGAACGCGGCGAGCAGGCTGACCATGATCAGCGTCTGCAAGCGCAGGCTGCGCACGTTGATGCCGAAGCTGGCGGCCTTGTCGTCGCCCAGGCGCAACGCGGTAAGGGCCCAGGCGCGCTTGGCGAAAATCGGCAGGGTGATCAGGATCACCAGGCAGATCACCCCCAACTTGGGCCAGGTGGCCTTGGTCAGGCTGCCCATGGTCCAGAACACCACGGCGGCCACCGCTTGTTCGGTGGCAAAAAATTGCACCAGCGCCAGCAGCGCATTGAACGTGAACACCAGCGCAATGCCCAGCAGCACGATGGTTTCGGCGCTCACGCCACGGCGCAGGCTGAGGAAGTGGATCAGCAGCGCGCAGAGCATGGCCATGATGAACGCGTTAAGCGGCACCATGTACTGCGCCGCCAGCGGGAACAGCGCCACACCAAACGCCAGGCCCATGGCGGCGCCGAAACTGGCGGCGGCGGACAGGCCCAGGGTGAACGGGCTGGCCAGCGGGTTGTTGAGGATGGTCTGCATCTGCGCGCCAGCCAGGGACAGCGCGGCGCCCACGGCCACCGCCATCAGCGCGACGGGCAGGCGGATGTCCCACATCACCACGCGCACTTGCGGCGCGGCGGTGTCCGGGGCAAACAGTGCGCCGAGCACTTCACTGAGGCTGTAGCGCGCCGGCCCCAGGGCCAGGTCGAGCAACACACTGCCCAACAACAGCACGGCCAGGGCGCAGAGGATCAGGCGTTTGCGCAGCACCAGCTGGCGGTAGGCGCTCATGGCTTGAGGCTCACGAAGTAGCCCGGCTCGTAGGGCACCGGCAGGAAGCGCTCGTGCAACTCGCGAAAGGCGGCCTCGGGATCGAGGTCGGCAAACAGCGTCGGGTGAAACCACTTGGCCAACTGCTGGATCGCCACGAACTGGTAAGGGCTGTTGTAGAACTGGTGCCAGATCGCGTGGAACGCTTGCTGCTCCTGGGCCTTGATCCCGGCATAGGCCGGGCGGCCGGTGTACCACGCCAGTTTGCGCCGGGCCTCGGCCATGTCGGCCGCGGGGCCGACGCCGACCCAGTGCCCACCCGGCGCGAACGCCTCCCAGTTGGCGCTGGTGACGACCACCTGGGCCGGGTTGGCGACGATCACCTGCTCGGGATTCAACTGGCCGAAGGTGCTGGGAATAATGCCTTTGGCGATGTTGTTGCCGCCGGCCAGCTCGACGAACAGGCCGAAGTTTTCATTGCCGAAACTCAGGCAGCAATCGTCGGTGTAGCCGCCGATACGCTCGATAAATACCGCCGGGCGCGGGGGCTGCTGCGCGGCGATGACGTCGGTGACGCGGCGGATCTGCTTGTTGCGAAACGCGATAAATGCTTCGGCCTGCTGCTCTTTGCCGAACAACTGGCCAAACAGGCGCATGGTCGGCTCGGTGTTGGTCATGGGCTGGTTGCGAAAGTCCACGTACACCACCGGGATGCCCAGGGCGTCGAGTTTCTCGATGTAGCGCGCATCTTCGGTGGCGTGCTGCGCCTCGATGTTGAGGATGATCACGTCGGGGCGCTGGGAGATGGCTTGTTCGATGTCGAAGGTGCCGTCTTCAAAGCCGCCGAAGGTGGGGATCTTGGCGATGGCGGGGAATTTGCGCAGGTAGGCGTTGTAGGTGTCCGGGTCGGACTGGATCAGGTCCTTGCGCCAGCCGACGATGCGTTCGATGGGGTTTTGCGTGTCCAGTGCGGCCACCAGGTACAGCTGGCGGCCTTCGCCGAGAATCACCCGCTGCACCGGCAGGTTGACCTTGACCTGGCGGCCGAGCAGATCGGTGACCGTGGTGGGGGTGGCAAACGCCGGCATGCCCAGCAACCCGGTGAACAACAGCGCCGCCAGGACGTGGCCGCATCGCACAATCGAAAGCATCATGTAAGCCCTTGCAGGTATCAGAAATCGACCGTGGCCGAGAGGAGGAGGGTGCGTGGCGAGGCCTGGGAGAACGCGCCGTAGGAGGCCACGCCGGACCAGTACTGGCGGTCGAACAGGTTCTGCAGCGTGGCGCGGAATGTGGTCGGTCGCTCGGCGATGCGCGTGCTGTAGCGTACGCCGACATCGATGCGGGTCCAGGGATCGAGGCGCTGGGTGTTGGCCTGGTCGACGTACTGGCTGGCGGTGTAGATCGCGCCGCCGGTCAACGTCAGCCCCTCGACTGTCGGCGTGTCCCATTCGGCCCACAGGTTGGCCTGCACCTCGGGCACGCCGACCGGGGTATTGCCACGGTTGGCGGCGATGCCGCTGCGGGTCAATTGCGCGTCCAGCAGGGTCACGCCACCGAGCAGGCGCGCGCCCTGGGCGACTTCGCCAAACACGCTCAATTCCAGGCCACGGTTGCGCTGTTCGCCCTGCACCGAAAAGCGCCCGGCGGCCAGTTCGCCGCTGGGTTTGTCGATCTGGAACAGCGCCAGGGTCGACATGAAGGTGCCGTAGTCGAGCTTGACCCCGACCTCATGCTGCGTGGACACGTAAGGCGCAAAGATCTCACCGGCGTTCGCCGCGTTGGACGGCGCCACATCGCCCTTGCTCAGGCCTTCGAGGTAGTTGTAGTAGAACGCCACGTGATCCCACGGCTTGAGCACGGCGCCGAACAGCGGCGTGGTCTTGCCATCGTCGTAGGCGCTGGTGACTGCGCCCGCGGTGTTGTAGTTGTTCGATTGGATGCGCTGTTGGCGCAGGCCGACGGTGACCTGCACGCGCTGGTCCAATATCGACAAGGTGTCGGCGATGGCCACGCCGGTCAGCTCGGTGGCCGAGACTTTCGGCGCGTCCGGCTTGGGGATCGACGGCTTGGGGCGGTCGGTGGGGTGATAGATATTCGACAGCACCGAGGCGCCGGAAATGATCCCGCGTGACAGCTCGTCGCGATAACGGCTGGCCTGCACCACGCTGGTGTGGCTGACCGGCCCGGTGTCGAAGCGTACGCGGGCACCGGCGTCCACGGTGTAGCGCTGGACTTCGAAGCGGTAGTAACCGGGTGTGGAATCGGTGTCGCCGGCGGCGTTGATGATCTTCGGCGTCTGGTCGGACATACGCGCCACGGCGGATTTGCCGCCGCCGGCGTGGGCGAACAGAGTGAGGGCATCGTTGAGGTCATATTCGCCGCTGAGCAACGCGGATTTGTCGCGGGTGCGGGACCAGCCCCAGTCCTGGCTGACATTGGTGCGGCCGTTGGCCGCGTTGGGAATGTTCACGCCGGGGGTGATCAGGAACGGTCGGGAAGCGGCGTCGAACTCTTCTTCCTGGGAGATCAGGTCCAGGCTGCCGCGCAGGCGCTCGCCCTGGTAATCCAGGGACAGCGCACCGATGCCGACTTCGCGTGATTGCGCGTCGATCACCGTGTTGCCCTGCTGCACGCCGCCGTTCAGGCGCAGGCCGAAGCGGCGCTCGTCACCGAAGCGGCGGCTGATGTCGATGCGGTTGCCGATGTGGGCGTCCTGCGTGTAGCTGGCGGTGTAGCGGGTCAGGTCTTCGTCGAGGGAGCGCTTGGGCACCACATTGATCACGCCGCCCACCGCACTGTTGGGCGACATGCCGTAGAGCAGGGCGCCGGGGCCCTTGACCACTTCGATGCGCTCGGCGTACTCGGTAAACACGCGATAGTTGGAGGCCACGCCGTAGACGCCGTCGAAGGCCAGTTCGCCGAGGTTGCCTTCGCCCACCGGGAAGCCGCGGATGAAAAACGAATCGACAATGCCGCCGGTCTGCCCGGTGGAGCGCACCGAAGAGTCGCGTTCCAGCAGATCGCCGACGGTGGTGGCCTGCTGGTCCTTGATCAGCGACGCGGTGTAGGTGCTGACGCTGAAGGGCGCGTCCATTACGTCGCGGTTGCCGAGCATGCCCAGGCGCCCGCCGACCGCGACCTGGCCGCCGGAATAGGCTGGCGGCAGGCTGTCGCTGCGTTGTGCCGTGCCGCTGACGGTGGTTTCCGACAGGGTGACCCGGCGTAGTGCCAGGGTGTAGCTGCCGTCTGCGCGCAAGACCATTTCCAGGCCGCTGCCGGCGAGCAGGCGGGTGACGGCCTCCTCGGTCGAATAGGTGCCGGACAGGCCGGGGCTGGTCAGTCCGTCGGTGAGCGCCGGCAGGAACGACAGCGCGATGCCGGCGTCCACGGCGAAGTTCGACAGTGTGGCGCCGAGGGGGCCGGGGGTGATCTGGTAGGCACGCATTGTCACCCCATCCAACTGCGCAGCCATGGCGGCGCTGGTGAGGGCCAGGCTGAGCAGTGCGCTGCGGATCACGAGCATGGATGGGGGGCCTGTGGGTTGGAGTGGGGTTTGATGTGTTTGCCAGTTGAGATTGGGAAAAGTATCAGGGTGGCAGGGGTTTATTTTTGGTGTACGTATCCATTCGGGCGGGTTGAACGGGGTCAAAACTGTGGGAGCGGGCTTGCTCGCGAATGCGGCGTGTCCGCCAACTCATTCATCGGCTGATCCACCGCATTCGCGAGCAAGCCCGCTCCCACATTTGGATCGCCATGTATCAGATGGAACTGTGGTTTGCTCTTGCTCTGGCTTTTGATCTTAGGCACACCGAGCCCAGGCGAGGCGCCGAGTGTTGGGGCGAGGACCTGTTGGTTACTTTCGGGCTCTTTCCAAAAGTGACCCGCTGTAAGAGCGGAACCCTAAGCCGCCGACAACGTGAGCCAATACCCACTCAAATGCCCACTGACAACCACCGGATATGTCTGCACCAGCATGTTCAACGTGCGCTGTGTATCACTGATGGGAAACGCCCCAGAGATACGCAAATCAGCAATCGCAGGATCACAACGCACAAAACCACGCCGATAACGCGCCAGTTCGGCAACGAAATCCGCCAGGCGCATCCTGTCAGCCATCAACATGCCCTGGGTCCAGGCCCCCACATTACGGTCGGTAGCCGCCACCCCACCAAAGGTCTGCGCAGAAAAGTCCATGCGCTGCCCGGCGTTGACGATCAGCGGTGTGCTCTGGTTGTTCTCGGCCAGCATCACCTTGACCGCGCCTTCGAGCACCGCCAGGTGGGTGAGCGGGCTCAGTTCGCGCACGGTGAAGCGCGTGCCCAGGGCCTGCATGCGGCCCTGGCGGGTGCTGACCAGGAATGGGCGCGAGGTATCCGCAGCGGTCTGCACCAGCATCTCACCCTCGCGCAAGTGCACCAGACGCTGCTGGCTGTCAAAACGCACATCGATGGCCGTATCGGTGTTGAGCGTGATACGCGAACCATCGGCCAGCACCAGTTCACGGCGTTCGCCGACGTGGGTGCGGTAGTCGGCGGTCCATTGCTGGGATTGCGCAAGTTTCCAACTGCCCCAGCCGACCGGCATCACCGCCAGCAACAACGCGAGCTTGCCCAGCGCCGCGCGGCGTTCCGGGTGGCTTGGACGATCCAGCGCCGACATCGCCAGGGCCGGCGGCAGCCCGCCGAGCTTGCTTTGCAGCAACTGCGCCCGGGCCCAGGCGCGATCACGTTCGGGGCTGCTGGTTTTCCAGCGTTCCCACTCGGCGCGTTCGCTGGCGCTGAGGTCGTTTTCGCTCAGGCGCATCAGCCATTCGGCGGCCTCTTCGAGGACATCGGCGGCGAGCGGTGGCTGTTTGCGCAGGCTGAGCATGGGCTTATTCCACCAGCATCAGGCACTGCACAAACGCCTGTTTCATGTAGCGTTTGACGGTGATCAGCGACACGCCCAGTTGCTCGGCAATCGCGTCGTACTTGAGGCCGCTGAGCTGCGACAGCAGGAACGCGCGCTTGACCAGTGGCGGCAGCGCGTCGAGCATCGCGTCGATTTCGTGCAGGGTTTCCAGCACCATGAAGTGGGTTTCCGCCGACGGTGCTTGCTGTAGCGGCGCGCTGGCGAGGGCTTCCAGATAAGCCCGTTCCAACGCCTTGCGCTGATACCAATTGACCAGGATGCCCCTGGCCACGCAGGTCAGGTAGGCACGTGGCTGGTCGATCACCGTGACCTGGGAGGCGAGGATCCGGGTGAAGGTGTCCTGGGCCAGGTCGGCCGCATCCATGGCGTTGCCGAGTTTGCGTTTGAGCGTGGCGTACAGCCAGCCGTGATGCCCGCTGTACAGCGCCTCGATTGCGCGCAGGTGGTGGTTGTGATCGGCGTCGAGGATTTCGCTCATGGCGCACATCCGTGCAATTGAGAAGTATTCCCAATGCTAAGGGACAACCCGGCGTGAACGCAACGCGAGAATAGCAAGCAGTGCCAGCCCATACGCCGCGCAGACGAACAGGTAGGTATACGCCAGGCCATACACCTGGCTGAGCAGGCCACCGATGGCGATACCGGCAATCGAGGCGAATTGCGCAGTGCCCTGGGCGATCCCCAGCACGTGGCCCTGGCTTGAGCTGTCGGCGCTCTTTGAAATCAACGCCATCAGCACCGGCGTGGTCGCCCCGAGCAACACGCCCCACACCAGGTAACCGAGGGCGAACACCAGCGGGTTGCGGGTGATGCCGGCGATGCCGGTGAGCGCAATGCACGCGAGTACCACCCAGGCAATGCGCCGCAGGGATTCGCCTTGGTCACGCCCTTCGAAATGCCGCGCCCATGTCGTTGCGCTCAGGATGAAACCCAATGCCAGCAGGCCGTAGCACAGGCCGACCCAGGCGTTGCTGACGTTGAATGTGCTGCTCACATACAGCGCGAACGAGGTCTGCGGCAGCATCCGCGCCAGCAGCAGAATGCCCATCACCACCAGCAGCGGCAGCAGCGCCGAACCGCGCCATACCACGGCGCTCGACGCGCTCACGGGTTTCTTCTGCGGCGGCACGTCCGGCAGGCTCAGCGCCGCAACCAGCGTGCACACCGCGCAGAGTGCCGAGGCGCTGAGGTTGATCCAGAAAAACGTCGCGTGATCGAGGATCAAGCCGCCGACCACCGCACCGAGCAGCGAGCCGACGTTGGTGGAGATCTGCAACAGCGCAAACAACCGCGCGCGCCGGGCCGGCGCCTCGATACTTACGCCATACGCCTGGGCCGGGGCGATATACCCGGCGCACGCGCCCTGCACAAAGCGCAGCAGCAGGATCGCCCAGATGTCGCTGATCAAGGCCAGCGCCAGTTGGGTCAGGGTCAGGCCGATCAGGGCGCGGATCATCATCAGCTTGTGGCCATGACGATCACCGACGCGCCCCCAGAACGCGCTGGTCAGCAGGATGCCGAGCATCGGCCCGACATACACGGCGATGCTGGCGAAGCTGAACAACGCATCGGAGTCGGTCAGCCCACGCAAGTGCACTGGCCAGAACGGGCCGCTCATTTCCATCGCGCCCATCGACACGAGCTGGATCGCGAACAGCAGGGAAATCAGGATGCGGGTCGGTGGCATGGATCAATCTCGTTGTAAAAAAAACGGCGGGGGGCTGATACTTTTTCGTCGGTTGGCTGGCATCAGGAGTAATTCTCATCTTCTCTCGATGCAAGGACCCCACCGTCATGCCCGTTGCCAGCCGGTTAACATTCGCCATTCGTACCGCCCTGTTGTTGGCCGCCGCCAGCAGCAACGCCTGGGCCGCCACCGCCGAGCCGAGCGACGACAGCGCGCAGAGCCTGACCCTTGACGCGACGAACGTCAACGCCGTGTACAACGGCCCCAGCGCCTTGCCCGAGGTGCTCGCCGGCGGCCAGGTGGCGCGGGGCGCGCGCCTGGGCATGCTGGGCAACAAGGACGTGATGGACGCCCCGTTCAGCGTCACCAGCTACACCGCCAAGACCCTTGCCGACCTGCAAACCGTGACCGTCGCCGACGCACTGGAGCGCGACCCTTCGGTGCGTTCCACCGGGCAGAACGGCGGCATCGTCGACTCGTTTTTCATCCGTGGTTTCGCGATTGGCGAGGGCAACCTCGGCGAGCTGGCCTATGACGGCGTCTACGGCGTAGCGCCCAACTACCGCGCATTTACCGAGTACGCCGAGCGCATCGAAGTGCTCAAGGGGCCGGGGGCGCTGGTGTACGGCATCTCGCCCAACAGCGGCGTCGGCGGGGTGATCAATATCGTGCCCAAACGTCCGCTGGACGAGGACCTGACGCGCTTTACCGGCAGTTATGCGTCGGACAGCCAGGTTGGCGGCCACCTCGACCTGAGCCGCCGTTTCGGCGCTGAAAACCAGTTTGGCGTGCGCTTCAACGGCAGCCTGCAAGGCGGCGACACGGCCGTGGACAACCAGCATCGCGACGTGGGCATCGGCGCGATTGCCTTGGATTATCGCGGCGAGCGCCTGCGCCTGAACCTCGACTACCTGAGCCAGAAGGAAAGCTGGGAGGGCGCCTCGCGTCCGTTCACCATTCAACCGGGCGTGCAGGTGCCGTCCGCGCCGAATGGCCGCACCAGCCTGCCGCAGAAGTGGGGCTGGTCGGACACCAAGGAGCAATCGTTGCTGCTCGGCGGCGAATATGACCTGAACGACAACCTGACGGTGTTCGCCCACGCCGGTGGCGGGCGTTCGGATGTGAAGCGCCTGTCCGACCAGGTGCCGCGCATCCTCAATGACGCCGGTGACACCAAAAACACGCCGGGCTATTACAAATTCAACGTCGACCGTTCGACGGCCGACATCGGCCTGCGCAGCCTCTTTGCCACCGGCCCGGTGACGCATACCACCACACTGATGGCGAGCCGTTATAGGGATGAGCTGTCGCGGGGCATCATCAACGGCAAGGACATTTACTCCAACATCTATCACCCGGTGGACACGCCCCAGCAGTACATCAACACGCCGAAGGTGCTGCGTATTTCCGAAACCGAGCTGTCCGGCGTGGCGTTGACCGACACCCTGGGCCTGTTCGAAGACCGCCTCCAACTGACCCTGGGCATGCGTCACCAAGCCATCGAATCGCGCAACTACAACAGCACCGGCGGGGTCAGTGCGCGGTATGACGCCAGCGCCAATACGCCGCTGCTCGGCGTGGTGGTCAAGCCCTGGGATGACGTGTCGCTCTACTACAACTACGTCGAAGGCCTGAGCAAAGGCGATGCCGCACCCGGTACGGCGAGCAATGCCGGCGAGACCTTTGCGCCCTACGAGTCCAAGCAACACGAACTGGGCGTGAAGTATGAACACGGCAGCTTCATGACCAGCGTGGCGTTGTTCCAGATTGAAAAGCCCAGCGGCGAAGTCGGTGCCGGCAATGTGTTTTCGGTACAGGCCGAGCAGCGCAACCGTGGTGTCGAACTGAGCCTGTATGGCGAAGTGGCGCCCGGCACGCGCCTGATGGGCGGTGTGACCTTCCTCGATGGCGAGCTGACCAAATCCGCCACCGCCGCCAACCGTGGCAACAAACCCGTGGGCGTGCCGGACATCCAGGCCAACCTCTGGGCTGAGTGGGACACGCCGGGGCTGGAAGGTTTCACCCTTACCGGCGGCGCGATCTATACCGACCGCCAGTACGTCGACCAGGCCAATACCCAGCAGTTGGATGCGTGGACGCGCATCGACATGGGCGCGCGCTACGCGACCAAGATCGAAGGGCGGCCTACCACCTTCCGCGCCACGGTGCAGAACGTGTTTGATCGTGAATACTGGTCGGGGGTGGCGTCGTACGGCGCTTTCTCGCCGGGTTATCCGCGCACGTTGCAGCTGTCGGCCAGCGTGGATTTTTGAGGCCAGCGTCAACCACGAATGTCGATATCAGGCACATTCGTGCCGCCCTCAGGCTATTTTCGCGCAAGCCGGCCCGCGTAAGGTGACTCATCATTAAGAGATGATGATCGCCTGACTGATCAGTCAGTACGCCTCAACGTCGATCACCGAGAATAAAAACAACGATGAATAGCCTGAGTTCCAAGGATTTGAACGGTCAATTGGCGCAAGGCTTCAAGCCGCGCCATGTCACCATGTTGTCTATCGCAGGGATTATCGGCGCAGGGCTGTTTGTCGGCTCCGGGCACGCGATTGCAGCGGCGGGCCCGGCCGTGATGCTGGCCTATCTGTTTTCCGGGTTGCTGGTGGTGCTGGTCATGCGCATGCTTGGCGAGATGGCGGTGGCCAACCCAGACACCGGTTCGTTCTCGACCTATGCGGACCAGGCCATCGGGCGCTGGGCCGGCTTCACCATCGGCTGGCTGTACTGGTGGTTCTGGGTGCTGGTGATCCCCATCGAAGCCCTGGCCGCCGGGCATATCCTCAACCAATGGTTCCCGCAGATCGACGCTTGGCTCTTTGCCTTGCTGTCGATCTTTTTGTTGGTGGTCACCAATCTGTTCAGCGTGTCCAAGTACGGCGAATTCGAGTTCTGGTTCGCCATGGCCAAGGTGGTGGCGATCATCGGCTTTATTGGCCTGGGGTTTGCCGTGCTGATGGGCTGGATCCCCGAGCGCGAGGCCAGCGGGCTCGGCCGCTTGATGGAGGAACACGGTGGGTTCGCGCCGAATGGACTGTCGGCGGTGGTCGGCGCGTTCATTACCATCATGTTCAGCTTCATCGGCACCGAAGCGGTGACCATCGCGGCCGCGGAGTCCAGCAACCCGGCGCAGAACATCGCCCGCGCGACCCGTTCGGTGATGTGGCGTATCGGTGTGTTCTATGTGTTATCGATTTTTGTGGTGATCTCCGTGGTGCCCTGGGATGACCCGTTGCTGGCGTCGGTCGGCTCCTACCAGCGCGCACTGGAACTGATGAACATTCCCCACGCCAAGCTGCTGGTGGATGTGGTGGTACTGATCGCCGTGGCCAGTTGCATGAACTCATCGATCTACATTGCGTCGCGCATGCTGTTTTCCCTGGGCAAGCGCGGCGATGCTCCCGCGCTGATGAAAAAGACCTCGGCGGCCAGCGTGCCCCGGGCCGCGGTGCTGGCCAGTACTGTGCTGGGCGCGGGGGTGACGCTGCTCAGCTATTTCATGCCGGCCGGGTTGTTCCAGTTTTTGCTGGCGAGTTCGGGCGCCATTGCCTTGCTGGTGTACTTGGTGATCGCGATTTCGCAACTGCGCATGCGCAAGATCCTGCAGCGGCGTAACGTGCCGCTGACGTTCAAGATGTGGCTGTTTCCCTGGCTGACGTGGCTGGTGATTGCGTTCATTTGCGGCGCGTTGACGGTGATGCTGGTGACGCCGGAGCACCGCTTCGAGGTGTCGTCGACCCTCGGCCTGGCGTTGTTGATTTCATTCATCGGCCTGATCACCGCACGACATCCCGGACCCGCGCAATTGCCCGTAGCCGCAGCCACCCAACCATGACCACCCGGGCGGTCAACAGCATTGTGTTCTTGCTGCTGGACCAGTTCACGCTGATCTCGCTGGCGTCCGCCTTGGAACCGTTGCGCATGGCCAACCAATTGGCGGGAAAGGAGCTGTACCGCTGGCACACCGCGAGCCTCGACGGCCACCCGGTCTGGGCCAGCGACGGCGTGCCCGTCACCCCGGACGGCTCGATTGTCAGCGTGCCTTCCGCTGACAGCGTGATCGTATGCGGCGGCATTGGTATCCAAGGCACCGTGACCGGCGAACTGCTCAAATGGCTGCGCGGCCAGGCACGCTATTCCAAGCGCCTGGGCGGCATCTGCACCGGCAGTTGGGTGCTGGCGCGGGCCGGCTTGCTCGATGGGCACGAATGCAGCGTGCACTGGGAATGGTTGGCGGCCATGCAGGAAGCGTTTCCACGGGTGAGCGTCAGTTCCAGCCTGTTCACCCTCGACCGTGAGCGTCTCACCAGCTCGGGGGGGACGGCGCCCCTGGACATGATGTTGCACCTGATCGGCCGCGATCACGGGCATGAGTTGTCGGCGGCGATTTCGGACATGTTCGTGTACGAACGCATCCGCAACGAGCAGGACCACCAGCGCGTGCCACTCAAGCACATGCTCGGCACCCAGCAACCGAAGTTGCAGGAAATTGTCGCGCTGATGGAAGCCAACCTCGAAGAGCCGATCAACCTCGATGAGCTGGCCGCTTACGTCGCGCTGTCGCGTCGCCAGCTTGAGCGGATGTTCCAGAAGTACCTGCATTGTTCGCCGTCGCGCTATTACCTGCGGCTGCGGCTGATCCGTGCGCGGCAGTTGCTCAAGCAGACGCCCATTTCCATTGTCGAGTTGGCGGTGCTCTGTGGCTTTGTGTCCACCCCGCACTTCTCCAAATGCTACCGCGAGTACTTTGGCGTGCCGCCCAGTGATGAGCGCTCGGTCACCGACGGTGAGCGCTCGCAGGTGTTGAAACCGATGATTCAACTGCGCCCCGCACCGGCACCGATGAATGTGTTGGAGCAGGCGCGAGGGGAGTCGACGTTTGCCAGTGTCAAAAATCTGAAGTGACGCCGATGCTGGCGTAGCGGGCCTATGAAAAGTGCAACAGTCCCCGCGAAACGTCCATTTCGCCCCACGCCCGCGCTCGCAATACTGGCCACCAACTCCAATAAAAACAGGTGTCCCGATGCAACCCTCCAACTCCCTGCTGGAAGACCTCAAGGCGATCCTGCCGAGCATTGCCGCGAATGCCGCCCAGGCCGAAACCGAACGGAAAGTGCCAGCGGCCAATATCGCCTTGCTTAAAAGCCTTGGCCTGCACCGTGCGTTTCAACCCAAGGCCTACGGCGGCCTGGAAATGTCATTGCCGGCGTTCTGCGACTGCATTGCGCTGTTGGCCGGCGCGTGTGCGAGCACGGCGTGGGCGATGAGTCTGCTGTGCACCCATAGTCATCAACTGGCGATGTTTTCCAAGCAGTTGCAGGACGAGCTGTGGCGGGAGAACCCCGATGCGACGGCCAGCAGCAGTATTGCGCCGTTCGGCCAGGTCGAGGAGGTCGACGGTGGTGTGCTCTTCAGTGGGCAGATGGGCTGGAGCAGCGGCAGTGATCACGCCGAGTGGGCGATCCTGGGCTGTCGCCGACACAACCCTGAGGGCGGCCAGGATTATTGCTTTGCGGTGTTGCCGCGCAGTGATTATCAGATCCTCGACGACTGGTTCGCCGTGGGCATGCGCGGCAGCGGCACCAAGACCTTGAGCGTCGATAAGGTGTTTGTGCCCAACTACCGCATCCAGAAAGCCAAGGACATGATGGAAGGCAAATCCGCCGGGTTTGGCTTGTACCCCGACAGCGAGATTTACTTCACGCCCTATCGGCCGTATTTCGCCAGTGGTTTCTCGACGGTGAGCCTTGGCGTTGCCGAGCGGATGCTCGAAGCCTTTCGCGACAAGACGCGCCACCGCGTGCGCGCCTACACCGGCGCCCAGGTCGGCGCGGCCACCCCGGCGCTGATGCGCCTGGCCGAGTCGACCCACCAGGTCGCCGCCGCTCGCGCATTCCTGGAAAAAACCTGGCAGGAACACGCCGAGCATGGCGCCCGCCATGCGTACCCGTCGAAACAAACCCTGGCGTTCTGGCGCACCAACCAGGCGTACGCCGTGAAGATGTGCATCCAGGCCGTGGACCGCTTGTTTGAAGCCGCCGGCGGCGGGGCGTGGATGGAGAGCAACGAGCTGCAACGGTTGTGGCGCGACGCCCATATGACCGGGGCGCATGCCTACACCGACTACGACGTGTGCGCGCAGATTCTCGGGCGCGAGCTGATGGGGCTTGAGCCCGATCCCACGATGGTCTGAGCCGGCGTTCAATCATAATAATCAGCGCTGCGGCACGGCTGCGGCGCGAGGAGTCTTGCATGTCTACTGAATTCGATTCACGCGCCTTTCGCCGCGCCCTGGGCAACTTTGCCACGGGTGTCACGGTGGTCACCGCCGCGACTGAGAACGGCCAGCAGGTCGGGGTCACGGCCAACAGTTTCAACTCGGTATCGCTGGACCCGCCGCTGGTGTTGTGGAGCATCGACAAACGTTCCAGCAGCCACGCGGTGTTCGAGCAGGCGAGCCATTTTGCGGTGAACATCCTGGCGGCCAACCAGATCGACCTGTCGAACAATTTTGCGCGGCCCCGGGAAGACCGGTTTGCCGGGGTTGACCATGAACGCGGTGAAGGAGGGGCGCCGGTGTTCGCCGATTGTGCCGCGCACTTTCATTGTGAGAAGTACCAGCAGGTGGATGGCGGGGACCACTGGATCATGATCGGCAAGGTCGTGCGCTTCGACGACTTTGGCCGGGCGCCGCTGCTGTATCACCAAGGCGTGTATTCGATGGTGTTGCCGCATCCGCAACTGGCGAAGGCGGCCTGTTAGTCGACACAAATGCTGACTGACCCACCGCTATCGCAGGCAAGCCAGCTCCCACAGTTGGATGTGCACCATACCCCTTTGGGAGCGGGCTTGCCCGCGAAGGCGGCGTGTCAGTCGATACAAATGTTGGCTGACCCACCGCTATCGCAGGCAAGCCAGCTCCCACACTTGGACGTGCGCCCAACTCGGCAAACGAGGACACCACCAATCCCCTGTGGGAGCGGGCTTGCCCGCGAAGGCGGCGTGTCAGTCGACACAAATGTTGGCTGACCCACCGCTATCGCAGGCAAGCCAGCTCCCACAGTTGGATGTGCGCCAACCTCGGCAAACGAGGACCCCGCCGATCCCTGTGTTCTGGGATCAGTACACCCCACCTGCTGCGGGTCCAGGGGGAGCAATCTGCTTGAAGCGACCCGCTAGGGTTTGCAGCCCGCGCATCAATACGGTGGTATCCACGCCGACGGCGACAAAAGTAGCGCCCAATTCCAGGTAGCGGCGCGCCAGTTTTTCATCGGCACTCAGAATGCCAACCGCCTTGCCTGCTTTGCACACCCGCGCAATCGCCTCTTCGATCGCCGCTTGTACGTCCGGGTGGCCAGGGTTGCCCCGATGGCCCATGGCTGCCGACAAGTCCGCTGGACCGATGAACACGCCGTCTACGCCGTCGACCGCGGCGATGGCATCGAGGTTGGCCAGGCCCTTGGTGTTTTCGATCTGCACCAGCAGGCACATTTCTGCGTCGGCCTTGTCCAGGTAATCCGGCACGCTGTTCCAGCGCGACGCCCGCGCCAACGCGCTGCCGACGCCCCGAATGCCCTGGGGCGGGTAGGTGATGGCGCGCACCAGCTCGCGCGCCTGGGCGGCGCTTTCAACCATCGGCACCAGCAGGGTCTGCACACCAATATCCAGCACTTGTTTGATCAATGCTGTGTCGCCCTGCACCGGGCGGATGATCGGCTGCGACGGGTAGGGCGCAATTGCCTGCAACTGGCCGAGCAGGCTGCGCAGGTCGTTGGGCGCGTGTTCGCCGTCGATCAGCAGCCAGTCGAACCCGGCGTTGGCGGCCAGTTCCGCGCAGTACGCATCCGCCAGGCCCAGCCACAGGCCGATCTGCGGTTCACCCGCCTTGAGGCGGGCCTTGAACGTGTTTTTCAGCATCACTACACCCTCAGACAAAGCGGCAGGCAATGCTGCCCAGTTGGTCGTAGTCGACATGGAAGGTGTCGCCCGGACTGGCCGTCACCGGCCGCGTGAACGAGCCGCCGAGGATGATCTGCCCCGGTTCCAGGCTCACGTCGTAGGCCGCGAGCTTGTTGGCCAGCCATGCCACGCCCTTGGCCGGGTGATTGAGCACGGCGGCGCTGACCCCGGATTCCTCGATCACGCCGTTGCGGTACAGCACCGCCGGAATCCGCCGCAGGTCGACGTCGGTGGGGCGTACCGGGCGGCCGCCCATCACCACGCCGGCGTTGGCGGCGTTATCGGAAATGGTGTCGAACACCTTGCGGGTGGCGCCGGTCTGCGGATCGACCTGCTGGATGCGCGCGTCGATGATTTCCAGCGCCGGGATCACCCATTCGGTGGCATCGAGTACGTCGAATACCGTGACGTTCGGGCCCTTGAGGGGTTTGCCGAGGATGAACGCCAGTTCGACTTCCACCCGCGGCACGATGAAGCGTTCGAAAGGGATGTCGGTGCCTTCGTCGAAGAACATGTCGTCGAGCAGGGCGCCGAAGTCGGGTTCGGTGATGTTCGACGAGACCTGCATGGCGCGGGAGGTCAGGCCGATCTTGTGGCCGACCAGCTTGCGCCCGTCCCTGATCTTGCGTGCTACCCATGCGCGTTGGATGGCGTAGGCGTCGTCGAGGGTGATGTCGGGGTAGCTGAGGGAAAACTGCGCGACTTGCTGGCGCGTGCGTTCGGCCGTGTCGAGGCGCTCGGCCGCGAGTTGGATCAAGGTTGAATCGAGCATGACGGGTCTCTCTGCAAAAAAGGATTCAGCGGTTGAACAGCGGGTGCAGGCTGCTGTGTTTGCCGTCGTAGACCTGGCCCGGGCTTTCGTCGATCTGCAGGGTGATGCCGATCGGTCGCTGCAGCAGCAGGTGGCCCAGGTGTGCGTTCAACACCGCCAGCAATTGGTCGCCGACCTGTTGGTGCACCGCTGCACTGCGCCCGGCGCCCATGCGCAGGTTGGCGTAGAGAAAGCCGTAGTCGCCGTTGCCGTCGGCCACGGCGCTGTGGGCGGCGGGGTAGGCCAGCACGCGGGTGCCGCCCTTGGGGAAGACCGCTTTGCCGCTTGCGTCGTGTTGCTCGAGCATGGTGTCGGCAAGTGCCCGGCACAGGCCCGGGATGTCGGCGCAGGGCTCCAGGTCGGCGGTGTAGAGCAGGACTAAGTGGGGCATGTCAGGTCTCTCTGTCAGAGGCGGCTGGTGGAGGCCACGGCAGTGGGGTTGGACGCGCTGGCCGGCGGCGTGGCCGAGCCGTCCTGTGGCGTCACCGGGAAAATCGCGTTGATCTGGCCGGTACCGGAGGCGGCGAAGTAGGGCGTCAGTACTTCGACTTTGGCGTCGTAGTTCGACCAGCCCATGGCCCCCAACAGCATCGCGGTGTCATGCATGAAACCTTCGCCGTGCCCCTTGGCCGCGTACTCCGGGAGCATGCCGCAGAACTCCGGCCACTCGGCGTCCTGCCACATCTGCACCACACGCTGGTCGAGGGTTTCGAGGAACGGGCTCCAGATCCGGGTGGCGAATTCCGGGGCCTGGCCGTTCTGGGCAAAACGGTGTGACAGTGAACCGCTGGCAAGGAACGCCACGGTACCGTCGTAGTGCTCTTGCACAGCCTTGCGCATGGCCCAGCCGAGGCGGGCGCTGTCGTTGAGGTAGTGCGAGGTGCACAGCGCCGACACCGAGATCACCTTGAAATGCTGGTCGGCGTTCATGTAGCGCATCGGCACCAGCGTGCCGTATTCCGGCGCCAGGGTGGTGGCGTGGTGGGCCATGGTTTCCACGCCAAGGCGGTTGCATTCATCGGCGAGGATTTTGCCCAGCTCCGGGTTGCCGGGGAACTCGTACTCCATGTTACTGATGAAGTGCGGCAGTTCGTTGCTGGTGTACAGGCCCTTGAAATGCGGCCCGCAATTGATGTGGTAGTTGGCGTTGACCAGCCAGTGGGTGTCGAACACCACCAGCGTATCGACTCCCAGTTCCCGGCAGCGTCGGCCGATTTCGCGATGCCCGTCGATGGCGGCCTGGCGAAAGCCCTGGCGTGGGCCGGGCAGTTCCGATAGGTACATCGACGGCACGTGAGTGATCTTGGCGGCTAGAGCAAGCTTGCCCATGACGGTTCTCCTGGCGGGGCCCTCGAGGGCCCGGATTCTTGTGATTGGTCTGCGCGAAGGTGGCCGGTGACCCTTGCCGGTTTATAAACCCGGCAGGCTCACGATAGCGAGTCGATCCTCACACCCCCCAGCGCGGAATGTGATGGCTGCCCATGGAGATGCAGATGTTCTTGGCTTCGGTAAACACCTCGAAGCTGTATTCGCCGCCTTCACGCCCGGTGCCCGAGCCCTTGACGCCGCCGAACGGCTGGCGCAAATCGCGCACGTTCTGACTGTTGATGAACACCATGCCGGCTTCGATGCCGTAGGCCAGGCGATGGGCCTTGCCGATGTCCTGGGTCCAGATGTAGGAGGCCAGGCCGTACTCGGTGTCGTTGGCCAGGCGCAGGGCTTCGGCCTCGTCCTTGAACTTGATCAGGCACACCACCGGGCCGAAGATTTCTTCCTGGGCGATGCGCATGCGGTTGTCCACGTCGGCAAACACGGTGGGCTGGATGAACTGGCCCTTGGACAAGTGCGCCGGCAGATTGGCCGGGCGTTCCAGGCCGCCGGCCAGCAGGTTGGCGCCTTCTTCGATGCCGATCTTGATATAGCCGGTGACCTTGTCGTAATGGGCCTGGGTGATCATCGAGCCGACCTGGGTCTTCGGGTCTTGCGGATCGCCGACGATCAGGCGCTTGGCGCGTGCGGCGAACTCGGCGACAAAGCTGTCGTAGACGGTTTCCTGGATAAAGATGCGGCTGCCGGCGGTGCAGCGTTCACCGTTCAGCGAGAAGATAGTGAACAGCGCTGCGTCCAAGGCGCGATCAAGGTCGGCATCGTCAAAAATCAGCACCGGGCTCTTGCCGCCCAGTTCCATCGAGTACTTTTTCAAGCCTGCGGTCTGCATGATCCGCCGCCCGGTGGCAGTGCCGCCGGTGAAGGAAATCGCGCGCACATCGGGGTGGCGTACCAGCGCATCGCCGGCCGTTGCGCCGTAACCCTGAACGACGTTGAGCACGCCGGGCGGGATGCCGGCTTCCAGTGCCAGGCGCCCGAGTTCATTGGCGGTCAGCGGCGACAGTTCGCTCATCTTCAGCACCGCTGTGTTACCCAGGGCCAGCGCGGGCGCGGTCTTCCAGGTGGCGGTCATAAACGGTACGTTCCACGGCGACACCAGCGCGCAGACCCCCACCGGCTGGCGCAGGGTGTAGTTGAGCATCTGGTCGTCGACCGGGTAGCTGTGGCCGTCCATGCGCGTGCAGACTTCGGCGAAGAAATCGAAGTTATGCGAGGCACGCGGGATCAGCACGTTCCTGGTCTGGTGGATCGGCAGGCCGGTGTCGAGGGTTTCCAGTTCGGCCAGGTTCGGCACGTTCTGCTCGATCAACTCGCCGAGCTTGCGCATCAGCCGCGCGCGCTCCTTGGCCGGGGTGTTGGCCCACTTGGGGAAGGCCTGCTTGGCCGCCGCGACGGCCAGGTTGATCTCCTCGGCACCGCCGCTGGCGACTTCACCCAGGGCTTCGCCGGTGGCCGGGTTGTAGTTGGTGAAGGTGTCGCGGCTCTCGACTTCGCGGCCGTTGATCCAGTGCTTGATCATGCTGTGCTCTCTGTTGTTGTGTTCAGCCGCGCGCGGCAAAGAATTCGGATTCGCTGACGATGCGATTGACCAGGCGGCCAACGCCTTCGACTTCCACCACCACTTCATCCCCCGGCACCACATCGGCCAGGCCTTCGGGCGTGCCGGTGGCGATCATGTCGCCGGGTTGCAGGGTCATGAAGCTGGAGAAGTATTCGATCAGGTAGGGGATGTCGAAGATCATGTCGGCAGTGCTGCCTTGCTGCTTCAACTCGCCATTGATCCAGGTGCGCAGGGTCAGTCGCGACGGATCGGGCACGTCGGCGGCGTCGACGATCCACGGGCCGACTGGGGTGGTGCAGTCGCGGTTCTTCACGCGCAGGTTGGGGCGGTAGTAGTTTTCCAGGTAGTCGCGGATTGCATAGTCGTTGCACACCGTGTAGCCGGCCAAATAGTCCAGCGCGTCCGCCCGCTTGACGTTGCGTGCCGGTTTGCCGATCACCGCCACCAACTCGCACTCGTAGTGCATGTACTTGACGTTGTCGGGGCGCCAGGTCACTTGGTTGTGGCCGGTGTAAGTGCCCGGCGACTTGATGAATGCCAGCGGTTCGGTGGGCGCGTTGAAGGCCAGTTCGGCGGCATGGTCGGCGTAGTTCAGGCCCAGGGCGAACATGCTGCCCTCGGCAGGCGGCAGCCATTGCACCTGATGTTCGGCGAGCAGGCGGCCATCGGCGAGGCGCACGGCGTTGTCGGCTTCTACGGTGACGGTGTGGATCTGGTTCTGATAACGGATGCGTGCGTGTTTCATCGGTGATTCCTCACTCGGCCACGATTGAGTTGCGCAGGCGACCGAGGCCGCTGATTTCCACCACGACGTCATCGCCGGGCACTACATCGACGCGGCCTTCCGGGGTGCCGGTGATCAGCACGTCGCCTTCATGCAGGGTCATGAATTCGCTGAGTTCGGCAATCAGCCGGGGAATGCTGCGCACGAAATTGGCAGTGCTGTTTTCCTGGCGCACTTCGCCGTTGACCAGCAGCTTGAGTATCAGGTTGTGGGTGTGCGGAACATCGCGGGTGGGGATCACCTCGCTGCTGAGTGCACAGAAGCCATCGCGGCACTTGGCTTTGACGGCGGGGCGGTAGTAGCTGTCTTCGGGCAGGCTGAATTCGTTGACGATCAGGTAGCCAGCGACGTGGGCCAGGGCGTCCTGCTCGGCGACGCGGCTGGCGGTCTTGCCGATTACCACGCCCAGCGCCGGGCCGGGTTGCAGGCGCTCGCCGGCGGGGGCGGTCACGGCTTGGCCGTCGGTGGTGCGGGTGTTGGGGGTCTTGATGAACAGGACCGGTTTTTGCGGTGGCTGCTGGTAGGGCGGTTGGTTGAATTCGGCCAGTCGGCTTTGCAGCAGACCGGTGTAGTTCAAGGCAACGCCGAACAAGGTGCCTGTGGCGATTTCGCTGGCGGCGCGGGGCATGCGGATCTCCTGAGTCTGGCTGTGTTGGTTAACATGTTAATCTTATGATTAAGATGTTAACAATGCCTGGGTGGGATTTTTTTCAGCAGGTCAAGTCAGCGGCGAAAAGATCAATCGCAGCCTGGTCGACGTGTTTGCCCGCACGCCCGGTGTGTATAGCCAGGCTGGTAACGAAAGATTCGCCCAAGTACAAAGTCTCGGTGGGCGGCATCTACCGCTTCAACGAGCATTTGATCTTGAACACCGACGTTACGTACCAGAGCACGGCGCCGTCGGAGTATGAGTTCGACACGGCAGGCAAGGTGACGGGCGAGCGGCGCAGCGACAACTCTGTGCTGGCCAACTTCAGCGGTGAGTACAAGGTCACCAGGAATGTGGCGGTGTCGGGCTTTGTGAAAAATGCTTTCGACAAGGAATACGTGACCAACAACCGTGGCGGCGACATTATCGACGCGGGTGCGCCGCGTACGTTTGGGGTGGCGGTGCGTTACGACCTGTAAGTGGGGTTGGCAGATGTGTTGGCTGGTCTAACGTCATCGGGGGCTTGCCCCCGATGAGGGTGTTACCATCGCCGGCACTTCTCAGTTGTCCGAGGTTGATCATCCACGATGCTGCACGCCTTCACGCAGAACAAAAGCCGCTTGTATCAACGCTATCGCGGGATTCGTGACGGCGAAGAAAAACGCATCGCCGCCGAAGACGAAATCACTTCATTGATTTTTTCGCCACTGGCGTTTTTGCCGGATGTGGCCATTGGTGAATTCTGGCGGGCGTTGGTTGAGTATCGCGAGAAGGCGCTGCCACTGCCATTTCCGGATGGTGTGGTGAGTACCGCCAGCATGGATTTCTGGCTCAAGGATGGGATTGAGCCGGACCTGGTGGTGCGTTTGCACTGGCCGTGCGGAGCGTCGCGAACGTTGATCGTGGAACTGAAATGGCGCTCGCCGCTGAGCCCGCCTGATCAGCTCCAGCAGCAGTGGACGCAGTACCTGAGCGCGGCTGAGCGCGCGTCGGCCTATCACCTGTTCATCGCGCCGGACGTCAGTGCCGGGGAGAGTGCGCTGAGCAATGACGTATGGAACGGCAGGCTCATGCTGCGGCCCTGGCATCAGGTCGCGGACCTGTTGAACGCACTGGACGGCCCGCTGCAAAAGTGGGCCCGACAAGCCTGCGCATTTCTGAAACTGCTGCACATTGCGCCCTTCAGCGGTTTCTCGAAGCTTGCCGCGCCCGAGCTCCCTGAAGCCTTGCCTGGCCAGCCGTTTTTCTGGGCGGGCTTTTCCGGTTTTGATCATCTGACGCCGCCGAATCTGGAGCACTACCCATGTCTGAAATAGGCCAATCGATCCGCAAGGCACAGATCTTTCTCATTGAGGTCGGCGAGGAATGCACGCGGCTGGCGACGGCGATCAAGGCTGAGCTGAGTCGTGCGTTGCATCAGGAGCTGGCAGCGGATTTTTGGACGCCTGCAACCTGGTCTTCGCAGTCCGGCATCTACGATGCCGAGAAGTGGGTACGGCAGGAAATGGGCTACTCGATGCCGATATACCGCAAAGGCAGCAATGACATTTACGGCTATCTGGTGTTGCAGATCAGCCTGAGTGGTTTCGGGACTGATGTGCCGGGTAACGTTGAGCCGTTGGTTCACGTTGGCTTCTGGGCAACGCCTTTGGTGCTGCCAAATTACGGGTTCTATTTTCCGGTCGAGGTGGAGGGCCTGGCTGTGATTGTCGACCACGGCCGTCTGATCCGCTGGCACTGTGACGACTTCGAAGGATATGAAGATGAGTGGACCTTCAGCGTGCTACTCACATCGTTGAACAGCCCCCCCGATGTCCACAGATGTGTGACTTGTCCTGTCGTCGCCCAATTAACCAACGGTGACGTAGCGCAGGCCTTGCAGCAGGCGAGGGCGGTGCGCTACAGCGACCGGGGCAACGGCAATCTCGTCGTCATGGCCGACTGAGCCGAAACGGCCCCCGTTGCGCGGGCCGTTGCACTCACTGCCGCTCAACGAAACGCCGGCACCACATGCTTGATAAACCGCTCCAGCGACTTTTTCTTCTCGGCATGGGGCAAGCTGTTGTCGCACCAGAAACTGAACTCATCCACCCCCAGCTCCTGGCCACCGGATGAGGCCGGCCTGCCGCCGGCCATGCGGTCGAACTCGACCTGATAGGCGCCACGCGCCAGGCCGACTTCCATGCGGCTGTTGCTGGTCACATCGAGCAACGCGCATTATCGCCAAACGGCAGTGAGGGGGCTCAGATCGCCTGAGGTTTGAAATCGCTGGCCGCCACCGGCATCACCCCTTGCAGCAGCGCCACAGATTTCTCCAGGCCTTCGAGGCTGTTGAGCAGCACATCCTCGTGTTCGATGGACAGCCAACCGTCGTAGCCGGCCATTTTCAGGCGATAGCAGAACTGCCGCCACCACTGCTCGCCATGGCCGAAACCGAGGGTAATGTAGGACCAACTGCGTGCCGACACGTCCATCAGCGAGCCGTTTTCCAGCAGCGAATCCACCGCCTGCACCGGCGTGTTGAGCAGGGTGTCCTTGGCGTGCACGTGGTACAGCGCATCGCCCAGGGCATCGGCGGCGGCCAGTGGGTCGGCACCCATCCAGAACAGGTGCGACGGGTCGAGGTTGGCGCCGATCACCGGGCCGATGGCGTTGCGCAGCTTGAGCAGCGAGCGCACGTTGAACACGCACTGGCTGCCGTGCAATTCGAGGGCGATGCGCTCCACGCCGTGGGCCTTGGCCAGGTCGGCGATCTCGCTCCAGAACGGCAGCAGGCGCTCTTCCCATTGGTAGCGCAGGATGGTTTGCGTCTCTGGCGGCCACGAGGCTACGACCCAATTGGGCATGCGGTCGCCGGCCTGGCCTTCGGGCAGGCCGGACATGGTGCACACGGTCTTGATCCCCAGCTCACCGGCCAGGCGAATCGTGTCCTTGAGGCACTGCGCCTGCTCCGGCTGGGTCGGATGCAGCGGGTTGCCGTTGGCGTTCAGCGCGATGATTTCCAGGTTGTGCTGCTCGAAACTGCGGGTGAAATCGCGGCGGGCGGCGTTGCTGTCGAGCATGTGCTTGAGGTTCAAGTGTGGCGCGGTGGACCAGCCGCCGGTGTTCACTTCCAGGCCGGACAGGCCCATGCGTTCGGCGTGCTTGAGCACATCGCCCAAGGGCAGGTTGCCCAGGGTGTCGGTGACAAATCCCAGTTTCATAGCGCGATTCCTGACGGAGTGTTGTGGTTGTTGTGAGGCGATTATTCGCAGCGACCACGCCGTGTTCAAGGCTGAGCAAGGGCAAAGTCTGATGTGAAAACCATCAAATAGGGACGCTTAAAAAACTGCATAAATAGAGGTTTGCGGTTTATAACGGAGGGTATTTACATCATTCAGGATGCGCCGCCATGCCTCAGCAAAGCTCCACGCAACTCTGGAAGGGCCCTACCGTGGAGCAGATCGCCAGGGTTGCCAGGGTCGGCGTCGCTACCGTGGACCGCGTACTCAATAACCGCGCCGGGGTGCGCGAAAATACCCGGCTCAAGGTGCTGGCGGCGTTGGACAAGCTCAAGCAGGACCTGGCCAACGGCACGGCCACCCTGCATATCAAACTGTTCTGTGAGTCGGGGGAAACCTTCAACGCCACGCTGGCCAGTGCGCAGGAGGAGATCAACAGTTCGACCCCCGGCGTGGTGGTGCACGGCAGCTACGTGCCGAGCAATCAGGTCGATCCTGCGGCATTGGCCGACCAGGTGCAGGCCGACGGCGCCACGGCCGACGGTGTGATAGTGGTGTGCCGCGAACACCCGGCGATCAATCGTGCCATCCGCGCCTTGTGTCGCCAGGCGATCCCCGTGGTCTGCCTGACCACGGACCTGCCCAACTCGGGGCGCAGTGCCTATGTGGGCAACGATCAATATGCGGCCGGTAGCGTCGCCGGACTGTTGATCGGCAATCGACTGGCGCGGCAGAGGGCCAAGATCCTGCTGGTCACGAGCATGGCGTTTCGCTGCCAACAGGAGCGGGAGATGGGCTTTCGACGGGTGCTGCGCGCGGAGTTCCCGCACTTGAAAATCGACGAGCGAATGATGTCCGACGACAGCCCGCAGACCACCGCCGAGCAGTTGCTGCGCTATTTCTCCAAGCACGACTACCCGGCGGCAATCTACAACGTGGCCGGCGCCAACCGTGGCGTGGCCCAGGCCATCGGCACGATTCCCGCCGAGCAGCGCCCGGTATTCGTCGGCCACGAGTTGACCGGGCATACGCGGGCGATGCTCGAATCCGGGGTGATGGACTACGTGGTGTCCCATGATTTCGTCGGCGAACTGGCGGCGGCGGTGCGTTGGATTCGCGGTGCGCGGGAAGGGGCGCGGGCCGCGCCGGCGTTTACCCGGGTGTTGGTACACACGCGCTACAACTGCGATTGACGATGAAGACGTAAAAGTCCAGTATGGAATTATAAGTACAAAACAGTTGCAGCAGCGCTTTCTTCTCTCTTGCCAAACCAACAACAACCCGCGAGAACCTCATCATGAAGAAACTCCCCCTCATCACCGCCCTGGCCTTGGGCCTGCTTGCGTCCTGCCCGTTGATGGCAGCCGAGAAAACCCTGCGCATCGGCATTGAAGCGGCGTACCCACCGTTTGCCTCCAAGACGGAAAAAGGCGAGATCGTCGGTTTTGACTACGACATTGGCAACGCCCTGTGCGCGCAGATGAAGGTCAAGTGTGTGTGGATCGAAGGTGAGTTCGATGGTCTGATTCCGTCCCTCAAGGTGAAGAAAATCGACATGGCCTTGTCGTCCATGACCATCAATGAAGACCGCAAGAAGTCGGTGGACTTCACCCACAAGTACTATTTCACCTCGTCGCGGCTGGTGATGAAGGACGGCGCGGTGGTGGATGACGGCTACGCCAGCCTCAAGGGCAAGACCATCGGCGTGCAGCGTGCGACCACCACCGACCGTTATGCCACCGAGGTATTTGAACCCAAGGGCATCACCGTCAAGCGCTACAGCAATAACGAAGAAATCTACATGGACCTGGCGGCCGGTCGGCTGGATGCGATCTTTGCCGACACCATCCCGCTGAATGACTTCCTGCAGATGCCTCGGGGCAAGGGCTATGCGTTTGTCGGGCCCGAGCTGAAGGACCCGAAATACGTGGGCGAGGGCGCGGGGATCGCGGTGCGCAAGGGCAATGAGGCGTTGGTCACGCAGTTGAACGCGGCGATTGACGGGATTCGGGCGAGCGGTGAGTACCAGAAGATTTCGCAGCAGTACTTCAAGTCCGACATCTACGGCGATTGATGCCTACACAACCCGGCACCCCCTATTGTAGTGAGCGGGCTTGCCCGCGCTGGGCGGCGCAGCCGCCCCAAATCCAGGCTCCTCGGTCTTCCTGAAACACCGCGGTGGATCGTTTGGGGCGGCTGCGCCGCCCAGCGCGGGGCAAGCCCGCTCACTACGACCGAGGTGCCTCAATGGCCTTTCAATTCCTTGAGGTGTTTGTAGACCGTCGCCCGCCCCATGCCCAGCACGTTGGCCACGTAGTTCGAGGCGCTCTTGCCTTTGAACGCGCCCTCGGCATGCAGCGCCAGCACCAGTTCGCGCTTGTGGTCGCGGGTCAGCAGGTTGAGGCTCAGTTGCCGCTCGCGCATCCAGGCATGCAAAAACGTGTTGATGCGCTCTTGCCAATCATCGCGAAACAGCGAGTCCGGCTGTGGGATCAGTTTGCTCGGCGAGAGAAACAGGTCCAGCGCCGCCTTGGCGTTTTCAAACAGTGAAATATTCAGGTTGATGCACAGCACCGCCAGGCGCCGACCTGTGTGGTCGTGCAGCACGGTGCTCAGGCTGCGAATTTTCTGACCATCCCAATTGAGCTTTTCGTACGGGCCGATATTGACGTCGCTGATGTCGTCACTGAGCATGTCCTCCAGCGCCGAGTCGTCGCCAATTGCCCGTTTCGACAGGTTGTTGGCGATGTAGTCGACCTTTTGCGAGCGCAAATCGTGCAGCACTGCTTCGGCGTGGGGAAAAAACAGCGTGGCGATGGCGTCGGCCATCGCCCGGAAGTTCTGCATGATCTGTTCTTGTTCGGCGCTGTTCATCAATGGGGCTCCAGGCGTGCGGGGGAGAGCATACCAGCGTCGAGGCCGAACCGCGTCAGTGGCTCCGGCAATGGCGCCCCGCGCACCAGCGCCGCGCTGGCCTGGCCCATGGCCGGGGAAGTCTGGATGCCATACCCGCCTTGTGCTGCCACCCAGAACAGGCCGGGCACCACGGTATCGAAACCTGCAAGCAAATCGCCATCCTGCACAAAGCTGCGCAGCCCGGCCCAGGTACGCGTCGGGCGGCGGATGGTCAGGGTGGTGGCTTCTTCGATCTGGTAGATGCCCATGGCGATGTCCAGCTCTTCGGGCTGGATGTCCTGGGGTTCGACCGGGTCGGCGTTGGCCGGCGAGCCGAGGAACATGCCGGCGTCGGGTTTCATGTAGAAGGATTCGTCCAGCGCCACCAGCATCGGCCAGTGGTGGCTGTCGACGCCTTCGGGGCCGGCAAAGATGAAGGCCGAGCGGCGCTTGGGTTGCAGGCCGATAGGCGCGGCGCCGGCCAGCGCACCGAGCCTGTCGGCCCAGGCACCGGCGGCGTTGATGATGACGGGCGCGCTGTAGGTGGTATCGCCGGTTTGCACCTGCCAGAGGCCGGCGGCGTCACGGCTCAAGCCGATGACGTGGCTGTCGGTGCGCACCTCGCCGCCGTTGCGGCGGATGCCACGCAGGTAGCCCTGGTGCAGCGCGTCGGTGTCGATGTCGCTGGCGGTCGGGTCGTACAGCGCGCCGTGGACTTTTTCGCGGCGCAGAATCGGCATTTTCGCGCAGGCTTCGTCGGCGCTGAGCAGTTCAACCTGTGCCACGGTCGCCTTGGCGCTCAGGTACTGGGCGTTCAATTCGGCCGCGTCGCCGATAAAGTCGACGGTGATTTCGCCCCGTGGCGTCAGCAGCGGGTGTTCGCAGAAACCCGGCGGCGGGTTGTCGAAAAACGCGCGGCTGGCCAGGGTCAACGCGCGCACTTGCGCGGTGCCATAGGCGGCAGTGTAGAGCGCCGCCGAACGCCCGGTGGAGTGATAACCCGGATGGCTTTCACGCTCCAGCACCAGCACCTTGCCGTGCGGCGACAACCAGAAACCCGTGGACGCGCCGGCAATGCCGCCGCCGATGATGATGAAATCTGCGTGGCTCATAAGTGTCTCCAGAGTGCATTGGCCAATGCGATGTCTTCCAGGCCCAGGCCGATGGAGCGGAAGAATACGTGACGGTCGTAGGACGGGCGCGGTACGTGTTCGCTGAGCAGTTCGGGCAGGTCGCCGACGATGTGGCGTTTGTCCCAGCCGTGCTGTTCGGCGGCGATGAGCATTTCCCCGGCCGAGCCTGGGGTGGTCTGGCGATAGTCGCAAAATACCTGCATGCCGTTCAGGGATTCGGGTGGTACTTCGTGGGCGCGCGGGGCGTTGGTGCTGATGGAGGTGATCAACGCCGGCTTGCCCAGGCGGCTTGGATCGATCACCGGCCCGGCGGATGAGGTGCACAGCAGGATCACGTCGGCGTCGTCCACAGCCGCATCGCACGTAGGCGCGATGGTCAGCCGTGGGTCCAGGCTGTTGAGGTGGGCGATGGCCTGCGGTGCAGCTGCGCCCAGGCTTGGCGAAAATGCGCGGATGCTTTGCCAGTCCCGGAGGTTTTTCACGTAATGCAGATGCGCCTGGGCCACCTTGCCACTGCCGATTATCGCCAAGCGCCGTGCCGACAGAGGCGCCAACGCCTCCACCGCCAACGCGGTCGTTGCGGCCGTGCGGGCGGTGGTCAACTCGGCGGCATCGCACAGCAGCAGGGGTTGGCCGGTGTGCATCGACATCAACAGCGTCCACGCCGTCACCAGTGGCCCCTGTTCACGCACGATATACGGTGAGGTCTTGACGCCATAAACGCCTTCCTCGGCCAGCACGCCCAGGTAGTTGATGAAGTCGCCGGCACCCTGTGGAAATTCGACTAACTGTTGCGCCGGCTGCACCGCCTGCCCGGCGGCCAGGTCGCGGAACAGCTTGTGCAGGATCTGCGGTACATCGACTTGGGCGAGCAGCTCGCGGGCCTGGGTTTGGTTGATCACTTGAGGCGTGCTGGGCATGGGATGCTCCGTGATTAAACTAATTTGTCCATTATGGACTATTGGTTCTATCCGGCAAGCGCTAAACCTCAGCCTGTGAACCTGAATCCGCCCGACAGTTTGTCCTTCAAATACCCGACCAACACACTCACTGACTTCGGCACATGGGGCGAATACGGCCGGATCAGGTAAATCTCATCGGCAAACGCGCCCTTGAGCGTCCAGTCCTTGAGCACCTGCACCAACTTGCCGCTGGCCAGCGCGGCATGCGCGCTGAAATCCGGGAGCAGGGCGATGCCCAGGTGATTGAGGGCCGAGTCTCGCAGGGCTTCGCTGTTATTGGTGGCGAAACTGCCGGAGATCGGCACCGTGAGGCGTTCGAGGTGTTTTGTGCCGCGCTCGAAGGTCCAGGCGGGCTGGTCGGTGCCGCGTGGGTAGAACAGGCAGTTATGCGCGGACAACTCGCCCGGCTCGCGGGGTTCACCGTGGCGTTGCAGGTAGTCTTGGGTCGCGACCAACACCGAAGTGGTGTCGCACAGCTTCCACGCCACATGGGTTTCCGGCACCTGGAAACCATGGCGCACCGCCAGGTCGTAGCCTTCGGCAGCGAGTGAACTCAGGGCGTCGGATACGTCCAGCTGGATACGCACCTGCGGGTACTGCTGCAAAAAGTCCGACAGATGCGGCACCAGTTGCTGACGAGCGAAGGCCACCGGCGCGGTCAGGCGCACCAGCCCGCGAATCTCTCCGACCGAGTCGCGCACCGACGAGAAGCTGCGCGCGATTTGTGCGTAGGCGCTGCGTACTTCGCGGGTCAGCGACAACCCCGCGTCTGTCAGGCGCACGCTGCGTGTCGTGCGGGTGACCAGGCGGGTGCCGGTGGCTTTTTCCAGGTCGGAAATGCGCTGGCTCACAGCGGACTTGCTCACACCCAGGCGGGCGGCGGCGGCAGTGTAGGTGCCTTGCTCTTCCAGTACTGACAGCCAGTGGATATGGGTCCACAGCCCTTCGATCTCAGCCTTTTCCATGATGGGATTGTTCGCGTATGTGGACAATAAGTTCAGGATTCTGCTCTGGTTAGGAACAAAGCGAAAGCCTATCGTGTGTCTGACTTACTGACCTGCATGCTACCCACCTGGGATCTACTGCCATGACAACTACAATCGAGCACTACATCAACGACCAGCGCGTGTCCCGCGATGATCGTTATCAGGACGTCTTCAACCCGGCCACCGGTGAAAAGACCGGCCGCGTCGCCCTGGCCAGCCGCCAGACCGTGGCCGAAGCCGTTGCCGCTGCCCAGGCCGCCTTCGCCGGTTGGGCCGACACCCCGCCGATCCGCCGCGCCCGCGTGCTGTTCGAGTACCTGCACCTGCTGCGTGAACGCAAGGACGACCTGGCGCGCATCATCGTTGCCGAACACGGCAAGGTGTTCACCGACGCCCAGGGCGAAGTGGACCGTGGTATCGACATTCTGGAGTTCGCCTGCGGTATTCCGAACCTGCTCAAGGGCGAGTATTCCGACCAGGTTTCCCGTGGCATGGACAACTGGACCATGCGCCAGCCGCTGGGCGTTGTAGCGGGCGTGACGCCGTTCAACTTCCCGGTGATGGTGCCGATGTGGATGTACCCGATTGCCATCGCGGCGGGTAACACCTTCATCCTCAAGCCAAGCCCGACTGACCCAAGCGCGTCGTTGTTCATGGCCGAGTTGCTGCATGAAGCCGGGCTGCCAAAAGGCGTGTTCAACGTGGTGCAGGGCGACAAGGAATCGGTCGACGCCTTGATCGAACACCCGGACGTCAAGGCAGTGAGCTTTGTCGGCTCGACGCCGATTGCGCAATACATCTACGAAACCGGCGCCCGCCACGGCAAGCGCGTGCAAGGCCTGGGTGGCGCGAAAAACCACATGGTGGTGATGCCCGACGCCGATATCGAAAAAACTGTGGATGCCTTGATGGGCGCGGCCTACGGCAGTGCCGGCGAACGCTGCATGGCGATCTCCGTGGCAGTGTTGGTGGGCGATGTGGGTGACAAAGTCATCGCCGCCCTGACCGAGCGCGCCAAGCAACTGCGCATCACCGATGGCCGCGATTTGAAAGCCGAGATGGGCCCGATCGTGTCCCGCGCGGCCCTGGAACGCATCAGCGGCTATATCGAACAAGGCGTGCAGGCCGGCGCACAATTGCTGCTAGATGGCCGTGATTACGTGCCGACCGAAGCCGGCCTGGAAAATGGCTTCTGGCTGGGCGCGACGCTGTTCGACCACGTGACCCAGGAAATGAGCATCTACCGCGAAGAAATCTTCGGCCCGGTGCTGGCCTGCGTGCGCGTGAGCGACTTCGGCGAAGCGGTGAAACTGGTCAACGAACACGAATTTGGCAACGGCGTGAGCTGCTTTACCCGCGACGGCAACATCGCCCGCGAGTTTGCCCGGCGCATTGAAGTGGGCATGGTCGGCATCAACGTGCCGATCCCGGTGCCGATGGCGTGGCATGGTTTTGGCGGCTGGAAGAAAAGCCTGTTTGGCGACATGCATGCCTACGGCACTGAGGGTGTGCGGTTCTACACCAAGCAGAAGTCGATCATGCAGCGCTGGTCGGAGAGCATCGAGCAAGGCGCCGAGTTCGCCATGCCGGTCTCCAAATAACTGAAGCCTGTACGCGGTTCAACATGTGGGAGCGGGCTTGCCCGCGATAGGGGTGTGTCAGCCAGCCAGTTTGGCACTGATGCACCGCTATCGCAGGCAAGCCAGCTCCCACACTTTTTTCTGCGCCTGGAACGGCGCGCAGGTCTTGGCTTCTCTTGCTCTACTTGAAGGAACTTGGCACGCTCACCCAGCGAGCGAACACAGTTAAGTCAATCAATAGGGAAATGCCACGTTGAGCTGGGTAAAATTCGGAGTATTGCTGGCCTTGCCGGGCGCGCTGCTGTCAGTCCTGAGCATGTACATGGTGCTCAAGGACGACAACAAACTCGAGGCCGATCTTTCCTACCAATACGACAGTGCGCCACGTCTCTTCACCGAGCGCTTGGACACGGTTAAGGAACACCTCGATTACACGCGCCTGTATGACGACATCAAGCATGCCGGCAACGGTGCCCTCAGCCACGAACAGATCAACAAAATTGTTGACCTGAGCCAGGCCCCCTATCTGGCCGTGTTCGACGCGCCGTTCGAAAGGGGACCTGACAACTACCCCGTCAGGCTGTTGATCACCCTCAGGAACACCGGCAGCAAGGTGATCAAGGAAGTGCACATCAAGCTACCTGAGAAAGGCGTCGTTCAGATCCGCGACGAATCACGTATCGATACCCTCAAACCGGATTTGCTGAGCAGCGTGGAGATTCCGGCGATTGTGCAAAACGGCGTCTACCGGATCTGGATTTATTTTCAGGGTGATCTGAAAACGCTCATGGAGAAAGACGTGCACATCGGCTACAGCGATGGCGTGGCACAGGTTCGAGTCTCTGAGGAGGTCATTGGCCTCGACGCGTATATGGCCCGATATGGGGTTTTCTGGTTGTCTATGTTGACGCTGGTTTAGGCGTTGCTGGTCGCCCTCTACATGCTGGTTTCAACTTATAAAGAAGATGAAACCAGCCCGGCGTCACGATAAATGACTATCCCCGTCCACTGGAGAATGCGTTGAAAGCAATCATGGGTATCGCCTTGTTGGGCTCGTTGCTGGCGGGCTGTGCGCCGTCTCACTCGGCATGGACGGGCGTCAGGAACGCGTTTGTCGGCACGCGCTTCGATGCCCACCTCTATGACGACTGCAGACGCGGCTGTGGCGACTCCTATTGGTCCCCGGTCAACAAGAACAAAGTCTATGACCAGGTTGTGAAGGAGGGCGATGGCCAGCGCTACTTCGTGACCTGGATCCGCGACTGTCGATACTCTGTGCTCGTATCGGGTGAGGGCGTTATCCAGTCGTGGCGCTATGAGAATGAAAACCGTAGCAGCTGTTACATTTTTTGATCGTTCCCCAAATAACCAAAGCCTGTACGCGGTCACACTGTGGGAGCGGGCTTGCCCGCGATGAGGGAGTGTCAGTTAGCCTGTTTGGCACTGATAGACCGCTATCGCAGGCAAGCCAGCTCCCACATGTTTAAACGAGTTTCAGGCAGTTGATGGAGCGATCCACCGTGGTGCGGGCAATCTCCAGCAGGTGCCACACCGCCAGAATCTTCGCCCGTTCGGGGCTCTCCAACTGTTCGCCACAATCCAGCGCTGTCGCCGAAGCACTGTCCAGCAAACTGGCGGTGTAGAGCAGGGCGTCTTCGAAACTCAGGTCTTCGTTGACCGAGTGGAAGCCTTGGGCTGGCAGGTAATGGTCGATGGCGCGGTTGAAGGCGGCGCGGTCTTTGGCGGGGTCGATGGGTGGGTCGGGTAGGGCTTTGTTCATGGTGTAACTCCTATTGGGCAATGGAGCTACCGTCAACGCTGCTAAACGTGGGTGGTAGCTGTACGCGGGTTAGCAGACCGGTCAATAGGAAAACCAGCGCACCCGAAGGTGCCCCGCGCACAGCCACCATAAATGCAGATGTGAACCGTGTGCCTATTGAAGTCAGGCTGCTAAACCCGGTCACTGAATTGGCAGTGACGGACCGCAGACTAGCCACCGATTCCAGCAGGCACAAGGCGGCGGGGATTGTCTCGGAAACGTCCCGCAATTTAAAGCGACACGACTTGCTGGCCCTTTACGAACCATGACAAAACGCCAGTAACCCCAATTGGAACACGGTCAAAAAATGTGGGAGCGGGCTTGCCCGCGATGAGGGCGTGTCAGTCAGCCGGTTTGGCACTGATAAGTCGCTATCGCAGGCAAGCCAGCTCCCACACAAGCCAGCGCCCACACAAGCATCAGCAGCCACTAACCGATCAGTCGAACCACCGGCCTGGCAATCAGCACACCCACCACCGGTGCCAGCGCAAACAGCCCAAACAACCACACCGCTGCGCTTGCCGTGCCTTCGATTCCGCCGGGGTCGGTGAGCCCCGCGATGTTCGCGACCATGCCCGCCAGTGCTGCGCCAAACGCGGTGGCGAACAGTTGCACCGTGGTAATGGACGCAGAGGCCAGGTCCTGTTCGCCGGCGGGCGCCACTTGGAACACCCGGGTCAACAAGTGCGGCCATGCCAGGCCCACCCCCAGGCCGATCAGGATCAGGGCCACGCAGATCGGCACAAGCGTCTGAGCATCGCCGTGGCTTTCGCCAGGCATCAGCAGCGCCAGCGCCAGCATGCCCACCACACCCAGGATCGGTCCGGCGAGGATTGCCCGGCGAACATTCGCGCCCGTTATGCCTGCGCTGGCGATTGAGCCCAGCGTCCAGCCGGCCGCCATCAGTGCGGCAAGGTAACCGGCCAGCAGTGGCGACTGGTGGTGCAGGACTTGAAGAAACAGCGGTACAAAGATTTCGCCACTGGTGACGGCAACCGCCAACAACGCCATCGTGGCGTACAGCGCGCCAAGTGCAGTGGTCAGCCGAAAGGCGCCGGCGGGCAACAGTCGATGGCGGGCGCGGCTTTCCGTGATGATCAGCAGGCCAGTGAACAGGGCGGCCGCTGCGAGCCCCAGCAGGTTTGGGGGCAGGGTGGCAGAGACACTGCCGGCCGACACCGCCAGTACCGCCGCCGTCAGCCACCCCAACTGCGTGATCGGCAACGGTGTTGGCTCAACGCGCTCTGTACTGCGCCCAGGCAGTACGGCGGCGGCCAGCACGGCGAACAACCCGGCCACTGGAATCAAGGACCAGAACGCCGCCCGCCAGATGCCCATTTCGGCGAACACGCCGCCCACCGCGGGCCCGACCAGCGTTGCGACGCCCCACATCCCCGAGACCAACGCCATCGCCCGTGGCCACAAGCGTTCATCGAAGACCAGGCGAATCATCGCGTAGGACAGCGCAAACAAGAACCCGCCGCCCAGGCCCTGGACCAGCCGTCCGACCAGCATCACCGGCATGGAAGGCGCAAACGCGCAGGCCAATGCGCCGCCGGCGAACACCAGGCTGGCAAACAGGTAAGCCCCGCGCGGCCCCAGGCGGCCAAGCAGGCGCGCAGACAACGCCGACCCGAGGATCGAGGCGGCGACAAACAGCGTGGTGTTCCAGGCGTAATAGTCGATGCCGCCGATGTCCTGCACCACTGACGGCAAAATGGTGGTGGCGATGTAGACGTTGATCGCATGCAGCACCACGCCGCCTGCCAGGGCCAGTGAGCGTACGCCGTTTGCACCGGACAGCAAGGCGGCCCAGTTGGAGGGAGAGGTTCGCGCTGTGTTCATGGAGACTCCATGTCAAAGGAATGAAGGCTTGCCAGGGCAAGCCGACACTCTTTATAAGACCTCATGTGTAGATGAGGTCAAGGCGCCCATGGCAGCGAAAATCGATGTGCACATCCCCCTCGGGGTCGGCGAAGTGGCGCGGCGTAGCGGGGTGACCGTGGCGACCGTGCATTTTTACGAAGCCAAGGGTTTGATCCACGGCCAACGCAGCCCAGGCAATCAGCGGCGCTACCACCGTGACGTGCTGCGCCGCATTGCGGTGATCAAGGTGGCGCAGCGCGCGGGGATTCCATTGGCAACCATCAAGGCGGCGCTGGAAGAACTGCCGTTGGGGCGACCGCTGACGGCCAAGGACTGGACGCAGCTGTCCACGCGTTGGCGCGACCTGTTGAATGAGCGCATCAACAGCCTCACCCAACTGCGCGACCAGCTCGACGGGTGCATCGGCTGCGGGTGCCTGTCGCTGGCTGACTGCCCGCTGCGCAATCCGGGGGATCGGTTGGGGCAGGAGGGCGACGGGGCGGTGTTATTGGGACAATAAAGCCCTCAGCGCCGGCCGGTGCGCGTACTCACATCCACCCACACCGCCAACACCAGAATGCTGCCCTTCACGATCATCTGCCAGTAACTGTCCACGTCCAGCATCGACATGCCGTTGTCCAGGCTGGTAATCACCAACGCCCCGAGCAACGCGCCATACACCGTGCCCGAGCCGCCGCGCATCGAGGTGCCGCCGATAAAACACGCGGCGATGGCATCCAGTTCGCCCATATTCCCCGCCGACGGCGAACCGGCCGCGAGGCGTGCGGTGTTGACCAGCCCGGCGAGGGCACACATCACGCCCATGATGCCGAAAATCCACAACTTCACCGCCTGCACGTTGATGCCCGACAGCCGCGTGGCTTCCATGTTGCTGCCCACTGCATACACGCGGCGGCCAAACACGGTCTGGCTGGTGACGTAGCTGAATACGCCGAGCAACACCAGCAACAACAGCACCGGCACGGGAATGCCGTCGTAGCTGTTGAGGGTGGTGACGAACCCGGCGAGCACGGCGCCGATCACCGCTATACGCAGCAGATCCCGCGCCAGCGCGTGCGCCGCCAGGCCATGCAAGGCGCGGTTGCGCCGCTGTTTCCAGGTCAGGAACACCGTCAGCGCAAAGAGCAACACCCCGAGCCCAATGCCCACCGAATGCGGCAAATACCCCTGGCCCACATACACCAGCGACGGCGACACCGGCGCAATGGTCGTGCCCCCGGTAATCCCCAGCAGAATCCCGCGAAACGCCAGCATCCCGCCCAAACCGACGATAAACGACGGGATGCGCAGATAGGCCGTCATATACCCATTGGCCAGGCCAATCATCAGCCCGCACAGCGCCACCAGACTCAAATTGGCCAGCAACGGTATGTGATAAACCACATCCAGAATCGCCGCCAACCCACCCAGCAATCCCAGCAGCGAGCCCACCGACAAATCGATCTCGCCGCTGATGATCACCAGCACCATGCCGCACGCCAGAATCCCGGTGATCGACATCTGCCGCAGCAGGTTGGACAGGTTGCGCGGCGTGAGGAACCCGCCCTCGGTCTGCCAGCTGAAAAATACCCAGATCACCGCCACGGCAATCACCAGGGCGAGCATTTTGTAGCGGCTGAACAGTTGTTTGACCTGATTCATCTACGCGGTCTTCCGATCATTATTATTGTTGTGGCTGAGCGCGGCGGCGAGTACCTGCTCCTGGGTGAGCCCGGCGTTGAGGAAGTCGCCGCGCAGCTGGCCTTCGCCGATCACCAGCACGCGGTCCGATACGCCCAGCACTTCGGCCAGTTCCGACGAGACCATGATGATCGCCACGCCCGCAGCCGCCAGCGCGCCCATCAGTTTGTAGATCTCGTACTTGGCGCCCACGTCCACGCCGCGCGTGGGCTCATCGAGGATCAGCACCCGCGGCTTGGCCATCAGCATCTTCGCCAGCACGGCCTTTTGCTGGTTGCCACCGGACAGGCTGGTGATCGGCAGGAACGGGCTGGAGGTCTTCAGGTGCATGCGCGCGATTTGCTGGTCGATGCTGCCCAGTTCGGCTTCGGCGTCGATGCGCGTCAGGTGGGCGTAGGTGTCGAGCACCGCCAGGGTGATGTTCTGGCCCACGCCAAGATCGGGGATGATGCCTTGGCGCTTGCGGTCTTCGGGCACCATGCACAGCCCGGCGCGGATCGATTTGAGCGGTGTGCGGGTGTCGATCACCTCACCGTCCAGCCACACATCGCAGCTGTAGCGACCGGGGTAGGCGCCGAACAACGCCGAGACCAGTTCCGTGCGCCCGGCGCCCACCAAGCCTGCAATACCGAGGATTTCGCCGCGCTTGAGGGCAAAGGAAATGTCGTCGACGCGCTTGCGCTTGGGGTTGTCGACGTCATAACAGGTGACGTTGCGCGCCTCGAAAATCACCTCGCCGATGTCGTGCGGCTCGGTGGGGTAGAGGTTGCTCATCTCGCGGCCGACCATCTGCGTGATGATCGTGGCGATGTCCATGTCGGCCATGGCGGTGGTCGCGATGTGCTTGCCGTCGCGGATCACCGCGATGGTGTCGCACACCGCCGCCACTTCATCGAGCTTGTGGGAGATGTATACGCAGGCCACGCCCTTGGCTTTCAGGTCGCGGATGATGTCCAGCAACACCTCGATTTCCGAGCGCGTCAGGGCCGAGGAGGGCTCGTCAAGGATCAACAGGCGCGCGCGTTTATTGAGGGCCTTGGCGATTTCCACCAGCTGCTGGTAGCCGCCGCCGTACTGCGACACCGGCAGCGACACGTTCATGTCCGGCACCTTGAGCTCGCGCATCAGGGCTTCGGCGCGATGGATCATCGCCGGGTAGTTCATGCGCCCGCCCGGCAGGGTCAGCTCATGGCCCATGAAGATGTTCTCGGCCACCGACAGGTCGGGCACCAGGGTCAGTTCCTGGTGGATGATCACGATGCCGGCGGCCTCGGTTTCGCTGATGGATTGGGCCTTGAGCGGTTGCCCGTGCCAGAGGATTTCACCGTCCCAGGTGCCGTGGGGGTAGACCGCCGACAGCACCTTCATCAAAGTGGATTTACCGGCACCGTTCTCGCCGCACAGGCCGATGCATTCCCCCGGCCGCACCTTGAGGTCGATGCCGTTGAGGGCGTTGACACCGCCAAAGCGTTTGACGATGCCGTTCATTTGCAGCAGGTAGTCGGCCATGGCGGTCACTGCCCGGCAATCTGCTCTTTGGTGTAGAACCCGTCTTTCTCCAACAGGTCGATATTGGCCTTGGTCAGCGGGGTCGGGGTCAGCAGGATGGTGTCGACCTTTTTGCTGCCGTTGTCGTATTGCGAGCCGTAGGCCGGTTTTTCATTGCGCGCCAACTGCACCGAAAGCTTGGCCGCTTCGGTGGCGATCAGCTTGAGCGGTTTGTACACGGTCATGGTCTGAGTGCCGTCGATCACGCGCTTGACGGCGGCGAGGTCGGCGTCCTGGCCGGAGATCGGCACCTTGCCCGCGAGTTGCTGCGCGGCCAGGGCCTGGATCGCGCCACCGGCGGTGGCGTCGTTGGAGGCGACGATGGCGTCGATCTTGTTGTCGTTGCGGGTCAGCGCGTTCTCGACGATGCTCAGGGCCTCGGTGGGGTTCCATTCCTTGACCCACTGTTGGCCCACCACCTTGATGTCGCCCTTGTCGATGGCCGGTTGCAGCACCTTCATCTGGCCTTCGCGCAGCACCTTGGCGTTGTTGTCGGTGGGCGCGCCGCCGAGCAGGAAGTAGTTGCCCTTGGGCGCCGCTTGCAACACGCCACTGGCTTGCATCTCGCCGACTTTTTCGTTATCGAAGGAGATGTAGGCGTCGATGTCGGCGTTGAGGATCAGGCGGTCATAAGACACCACCTTGATCCCGGCCTTCTTGGCTTCGGCCACGGCGTTGGTGAGGACGGTGGCGTTGAACGGCACAATGACGATCACGTCGACGCCCCGGGAGATCAGGTTTTCGATCTGGGAAATCTGCTTTTGCTCGTTGGCGTCGGCCGATTGCACGAAGACCTTGGCGTCGAGTTTTTCGGCGGCGGCGACGAAGTAGTCACGGTCGCGTGACCAGCGTTCCAGGCGCAGGTCGTCGATGGAAAAACCGATTTTCGGGTGGGCTGGGTCGGCCATGACGGGCAGGGCGAGCAGGGCCAGGGCGGTGGCGATAAGTGTGCGTTTCATGGGTGTGCGTCCTTTTATTGTTGTTGGAAAGACTCAGGTGAAACGGGTTTTTGTAGTGAGCGGGCTTGCCCCGCGCCGGGTGGCGAAGCCGCCCCAAATCCAGACGCCTCGGTCTTTCTGATACACCGCGGCGTCCGGGTTTAGGGCGGCTTCGCCACCCGGCGCGGGGCAAGCCCGCTCACAACGCGTTCAGCGGTAGATGAAGCGGTTGACGATGCCTTCGAGCATTTCCTGGCGGCCGCTTACCGCCTGCGGGTTCAACTCATTGGCAAACGCATGCTCGGCCAGCGACGCCAGGCTGAATTCACCCGCCAGCACCGCCTGGCCCAACGGTTGCTGCCAACCGGCGTAACGCTGGTCCTTGAACTGTTGCAGCCGATCGTTCTGCACCATCGCGGCTGCGCGTTCCAGCGCCAGGGCCAACACATCCATGGCCGCCACATGCCCGTGGAACAGGTCCACTTCGTCCAGGCTCTGGCGGCGCACCTTGGAGTCGAAGTTATAGCCGCCATTCTTGAAACCGCCAGCCTTGAGGATTTCATAGGTGGCGAGGGTCATTTCCTCGACGCTGTTGGGGAATTGGTCGGTGTCCCAGCCGTTCTGCGGGTCACCGCGGTTGGCGTCGATGCTGCCGAAAATCCCCAGGGACACGGCGGTGGCAATTTCGTGATGAAAACTGTGCCCGGCCAATGTCGCGTGGTTGGCTTCGATGTTCACCTTGATCTCATGTTCCAGGCCGTATTCATGCAGGAAGCCGAACACCGTGGCGCTGTCGTAATCGTATTGGTGCTTGGTCGGCTCCTGGGGCTTGGGCTCGATCAGCAGGTCGCCCTTGAAGCCGATCTTGTGCTTGTGCTCCACCACCATGCGCATAAAGCGCCCGAGCTGTTCGCGTTCGCGCTTGAGGTCGGTATTGAGCAGGGTTTCGTAGCCTTCGCGGCCGCCCCACAGCACATAGTTGGCCCCGTTGAGCCGGTGCGTGGCGTTCATCGCGCTGAACACCTGGGCGGCCGCCACGGCAAACACCTCGGGGTCTGGATTGCTCGCGGCGCCGGCGGCAAAGCGTGGGTTGCTGAAGCAGTTGGCGGTGCCCCACAGCAGTTTGATGCCGGTCTGTTCCTGATGCCGTTCCAGGTGATCGACCATCTGTGCGAAGTGGTGGCGGTACTCCTTCAACGAGTGGCCTTCGGGGGCGACATCCGTGTCGTGAAAGCTGTAGTAATCGATGCCCAGCTTGGAGAAAAACTCAAACGCCGCCTCGGCCTTGCCGATGGCCACGGCCATTGGCTCGCCGCTGCGCTGCCACGGGCGCTGGAAGGTGCCCACGCCAAACATGTCCGCCCCCGGCCAGACAAAGGTGTGCCAATAACAGGCGGCCATGCGCAGGTGTTCACGCATGGGTTTGCCGAGGATCAGTTTGTTTGCGTCGTAGTGGCGAAAGGCGAGGGGAGCGTCGCTGTTTGGGCCTTCGAAGCGAACCTTCTCGACACCTGGGAAGTACGGCATGGCGTTTTCCTTATTATTCTTGGCGGTGTCTCGATACTAGCAACGGTGTTGGGGCTGGCGATTATGAAAATCACCAAGGGATGGTGCGATTTTGAGTGGTGGGGGCTAGTCTGTCCCGACCGGCCTCAGGACAAAAACAATGAAAACCCTACCGCCCGTGCACCGCATTGCCTTGCTGTTCAACGGCAGCAAAATCTACGACCGCGGCATCATCGCCGGCATCGGCAATTACCTGAGCAGCACCCGCGCCTCCTGGGACTTGTTCCTTGAAGAGGACTTTCTGTGCCGCCTCAAGGGCATCGAACGCTGGCAGGGCGATGGGATCATTGCCGACTTCGACGATCCGCTGATTGGCGAGGCGCTGGCCGGGAGCCGACTGCCGGTGGTGGCGGTGGGTGGTTCCTATGAGGATGCGCGGGCGTATCCGAAGGGCATTCCCTACGTGGCCACCGATAACCACAGCTTGATGAAGCTGGCCTATGAGCACTTGATCGAAGCGGGCCTGACGCGCTTTGCCTGTTTCAGCCTGCCCGAGGCCCAGGCCAATCGCTGGGCCCAGGAGCGGGAAAAAGCCTTTCGCCGCCTGATGCAGCGCGACGGCCTGCCCGTCGAGATCTATCGCGGCCTGGGCACCAGCGCACCGCTGTGGGACAGCGCCGTAGAGCAGCAGATCGCCTGGCTGCAGGGCTTGCCCAAACCCATCGGTATCATCGCCGTCACCGATGCCCGTGCGCGGCAGTTGTTGCAAGCCTGTCTGACCGCCGGGATTGCCGTGCCGGAGGAGGTCGCGCTGATCGGCATCGACAACGACCCACTGACCCGCACGCTCACGCGGGTGCCGCTGAGTTCGGTGATTCAGGGCACCGAAACCATGGGCCGCACGGCGGCGGCGCTGTTGCACCAGATGCTGCATGGCAAGCCGTGCAAGGCCGAGCAGATCCTGGTGCCGCCGGAGGCGATCAATGTGCAAGCCTCCAGCCTGCATCAACCCTTGGGCAATCCGTATGTGATGCAGGCGCTGCTGTTTATCCGCCAGTACGCCTGCCAGGGCATCAAGACCGCCCAGGTGGCAGCGTATGTGGGGGTATCGCGTTCATCCCTCGAGGCGCACTTTCGCCGCGAACGCGGGTGCAGCGTGCATGACGAGATCCTGCGTTTCAAGCTGGCGGCGGCCGCCAAAGGCCTGGAAAACCGTGGCCTGGCGATTGCCGACATTGCGCAGCGTTGCGGCTTCAAGTCGGCGCAGTACCTGCACACGGTCTTTCGTCGTGAGTTTGGTTGCACGCCAGGAGAGTATCGCCAGGGTTAAAAAAGCAGCCCCAGCAAGGCCGCCTTGACGGCCGCCTCGGCCTTGTTGCTGGCCTGGAGTTTGCGCATGGCGTTGACCAGATGAAACTTCACCGTACGGATGTCGATGGTCAGGATCATGCTGATCTCGAAATAGGTCTTGCCCAGTGCCGTCCAGCGCAAGGTTTCTTTCTCGCGCACGGTCAGGGGGCGGTCGATTTCAGGCAGGTATTTGTCAGAGAAAAAGCGTGTCATGGACTCGTGCGCCAACTGCGTCAGCCAGATCAGCTTGTTTTCGACGCTCTCCAGCTCCAGCGCAGAAATATATTCACTGGAGCGTGAAACCGAGAGCAGGCCAATCGCGTTGGGCCCCCGCTGGGAAGACAGGCACCAGCCATGGTTCAGCTGGTAGTGCCGCGCCTCCTCCCAGAAGGCCAATTGTTTGTGCTGTTGCGCGGCGGACCAATGCAGGGGGATGGAACGGGTCAGGCCATGTTCGACGGTAGGGTCCTGGACGAAGTAGTTCTCGCTGACGTACTTGCTTTCCCAGGCGCTCGGGTAGTTCGACAGCAGGACATAGTGCGGTGCGCCCAGCGGCAGCGGAATTCTTAGACCGTAGGAGCAGAATTCAAAGCCCAAGCCGGACGTAATGGCATGCAATTTATTGAATAGTTCATGTTCGGTCGTGCAGCCCGACACTGCCTCGACTAACGTTTCGCGCCAGTCATTCACCAAGAGTTCCTTCCATGCTCGACGCCCGTCATAGCTGGGCGGAGTCGAATTATACAGGCTGTTCCAGGCGGCGGATGCATAGTTTCTGGGGGTAGTCCACCTGTCCATTCGGGCAGCTACTCACAAAATCAACGGTTTGCTGTACTCGGCCAATAATATTGGTTGGGTGGTTGGCATGCTTACGGCAGTAACAGGGACAGTGGGTGAACTATTGCCAGGCATGGCGAGTGCCCTGGCGAAGTATCGGTATGAGGTATTTGTCAAAGCCCTGGGCTGGCCGTTGCCGTGCGAAGAGGGGCGTGAGCTGGATGCGTTTGATCGCCCGGATACCGTCTACGTTCTGGCCTGTGACCGTGATCGCGAGATCTTCGGTTGCGCCCGCCTGCTGCCCACCAATGGCCCGTACCTGCTGGGCGAAGTGTTCCCGCACCTGATGGGGGAAAGCCCGCCGCCGTTCTCGGCGGATATTTGGGAGCTGTCACGCTTTGCCATCAGCCAGCCCAAGGGGCAGGTGTTGAGCGCCGAGCAATCGTGGCAGAACACGGTAAAGCTGGTTCGCGAAGTGATTGATGTGGCACGCTCCAAGGGCGCTTTTCGCCTGATTGCGTTCAGCGCGGTGGGCAACGAGCGCCTGCTCAAGCGGATGGGCGTTACCACGCGCCGGATCTCGGCGCCGCACCTCATCGACAACCAACGCATCGTGCCATTCTGGATCGACATCGACGACACCACCACCCGCGCCTTGTGCCTCGCGGCCTGAAGCGGGTTATTTATGATTGCGTTGGCCAGAGCCTTGTTGGTGCTGTTGTTGATCGTGTCGAGCTTTCCGTTTTTATGCCTCTACATGCTGATCAACCCGTCGAAGAACCGAAACCTGTACGTGGCCTGCCGAGTCTACGCGCTGATCAATCGCATCTGTGCGGTGCGTGTCGAGGTGCACGGCTTTGACCGCGTGCCCACCACCCAACCCTATATTTATGTGGCCAACCACCAATGCAACCATGACGCGCTGATCGTGGCGCAAGCGCTCAACCCCGGTACGGTGATTGTGGCCAAGCACTCACTCAAATGGTTGCCGCTGCTAGGGCAGTTGTATTGGTTGACCGGCAGCCTGTTCATCGATCGAAGCAGCCCACGGGCGTCTATCGAGGGGTTGCGCAAGCTGGCCAGGCGGGTGGTGGCCGACAACACGTCGCTGTGGATCTTCCCGGAAGGCACGCGCACCCATGGCGAAAAGATGCTCGCGTTCAAGAGCGGTGCCTTTCGGCTGGCCAAGGAAATGGGGGTGGGGATCGTCCCGGTGACGATCAGCCCGGCGGTGAACCATATCGCTTACAACGCCTTGCGCAGGACGCAGGTCAGCATCGTCGCCCATCCGCCCATCGAGGCGGATGAGGTCGCGGCGATGAGCGCCAAGCAACTGGCGAACTACGCACGCGAGATTATCAACAACGCGCTGCCGGTGGCTTAGAAGGTCGCCTTGACCTGCAATCCCAGGACCAACGCGTCGTCGATCTTGTCCCCGGAAAACGCCCCCGGTTCGATGATGTATTGCACATCCGGACGCAAGGTCAGCCACGGCGTGGCCTGGTAGCCGTAGCTCAGTTCGATCAACTGCTCGGCGTTGTTCAGGTTGGGGTAATCGGTACCGGCGTTGAACGCCGCCAGTTCCTGCACCTCACGGCTGCGCGGGTTCGGCACGGCACGCCCGTAACCGAGGGCGAGGGTGTCACGCGGGCGGCCTTCGAACGGTTTGTACAACACCACGCCCGCGCCATACCACTTGCTGAACGGTGAGGCCGCTTCACTGGCCGCCGAGTATTGGCCAAAGGCATGCAGCACGCGACCGGCGGATGTATCCGAGGCCCACACGGCCTGGTCGATCAGCAGGTAGTGCCCGCTGCGTCCACTCACTTCCTTGGTGCTGCCGATGCGTTTGACGTCGGAGCTGTCGTAGTAATAACCCACCTTGTATTCGCCCGGCAGGGTGCCCGCGTGCTTGTAGATCAGCTCGATGGGCACCACGGTGCCGGTGGTGTGCTTGGGCGTCAGATGCCAGGCGCGGCTGGAGTTGCCGTTGCTTTGCGGGTCGACGTTGAATGCCGCCACGCGCAGTTGCCAGTTTGGCGAGAGGTCGTATTTGACCCGTGCACCGAGGCGCGCATTCGGGTAGTTGGTCCAGCCGCTGCCGCCGGACATGTTCAGCGGGTGCCCGCAGAAACCGGCGTTCATGAAGTTGCACAGAACGCCGCTGTCGAGGCCGCCGAGGTCGTTGCCCATGGCCATGTAGCCAAGCTTGACGTTCAGCGCCGGGGTGAACAGCGTGCGCTCATAGCTCAACTCGGTGAGGCGGGTGTAGAGGCCGCCGTAGTTTTCCTGGATCGGCAGGCGGTTGCCCACCAGGTCTTCGGAGGCGCTGTTGCCGCGTCGGTCGTTGATGGTCAGCTGGATGCGGTCGCCGTTGTTGAAACCGTAGAGCTTGCCCAGGTCGAACTGCACGCCGAGCTTGAGGTTCTGCGAGTAGCGCGCCGAGCGGTGCATGCCGCCGTGGGCGTTGTAGGCGGTCTCGCCGCTGTAGTCGCCGGTGAAGCGGATGCCTTGTGCGTCGAGCTCGCGGCGCAGGCCGCCCCAGTCGCCGGTCAGGGTGCTGTCATCGGCTTGTACGGGCAAGGCTGCGCCCAGGGCCAGGCCGAGCAGCAGGCGCCCCAGGGACGTGTGAGAAGTGAGGGTCATGCGGGTTCTTCCAGACAGAAAGCGCGGTGCAGAGGGCACCGCGCTTGATCGAGGGGTTAAGGCAGGGCGTAGGCGATCACGTAGTCGCCACGGTCAGTGGACTGGCGTGCACCGCCGGCGGTGATCACCACGTATTGCTTGCCGGTTTTCGGCGAGACGTAGGTCATCGGGCCGCCTTGGCTGCCGACGGGCAGGCGGGCTTTCCAGATTTCATCACCGTTGGCGCTGTTGAAGGCGCGCAGGTAGAAGTCCTGGGTGCCGGCGATAAAGATCAGGCCGCCTTGGGTCGACAGCGTGCCGCCGAGGGTCGGCAGGCCGATCTTGATCGGCAAGTGCATGCGGATGCCCAGGGGGCCGGTGTCTTCAACGGTGCCCACTGGCACTTGCCACGCGACCTTCTGGGTCTTCATGTCGATCGCGGTCAAGGTGCCGAACGGCGGCGCCTGGCACGGAATACCGGCCACCGACAGGAAGCGGTTTTTGTTCACGGCATACGGCGTGCCCTTGAGGGGCACGGCGCCCATGCCGGTGTTCAGCGCTTCGCCGCCGGACGCGGCCTGGGCCTTGTTCTGCGACGGTATCATCTGGATCCACAGGCCCAGGCGCATGTCGTTGACGAAGATAAAACCGTGCACCGGGTCGGTGGAAATGCTGCCCCAGTTCATGCCGCCCAGGGAGCCCGGGAAACTCAGGGATTTATCGGTGCCCGGCGCGGTGTACAGGCCGTCGTAGCGCATGCCCTTGAAGTCGATGCGGCACAGCAGTTGGTCGAACGGGGTGGCACCCCACATGTCCGACTCGGTCAGGGTTTGCGCGCCGATCTGTGGCATACCCACAGATTTAGGCTGGGTCGGCGAGTAGGGTTCGTTGGGGATGTTGGCGGCCTTGACCGGTACTTCCTTAACCTCGGTCAGCGGCTTGCCGGTGGCGCGGTCGAGCACGTAGATCTGCCCGGCCTTGGTGCCGATCACGACTGCAGGCACGGCTTTGTCGGTGCCGGGTGCAGTGAAGTCGATCAGGCTTGGCTGCATCGGCAGGTCGAAGTCCCACAGGTCATTGTGGACGGTCTGGTACACCCACTTTTCGGCGCCGGTGGAGGCGTCCAGCGCGAGGACCGACGCGCCGTATTTGTGGTTCAACTGCGTGCGTTCAACCCCGTAGATGTCGGTGGACGAGCTGCCCATCGGCAAGAACAGGGTGTTCATCAGCGGGTCATAGGACATCGGCGCCCAGCTGTTTGGCGTGCTGCGCACGTAGGTGCTGCCCTCGGCCGGGGCTTGTTTGTCCTGTGGGTTGCCGGGGTCGAAGGCCCAGCGCATATGCCCGGTGATCACGTCGAAGCCACGGATCACGCCGCCGGGCATGTCGGTCTGGACGTTGTCCGCCACGCGCCCGCCAACCACCACGGTGGTGCCAGCGATCAATGGCGCCGAGGACAGTTGGTAGTAGCTGTCCGGCACGTTGCCCAGGCCGGCTTTCAGATCCACTTGGCCGTGGTTACCGAAGTCTTCGCAGAACTTGCCGGTGTCGGCGTCCACGGCGATCAGGCGCGCATCGATGGTATTGGTCAGCAGGCGACGCTGGCACTGCGCACCGGCGGCGACACTGGCAGCAATGATCGGCGAGCTGTTTGGTTGGGTCGGCTGGGCAATCGGCGCGGTGGCGTCGAAGTAAGCCATGCCACGGCAACGCTGCCACACCGCCGACTTGGCGTTGACGTCGTTCTTCCACAGCTCTTTGCCGGTGTCGGCGTCGAGGGCGATCAGGTTGTTGTGGGGGGTGCAGATGAAGACTTTGTTGCCGATCTGCAAGGGCGTCAGTTGGTCTTCGGCGCCGTTGCCGTCGCTGAGGGCGACGTCACCTGTGTGGTAGGTCCACGCCACTTTGAGTTTGTTCACGGTGTCACGGTTGATCTGGTCCAGCGCGGCGAAACGGCTGCCGCCTTCGGTGTTGCCGTAGTGCGCCCAATCTTTCTGCGCATCGGCCGCCGCCACCGGGGTGATGCCCGGACCGGCACCCGTCGGCGCGACGCTGGGGTGGGCGACAAACATATTGCCCGCCGCCACCGCCACGCCGACCGCCAACACGGCGGCGACGCCATACGCGCCACGCGCCGGCTTGCCGGCCAGCAGCGGGTAAACCAGTGCCACCACCATGCCGATGGCCGCGAACATGAACAGCCGCGAGAACAGCGGCCAGAACACCAGCCCCACATCCGCCACGGCCCAGATCGCCGTGCCGACCAGGAACGCGGCGAACAGCCACGCGCCGGCTGGTTTCTGCCGCGCAATCAGCAGCCCGGAGACCGCCATGGCCAGGCCGCCGATCAGGAAATACCAGGAACCTCCAAGGCTGACCAGCCTGGCGCCGCCGACGGCCAGCGCCACGCCGAGCAGGGCGATGATGACGCCCAATCCCAGCAGGAGAAATCTAGAGGCGCCCGTGGCGCGTGATGCTTGTTTCATGTCGACAGCACTCAAGGTGAATGGCAAAGAGAGAATGTTAGCAAGATAAGTAACTGGTTAGTACATTCTTGCGATAAGACGTAAGTAGCAGGTGATGTGATGATTCAAGCAGGGAGCGCGGCGCTTTGCCGGAAAAGACGCGATGTTAAAAAATGTTAGATTGAAAAAATACTTCACATAATCTGTTCATTGGTGGATGATCGATAGCAATTCCAACGCGGCTCGCCGGTGTGGCCTCAGCCGCCGTTTTCCCCTGGAGTACCCCATGAATAATAAGAATGTTGGTGTTGTCGGTCTGGGCGCGATGGGCCTGGGCATTGCCCGCTCGCTGCTGCGCGCCGGCTTCAATGTGCATGCCTGTGACGTGCGTGACGCCGTCACCCGGCAGTTCGCAGGCGAAGGCGGGGTGGCCTGCACGTCTGCGGCGCAGATGGCCGAAGCCTGCGATGTGATCATCACCGTGGTGGTTAACGCCGAGCAGACCGAAACCGTGTTGTTCGGTGAAGGCGGGGCGGTGGCGGCACTGCGTCCGGGCAGCCTGCTGATCGGCTGCGCCACCGTGGCGCCGACCTATGCGGTTGACCTCGGTCAGCGCCTGGCGGAGCAGGGCCTGCTGTACCTCGATGCGCCGATCTCCGGCGGTGCGGCCAAGGCTGCCGCCGGTGAAATGACCATGATGACCTCCGGCCCGCACGCTGCTTACGCCAAGGCTGAGGCCGTGCTGGCCGGCATGGCGGGCAAGGTCTATCGCCTGGGCGATGTCCATGGCCTGGGTTCCAAAGTCAAAATCATCAACCAGTTGCTCGCCGGCGTGCACATCGCTGCGTCTGCCGAAGCCATGGCCCTGGGCCTGCGCGAAGGCGTCGACGCCGATGCCTTGTATGAAGTCATCACCCACAGCGCCGGCAACTCGTGGATGTTTGAAAACCGCGTGCCGCACATTCTGAAGGCGGACTACACGCCGCTGTCGGCGGTGGATATTTTCGTCAAGGACCTTGGCCTGGTGCTGGATACCGCCCGTGCAAGCAAATTCCCGCTGCCGCTGTCGGCCACCGCACATCAGATGTTCATGCAGGCCTCCAGTGCCGGTTTCGGCCGCGAGGACGACTCGGCGGTGATCAAGATTTTCCCCGGCATCGACCTTCCGACCGCCAAGCCCGACTCTGTTTAAGGAACGCGTCATGACGACTGCCAACGCGCGCCCATTGCTGGGCTGCATCGCCGACGATTTCACCGGCGCCACCGACCTTGCCAACATGCTCGTGCGCGGTGGCATGCGCACGGTGCAGAGTATCGGCATCCCCAGTCGCGAAGTCGCGGCCGGGCTGGATGCGGATGCAATTGTCATCGCCCTAAAGTCGCGCACCACCCCGGCAGCCGAGGCGGTTGCTGAATCCCTGGCCGCACTGGACTGGCTGCGCGCACAGGGCTGCGAGCAGATTTTCTTCAAGTACTGTTCCACCTTCGATTCCACCGCCGCGGGCAATATCGGCCAGGTCAGCGAGGCCTTGCTCAAGGCCCTGGGCAGCGACTTCACCCTGGCGTGCCCGGCGTTTCCGGAAAACGGTCGGACGATTTTCCGTGGCCACTTGTTTGTGCAGGACCAACTGCTCAGCGAATCCGGCATGCAGCATCATCCGTTGACGCCGATGGGCGACGCCAATCTGGTGCGTGTGCTGCAAAGCCAGACCCAGCTGCCGGTCGGCCTCCTGCGTTACGACGCGATTGGCGCCGGGGTCGAGGCGACCCGCGCCAAGATCGCCGAACTGCGTGCGCAAGGCGTGGGCATCGCCATCGCCGATGCGCTGTCGGACCGCGACCTCTACACCCTGGGCAGTGCCTGCGCGGACTTGCCGTTGCTGACCGGCGGCTCGGGCCTGGCATTGGGCCTGCCGGACAATTTCCGCCGCGCCGGCAAATTGCGTGACTTCGATGTCGCCACGTTGCCCTCGGTCAGCGGCGGCGAAGTGGTGTTGGCGGGCAGTGCATCGGTAGCGACCCTGGGCCAGGTGGCAGCCTGGCAGGAAGCCGGGCGCCCGGCGTTGCGCATCGATCCGCTGGCCCTGGCGGCCGGTGAACCGGTGGTGGCCCAGGCCCTGGCGTTTGCCCGCGACAGCGCGCATACCGTGTTGATCTACGCCACCAGTACCCCGGCCGAGGTCAAGGCGGTGCAACAACAATTGGGCGTCGAACGCGCCGGGGCCCTGGTGGAGGACGCGCTGGGCGAGATCGCCAGCGGCCTGCGCGCAAGTGGCGTGCGGCGCTTTGTGATCGCCGGCGGCGAAACCTCCGGCGCGGTGGTCAAGGCGCTGGGCGTCAACCTGTTGCAGATCGGCGCGCAGATCGATCCGGGCGTGCCGGCTACCCTCAGCGGTGGTGCCGAGCCGTTGGCGCTGGCGTTGAAATCGGGCAACTTCGGCGGGCGCGATTTCTTCGCCAAGGCCCTCGCGCAACTGGCCGGAGGTGCGCAATGAGCGGCATCGACGAACAGGCCCAGCGCGACGAAATCTGCGAGGTTGGCCGCAGCCTGTATCAGCGCGGCTACACCGTGGGCAGTGCCGGCAATATCAGCGCGCGCCTCGACGATGGCTGGCTGATTACGCCGACGGATATCTGCCTCGGGCGCCTGACCCCGGCCGCCATCGCCAAGGTCAACCTGAAAGGCGAGTGGGTCAGCGGCGAAAAGCCGTCCAAGACCCTGGCCCTGCATCGCCAGGTGTACGACCGCAACCCTTCGGTGGGCGGCGTGGTGCATACCCATTCGACCCATCTGGTGGCGCTGACCCTGGCCGGGGTGTGGCGCGCGGACGACATCTTGCCGCCGCTCACGCCGTATCAGGTGATGAAGGTCGGGCACATTCCCTTGATCGGCTACCAGCGCCCCGGCTCCCCAATGGTTGCCGAGCAAGTTGCACAACTGGCCAACAGCGTGCGCGGCGTGATGCTCGAACGCCTCGGGCCGGTGGTCTGGGAAAGCTCGGTGGCCAAGGCCAGCTACGCCCTGGAAGAACTGGAAGAAACCGCGCGGCTCTGGTTGATGAGCAACCCACGGCCCGCGCCGCTGGACCAGGCTGCACTGGATGAACTGCGCGAGACGTTCGGCGCGCACTGGTAACCCCAACATTGCACGCGTTGCTCCGAGGCCCTGGTCAGGGACTCGACGGCCCCGGCTTGCGTAAAAAACAATAACAACAGGACATTTTCGAATGAGCCCACTGATTTTGATGTTGACCGCCGGTGCGGGTATCGCGCTGTTGCTGTTTCTGGTCCTCAAGTACAAATTCCAGCCGTTTGTCGCGCTGATGCTGGTGAGTATCGTGGTGGCCCTGGTTGCCGGGGTGAAACCCGCCGACCTGGTCGCGACCATCGAAGGCGGCATGGGCAAGACCCTTGGCCATATCGCGATCATCATTGCCCTGGGCGCGATGATCGGGCGCATCATCGAACTCTCCGGCGGCGCCGAGGCCCTGGCCAAATCGCTGATCGAGCGCTTCGGCAACAGCCGCACGCCGCTGGCGCTGACCATTGCCGGGTTCATCATCGGCGTGCCGGTGTTCTTTGAAGTCGGGGTGATCATCCTGATGCCGCTGGCCTATGGCGTGGCTCGCCGCGCCCGCAAACCGCTGCTGATTTTTGCGCTGCCGATGTGTGCGGCGTTGCTGACCGTGCATGCGTTCCTGCCACCCCATCCGGGTGCCGTGGCGGCCGCCAGCCAACTGGGGGCGGACCTGGGGCGGGTGCTGATGTTCGGCCTGCCGATGACCGCATTGCTGTGCTACATCGGTTATCGCGTGGCGGGGCGCATGACCCGCCGCTTCTACCCGATGACCGACGACATCCGCGCCGAAGTCTACGGCCCGCACGTGACCAACGCCGACTTGCAGGCCTGGAACAATGGCGGCCAGCAGGCCGTACAACAAGCGGCCGTGGCCGAGTCCCACATGGGCCTGGAAGAATCCACCAGCGCCATCGCCGCCAAGCTGCCGGCGGCGCCTGCACCGGGTTTTGGCTTGATTGTCAGCCTGATCCTGCTGCCGATTGTGTTGATCCTGTTGGGTACCCTGGCGACTTCGCTGTTGCCGGTCGAGTCGACCTTGCGTGGAGTGATGACGGTGCTCGGCGCGCCGCTGGTCGCGCTGCTGATCGACACCTTGCTGTGCGCCTGGCTACTGGGCTCGCGCCGTGGCTGGAGCCGCAGCCAGGTATCGGATGTGATTGGTTCGGCGTTGCCGGGCGTGGCCATGGTGATCCTCATTGCCGGTGCCGGTGGTGTGTTCGGCAAGGTGCTGGTGGACACCGGCATCGGCGCGGTAGTCTCCGACATGCTGCGTACCACCGGCTTGCCGGTGCTGGCCCTGGGCTTTTTGTTGACCATGCTGCTGCGTGCGGTGCAGGGTTCCACGACCGTGGCGCTGGTGACCACGGCCGGGATCATCAGCCCGTTGATCGTCACCCTCAACCTCACGCCCAACCACCTGGCGCTGCTGTGCCTGGCCATGGGCGGTGGCGGGCTGGCGATGTCGCATATCAACGACGCCGGCTACTGGATTTTCACCAAGCTCGCCGGGCTCAACGTGGCGGACGGTCTGCGCACGTGGACGGTGATCACCACTTTGCTCGGCACCTTGGGGTTCTTGATTACCCTAATGATCTGGCCTTTTGTCTGACTTCCAGGAGTTCCCATGCCTCGCTTTGCTGCCAACCTGAGCATGCTGTATCCGCAACACGACTTTCTCCAGCGGTTCGCCGCGGCGAAAGCCGATGGGTTTGATGCGGTGGAATACCTGTTTCCCTACGACTACAGCGCGGCCGAGCTCAAGCAGCGCCTGAGCGACAACGGTTTGGTCCAGGCCCTGTTCAATGCACCGCCGGGTGACTGGGCGGCGGGGGAGCGCGGCATCGCCACGCTGCCGGGGCGTGAGGCCGAGTTTCGCCTGGGCTTCGACCGCGCGCTGGAATACGCCGCCGTGCTCGGCAACGACCGTATCCACGTGATGGCCGGCCTGTTGCCGTCGGAAAGCCTGCGCCAGCGCCACCACGCCGTGTACCTGGAAAACCTCGCCTACGCCAGCGCCGCAGCGGCCCGGGTCGGGGTGACGGTGTTGCTGGAGCCGATCAACACCCGCGACATGCCGGGGTTCTTCCTCAACCGCCAGGACCAGGCCCAGGCCATCTGCCGTGAAGTGGGGGCGAGCAACCTCAAAGTGCAGTTCGACTGCTACCACTGCCAGATTGTCGAGGGGGATGTGGCGACCAAGCTGCGTCGTGATTTCAACGGCATCGGCCATATCCAGATCGCCGGCGTACCGGACCGCCATGAGCCGGACTCGGGCGAGTTGAACTACGGCTACCTGTTCGGCCTGATGGACCAGTTGGGCTACACCGGCTGGGTTGGCTGCGAGTACCGGCCAAGGGGCGACACCTCGACGGGCCTGCAATGGTTGCGTGATCTGTAACGGACCCGCGTTCGGCAAACGTGCTT
>NZ_JAHPJF010000010.1:0-160514 GCF_020515815.1 Pseudomonas sp. AF03-9 | reverse complement strand
AGGTGTCGAACGCGGGGGAGATGGACGTTCGGTCAAGCCAGTGTCGCCAATAAATTGGCAGTGATTTTCCATGTTCTATTGGGTGTACATATCCCAGGTCCCAGCTAACCTGCTTAAACCGAATATCCAATTGAAATGGATGTTTTTTTGACGCCAGGTCAGCAGTTGCCAGGGATGCGTATGACACAGGGACGTAGTGGCAGAAAGACACAGTTGCTGCCAGAGGGCACTGCAATGAGGTGGCGCCATACGTTCCAGACCCGTATCGCCGGGGTGCTCGCGTTATTGCTGTTGGTGGTCGTCGCCGCCACTTACTTTGCCGTCAAGGCCGCAACCACCCGGGCCGTCGAGAACCAGGCCGAGGTCCAGCTGGAAACCGGCAGCCAGGTGTTCGAGCGCCTGCTCGACCTGCGCGGTCGCCGCCTGCAATACGGCCTGGACTGGCTGACCGCCGACGAACCTTTCAAGCAAGCCGTGAGCGAAGGCAAGACCGCAGCCATCCTGGCCGCGTTGTACCGGCACGGCACCGGTATCGGTTCCAGCGAAGTGTTTGTATTGGGCCTGGACGGTAGGGTCACGGTCAGCACCTTGCCGCTGTTCACCCCTGGCATGCTGTTCCCCCAGGACGCAGCCTTGCGCCATGCGCGGCGCAGCGGTCTGCAAATGTTGATCGTGGCCATGGACGGGCATCCCTACCTGCTGGTGCAAAAGGACGTCTTGAACCCGCAGCCGGTGGCACGCGTCGTCATGGGCTTTGCGATGGACGCCCAGTTCGCCAACGAACTGCGTTCCATGAGCAACCTGGAAGTGTCGTTCCTCGCCAGGCAGGACGGTCGCACCGGCCCGTTGTTCAGCACTCAGCCCGACACGGTCCGCGCCGATATTCTCGCCACGCTGCGCCGGGTGCCGGCCACCTCCGAGGCCTACATCGAACGCTTCCACGGCCAGCGCTTGCTCAGTCAGGTGCTGTCGCTGGCCAACACCGGCGAGAGCGATGAGGTGCGGGTGCTGCTGCAAAGCCCACTGGACCACGCCCTGGAATCCTTTGCGCCGCTGGACCGGCAGTTCCTCGGGATAGCCCTGGCGGTGCTGGTGGTGTCGCTGGCCGGCGCGTTGTTCCTGGCGCGGCGGGTATCGCGCCCGCTGAATGCGTTGGTGGAGGCCGCGGACCGTATCGGTGCCGGCGATTACCGCACCCCGGTGCGTGTGCGCAGCCACGATGAATTCGGACTGTTGGCCCGGGCGTTCAATGCCATGCAAAGCGGCATCGCCGTGCGCGAGCGGCAACTGGCGCACAACGCCCTGCATGACTCTCTTACCGGCCTGCCCAACCGTGCGCTGGCGATGGAGCGCCTGGGCAGCGCGATCAGTGCGCGTCGGCCAGTGGTGTTGCTGTATGTGGGGATCGAAAACTACCGCCTGATCAACGAGGGTTTCGGCGCCCAGGGCGTCGAGGAAATGCTCCGCGAAGCCAGCCGTTGCCTGTCCATGAGCCTGCTCGCCAGCGACACTGCCGCCCGTATCGCTGGCAGTGAATTCCTGGTGCTGCTGGAAAACACCGAGATCGACCGCGCCGTCGCCCGCGCCGACCGCCTCTACGCGCTGCTCACCGAACCCCAGCGCATCGGCCATGACGAAGTGCGCCACGAGGTCAGTATCGGCATCGCCGCCTACCCCGGGGACGGCCAGCAGGTGGAAGAGTTGATCAGCCGCGCCGCGATTGCCCGGCACGACGCGGCCACCTTGCCCGGGCATTTGCAGATCTATCAGCAGCACCGCGAGTTGGCCCACCAGCGCCAGATCACCCTGATCCGCGACCTGCGCCGTGCGGTGGTCGAAGGCGAACTGTTCCTGTGCTACCAGCCCAAGCTCGACCTCAGCCAGGGCTATGTGCGCCAGGCCGAAGCCTTGCTGCGCTGGCAACATCCGACCCTGGGCCAGGTGTCGCCGGCCGAGTTCATTCCCCTGGCCGAGCGCACCGGCAGCATGGCCAGCCTGACTCTGTGGGTGATCGAAGAAGCGATCCGCCAGATTGCCGAGTGGGGGCAGCGCGGGCTGCATATCCAACTGTCGGTGAATATTTCGGTGGATGACCTGGCCGATGATGACCTGGCGATTCGTGTCACCGCGTTGCTGATGCACTACGCGGTGGCGGCCGAGCAACTGATCTTCGAGATCACCGAAAGCGCGATCATGCACAACCCGCAACAGGCACTGAACGTGTTGGAGCAACTGCGCGGTTGCGGCATCAGTCTGTCGGTGGACGACTACGGCACCGGCTATTCGTCCCTCGCGCAATTGCAGCGCTTGCCGGTGCAGGAGTTGAAGATCGACCAGTCCTTTGTGCGCAACCTCGACAGCACCAGCGGCGACGGGGTAATCGTGCGTTCCACCATCGAGATGAGCCACAACCTGGGGCTCAAGGTGGTGGCCGAAGGCGTGGAGTTTGCGCCGAGCCTGAAGCTGCTCAAGCAGTGGAAGTGCGACACCGCCCAGGGTTACCTGATCAGCCGGCCATTGAATGCCATGGCGTTCGAGATGTGGATGCGCCGCGAGCGGGTGCCGCTCTAGAAAACCCCGGTTGCAGCGGCTACAGATTTTTCGTGCTGCGCCGATGACCTCTACATGTCCTGACCGATTGCATAGTTTTTTGCCGACCGGCGGTCAAGCTTTGCGCTGAAACAATGATGGCAATTGGCCTTGTTTGCGGCATCATCTGCGCCATAACCCTCGTATGTGCCAAGGCAGGCCGCTTTTTTTCACTGCCGTGCGGACCCTTGATGAACCGGATTTTCCTACAGTTTTCCCTGGCGGCCGTATTGTTGTCCGCCCACACCGACGCCGGTGCCGCGACACTGGACGTACAGGTGCGCCAGGCCGATCAGACGCCGGTCAGCGATGCCGTGATCACCTTGCAAGGTCCGGTCGGTGCGCCCGTCGGCACGCTCAAGGCCGATATGGATCAACGCGGCCAGAAGTTCGCGCCCCATGTGCTGGCGGTGCACACCGGCACCCAGGTGCGCTTCCCCAACAGCGACAACATCCGCCATCAGGTCTATTCGTTCTCCGCGGCCAAGCGCTTTGAACTGCGCCTGTACGAAGGCACGCCCACCGAACCGTTGCTGTTCGACAAGCCCGGGGTGGTGGTGCTCGGCTGCAATATCCACGATTGGATGCTCGGCTACATCTATGTCACCGACGACCCCCGCTTCGGCGTCAGCGATGCCCAAGGCCGCGTGCGCCTGGACAACCTGCCGGCCGGTGCCTACCACGTCACCCTGTGGCACCCGCAATTGCTCGACATGCAGCCGCAGGACGGCGGCACCCTGAGCCTGCCTGCCGCGGGCCTGAGCCACGCCGTGCAACTCAAGCTTGAACCGCCGTCGGCCGACCTGCCGCCAGCGCCCACACCGACTGCGTTTGGCGATGCCTTCAATCGAGCCGCCCATGAAACTGCGCAGTAGCTTCCAGGCGCGTGTCGCCAGTGTGCTGATCCTGCTGTTGCTGGTGGTGGTCGGTGCGCTGTATTTCAGCGTCAAGGCCGCGACCAGCGAGGCGGTGCGCGGCCAGGCCAAGGCGCAATTGGAAGTCGGTGCGCGGGTCTTCGAACGCTTGCTCGACGTGCGCGGCCGGCGCCTGGCCGATGGTGTGCAGTTGCTGGCGTCCGACTTCGGTTTTCGCGATGCGGTGGCCAGTGGCGATTCGGCCACCATGCGCTCGGTACTGTTCAACCACGGCAAGCGCATCAACGCCAGCGACATGATCCTGTTGGGCATGGACGGCAAAGTCCTCGCCAGCACCCTCGACGAGGTGCCCGAAGGCTCGACCTTTCGTTATGACCAGGCGCTGCGCGATGCGCGGCGCAATCGCCAGACCATGCTGATGGTGCCGCTGCAAGGCATGCCGCACCTGCTGGTGGAAGCGCCGGTGCTCGCGCCGCTGCCGATTGCGCGGGTAGTGATGGGCCTGCGCATGGACAGCGCGTTCGCCGAAGAGCTGCGCTCGTTGAGCAACCTGGAAGTGTCGTTCTTGAGCCTCGACCGCCAGCAGCCGGGCGAGTTGGTCAGCACCCAGCCCCAGGTGCTGCGCGACAGTATCGTCAACCTGATGCTGGCGCAGGGTACGCATCACGGTGTGGCCACCACCGAACACCTGGAACACAGTTTTCTCAGCCAGTCGCTGGTGTTGGCCAGCGACGCCGACGGCCAGGTCCTGGCCCTGTTGCAGAGCCCCTTGGATGCGGCGATGCAGGCGTTTGCGCCGCTCGACGAAAAAATCCTCGGGATTGCCTTGATCGCGTTGATTGCCTCGTTGATCGGTGCCTTGCTGCTGGCACGCGGTGTCTCGCGCCCGGTGCAGGCCCTGGCGCTCGCCGCCGAACGCATCGGCCAGGGCGATTACCAGACGCCCGTGGTGCTGGCGCGCAGTGATGAACTGGGGCGCTTGGCCAGCGTGTTCAACTCGATGCAAAGCGGCATCGCCGAGCGCGAGCTGCAACTGGCGCACAACGCCTTGCATGATCGCCTCACCGGCTTGCCCAACCGCGCATTGGCCATGGAACGCCTGGGCAATGCCATTGCCACGCACCGGCCGATGGCGCTGATCTACCTGGGCATCGACAACCTGCGCGCTGCCAGCGAAACCGCCGGGCCTGAGGCAGTCGACCAGTTGTTGCTGGACGTGAGCCGCAGCCTGCAAGGCGCGTTGCGCCCCGGCGATACCCTGGCGCATTTGATCGCCGACGAATTCCTGCTGCTGCTCGAAGGCGCCGGCAGCGACGAAGCGGTGGGCCTGGCCGACAAGCTGCAACAGTTGCTGCTGCGCCCACGCCGCATCAACGGCCACGACCTGGCGCTGGATTGCCGCCTTGGCATTGCGGCCTACCCGGACGATGGTGAAAGCGCCGACACCTTGCTCGAGCGTGCGGCGATTGCAATGAAGGACGCCGCGCAAATGCCCGGCCGCCTGCAGATCTACGAACACGGTCGCGACCTTGTGCACCGTCGCCAGGTCACCCTGATCCGCGACCTGCGCCACGCGCCCAGCCAGGGCCAGTTGCTCTTGCACTACCAACCCAAACTCGACATCCGCCAAGGCCACGTACGCCAGGCCGAAGCCCTGTTGCGCTGGCAGCATCCGCAGTTCGGCATGGTTTCGCCGGCGGAATTCATCCCCCTGGCCGAACGCTCGGGCAGTATCCAGTTGCTGACCCATTGGGTGATCGAGGAGGGCATCCGCCAACTGTGTGAATGGAACCGGCGCGGCCTGTCCCTGCAACTGTCGCTGAACATCTCGGCGGATGATCTGCTCGGTGATGACCTGGCCCATCGCGTCTCGGCGCTGCTGCGCCGTTATGGCTTGCCGGCCGAACAACTGCTGTTCGAGATCACCGAAAGCGCGGTGATGCGCGAGCCGGAAAAAGCCCTGAAAGTCCTGCACCTGCTGCGCGACTGTGGCATCAGCCTGTCGGTGGATGACTTCGGCACCGGCTATTCGTCGCTGGCGCACCTCAAGCGCCTGCCGGTGCAAGAGTTGAAGATCGACCAATCCTTTGTGCGCAACCTTGATGAAACCAGTGAAGACGCGGTGATCGTGCGTTCCACCATCGAGATGAGCCACAACCTGGGTCTCAAGGTCGTCGCCGAGGGCGTCGAGTACGCCCATAGCCTACGCTTGCTGGAGCGCTGGCAATGCGACACGGCCCAGGGTTATCTGATCAGCCGGCCGTTGAGTGCCGATGCTTTCGAAGCCTGGGTGGCGTTGCCCCTCAGTGCGCAAACTTCCCTGGTTCATTGAGTGACATGCGCGTGCGTTGTTCCGTTCTGATCGGCTGCCTCGGCGCCCTGACCCTGCAAACGGCGCTGGCCGACAACGGCCGCCTGATTGCCACCGGCGGCGCCAGCAGCATTGAAGGCACGGCGGGCGGCGGGATCACGCCGTGGGCGGTGCTGGCCGGTTACGGCGAACAGCACGAGTGGGGCGCCACGGCGTTCGCCACCACGGTCAACCTGCCGGACTACCGGCTCGACGTGGCCGGGCTGGCGCTGGCCTATGACAACCGCGTCGAGCTGTCTTTCGCCCGCCAGCGTTTCGACCTGGGCACCCTGGTGCACAAGCTGGACCTGCCCGAAGACAACCTCGGCCAGGACGTACTGGGCCTCAAGGTGCGGCTGTTTGGCGATGTGATCTACGACAACCTGCCCCAGGTGTCCCTGGGCCTGGAATACAAGCACCAGACTAACTTCGACATTCCCAACCTGGTCGGTGCCAAGCGCGACAGCGACGTCGAAGGCTACCTGGCCGCCAGCCGTTTGTTCATGGGTGCAGCCTTTGGCTACAACGTGCTGGTCAACGGCAGCCTGCGCTACAGCCGCGCCAATGAAACCGGCTTGCTCGGTTTTGGCGGCGACCGCCGTGACAGCCGCAGCCTGCTCAAGGAAGGCTCGGTGGCGCTGCTGTTCAACCCGCGCTGGGCGGTGGGCGTGGAATACCGCGAAAAGCCTGACAACCTGTCGTTTGCCGGTGAAAGCGACTGGGCGGATGTGTTTGTCGGCTACTTCCCGAACAAGCATGTGTCGTTTGTATTGGCCTACGCACGCCTCGGCGAAATCGCCACGCTGGATAACCAGAACGGCACTTATCTGTCTGTGCAAGGGAGTTTTTGATGCGCTGGCTACCGCTATGCCTGGTCCTGCTGCTCGGCGCCTGCGCCCAGCAACCGCCGAAGGATGACAGCCTGTACCGTGACCTTGGCGCCATGCCCGGCATCACGCGGATCGTCGAGGGCATGCTGCTCAACATCGCCCGTGATGAGCGCATCGTCGAGCGCTTCCGGCGGATCGACATCCAGCGTTTGCGTAATAAGCTGATCGAGCAGTTTTGCGCAGAGGCGGGCGGACCGTGCGTGTATACCGGGGACAGCATGGCGGAGAGTCACAAGGGGCAGAATGTGAGCCGCAGTGACTTCAATGCGTTGGTCGAGGATTTGATCGCGGCGATGGACAAGCAAGGGATTTCGGTGCCGGTGCAGAATCGCCTGATAGCGCGGTTGGCGCCGATGCGCGGTGAAGTGATCGAGCACTGAGCTTGCAGACAACACCGTCAAAAAATGTGGGAGCAAACCTGCTCCCACACAAGCCCGTTCCCACAGTTGGTTTTGTGTCAATGAACATGAAAAAAGGCGGCGACCCTCAACAGGTCGCCGCCTTTTTTACTGCCGGTAAAGCTTAATCGGGCAGTTTGAACGCCATCACATAGTCACCCTGCTTGGTACCCAGGGAACCATGACCGCCCGCCACGACCAGCACGTACTGCTTGCCGTCCTTGCCGGTGTAGGTCATCGGTGTGGTTTGCGCGCCTGCTGGCAGGCGGCCTTCCCACAGTTGCTTGCCGTTTTTCACGTCATAGGCACGCAGGTACTGGTCCAGGGTGCCGCTGAGGAACGCGACGCCACCGGCGGTGGTGAACGTCCCGCCCAGGCTTGGCACGCCCATGGTCAGCGGGATTGGTACCGGCGCGCTATCACGCACGGTGCCGTTCTTGTGCATCCAGATGGTTTTGTGGGTGGTCAGGTCGACCGCAGCCACATAACCCCAGGCCGGCGCCTGGCACGGCAGGCCCAGTGGCGACAGCAGCGCTTCGAGGATCACGCCGTACGGCGCGCCTTTGTTCGGCTGCACGCCTTCGGTTTCGCTGACGCGCGGGCCTTGCTTGGCGATGTCGGCGGCCGGGATCAGCTTGGACTTGAACGCCATGTAGCTTGGGTTGACGAAGGCCAGTTGGCGTACTGGGTCGACAGAAATGCCACCCCAGTCGAACACGCCGAAGTTACCTGGGTAAACGATCGAACCCTGCAGCGATGGCGGAGTGAACGGACCGTCGTAGCGCATGGATTTGAAATCAATCCGGCACAGCAGTTGGTCGAACGGGGTCACGCCCCACATGTCGCGCTCTTTCAACGGCGGCGGCATGAAGTTCAGGTCGGACTTGGGTTGGGTCGGCGAGGTGCGATCACCGGCCACTGCGCCTTGCGGTACAGGGACTTCGTTGATCGGCACCACAGGTTGGCCGGTCGCACGGTCCAGCACGTAGATGCTGCCTTGCTTGGTCGACGCCATCACCGCTTGCTTGACGCCGTCAGCGGTCTTGATGTCGACCAGCGAAGGTTGGCCGCCCACGTCCATGTCCCAGAGGTCATGGTGCGTGAACTGGAAGTGCCATTTCACGTGACCGCTATCGATGTCCAGAGCGGTCAGGCCGGCGCTGTATTTTTCCGATTCGTCGGTACGGTCGCCGCCGTATTGGTCGGGCATCTGGTTGCCCATCGGCAGGTAGAGCAGGCCGAGTTTTTCATCCACCGAGAACATGGACCACATGTTCGGCGAGTTACGGGTGTAGGTCTTGCCTTCGGCCAACGGGGTGGTGTCGTCCGGGTTGCCGCTGTCCCAGTTCCACACCAGCTTGCCGGTGTGCACGTCGAACGCACGGATCACGCCGCTCGGCTCGTCGGTGGAGACGTTGTCGGTGACGTGACCGCCGATCACCACCAGGTTTTTGGTCACGGCCGGTGGCGAAGTGGAGTAGTAACCGCCGGGGGCGAAACCACCGATGTTGGCGCGCAGGTCGACCTGGCCTTTGTCACCGAAGTCTTCGCACATCTTGCCGGTGTCGGCGTTCAGAGCGATCAGACGGGTGTCGGCAGTCGGTACGAAAATGCGTTTCGGGCAGGCATTCGGCGCGGCGGCCGGGCTGGCGCTGCCGGTCGGGCTCTGTTCGGAGGCGTAGACGGCGTCATCGTGATACGACACGCCACGGCAGGTCATGTGGGCCCAGCCTTTGAAGTTCTCGGCGCCCATGCTGCTGATCTTCGGATCGAAGCGCCAGATTTCCTTGCCGGTGTCCGGGTCCAGGGCAATTACTTGGCTGTGTGGGGTGCACACGTAGAGCATGCCGTTGACTTTCAGCGGGGTGTTTTCCGCGGTGGTCTCGCCTGGATCGTTCGGGCCAGGCAGGTCGCCGGTGCGGTAGGTCCACGCCGGAACCAGCTTGCTGACGTTCTGCGGGGTGATCTGCGCCAGCGGCGAGTAACGGTCACCAAAGGCCGAGCGGCCGTAGGAATTCCAGTCGCCATCGGGCTGGGGCGGTGCGGTGTTGGTCATGCCAGGCACGGCGTCGCGGTCCAGCTGGCCTTTGACCAGTTCACCCGGGTTGGTGAATTGGCTGGCCAGGGCAGTAGCACCCGCCAGCACCACGGCCACGCTCAGCGCGCCGGTGCCCAGTGGCGCCGGTTGGCCGTTCAGCAGCGGGCGACGGACCCACGGCAGCAGCATGACGATGCCCAAGGCAAACAGCAGTGCCAGGCGCGGCACCAATTGCCACCAGTCCAGGCCGACTTCCCACAGGGCCCATACGGTGCTGGCGAACAGCACCAGAGCGTACAGGCCCAGCGCGGCGCGGCGGTTGGCCAGCAGCAGGATGCCGGTCAGGCCGACGCCGATACCGGCCAGCAAGTAGTACAGCGACCCGCCGAGCATACTCAGCTTGACGCCGCCGGCCAGCAAGGCCAGGCCCATGATCAGCAGCAAGACGCCTAGCAGCTTGGGCAGCAAGCGGCTCGGACTTGAAGCACCATCAGTGCTCATAGTGTGTTTCTCCGTTACGTTGGAATTATGTAACCCCGTGCTTCACTGTAGATGACGATTCAGCGCGGGCTTGGTTCAGCGATAGTCGGTTTTTCTGTGGATAAGCAGGGTTATCCACAGGCGGGCGATTTATTCCCAGGCGCAGGGGGGTGTAAGACAGCGCTGTCTTTACGAGCAGGAGGCTTCGGCAAGATGGGGTCGACCGGGGAAATGAAACGTTTCAGGTTGTTGCCGGGAAGGATAAAGGGAGTTGTCTTGGAGAGAAAGGGCGAATCGCGATATGCATCATTTCTGAATTGGTAACAGTGACGAATCGTCGCTGCAAAATCAATGTGGGAGCGGGCTTGCTCGCGAATGCGGTGTGTCAGTCAATGCAGCTGTGACTGATCCACCGCATTCGCGAGCAAGCCCGCTCCCACAGGGGATCTACGGTGTCGCTTAGAACGTCGTACGAACGCCGAACTGCACACTACGCCCCGGCGCCGGCGCGATGTCCCGCAGGATCGAGCTGGCATAGCGCACGGTCTGGTTGGTGAGGTTTTCACCGTTCACAAACGCCAGCCACTCGCTGCCACCGACGTTGAAGCGGTAACCCGCGCTCGCGCCCAGGGTGGTGTAGCCATCGGTGCCGCTTTCGTTGTCCGGCACACGGCCCTGGCCGGCGGCGTGTTCCACGTCGATGCGCGCTTGCCAACGCTCCAGTTCCCACAGCAAGCCGCTGTTCAAGCGCAGCGGGGCGATGCGTGGCAAGGCTTCGCCGGTGTCGAGGTTGGTGGCGCGGGTGTAGTCGCCCGACAGCTCCAGTGCGAACTTGCCGTAGGCGCCTTCGCCGAGTTTCCAGTGATCCTGGGCCTCAAAGCCTGCGAAACGGGCGCGTACGCCGGAGTATTTGTACTCGGGGATGCCATCTGCGTCTTCTTCGCCTTCATCGTTCAGCGTACGACCACTGCCCAACAAGCCGATGTAATTGGAGAAGTGGCTGTAGAACACGCCGAAGCTGCCCTTGTGGGTACCATTGTCAAAGCGCAGGGCCAGGTCGCTGGACACGGCTTTCTCTTTCTTCAGGTTGGCGTCGCCCAACTCGTAGGTGCCGGTGGCGACGTGGGCGCCGTTGGCGTACAGCTCGTAGAAGGTCGGGGCGCGCTCGGTGTAGCCCAGGGTCGCGGCCAGCGACCAGATCGGCGTGAGGGTATAGACCGCGCCCGAGGACAGGCTGCCGGCGGTGAAATCATTGGATTTGTCGGCGCCGGCAAAGCGGGCGTTGCCCTTGGCGTCCGGGTCGACACTGGTGTGTTCCAGGCGCCCGCCGAGGCTGAGCTTGAGGCGTTCGGTGGCCTGCATCTCTTCGAGGATAAACAGCGCGCCGGCATTGGTATCGGTCTGCGGTACGAAGGCTTCTTCACCCAGGGCCGAAAATTCGTTGCGCGTCACTTGGGCGCCGACCACGCCGTTGAACGGGCCGATCGGTTGGTGACGGGCTTCGACGCGGGCTTCATAACCCTTGTTCTTGAAGATCGTGCCGGTTTCGCCGCCTTCGATCTCGCGGTGTTCGTAATCGGTGTAGCCCGCGTCGACTTTGACCGAGGTAAACGGCCCTTGCAGGTTACGGATTTCGGAGGCGAAGGCGTAGTGATCCTGCTTCATGCGGATACGCACGTCCTGCTCGGCGGGGGAGCCGTAGTTAGCGTCGTAATTGCTGTAGGACAGCCCGGCGTAACCGTCGTCCCAGGTGTAGGAACCGCCTACGGCGCCGCCGTCCTGGCGCCCGTCGCTGTTGCCCAGGCGCCCGTTTTTGCCGGGGCCATCGTCGGTCTCGGGTGCATGGCGGCTGCGGGCCTGGCCCGGGATCTTGAGGTCGTTGAATTCCCGTGCGTTGGCATCCAGGTGCAAGGCGAACGTGCCGTTGCCGGCTTCCAGCTTGCCCGCGCTGCTGCGGGTGGTGTCGGCGCCGCCGTAGCGCAATTCACCGACACCGTGGATGCCTTCGATGGCTTCGGTGGGAATGCGGTTGTCGAAGGTATTCACCACGCCGCCGATGGCGCTGCCGCCGTACAGCAAGGCCGCCGGGCCGCGCACGATTTCAATGCGGTCGACATTGATCGGGTCCAGCGGCACCGCGTGGTCGTAGGACAACGACGACGCATCCAGTGCGCCGACGCCGTTGCGCAGGATGCGGATACGGTCGCCGTCCTGGCCACGGATGATCGGCCGGCTGGCACCTGGGCCGAAGTATGAGGACGACACGCCTGGCTGCTTGTTGAGGGTTTCGCCGAGGCTGCCTTTTTGTTGCAGGGTCAGGTCATCGCCTTCCAGCACAGTGGTCGGCGAAGCGAGTTGCTCGCTGCCCAGCGGGTTGCCGGTGATGACTTGGGGTTGCAGCTCAAGGGCCTGGGCTTGTGAGCAGATCAACAGGGCGGCGGCAAGCGGGGTCAAGCGCCACAGAGAAGAGAGGGACATCGGACATTCCTTGGCAAAACGGCGAAAAGATTTGATAACTATAGTTACAATATAACATCTCTTTTTCGCTGGGAACGGGAACTTTTTATAACTGGCAGGTGCAGTGCTAAGGTGTGCACCTTCGTGAGCACTTTTTTCATAGGCCTGGCATGACCGCGACAAGCAACGACCCCCTCCACGGTGTGACCCTGCAACACGTCCTCACCACCCTGGTGGAACACTACGAATGGTCCGGCCTGGCCGAACGCATTGATATTCGCTGCTTCAAGAGTGATCCGAGCATCAAGTCGAGCCTGACCTTCCTGCGCAAGACCCCATGGGCGCGGGAAAAAGTCGAAGGGTTGTACGTCAAGCTGATGCGCACCAAACGCCCGTTGGATTGAGCCGGTGAAGCGCTTTGTGGCCGCAGCGGCGCTGGCCGGCTGGGCGGGGCTGGCAATCCAGCAATACCTGATCTTCTATTCGCGCTGGTCCAGCGGCGCCAGCCTGTTGGGCGGGTTGATCAACTTCTTCAGTTTCTTCACGGTACTGACCAACACCTTGGCGGTGGTGGTGTTGAGCTATGCGCTGGTCAGGCGCGATTCGGCGGCGAAGCGGTTTTTCCTCGCGCCAAGGATCAGCAGTGGCATCGCCGTGAGCATCGTCGTGGTGGGCCTGGCGTACAGCCTTCTGCTGCGGCACCTGTGGCAGCCGGAAGGCTTTCAATGGGTTGCCGACGAGTTGCTGCACGATGTGATGCCGGTGCTGTTTTGCATCTATTGGTGGCGCTGTGTGCCCAAGGGCACGTTGCGGCTCAAGCACATCGGCGCGTGGGTGATCTACCCCTTGATCTACTTTGGTTATGTGCTGCTGCGTGGGCATTTGCTTGGGCAGTATCAGTACCCGTTCATCGATGTGGACACGCTCGGTTATCCACAAGTATTTGTGAATGCCGGAGGGATTCTGGCGGGGTTTGTTGCGGTTGCGTTGGCGGTGGTGGGGCTGGACAAGCTGCTGAAATCCCCCCGCGCCTGAAGCGGGCAAAGCTCCAACTGTGGGAGCTTTGCCCGAGTCCGGTCTTAGTCTTCTTCGCTGCCTTCGGCACGCCAGTAGCCGACGGCCTTGAGGAATTCCTCGTTGACCTTGTGCGTATCCAACAACACGCGCCGCACCTGGCGCGACAGTTTGGTTTCCGTCGCCACGAAGCTGTACAGCGAACCACTCGGCAGTGTCAGCTTGCGCACGGTTTCCACCAGGTCATCCTGGCCACGAATCACCCAGATCACCTCTACATCGGCCGCGCTGTTCAGCGTCTGCTTTTCCGCCGCATCGGCAATCTCAATCACCGCCAGCACCGTGCGCCCGGCCGGCAATTCGTCCAGGCGTCGCGCAATCGCGGGCAGGGCGGTTTCGTCGCCGATCAGCAGATAGCTGTCGAAGATGTCCGGCACGATCATCGAGCCCCGTGGCCCGCCGATGTACAGGTATTGGCCGACTTGCGCCTGATCGGCCCAGGTCGACGCGGGGCCGTCGCCGTGCAGCACGAAGTCGATGTCCAACTCGCCCATGCTCAGGTCGAAACGGCGCGGCGTGTAGTCGCGCATGGCCGGTTGCGGGCCGTCGCCCTTGATGTTGAAACTCGGGCTCTCCAGCGCGGCTTGTTCGGCGGCGTTCTGCGGGAACAGCAGCTTGATATGGTCGTCGCTGCCCAGGCTGACAAACCCTGCCAGCTCAGGCCCGCCCAGGGTGATGCGGCGCATGCGCGGGGTGATGTCGACCACCCGCAGCACCTGCAGGCGACGGCGTTTGATTTCGTGGCTAACGCGGTGGATTACTTGAGTCTTCATGGGGCTTTCCCGTCGGCAATGGTTTGAGCGGTGCGATTGAGCAGCGCTGCGACACGAACGATTTTTTGCGGGCTCCAGCGCCACTGCAGGCTCGCTAGAGAAGAGACGACCGGCGTCGGTGATTGTGTAGCGTTTTTTTCCAGGAACGTCAGCGTCGGGTCGATCATGCCGGGGGTGTAGGCGCCGTCGATCTGGCGAATCAGGTTATCACGGACTTTTCCAATGGTCGGCACTGATGAACGGCGCCAAGGGCAGGATTACTTTGCCACGGCCGACATCAGCAACTTGCGAATTTCCCCGGTAATTGCACTTTTGGTGCCTTGCTCCAAGATCCCCACTCGGCGCACCGCCAAGTCTCCCGGCAACGGCAGTACCCGCAGGCTTGGGTCTTTGTGCCAGTCGAAATTTTTCAGCAGCGGCACGATGGCCACTCCGACTTGCTGGCGTACCAGGTCGGCGATGCCGATGATTGAGTTCAGTTCGAGGATTTCCAACGGTTCGACCGATTCACTCTTGATGATCGACTGCACCTTGCGGCCTACGGCAGTGGAACGGTCATAGCGAATGAACGGCTGGGTCCTGAGCAATTCCACAGCGTCGTTGATGCCGGCGGTTTGCGCAGCATTGGCGAGCATGACGATGGGCTCGTTGTAGAGCAGGGTCCAGCTCAATCCATCGAAGTTCTGCCGTGTCGTCTCGATCAGTAAGGCCGCGTCAAGCTTGGCGGCGTGTACCAGATTGACCACTTCGTCGGAGCGGGCGGTCATCAGGTTGACCGAAATGCGAGGGTGCAGCTTTTTCAGTTGCACCAGGCAATTGGCGAGCAGGCCCATGCCGGAGGTAATGCCGCCGATGGACACTTCACCCTCCATGGCCATGCCATCGGGGGCCTCGGCAATCATTTGCTCATAGTCCGCCAACAGGCGCTTGGCCTTGGGCAGCAACAACACGCCATCGCGGCTCAGCTTGATCTGCCGCTGGCTACGGTCGAACAGCGGTCGGCGCATCTCTTCTTCGAGGGCTCGCATTTGCTGGCCGACAGCAGCATTGGTGAGGGCCACACGGTCGGCGGCGGCGGCAAAACTGCCGTATTCGGCGACGGCGATAAACGTCTTGAAGAAACGAATGTTGCTCATGGAGAGGCCCGTGCTCATGGATGCGATTGCATCGTAAAGGTTTTGTTTACCCTGCATAAAGTTAAATTAGTTTTTCTTTTTATTGCGCTCTGCCAATACTCAAGTCCGAACTGACTCGGCGAACTTTCCAAATGAGCAATCCAGATATCAGCCCTGAATACGCAGCATTGCGTGCGGCAAAAAACGTGTATCACCTCGGCGCAACCACGGTGTACTCCCACCATGAAGACAGCCGGTTTGCCTACACCCTCTACGTGCCTGAAGCCATCGAGGACACCACCCGGCCGGTAGATCTGGTGGTCTCGCTGCACGGCTCCACCCGTGCGATGGAGGTTTACCGCAATGGCTTCGCGGAGTTTGGCCGCTGGAACGATTGTGTGATCCTGTCGCCGCTGTTCCCGGTCGGTGTGCTGGGCGACGGCAATGGTGATGGCTACAAGCAGATGGTCGAGGGCGATATCCGTTACGACCAAGTACTACTCGACATGATCGCCAGCGTTGGCAAACGCTACGGTCGCAGCTTCGATACCTTTGCACTGTTCGGCTATTCCGGTGGTGGGCAATTCACCCATCGCTTCTGCTATCTGCACCCCGAAAAACTCTGGGCGGCGTCCATCGGCGCGCCCGGTTCGGTGACCCTGCTCGATGCCGATCAGGACTGGTGGGTCGGTGTGCGGGACTTTGCCACGCGCTTTGGCAAACCGTTGAACCTGCCAGCCTTGCAGCGATTGCCCGTGCATATGGTGGTGGGGGATTCAGACCTCGAAACCTGGGAAATCACCCACCGTGAAGGCGGCAAACACTTCATGGCCGGTGCCAACGCTGCCGGGCGTACGCGACCGGAACGTCTGGCTACCTTGAAGGCCAGCTTCGAGGCCGCCGGTGTGCAAGTGCACTTTGACCTGCTGCCCAACGTCGCGCACCAGGGCGTCAAGGCGATGCCGGCTGCCCAGGATTTCTTCGCCAAGGTGTTGCGCCACAAGCGCAGCCTGGGCTGATACACCGCAGGTGATGCACTCAGAACAGACCGTATAAAAATAACCAAGGATTCACTCATTCTGATGCCGGTCCTGCCTTGGCTCCCGCCACTGACCGGAACATTCCTTCAAGGAGTCTTTCTCCCGTGAATAGTTACGTAAAGACGGCATTGGCTGTCGTAATGTCGGCGTGCACCTTTTCCATAGCCGTTGCACAGGACAAGGTCATCAGCGTTGGGCTCAACGGTGATATCCGTAGCACCGACCCAGGCGTCAACCGCGATGACAACACCGACGCGGTGATGATGCATATCGTCGAAGGGTTGGTGGCGTACCGTGAAGACACCAGCATCGCCCCGATGCTGGCGAGCGCGGTTGACGTTTCGGCGGATGGCCTGCGCTACACCTTTACCCTGCGTGACGGCGTGCACTTCCACAACGGCCAGCTATTGACGGCCAAGGATGTGCAATGGACTTGGCAGCGCTACCTGGCCCCCAAGACTCAGTGGCGTTGCCTGGCAGAGTTCGATGGGCGCGGTGCGGCCAAGATCGTTGATATCGCCAGCCCCGACCCCAAGACCGTGGTATTCACCCTGGATCAGGCCAATGGCTTGTTCCTGGCTGCCATGGCGCGCCCGGATTGTGCGGGCAGCGGCATCCTGCATCCAGACTCCCTGGCCGCGGATGGCAGTTGGCGCGCACCGATTGGCACAGGGCCGTTCACGCTGGGCAGATGGCAGAAGGGCCAATACGTCGAACTGGATCGCTTCAAGCAATACACCCCGCGTGCCGAAGACAAGGCGGACGGTTACACCGGCAACAAGCAGGCGTTTGTCGACACGGTGCGGTTCGAGGTTATCCCCGATTCGGCCTCGGCCAAGGCGGCGCTGCTGTCGGGTGGCGTGGACCTGCTGCCCGACGTGACCGCAATGGATGCTGCGCAACTCAAGCAGGTCAAGAACCTGCAGATCCAGGTCAGCCCGATCATGACCATCAGCGGGCTGTTGTTCCAGACTCGCGACCCGTTGCTCAAGGACGTGCGCATCCGTCGTGCAGTGGCATTGTCGCTGGATTACGCGCAGATGGTTGCGGCGTTGTCCGATGGTTTGTCGGTGGTCAACAATTCAATCATTCCCACGGCGAGCCCGTACTACGACGCCACCGCACACAAGGGTTATACCTATAACCTCGACGAGGCCCGGCGCCTGTTGAAGGAAGCCGGCTACGGCGGTGAAAAGATCCGAATGCTGGTCAACAAGCGCTATCCGCAGATGTTTGACATGGGTTTGCTCAGCCAGGCCATGACCCAAGCGGCAGGGTTGAACATCGAGATGGAAACCCTAGAGTGGGGCACCCAGTTGGAGCGTTACCAGACGGGTAGCTACCAGATGATGTCGTTCTCCTACTCGGGACGTTTCGATGCGGCGCAAAGCTACGAATCAGTGATCGGCGACAAGGACAAGGAGCCGCGCAAGGTCTGGGACAACCCCGAAGCCCTGGCCATATTGCGCGAGGCCCAGCGTGAAGTTGACCCAACCAAACGCCGTTCATTGTTCGACAGGCTGCACACGCTGATGCTCAAGGATGTGCCCATGGTGGTTATCTACAACGGCACTGCCATCGGCGCCATGGGCAAGCGCGTCGAAGGGTATCGTTCCTGGCCTGTTGCCAAGCCGCGCCTGTGGGGCGTGACGCTGCTCGACACTTCCAAGTAAGGCGTAGCGCTATGTTTCGATTCATATTGCATAGGCTCGGCATGGCGGTGCCGACCCTGTTGCTGATCTCGGTGATTGTGTTTGCCTTGATCCGTCTGATCCCCGGCGACCCGGCGCTACTGATGCTGGGCGACATGGCCGACCCGCAAAGTCTTGCCGATATGCGCAGCAGCCTGGGGCTTGATCACTCGGTGGTGACCCAGTACCTGATCTGGATTAAATCGGTACTCAGTGGTGACCTCGGTGTATCCATCAGCAGCCGCCAGCCGGTGCTGGAGTTGCTGCTCGAGCGCTTCAGCGTGAGTGCGACCGTGGTGCTGGTGGCGGTATTGCTGGCGACTGTGCTCGCAGTCCCGGTGGGCTTGCTCGCCGCCTGGAAGCAAAACAGTGCGATGGACCTGGGCCTGGTGGCCACGGCAACGTTGTTGCTGTCGGTACCCAGCTTCTGGTTGGGGTTGTTGCTGCTGTATGTCTTCGGCATTCAATTGGGCTGGTTGCCGGTGATCGGGTACGTCGGCTTTGCCACTGACCCGATGAAAGCGCTGACCTATGTGGTGCTGCCGATCGTCACCCTGACGCTGGTGGAGTTCGGGGCCATTGCCCGGATGGCACGGGCCAGCACCATTGAGGTGCTGCGCCTGGAGTACATCGCCCATGCCAGGGCCAAGGGGTTGTCGGAAGGTGCGGTGCTGTGCAGGCACGCCTTGCGCAACGCGTTTGCGCCGACCTGGACCCTGATTGGCCTGATCCTTGGCAACTTGCTCGGCGGCATTGCGGTGCTGGAAACGGTGTTCACCCTGCCAGGTATCGGCCGGTTGATGGTCGATGCGATTTTCTCCCGCGACTACCCGGTGTTGCAGGGTTGCCTGCTGCTGGTCACCTGTATCTACGTGTTGGTCAACCTGCTGGTGGATCTGCTGTATCCGCTGTTCGATCCAAGGGTGAAGCTATGAACCTCAAGACTCCTGCCTTGCCCCCCGTGGCGGCGATCACGCCTCGGCGGCGCCGGCGTTACCCGCCGCTGAACGCCCTGATCGGCGGCAGCCTGCTCGCGGCACTGGTGTTGCTGGCATTGCTCGGCGTGGTGTGGACACCTTACGACCCGCTCAAATTGGACCTGCTCTCACGCCTGCACGCACCGAGCGCCTTGCATTGGCTGGGCACCGACGAATTTGGCCGCGATGTGTTCAGCCGGCTGATCATCGGTGCGCGCACCAGCCTGTGGATCAGCCTGCTCTCGGTCAGCGTGGCGGTGATCTGCGGCACGCTGATCGGCATGCTCGCCGGTTACCTGCGCGGCTGGACCGACCGGCTGCTGATGATGCTCAACGATGCGTTGCTGGCATTCCCCGGCATCCTTATGGCCCTGGGCATCATGGCCATTGTCGGCGCCAGCCAGTACGGCATCGTGCTCGCCCTGGGTATCGCCTACACCCCTTCGGTGGTGCGGGTGGTACGTGGCAGCGTGCTGTCGCTGCGTGAGTTGGAGTTCATCGAGGCTTCGCGGGTGATCGGCAACTCCGAGCTGTACACCATGTTCCGTCACATCACCCCCAACTGTCTGGCGCCGCTGTGTGTGTTGGCCACCAGCATGTTTGGCTGGGCGCTGCTCTCGGAGAGTGCGCTGAGTTTCCTCGGCCTTGGGGTTCCACCGCCGGCCGCGACCTGGGGCAGCATGCTCTCGGCAAGCCGCACTTATATCTCGACGGCGCCTTGGCTGGGGATCTTCCCGGGCATCTTTATCAGCCTGACGCTGCTGGCTATCAATCTGTTCGGCGATGCCTTGCGTGATCGTCTCGACCCGCGCATGAGGAAATGAGCATGAGCGTTCCAGTGCCTTTACTGGCCGTTGAAAATCTACAGATTCGCGTCGGCGTGGACGGTCCGCTGGCCGTTGATGACTTCAGCTTCACCATGGCCCCCGGCGAAATCGTCGCACTGGTGGGCGAGTCGGGCAGCGGCAAGACCATGGCCGCGCGAGCTGCCATTGGCTTGCTGCCAGCACCGATGCAGGTGTGCGGTGGGCGCATCATCTTCCAGGGGCAGGCGCTGGACAGCAGCAATGCCAAGGCCATGCGTAAAGTGCGGGGTGCACGCATCGGCATGGTGTTCCAGGAACCGATGGTCTCGCTCAACCCCGCGCTGACCATCGGCCGGCAGATGAGCGAGGCACTCAAACTGCATACCACGCTGGATGCGGCGACGATCCATGAGCGCTGCATCGCCATGCTGCAACGCATCGGCATCAAGGACGCCGAAAAGTGCCTGGCATCCTATCCGCACCAGTTCTCCGGTGGCATGCGCCAACGGATCATGCTGGCCTCGGTGATGCTGCTGCGCCCGGCACTGCTGATTGCCGACGAACCCACCACGGCCCTGGATTGCCTGGCGCAACTGGACGTGATCGAGTTGATGCTGGAACTGACCCGCGAGCAGGGCACCGCAATTCTGTTTATCAGTCACGACCTGTCCCTGGTGGCGCGTTACGCCCACAAAGTCGTGGTGATGCGCTCGGGCAAGGCAGTAGAGCAGGGTCGTATCGAAGACATCCTCTTTGCCCCCAAGGCCGAATACACCCGGCAACTGCTTGAAGCGCTGCCACGGCGCGGGGAACTGGTGCCAGTGCCGGCGGCCGACAACGCGTTGTTGCAGGTCCGGGATGTGTGTATCGAACACCCGGGGCCGCGCAGTTTCTGGGGCCGCAGCGTGCCCAAGCGCGTGGTGCACTCGGTGAACCTGAGTATCGCGCCGGGCGAGACCCTGGCCCTGGTTGGTGGCAGCGGTTCGGGCAAGACCACCCTCGGGCGCGCGGTCGTCGGGTTGGTCAACCCGTGTGCCGGGGCGATCCTGTTCCAGGGAGTGGACATCCTCAAAGCCGCCAACCGGGCACATCGCCTGCAATGCCAGATGATCTTCCAGGATCCGTATTCGTCCCTCGACCCGCGCATGACCGTCGGGCAGATCCTCGCCGAGCCGCTGCGCCATGAACCAGCCCTGACGGCCGCGCAAAAGCGTCAGCGGGTCACCGACACGCTGGTTGATGTGGGCTTGCCCGAACAGTTTCGCGAGCGCTTTGCCCATCAGCTCTCCGGTGGCCAGCGCCAGCGCGTGGCGATTGGCCGGGCGTTGGTGCGCCGGCCCAAACTGGTGATTGCCGACGAGCCGATCTCGGCACTGGACATGACCATCCAGAAGCAGATCCTCGAACTGTTCGAGCGCTTGCAGCGCCAATACGGCTTTGCCTGCCTGTTCATTTCCCACGATCTCTCGGCGGTGGAACGCATCGCCCACCGTGTCGCGGTGATGAACCAGGGCGAAGTGGTCGAAATGGGCCCGCGTGACACGATTTTCGACGCCCCACAACACCCTTACACCCGTCGGCTACTCGCCGCGGCCAGCCCCTTGGAGAAACGTGCGGACGGCAGTTACCGCCTCCGTGCCAGTGTGATTTAGGTACTGCTGCACCCCAGGCCACGGCATTGAAACCCAACCCTTCGCAAATCGACGATTTGCGAAGCGGGCGAAGCCATGGCTGAAGAAAACAAAAACAACCCCATTCAACCTGTCTGCCAGGAACCTACACATGAATAACCGCATCAACAAAGTTGTCGCCAGTGCCAGCGTCATGGGCGCCGGTTTCATGCCCTTGTTTGCCCAGGCCGACTTCGTCGCCGACAGCAAAGCGGCGCTGGAGTTGAAGAACTACTACTTCAACCGCGACTACCGCGAGTCCAGCGGGCAGAACAAGCGTGCCGAGTGGGCGCAGGGTTTTATCCTCAAGCTCGAGTCGGGCTTTACCGACGGTACCGTGGGCTTTGGCCTGGACGCTGTGGGTATGTTGGGTATCAAGCTCGATTCCAGCCCTGACAACTCCGGTACCGGGCTGCTGGCACGCTCCAGCACGGCCGAGCCAGGCTCCCCCAGCTACGCCCGCCGAGCCCATGACAACTACTCAAAACTGGGCCTCACCGGCAAGGCGCGCCTGGGCAAAAGCGAGTTGCGCGTGGGTTACATGGTGCCTGACCTGCCGACGCTGCAGCCGAACCTGAGCCGCCTGTTCCCGCAGAGCTTCAGCGGTACTGCACTGACCTCCAAGGACATCGACAAGCTGACACTGACCGCCGGCCAACTGGACCAGGTCAAGCAGCGCGACTCAACCCATTACGAAGATATGGGGCTTACCAGCCAGTACGGCGCTTACAAAAGCAGCGCGAAAAGCGATGAATTTCGCTACGCCGGTGGCGAGTACGCACTCACGCCAACGACCGTCGTGACCTACCAGTTCGCGCAACTGGAAAGCCTGTACCAACAGCATTACCTGGGCTTGAAAAACAGCTTCAAGTGGGGCCCGGGCACGTTCAAGACCGATGTCCGCTACTTCAGCGCCAGTGAAGACGCTGCGGCCCTGGCCGGCAAGGTGGATAACCGGGCGTTGAGCACGCGCATCGGCTATGGCCTCTACGGCCACAACCTCAGCGGCGGTTACCAGGAACAGTACGGTTCGACGCCGTTCACCTATGTGGACGGCACCAACACCTACCTGTTCACCGAGTATCAACTGGCCAACTTCTCCCAGACCGGCGAGCGCGTGTGGCATGCCCGCTATGACTATGACTTCGCCTCGCTGGGCATTCCGGGCCTGCTGTTCTCGACGCGGTATGCCAAGGGCGACAACGCCAAGGTCATTGGCTTTAACGGCGAAGGACGCGAATGGGAGAGGGACGTGAGCCTCGGCTATGTGGTGCAGAGCGGCACGTTCAAGGATGTCTCGCTGCGTTGGCAGAACGCCAGCGCCACGAGCAACTTCGCCCGTGACACCAACGAAAACAGAGTGATCCTGGGCTACACCGTGGCGCTCTGGTAGCGGGAATGGCGTGCAACAGGCACAGCCTGTTGCACGCACAAGCAGTGGAAATGAGGGGATAGATCAGATGACGAGTTTGCCGTTGCGGCGGGCATCGCCCAGTCAACAACGCGTATCGGCGCGTGGCGTAAGTGATTTCATCGAAGCGGTGAACGCTGCGGACCTGGAGTTGCACAGCTTCATGCTGTACCGCGATGGCGCGGTGGTAGCTGAAGCGTTTTGGGCGCCTTATTGCGCCGCACGCCTGCACGTCCAGCATTCGGCGACCAAAAGCTGGGTGTCCATGGCCGTCGGGCTGCTGGTGGATGACGGCGCGCTGTCGTTGGATGCCAAGGTGGTGGATTTTTTTGCCGCCGATTGCCCGGCATCCATCAGCGCCAACCTGGCGGCCATGACCGTGCGGGATTTGCTGACAATGCGCACCGGCCATCGCCAGGGCATCTCGGGTGGCGCCTGGCGTGGGCGCAGTGACAGTTGGGTGCGGTTGTTCCTCAACGAGCCGGTCGAAGACCCGCCAGGGCACCGGTTTATCTATAGCAGTGCGTCGAGCTTCATGCTCTCGGCGATTGTCAGCGTGGTCAGTGGTCAGACGGCGTTCGAGCTGTGCAACGCACGTATTTTCCAACCCATGGGCATGGGCCCCATCGAGTGGGACCTGGCACCTGACGGTTTCAACACCGGTGGCAATGGCCTCAGTTGCCGCACCGAAGACTTGCTCAAGTTCGGCGTATTGCACTTGCAACACGGCCATTGGCAGGGGCAGCAATTGTTGTCCCGGGAATGGGTGGCCCAAGCGACCCGTGGGCACGTCGATGATGTATGGATGGGCGCCTTCGATGGCAAGCGCTACCTGAGCCGCGACGAGTCCAGCGACGCCTCTGTCACGCGCCGCGAAGGCTACGGCTTCCAGTGGTGGATGACCCTGCACGGTGGGTATTACGCCTCCGGCGTGTTTGGCCAGCAGTGCATTGTGTTACCTCGCCATAACACGGTGATTGCGTTTACCGCGGGGCTTGCCCTGGGCGAGCGGCGCTTGCACAGCTTGCTCTGGGAGCATCTTTTGCCCGCGCTGGACGTACCCAGCGAAGGCTCGTTGGATGCCGGGCTGGCGGCGCTGCTGGCGCGTCAACAGCGGCCGGTCATGTCTGGCGCCGCGAGCTCGCCGCGCCAGGCTCAATTCAGCGGTACGTTTGTCATGCAGGCCAACGAAGACCAGGTCAGCCAAGTGCGCCTGGAGTTCGGGCCCGAGCATTGTGACTTTTACCTCACCGACCCCCGTGGCACCCATTGCATCCGTGCCGGGCTGAGCGCCGGCATCGAAACCCAGACCAGCATGACCGGCCACTATCTGCATCACCAATACCAGCCGCAACTCACCCCGGTGGTGGCGCAGGCGCGCTGGACCGAAGACGGGGTGTTGAGCATGACCTGGCAGTTTGTCGAGACGGCGTTTTGTGATCGGGTCACCTGCCGTCTCGAACACGGCACCTTGTACGTGGACCGCAGCGTCAACGTAAACGCAGGCCCATTGCAGCGCCCGACGCTGACCGGCCATCCAACCATCGCTTTGCAGGAGTCGCCATGACCGATCTTTCCAACCCTTCAGTTTCCGCGCGGGGCGCGTTCTGGGCGCCATTTACGCCGATGCGCCAGTTCCAGCAACAACCGATGATGTTCGCCAGCGCCGAGGGTATGCACTACACCACCACCGATGGGCGCCGCGTACTCGACGCAATGGCGGGGCTATGGTGCGTGAATGCCGGGCATGGCCAGCCGAAAATCGTCGAAGCCATTCGCGAAGCGGCGGGGCGCCTGGACTTTGTCTCGTCGTTCAAGATGAGCCACCCCCAGGCCCTGGAAATGGCCGAGCGCTTGATCGACGTCAGCCCCGCTGGTATGGAGCAGGTGTTCTTCACCAACTCCGGCTCTGAAGCGGTGGATACCGCGCTGAAGATCGCGCGGGCGTATCACCAAGCGCGTGGTGATTGCCGCCGTACCAAGTTTATCGGGCGTGCCAAGGGCTACCATGGCATGGGTTTCGGTGGGCTGTCGGTATCCGGTATCGGCCGCCAGAAACGTGACTTTGGCCCACTGCTGGGGGAGGTCTCGCACCTGCCATTGCCGTATGACGCGGGCATGCGTTTCAGCGTCGGGCAGCCGCAGCAGGGCGCCAGTTACGCTGATGCGCTGACACAACTGCTGGACATCCAGGACCCGAGCACCGTGGCCGCGGTGATTGTCGAGCCGGTGACCGGCTCCGGTGGGGTTTATCCGCCGCCCCAAGGCTACCTGCAACGCTTGCGCGAGATTTGCACACGGCACGGCGTGCTGTTGATTTTCGACGAGGTCATCACGGGCTTTGGCCGCGTCGGCGCTCCCTTTGCCGCGCAAGCCTTCGGCGTACTGCCGGACCTGATCACCACCGCCAAGGGCCTGACCAACGGCGCCGTGCCCATGGGCGGCGTGCTGGTCAGTGGAGCGGTGTATGAAGCGTTCATGGCCGGGCCGCAGAATGTCATCGAACTGATGCACGGCTACACCTATTCAGCCCATCCACTGGCGTGTGCGGCCGGGTTGGCCACCCTCGAGGTGCATCGTGAACTGGGCATCAACCAGCACGTCAGCGCGGTGAGTGGGCTGTGGCAGTCGACCGCACTCGCGCTGCAGGGCATCGGCCCGGTGCTGGACGTACGCGCGATCGGTTTGCTCTGCGCGGTCGAACTCGAGCCGCGCCCTGGTTTCCCCGGTGCGCGTGGCAGCGAGGTTGCGCAGTGGTGCTTCGACAACGGCGTGCTGGTACGCGGCTCGGGCGACACCATTGTGATTTCGCCGCCGCTGGTGATCAGCCCGCAGGAGATCGCCCAGGTGTTCGACACCCTGGCCAGTGCCCTTAAACACGTCGCCTGAAGGGAGTCCAAGGTATGTCGGATCTGTTTGAGTTCTACATTGACGGTGCCTGGGTCAAGCCTCACGGTACGGCCATTGAGCCCGTGGTAAATCCGTCCACCGAGCAGGTGGTTGCGCGCATCAGCCTTGGCGACAGCCACGATGTGGACCGCGCAGTCGGCGCGGCCAGGCAAGCGTTTGCCGGGTTCGCAGCAAGTTCGCTTGAGGCGCGTGTCGACCTGCTGCAACGCATTATCCAGGCCTACAAACTCCACAGCGAAGCGCTGGTCGAAGCGGTTCACCTGGAAATGGGAGCGCCGCTGTCCCTGGCCCGCAGTGCGCATGTGCCGGCAGGCCTGGGCCATCTGGTGCAGGCGCTGGAAGTGCTACGCGATTATCGCTTCGAACGCCGCGTGGGCCAGACGCTAGTGGTGCGTGAGCCTATCGGCGTGTGCGCCCTGATCACCCCCTGGAACTGGCCACTCAATCAACTCACCTGCAAGCTCGCACCCGCCCTGGCGGTGGGCTGCACCGTCGTACTCAAGCCAAGTGAGTGTGCGCCGTTGTCGGCCCATATCGTCGCGCAAATCCTGCATGAGGCCGGGGTGCCGAAGGGGGTGTTCAACCTGGTCAACGGTAATGGGCCGGTGGTTGGCGCTGCGCTGGCCAGCCATGCCGAGGTGGATATGGTGTCGTTTACCGGCTCGACCCGCGCCGGCATCGCAGTGGCAAAGGCGGCGGCCGATACAGTCAAGCGTGTGTCCCAGGAGCTGGGCGGCAAATCCGCGAATATTCTGCTCGACGACGCCTATCTGCCTAGCGCGGTGCGTCACGGGTTACAGGCGTGCATCCGTAACAGTGGCCAGTCGTGCAATGCGCCGACGCGCCTGCTAGTACCGCGCGCGCAGCAACAGGCCGTGATTGATATCGTCCAGGAAGTGCTGGCGCAGGTGTGTTTCGACGACAGCCAGCCGACCTGCGCCATCGGCCCTGTGGCGAACGCCCTGCAGTTTGAGCGGGTTCAGGCCATGATCGTTCAGGCCATCGCCGAGGGTTCGCGATTGATCGCCGGAGGGCTGGGACGACCACGGGGGATTGAGCGCGGGTACTACGTGCAACCTACGGTATTTGCCGACGTCACCCCGGACATGCTCGTGGCGCGTGAAGAAATCTTCGGCCCGGTCCTGGCGATCATGCCGTACGACAGCGAAGCCGAGGCGATAGCCATCGCGAACGACAGCCCTTATGGCTTGTCAGGTTACGTCACTTCGACCAGCCTCGAACGCAGCCGCAGGGTTGCGCGGCAACTGCGCACCGGCATGGTCCATCTCAATGGTGCCCGGGCCGACCAGGCCGCGCCGTTTGGCGGCTACAAGCAGTCGGGTAATGGCCGGGAATGGGGTGAGTGGGGGTTTGAAGAATACCTGGAGAGCAAGTCGTTGTTTGGGTATTAACGGCTTGAGCGACAGGCGACGGGGCGGTATTTGTGTAGTGCGAGTCGCAGTGCGCGCGCGAGTAGGGTCTGGCGTTTACCCTCGATAGAGAAACCCCGATGACTCTCACTTCGACACCCCCGGCGGCCATGCGCCAGGTGCATATCGAACAGGTGCTGAACCTGTTCGACGACCCTCCCTCGTTGACAACCGTCGCCGCAGACTGTGCCCAGGCCTACCTGGACCAGTACTGTGCGGGACGCAATTATTCTGCGCGTTTGATTTACCTGGCCACACCCGACGGCCCGTATCGTTCCTTGCCCGACTTGGTGATGGCGCGTCTGGCAGCCGCGCGGCCCACGTTGTTGGCCGAGGGCTACCAGCATGTGGTGCAGCGAGTCCGGGAAACCTATGCGCCGGGCGGCCCAAGCCTGGCGGAGCTGGAAGGCCTGATCAACCGCTGCGGGGCGCGCCTGCTGGGGTTTTTTTCACGGCGTCTGCAAGCGTGGTGGAACGAGCCGCTGCCGTTGCACATGACGCGTTGGGGCCACCTGGCCGATGAGTTGCTGGCGTTGCTCTACGACTCGCCCCCGCCGCCGGGCATGAGCGCGGAGTGCTTCGCCCGGGTCTTTCCCAGGTCGGCGTTGCATGGCCGCCGTCCCAATCGGGAGTGGTCGGCCCATGGCCCGGCACTGAGGGTACAAACGCTGCACCTGCGCCGCGGGGCGTCGGTGCAGATGCTGGCGCTGCTCCTGCTGCAAACTGCCACGCAGACGTTCTTGTTCAGCCCGGCCTGCGGTGTGCAGCGCCTGGACACTCCGGACAGCCTGCCAGCGCTGTTGCCGGCCTACGCCAGCCCGTTGCTTGCAGGCGCGGGCGGGCAATGGTTCGCCGTCGAGGTGCAGGGCGATCCCTTCGACGCGCTGGCGGCCAGTTACCTGGCGTTGCAGTTGCAAGAGATTGCGTTGCTTGACCCGCGGGTGCCGCGCTCCGTCGAGGATTATCAGGCGCTACTGGGCATGATCACCGACAGCCGCCGCTGGTTTGTAGCGGCCCTCAGTCCGCGTCAGCAGACGTTGCGCGAGCAACTGCCGTTATGGCTGGTCCATGCCACGCCCGATCAGTGCATCGCCTACGCGCAATTGCTGCAAGCGTTGGTGCTCGCCCGCCAGCACAGCGGTGCGCGGCATTTTCTCAACGGTATCCCCTCGTTGCAGGGCTATGCCAACGAGCGCTTGCAAGCCTGTTTGCGAAAGGACGCACGCGCCACGGCGCTGAGCCCCGCCGATATTCGCTTGACCTTTGAGCGGGTGATTGCCGCCGCAGTGCCGGTGCCGGGAGGTTTTATCGCCGGGCAGGTGGAGCGCTTCCACGTCAGCCTGACGGAGTGGGCCCTCGAGAACCTGGTGGGCTTTGCCCACACCGTCAAAGCGATTCGCCTCAAGGGCGAGCCTGCGCCCGCCTGGTTGAGCTATGAGCTGCTCCAGCGTTGCGTGACCGAGGCCGACATCGGACAGCGGTATCCGGCATTGCTCAAACAGCAATTGATTGGTAACCCCAATCGACGTCAATTGTTCAGCCTGCAATTGCGCGTGCAGCTGCCGATGCAGGCCCTGGAATGGCAAATCAAGGGTGAGCATGGGCTGACCCAGGCAGGTTTTCGCCGCTTGCGGGCTGCGCTGCAACCCAGTGCGACGTCCGACGCATTCTGGCCCTTGGCGTTCAAGGCCGTCGCCGGGGCGACGGCGGATGAAGTGGCCAATATGTTCATCATTGGCCCTCGGCAAGGCGAGGCCGGCCCCCACTTGCTCTATCGGCCTTTGTTCGAGCCGCCGCTACAGGAGTTCCCATCGCTGAATGCCTTGTTCGAGGCGATCCGGCAACCCGGTGCGCTGCAAGACAGCGTGCTGACCTGGCTGGCGCCCCTGCGTCAGGCGGTCTACGCCAATGGTGGGTTTGACGAGCCGCGCACTCAGCATTTTCTGCAGGGCGATGAGTTCACGCGTTATGAACAACCGGCACCGGCACAGCTGAGCAAGTCAGTGCTTGTCGGCGACCCCACTGATCACCTGTTCACGGCCATGGCTCAAGCCTTGGCAAGCCTGGCTGAGCGTCAGACGGTGTCGAACGCCGAACAGCGCTGGGCCAGCCTCAAGCAGGTCGGCTGGTTGTTGTTCGGCACCCTGCAACCCCTGCTCACCGGGCCGCTGATGCTGGTGGGGTGGCTGGTGCAGTTGGTCGACAGCGCCCGGCAGGACATCGTCGCCTTGCAGGGCACCGACGAGCAGGCCAAAAATGCCGCACTGATCGATCTGCTGGCCAACCTGATGGTGGTCGTGGCGCACCAGGCCACACCCCATGACGCGCGGCGCCACCTGGAGGTAGAGCACCCGGTATTTGCGCCGTTGGCCCTTGCGGAACCGACGCCCCTGCCGCCTGTACGGATCGCGCCCCCTGCGCAGTTCCTCACGCCGTCGGGCTGGGCCAATGCCCGCGACACCCTCACGCCAGAGATGTGGGCACGCCTGCAACGGTTCAGCCTGCACAGCTTTCCAGCGCCCTGGCCCGTGGCCTTGGAAGGCGCTGAAACCAGCGGGCCCTGGCAAGGACTGGTGCGCGACACACACCGCACTCCACCGCGTTGGCATGCACTGGTGCAAGGGCATAAATTCCGCGTGCGCATGGAACATGGACGCGTGCGGGTGATCAGTGCGGATGGCATGCACCGGGGGCCGTGGCTCAAAGCCGTGGGGCAAGGGCGCTGGGAGGTTGACCTGCAATTGCGCCTGCTCGGTGGCGCCGGAGATGGCGCTATCGAGCCTGTCGACAACCGCCAGGTTCTTGAAAACCAATACCGTCAGGCCACACAGAAACGCGCTCGCGCCCAGGGCGCCATGGAACTCGCCCGCACGTTGGCCAACAAGCCCGCCGATGAAGTCACCGAGCAACAGCGCACTCAGGCCCAGGCCCGCTACTTCAAGGCCTTGGAAGAAAAACTGGAGCTTTGCCAGGACGAGTTGCAGCTGCTCAGGCGCCTGCGCGACCACGGGCCGCGGCCGCGCTACGAAGAGGAACTGAGTCAGATACTGGAGTCGATCATTCTGACGATACAGTTGTTGGATGCCGACAGCCGCACACGCATGCATCTGCGCAACCTGCAATTGCGACCATTGCTGGAGGCCGGCGACGAACAGACCCATGCCGAACTGAACCAGGGCCTGCGTGAGCTGGCAGTCATCCACGACAAGGTGATTCGTTGGCGCATCCTGGAACAGCGCTACCTCGACGAGCTTCGCCAAGTGCCCCGACTCGGCCGCGACAAGGCCCGGGCGCTGGCAGCATTGATGCCGGTGCGCCCGTCGGTCCTCGACCTGCAGTCCTTGCAGCTCACCACGTTATGGGGCCTGGCCATCGACGTGCCGGGCCTGCCCTTCGAAGATGATCTTTTCGAGAACATGAGCACCACAGTCGACCGTGCCCGCTGGGCCAGCCGCTCCCTGGCCGAGTTGTCGCAGGTGCACAGCAGCGAGGCTGAACGCGTTGAATTGCTCGACAGCATCGACCATGTGTTTGCGCAGACCGATGATCGCATTGAATTCTGGCGTGCCATGGAGCCGGACAGGTTCAACCTCGCGTACCTGCAGCAGCTTCAAGAGTTGTTGGCCACCCTGCACCGTAACGTGGAACAACAACTGGCGGGGTTGCTGCAGCCGCAGGCGCAAGAGGTGTTCAAAGCCCCACCTGAAACCTCGGGCAAACGGCGCAACAAGATCATCCGCACCCGCAATCACGACCTGTATGTAGCGCGTATGAGCCCAGAACCCACAGGCGTAGATACCGCTCAGATGCTGGATGCGGCCGGCAGCGTCATCGGTTCATTCACCGAGGCCGAGGACGGCGTCTGGGACCTGGAAAACGTCACACCACCCGCGCGGCCCGATCCCGAACTCAATAGCCTGTTGAAAAAGGCCAACCTGTTGCTGGGAGAAACCGATAAAGCCATCGCCCATGTTGAAGCGATGGTCGACAAGGCCAATGACGCGGCATCCCTGCAAGAACTACTGGACGCTCAGGCCCGCAGCCGTTCATGGGCGGCCGAGGCCATTGGCCGAAAACTGCGCGGCCTGGACAACGCGCGGCTGGCGGCGGTGCAGCAGGCCAATGCGCGGACGGCCGAGGCGAGCTTGCGGGCAGCGGTGGCAAAGCTCGAAGCGGCAGGGCTGAGCGCACGCTTGCGCGCCACGCGCAATAAAACGCTGACCCAAACCGACGTGGCTTTTTTGCATAGCCACAACGAAGTGCGCGTTCATCGCCAAGGCGCCCGGGTAAAGCTCAAGGGCGATGATTTTTTGCAGGTGTATGCCGTGAATGATGTCCACACCGGCAAGCCGTTGTGCTTCGCGCACTTTCACTACGGGCGCAGTGAAGGCCCGGATGATCACTTCACCGCTGCTCACCTCAAGAGTCCGGAACAGGAACGCCTGGGCCGCCAGGCACAGGCCGCAGTCGAAGCCGAGGCCTTCGCGCGCATGCGCACCGGGCAGACCGGGCGAGTGCAGCAAACCCTCGAGATCCGGCGTGCGCAGATCGGGCTAGCCTTGGCTCGCCAGTTGTTTTTCAGCGTCGACTGAGGGCACGCACTGGGTATGGCCGTCAGGTTGCAGATACGGCAACAGGATCGGCGCCATGCCCTTGAGTACCTGCACCGGCAACGCCGACGTGAAGGTGAAGTGCTCGGCGGACTGGCCGGGCACAAACGCGGTCAGCGTGCCGAAGTGGTGCTCGCCCAGGTAGAACACAAAGGTCGCGGTGCGGTTGATGGATTTGGAACTGAGGATGCGCCCACCGGCACCAATCGCCTCGATACGGTTGTCGCCGGTGCCGGTCTTGCCGCCCATGGCCAGCGGCGTGCCGTCGGCCAGCTTGAAACTGCCGGCGACACGCTTGGCGGTGCCGGCGTCCACCACCTGGGACAAGGCGCCGCGCAACGCCCTGGCCACTTCCACCGGGATCACCTGCCTGCCGGGCGCCGGGTCGTTGACCACCTGGGTTTCGTACGGTGTCCCGGCGGCGAAGTGCAGGGTGTCGATGCGTAGCACTCTGGGGCGCACGCCGTCATTGAGGATGATGCCCATCAGTTCCGCCAACGCCGCCGGGCGGTCGCCGGAGCTGCCGATGGCGGTGGCCAGCGACGGCACCAGGTGGTCGAAGGGATACCCCACGGCTTTCCAGCGCTGATGAATATCCAGGAACGCCTCGATCTCCAGCATGGTGCGGATGCGGCTATCCCGCGCGCTTTGGTGGCGGCTCTTGAACAGCCAACTGTAGACCTCCTGGCGTTCGAACTGGCTGGCCTTGACGGCGTCGCTGAAGGTCGCGTCGGGATGGTTGAGCAGGTAGCCCAGCAGCCACAGGTCCAGCGGATGGACCTTGGCGATATAGCCTTGGTCGGGCAGGTCGTAGGCGCCGGGGCCGTAGTCTTGGTAGAGCTTTTCCAGGCGTTCGTCGGTGAGTTTGAGCGGGCTCTGGACGCCCGACATATGTGAGCGCACGAACAGGTTGAAGCTCTCCTGGCTGGCGTTGGGCAGCAGGTAGCGATGCACGGCAGCCAGGCGGATCGGCGTGGGGTGCAGGCTGTCGAGGAAGGTGTCGAGGCGTGCCTGGGTGTCCTTCTTCTGATACTTCTTCCAGAACTTGAGCAGGAAGGTGGTGCCTTCGCGGTCGGCGAAACCGGCGAGGTATTCCTGGCGGCGCGGGTCGTTGTCGTCCTTGAGCAACTCGGCGCTGTTGTTCTCGCCGGAATAGGTGACGTAGCGCACCACATCGCGCATCAGGCGAATGAACGGCAGGTTGATCGACTCGCGCAGGGCGTCGCGCAGGGTCGGGGTGCGGCCGTTGTCCTGGCTGCGGAAGTTATGGAAGGTGTGCAGGCCGCCGCCGGTGAAGAAGCGCTCGCCGGGGTTGGCCGAGTAGGTGCGGTCGAGGGCGGCGTCGAGCATCCGGGCGAGGGATTTGTCCGGCGCCTGGATCAGGTAGTCGACGGCCCAGCGGCTCAGGCGGTCCTGTTCATCCACATTGGCTTTTTTCAGTTCGGCCGGGGCCTGGGCCGCGTATTTGGCGTGCAACTCGCTGATGATTTGCAGGTAGGTGGTGAGCACCCGCAGCTTGGCGGTGGAACCCAGCTCCAGCTTGCTGCCTTCGTTGATGTCGAAGGGTTGGTCGGTGTTGTCGGTTTGTACGCGCACCCGCGAGCCGTCCGGGGTCAGTTCGAACAGGGTGAAGCTGTAGCGCACCTGGGCGGTGCTGGTGGCGGTCAGCAAGCGCTCGCCGAGCAGACCGATCTGGCGTGCGAACTCGGGGTCGGCGAGGTGCTTGAGGTAGCCGCTGACCTGGCCCTGCAATTGCGCTTGCAGGGTGCTGGTGGCCGAGAGGTCCAGGCGGTCCAGGTCGTACAGCGGCCGGTCGAGCAGGGCGGCGAGGCGGCTGCGCGCCACGCTGATGCCCTTGTCTGTTTCGATCGGTTGTACCGTGGGTTGTTGCACCCAGTCGCGGTAGCTGACCTTGCTTGCCAGTGCCGCTTTGAGCAGCGCCGGTTCGATCACGCCACTCTGGGCCAGCAGGCGCAGGTGGCTATCGGTGAGTTGCGCCAGTTCGTCACGGCCCTTGGTCAAGTAATGAGATGGCCGACGCTGGGCGATGATCAATGACAGCACCTCGCGCAGCGCCAGGCCTTGCTCGGCATTCACCGGGCCCCACAGCGCCTGGTTGACCTGGTTGAAGTCGGCGCCGTACCACACCCGCAAACCCTCGGCCATGCCGTGCACTTCACCGTGTCCCGGCACCGCCGACAGCGGCACGCTGTTGAGGTAGTCGCGCAGGATGTTCTGCCGCGCCGCCAGGGTCTCGGGCCCATCGTGGTAGGCGCGTACGGCGGCGGAAAACATCTGCCGCAGTTTTTCGCCGCCGGATACCGTCAGGCCATCCGGCGAGTGGCGGTATTTTTCCAGCTGGGTCGCCAATGTACTGCCGCCGGCACTTTGGCCTGGCAGGTGCAGCAGCTTGGCGACCTGCGACCACGCGGCCTTGGCGAAACGCGGCCAGTCCACGGCGGGGTTGGCCAGGGGTTGGGCGGGGTCGAGCAGGTCACGGTTTTCGATAAACAGCAGGCTGTTGGTCACCAGCGCAGGGATCGCGGCGAAACTGGCGTAGAGCTGCTGCGGGTAGTTGTAGGTGTACAGCGGCGCGCCGCGACAGTCGGTGATCGACAGCCCTGCCTGGATTTTTTCCGCGTAGGGCACGAACAGGCCCTTGGCGCTGTAGTCCATCAACGCCGGGGAAAAACGCGACTGCGCCTGGATCACGTAGCCGCGCTTGAGCAGGCGCGGCAGGAAGGTGTCGAGGTCACTGTAGCCCAGGCGCCGGTCGAATGGCCCGGCACCCGGGTAGTCGATGGCATCGCTGGCGCCGGGCTCGACCTGATAGGTGAGGTTGCGCGCCAGGCGGCTGAGTTCCTGGGCTTGCAGGCGCGAGGTACGCATCTCCTTGGTGGCGGCCACGCCCAGGGCAATCAAGCCCATCAGTACGATCAGCCAGAACAAACGCCAAGCGTAGCGCGGCCTGGGTCTGGTTTTTGATGAAGGCGCTGGGTCCGAACTGCCGTGTACTTTCGCAGCCTTGGTCGAGTCGGTTTGCCACAGTGCGCCCATAGTCGATTGATCCTGCACGCAGATTGATCGGACTTGCTGGAAGCTTAGTCGCTGGGGGCTTGTTGTGAGGGAATTGTGCTTTGTTTGTCGGAAGTTTCTGTGCGAGCGCTGCGACGTTTGGTCGCTGCGGGTAGGTTAGATGCTCCTGTAAAGTTACATTTTTGCGGGTTCTTTAACTAAATTGAGCGGTTTTTATAGTGAAAGACCCTAACCCTGGCTTTTTATACTGCACGCCCCGCTGCGATCGCTCCACGGCGGGCACTCCAATAACAAGATGAGGTTGTACCCCTATGCCCGTCGGCAACCCACTGCCCCATGGCGAGACCGCTCAAGGCGGCCCGCTCAAACGCGAACTCGGTGAACGACACATTCGCCTGATGGCCCTCGGTGCCTGCATCGGCGTCGGCCTGTTCCTAGGCTCGGCCAAGGCCATTGAAATGGCCGGCCCGGCGATCATGCTGTCGTACATCATCGGCGGCCTGGCGATCCTGGTGATCATGCGCGCCCTCGGCGAGATGGCCGTGCACAACCCCGTCGCCGGCTCGTTCAGCCGTTACGCGCAAGATTATCTCGGTCCGCTGGCGGGCTTTCTCACAGGTTGGAACTACTGGTTCCTGTGGCTGGTGACGTGCGTTGCCGAGATCACCGCCGTGGCGGTGTACATGGGCGTGTGGTTTCCTGACACGCCACGCTGGATCTGGGCCCTGGCCGCCTTGATCAGCATGGGCACGATCAACCTGATCGCCGTGAAGGCGTTCGGTGAATTCGAGTTCTGGTTCGCCCTGATCAAGATCGTCACGATCATCGCCATGGTGATCGGCGGTGTTGGCATCATCGCCTTCGGCTTTGGCAACGACGGCGTGGCGCTGGGCATTTCCAACCTGTGGGCCCACGGCGGCTTCATGCCCAACGGCGTGCAGGGCGTACTGATGTCCCTGCAAATGGTGATGTTCGCCTACCTGGGCGTAGAGATGATCGGCCTCACCGCCGGCGAAGCCCGCAACCCGCAGAAGACGATTCCCAGCGCCATCGGCTCGGTGTTCTGGCGCATCCTGCTGTTCTACGTCGGTGCATTGTTCGTGATCCTGTCGATCTACCCGTGGAATGAAATCGGTACCCAGGGCAGCCCGTTCGTGATGACGTTCGAGCGGTTGGGCATCAAGACCGCGGCGGGCATCATCAACTTTGTGGTGATCACCGCCGCGCTGTCCTCCTGCAACGGCGGCATCTTCAGTACCGGGCGCATGCTCTACAGCCTGGCGCAGAACGGCCAGGCACCGGCCACGTTCGGCACGACTTCCAGCAACGGTGTGCCGCGCAAGGCCTTGCTGTTGTCGATCTTTGCCTTGCTGCTGGGCGTGTTGCTCAACTACCTGGTGCCGGACCAGGTGTTCGTGTGGGTGACCTCCATCGCCACCTTCGGCGCGATCTGGACCTGGCTGATGATCCTGCTGGCCCAGCTCAAGTTCCGCAAAGGCCTGAGCCCGGCCGAGCAGGCAGGGCTCAAGTACCGCATGTGGCTGTACCCGGTCAGTTCGTACCTGGCCCTGGCTTTCCTGGTACTGGTGGTGGGCCTGATGGCGTACTTCCCGGATACCCGCGTGGCGCTGTACGTGGGGCCGGCGTTTCTGGTGTTGCTGACCGTGCTGTTCTACGTGTTCAAGTTGCAGCCGGTCGCCAACGTCCAAGCCGCCCCGCGCTCGGCGTAAGCTTCAGTGCGCCTTTTGTGCCAGTTGCGCCGCTTCGGTCAACTGGCGCACCAGGCGATTGCGCTCGGCAATTTCCAGCTCCACCAGGGATTGGCGTCGGTCCAGGTACGCGTCCGAACGCCGGTCGCTGATCTCCTGGTTCAGCGCATTGAGCTGGTGGCGCACCACATTGTCGATGGTCGAGAAGGGCTCCGGGTAGCTGCGGGCCAGGTACTCGATCCAGAAGTCCTCCATCAATAACGACTCCTGCGCCGCCTGGGTCCGACCGAGTGCCTCCAGGGTTTGCCGGGCCTGGATCACGTCGTCTTCGCTCACCCATTCTTCGACCGCGTAGAGCATCTCTTCACGTCTGATCGGCAGGTCGAACGCATCGCGCAACTTGAGCCGGTAGTAGAGCTTGATCTCGGCATCGTCCGGGTCCACCCCCGCTGCACGCAGGCGCTCGATATGCGCCTCGGCCAACTGGTCCACCCGACGCAGGTAGAACAGGCTCCTGGCCAGGCCCAGCAATTGGCGGTCGGCCTGCTCACTGCCGGCCTGGTTGCGTGCCTGGTGCACCAGGTGCTCAATTTCCATATTGATAAACGCCAGTATGGCGCCGTCGCCGCAGGTGCCGGCCACGTAGGTATTGAGAAATACCCGGTTGCGCAGGTCGGTGGATTGGCCCATGGCGTCGAGCAGGTTCCACACACGGCGGGTGAGTGCTTGCTGGGTGGCCTGGTTGCGCCGATAAGCATACGACTGCGTGAGGTCCCGCAGGACCCGGAAGGTGTCGTCCGGGTTGGCATCTTCATGCTGGCGCAACTGTTGCCACAGGGTTTGACGTTGCGCGTGTTGGGCGCTGGGCACGCCGGTCAGCCATCGGTTGACGTCAATGGCCTGCGCCTGTTGATGCAGGACGCCCGGCAGCGCGCCGCCCAGCACGATGCCGGTTCGGTTGCGGTAGCTGCGTAGCCTGTCGAGCGTGGCATCGCTCAATGGATTGTCATGCAGGATGGTGTTGCGGTTGGTGGGGCCCATGCGCACATCGGAAAACACCGCGTCGGGAATAGTGGTGATGCGGTTTTCCTGAAGCAGCAGGCTACGCAGGCTGCTGCGGCTCTCGGCCCCGATGGGCCACTGGTCGATGTTGGTCTGGCGCAGAGACAGCACCCGCAGGCGGGTCATCCGGCTGACATCGGGCGTCAGGCCCAGGGGGTTGCCATCCAGGAACAGCCCGTCCAGGCGTGTGAGCCCGGCCAGGTGCTGGCGGGACTCAACCGTCAGTGCAATCATGTTGTCGCTCAGATCCAACTGTTGCAGTTGGGTCATCTGGGCGAGTGCGGGGGGAAGTTCACCGAGCAGGCAATCGAGTTTCAGGTGGGTAAGGCCGGTGAACTTGCTGAGGAATGCGTTCCCGATGGTGGGGAGCATGTCACCGTCGATCCTGAGGTATTCAATGTGTTCGAATGCGCGGTTGCTCAGGATGAAGGCCGGGTCGGGCAGGTCGTTGCCGTCGAGGCGCAACACCAGTTGGTGTTTGTCGAAAAGGCCCGATTCATTGTCATAGGCCGAGCGGGTTTCCCGGCGCCAGGCGCGCAATATCCGTTCGGCCAGGCTGCGGCGTAGGCCATAGTTCCAACCCAGCGGGTCGGTCTCGGGGTCGTCGATGGCCTGGGGCGTTTCGATCCAGCGGTTGAGCTCGAACTCCAGGGTCTGGTACTCGGCTTTGCGCCGCTCCAGCTCAATCAGCGCCGCCGGTTCGCTGATGCCCAGGCCGTCAATCAATTCGTTGGCCGCCGCCGTGCTGAAGCTGGGGTAGAGTTCCTTGACCTTGCTGACCAGGTCCACTGGCTGGCGGCCGCTGAAAGGCCAGAGGCTGCGCAGGGAAAACGGGTAGGCCAGGAATGTGCTGTGCACCGGCATCGGCGGTTGCAACCACGGCGGGATATGCGCCAGGCCCAGCAGCGATTTGATTGCCACGCGCTGGCCCAGGGCCAAGTCGGCGATGCGTTCGCGCAGCGGCGCTGTGTCACCGCTGTCGTCCAGGCCCAGGTTGCTGCGTTCGGTGTCGGTCAGCAGCGAGGCCACGCTATTGATCAGGCCACTGCTGTCGCTGGGGTCGTTGAGCAGTTGTCCCTCGCGGCCATAGGCCTGGTAGGTGCCATCGATCTTGACCAGCGTGCGGCGGTCGACAGCGCTGGCATGCCCGCCACTGCCTAGCAACGGGCCGGAGAGGCTGGCTTGGCGTACGTCCACGCGCAGGCTCAGGGGCCAGCCGGGCAAATCCTTGAGCACGTGCAGGATGATTCTGTCACTGTCGGGGTTGGCCAGGGTGTCCAGGAACAGGCCTTCGTACGCCCGGTTAAGGCGCATATCGTCGGCGGTGAGCCGCGCCTGTTCCGCCAGGCGCAGGCCGACCTGGTCCTGCTGTTGCAAGTGCTTGAGTTCCTTGGGCGTGGCTTGTTCAAGTATCGCGGTGATCGCGCTGGTAGGCAGGTGCGGGAAGTGGGCGTGCAGGCGCCGTTCGATCAGTGTCGTGGCATGCTCGCTCTGGGCGTAGAGGATGTCGAACAATTGCGCGCGTTCGCGCCACGCGTGGTCGGCGATGCGTTTGGACAGCTTGAACAGACGCTCCTCCTGGGTGGCGGGCAAGGTACCCAGCAGCGCACGGCTGACGTCATCGTTCAGCGCAATGTTATTCAGCGGTTCCAGACCACGGCTTTCGGCTTCGGTGAGGCGGATGGCCTTGGCTTCGGGTGAGCTTCTGGCCGGATAGCGACGGATTACCTGACCCTGCTCATCCACGATCTGCAGCGCATGGCTGGCGGGCCACGCCGGTAAGCTGGTGACCAGCAGCAATTGCAGGGACGGCCGCGCATTGCGGGTGGCCGAGTAGACGGTCATGGCATTGATGAACTGCAGGATTTCCCGCTCGATGCGAAACCGCTTGCTGGTGTCTTGCAGCAACGGTGGCGGCGGCAGGCCGGCGCTGTGCACTTCGCGCAAGGCCCGCGCTGGGGTGTCGGTGACGCGCATGATCCGCGCAGCGGTGGCCTGGTCGACATGAAAGTTGCTCGCCCCCAGGCGGTAGAACAGACGGTGGTCATCCCATGTCATCGGGTTTTCATTCGACAATCGCCAGGCGCCCCGGCGGTTGTGCTCCAGGCGGGGGGTATCGACCCCGACTTTTTCCGGATGCCTGAGCCGCCATTTGCGCAGGCGTTTGTCGAAAAAAATCGGGTACAGCGAGCCATAGAGCGGCAGCAGTTGCTGGCCGTTCCATTCGTAGATGCCTTCAGCGTCGGGCTTGAGGTCATGGGGCAGCACGACGCGTTGTTCGTATTGGCCCAGGGACTGATCCAGCAGGCTGACCTGGCCTCCAGGGCTGCGCTGGGCGCTCATGAGATCACCGAGGGTTTTGCGCAGGCCCTGGGCATCACTGGCGCTCTTCATCCCCAGTTGCAGGCGTTCACCCGGTTGCATCACCGAGGCGACGGCCAGGTAGAAACTGTCGACCCCGGGTGTCACCGGAATCGGCCCGGCGTTGCGCATGTCGTAGGCCTCGTAGCGGCCCTGGCCGTAGTGCAACAGCTCGACAGTGGTGTCGTCGGGCCCGCTTGAAACGTAGCGATTGGACGGTGTGCCGCGGCTCATGTCGGTGACCACGAAGTGGCGCTCGAAGGTATTGAGCAACAGGCTCGCGGTGAACTCGCGGGCCCATTGGTCGGTGTCGGGGTTGAAGGCGCGGCGATGGTAGAGGCCGTCTATCACGGCGTCGATACGCAGGGCGGTGCGATGGTGTTCAAGGTGTTCCCGCACCGAGGCGGGCAGGCTTGCATCGTGCAGGAATTGCGCTTGCTCGCGGCTGCTCAAGGGCGTGATCAGCAGTAACTGTTGCAGGTTGGCCGAGGTCAGGGGTGGGTAGAGTCGGCGCAGTTTTTTCAGCACGGGGGTCACTTCCACCAAGGGCGGAGCGACCTTGATCGGCAAGAATTGCCGGGCGCTTTCATCGGCGGCCAACTCAGCGCGGGCATAGCCGTCATAGCGCGTCATGGCCTCGAAAAGCGTCATGCGGTGTGCCTGTGCCAGCTGGCTGATTTGCAGGCGCACCCGGGCAATGCGCTGGGCCAGCGTCAGGTGCGGGCTGCCTTCCTTGCCCAAGCGTGAATGGGCTGGTTGTTGGGTGAGGATCAGTTCGAACAGTTGCTCGCGGGTGGGCACGCTGGTCGCGGGGTCCGCCAGCAGGCCGTAGGTGCCATCATCGCGGCGCATCAGGTCGATGGTGTGGGAAAGCCCGTTGTCGTTGGCGGCATAGCTTTCGAGCAGGGTGCCTTGCCGGTCGTGCACGTTGATGCTGACGTCGGCAGGCCAGCCGGGCACCTGGGTCAACAGGCTCAATACGGCAGCGTCGGCGTGGGGCGGCATGTGGCCGCGAAGGTGGAAGTCCTTGATCAACTGCTCGATGATCTGGTCGGCCTGCAGGCGCCTTACGCCTTCGGTGAGGTTGATCGGTGCGGGCTGGCCACTCCATACACTATCGAGGGTTGCGCGGTCGGTGGCGGTGCTGCGCAGCATTGTTTCCATGTCGACCCGGGGTACGGCGGTGGAGCCGTTGGGCAGCATGCGCTCGGCCAGTTGGATGTCCGAGAGGGTATGGGCGTTGTGCAGGTCCAGGGTCCAGGCCTGTTGCGCGGGGTTGAACAGAATCGGTGGGGCAAACTGCCTGTCGTTTTCCTGCTTGAGCACGAAGCGCATCAGCTTGGCGTCGTAACTGACCTCCACCACACGGCGCTGGCCGTTTTGTTGCAGCCAGGCGTACTGCTTGCCGTGGACCGGGAAGACGCCTTGGGGGTTGGCGACCTGGCCGTCGAGCAGGTGCTGGTCGAGAATTGCGTAGGGGCCGATGTCCGGCTTCCAGAGCACATGCGTACCGTCGGCCTTGAGCATTTTTCGCGGGTTGCCCAGCCGGTGCAGCAAACTCTCGATACGCTGGCGATGCACGCGGCCGGCGGTGGTGATCAACAGGCCATTGATGGCCAGGTCGGCGGTGTCGGCCAGGGCCGACGCGAATTCATTGGCTTCCCCCCTCGCGGCTTCGTTGATCCCCACGATCATGCTGTAGGCCAGGCTGCCGAACACTGCCACCTGCATGACCCGGTTCAGGCCCGTTACACCGCCGGGCACGGGGGTGAGCAACAGTTCGAGGACTTCCTGGGCGATGGCGGCCGCGCCGTCGATCAAGGCCTGCAGGTCGCGTTCCGAGCGACGGGTGGCGAGGGTCGACAGGTTGGCTTGATAGCGTTGCACTTCGCGGTATGTGCAGGCCTGTACCAGGGTTTCTTCGCGGCCATGTTTGGGGTCTGGTGTAAAGCGCAGGCTATCGAGGGTGTGCGGTGGGAACAGACAGTGAAACGTGTCGTACAGGAACCCGGCGGTCGGGCTCAGGCCCACGGGGCGTGATGCCTCCTTGAGCAATCGCTTGAACCCGTGCATTTCGGTCATCGGCAGTTGCCGGGCGAACCAGCCCAGGTCGCCCTGGGCGTGGCTGTCCTTGAGCTGTTGCAGGAAGTCATCCGCCGCCTGACGGGTATCGGTGTGGTAGCGCAGGGCACCGCCGGGGCGGAACGGGAAATACGACAGCACCGCGCGACTGCCCACATGAATCACCAGCAGGGGCACCGGGACGGTTTGCCCTGACGGTACGAAGGGGACGGCGGGCAACACGGTGATGCCGGTGCTCATGCCCAGGGTGTCGAATTTCAATGCCGGGCCGCTACCGTCGATGGCGGCGCTCAGGCTGTCATAGTGCTCGCGGGTCACGCCGGTGATGGCGCGATTGCGATAGGCCTCCAGGGCTTCGAAACGCAGGCAGGCCTTGGCGCTGGCCTGCAGCGTGGCGTACAGATCGCCGCCGGGGCCCAGTGCCCGTTGCAGGCGCTGCGCCAACTGGCCGCCGAAGTCCAGCTCACGGGCAATCGTGATGAACTCGCTGACGCTCAGCTTCAGGCCTTCGGCGCCGCTGAGGTAGGACGCGTCGACAAAACTGTGCCCTGATGCCTGACGCTCAGCGGTGGCGAAGTCAAAATTGAGGCAGGCCGCATCCCAGAGCGACAGCGTGGAGACGTGGGCGCGGTATTTCCATTCATCGTAGGCGCGGCGAAAGCGACGCTGGCGTGACAGCGGCTGGCTGGACCTGGGTTCCCACGGCAGCGGTGGTTGCAGCTCTTGCAGGTAGCGGGTGTGCAGGTGGATGGCTTGCGGGTCCAGGCCGCCTAGCCTGCTGCTCAGTTGGGCCAGCCCTTGGGTCTTGAAGGCCTGGATGATCGCGGTGTTTTCGCGGTCCACCGCTTTCAGGGCCTGGTGGGCTTCGCGTTGCAGCCTGACGTAGTCGCGCTGTTGCGCCAGCGTCAGGCTGCCCATCGTTCGCGCCAGGGTTTCGCGGATCAGCTCCAGAGCTTGTTGGCGAGCCCAGGATTCGCTGGATTGCAGGTTGCCCGACAAGCCGTTGAGCAGTTGGTGGGTAGGCATGGGCCATTTCCTTTCACGGGTTGAGTGGAAGGCAAATGGAAGCACCCACCTATGGGTGCCGGGCGCTAGCTATGTAGCGCGACTTTGCGTTGATCCAGGCGCTTGTTGAATTCCAACCACGCGGCCAGCCCCGCCATCAGCAACGCGCCGACGATGGCCGTGGCCAGTTGCACGGCCAGCGCATCGTTGGCCATGGCGTTGACCATGTCCGCCAAGGGCGCCAGCACCACCCCCAGGCAAAACACTTCCAGGGAGTAGCGGCCCATGCGGCAGACCTCGCCCGCCAGGCGGTTTTGCGTCCAGCCTGCGCCGGGCAGCAGCTTGGCCGTGACGTAGGCCAACGCCAGGAAGTGCACCAGGCGCAGCGGCGACAGATCGGTCTTGCTGATGGGGTAGAGCAGGTCACTCAGGCGCGACGGCATCCACGCATCGTGCACCTCGGGCCAGCGCCACGACAGGGTGAGTATCCCCGCGAGCAATACGTAGAGCGCCGCGCTGACGAACAGCGGCTGACGCAACAGTGGGCGCGTCTCGACGGGTCTTGGTCGCTGGCTGTGTATCGCCGCCGCGCCACCGAGCACAAACAACAGTTGCCAGGTGACCGGGTTGAAGTACCACACGCCATCGGCAATCGCCCGCAGGTTCCAGCCCATCCACGGTGCCAGCAGGTAGATCGTCAGCGATACGGCGACCACCACGGAGGGCTTGCGCACCAGCATCGGCAACACCAGCGGCAGGCCGGCCAGCAGCACGATGTACAACGGCAACGGGTCCATCAGATTGGGCTTGAAGCGCAGCAGCAGTTCATCGGTGAGGGCTTGTTGCGGGTGCGTGACGAAGTGCGTCAGGCCCATCTCCGAGACCAGGTCGCGGGTTTCCACATGGCTGTTGGCGAAGAACACGATGCCCATCAACAGGGCCAGCAGGAAGATATGCACCACGTACAGCACCCACGCCCGGCGCAGGATCTTCAGGCAAGCCATCCAGTAGCCGTCGCGCTGCATGATCTTGCCGTAGGCGAGCACGGCGGCAAAACCGGCGAGGAATACAAACACTTCTGCGGCATCGCTGAAGCCGAAGTTGCGCAGGGTGATCTGGCCGAGAGGATTGTGGGGGACGTGATCCCAGAAAATGAAGATCAACGCCAGGCCCCGAAAGAAATCGATGCGCGGGTCGCGTCCGTTAGGCATGGCTACGGGCTCTTGAACAATAGGTTTAATAAGGACAGGTGGACGTGGGCAACGTCATGCGCCGCACGTCGGGCGGGCAGGTTGGCGGTATTTGTAAGCAATTGCAAAGGTCGGGTATTACTGAATGTCTCAATATTGCCGTACGTCGCGGGCTTGAGTACGCCGGTGGCGCCTGTTGATGGGGAGCTTCAAACGCCGCCAGAGGTGATTGGACATAGGGACTGAGCTACAGGTCAATAATCACCAGCGTACCGTGGCTTCCTTCCAGTACCCCATGAGCGACATAGGCGTCCACCAGGTACATCTGGCCTGGCCCGACCTCGACTTCCTCGCCGGTAATCGCCAGTCGCAAGCAGCCATCGATCACCAGCAACCCTTCGTTGTAGTCGTGAGTCTCTTGCTCATACGCCTGCTGATCCATGCGCAAGACCTTGATCCGCGCCGGGCCGACCTGGCCCAGGCGCGTGGATTTCCAAGGGGCGGGCAGTTGTTCCGCGATGGCAGAAAAGTCCAGTAACGGCATGTGAATCTCCTTGTTTCAACGATGCCGTCGGTGGTCCGGTTCAGCAGGGGGCAGGTGTGGGTTTAAAACGCGTCCATCAACAACACTCGGCACGGCTTGGCCTGATACGCATTGATCTGTGGCACCAGCCGGGTGAAGTGTTCGGTCTGGCAATGGATGTCGAGCGCGGCCTGGTCAGGCCATTGCTCGATAAAGACAAAGTGCCCGGGGTCCTTTTGATCGATGAACAGATCGTAGGCGATGCACAGCGGTTCCTGACGGGTTTTTTCCACCAGTTCGGCGTACCACCCACGGACTGTTTCCACGTGTTCGGGTTTGATGAAATCTTCGGCGATGACTTTCAACACAATGTGCGTCCTCAGGCGGCAACCACTTCATGGGGTTCAAAACTGTCCGCCCGCGCCATCTGCCACATGCGCGAATAGAACTCGCCGTTCACTTCGCCAGTGAGCAGTTCGCCGGGCTTGAGGAACACATGCAGTTGCGAGAACAGCTTGATCTCGGTCGCCGACATGCGTCGCACGAGGTGCTTGGCCGACAGTTGCGAGGGGTGATCGAGGCCCGCGGCGGCGAGCATTTCGGCCAGCGCCTTGAGGGTGTTGCGGTGGAAGTTGAACACGCGCTGGGCCTTGTCCGGCACTACCAGTGCGCGTTGGCGCAGCGGGTCTTGCGTGGCGACACCGGTCGGGCATTTGTTGGTGTGGCACGACTGCGACTGGATGCAGCCGATGGCAAACATAAAACCGCGTGCCGAGTTGGCCCAGTCGGCGCCGATGGCCAGGACGCTGGCGATGTCGAACGCGCTGACGATCTTGCCGCTGGCGCCGAGCTTGATCTTGTCGCGCAGGTTCAGGCCCACCAGGGTGTTATGCACAAACAGCAGGCCTTCACGCAGCGGCACGCCGATGTGGTCGGTGAACTCCACCGGCGCGGCGCCGGTGCCGCCTTCCTTGCCGTCGACCACGATAAAGTCCGGGAGGATGCCGGTTTCGAGCATGGCCTTGGCAATGCCCATGAATTCCCACGGGTGGCCCAGGCAGAACTTGAAGCCCACCGGCTTGCCGCCCGACAGTTCACGCAGTTGGGCGATGAACTGCATCAATTCGATAGGCGTGGAAAACGCACTGTGGCGCGACGGCGAGATGCAGTCTTCGCCCATCTGGATGCCGCGGGTCTCGGCGATTTCCTGGGTGACCTTGTGCTTGGGCAGGATGCCGCCGTGGCCGGGTTTGGCACCCTGGCTCATCTTGATTTCGATCATGCGCACTTGCGGGTTCTGCGCCTGCACGGCGAAGCGTTCCGGGTCGAAGCGGCCATCGCTGGTGCGGCAGCCGAAGTAGCCGCTGCCCAGTTCCCAGGTCAGGTCGCCGCCGTTTTCGCGGTGATAGGGGCTGATGCTGCCTTCGCCGGTGTCGTGGGCAAAGTTGCCGAGCTTGGCGCCTTGATTCAACGCGCGGATTGCGTTGGCGCTCAACGAACCAAAACTCATCGCCGAGATATTGAACACCGACGCCGAATACGGCTGCGTGCATTGCGGCCCCCCGACCATCACGCGAAACGCGCTGGGGTCGCTCAGCGGCGCAGGGCGCATGGAGTGGCCGATAAATTCGAAGCCCGACTGGTACACGTCGATCAGGGTGCCGAAGGGTTTGTCAGCGGTTTCGTTCTTGGCGCGCGAGTACACCAGTGAACGCTGGGCCCGGGAGAAGGGCAGGGCGTCGCTGTCGGATTCGAGCAGGTATTGGCGGATTTCCGGGCGGATGGCTTCGACCAGATAACGGATATTGCCCAGGATCGGATAATTGCGGCGCACCGCGTGGGGGCTTTGCAGCAGGTCGAAAATGCCGATCAGGCTGAGGACGCCGGTGACCACGGTGATGGGCCACAGCCATTCATGCTGGATAAACGGGAGGCTGGCGAGGGTGAAAATGACGCACACGGCAAAGAAGGCGTAACGGCTTAGCAAGGACAGGCTCATACGGTTCCCTTGGTTCGGACTCTAAGGTCGATCCGCCATTCTGCGCCCGTAACGAAACCCCAGACAACCTATGGGTTTATTCTGCATAGAAGTGGCAGGCCTATTCTTATTGCAATCGGTTCTCGTTTGGCTGCGTGATTTGCGTTACTGTATAACACTTGAAATGCACCCAGACGCCCCGGAGGCCCCATGAAAGCTGGAATCCACCCCGACTACCGCACTGTACTGTTCCACGACACGGCCGCCGACGTGTTCTTCCTGATCGGCTCCACCGCCGACAGCGACCGTACCCACAAACACAGCGACGGCAACACCTACCCCTACATCCCGCTGGACGTGTCCAGCGCCTCGCACCCGATCTATACCGGCCAGCAGCGTAAAACCCAGGCCGAAGGCCGGATCGCCGGGTTCAACAAGCGTTTTGCGGCGTTTGGGTCGAGTGCGAAACAAGCCCAGGAGTGAGCAATATTCGGCGGCGTGCCCTACGCCGCCGTCTGCCGAATCGGTATCACCACCCGAAATTTCGTCCCCTTACCCGGCTCGCTGCTGACAGAAATATCGCCACCATGTTTCTTGACGATGCCGTACGACAGCGACAAACCCAAGCCCGTGCCTTCGCCCACTGGTTTGGTGGTAAAGAACGGATCGAAGATTTTCTGCACCGTCTCCGGGGCAATCCCACAGCCGTTGTCGGCCACTTCCAGCCAGACGTTTTCGCCTTCCACGCCATTGCTGATAGTGATGGTGCCGCGTTCCGGGCCCATGGCCTGTGCCGCGTTGACCACCAGGTTCATCACCACTTGATTGAGCTGCGAAGCCAGGCATTCGATTTCCGGCAGGGGGGAGTATTGCTTCACCACGTCGGCCTTGTACTTGAGTTCGCTGGCGACGATGTTCAGCGTGGAGTCGATGCCTTGTTGCAGGTTGGCCCACTGCCAGGTCTGGTCGGTGTCCACCCGTGAGAAGTTCTTCAGGTCCTTGACGATCTGTACCACGCGCCCGATACCGTCCTTGGATTCGCGGATCAGGATCGGAATGTCTTCCCGCAGAAAATCCAGTTCCAGGGTCTTGGCCAGTGCCATGAGCCGGTCGCGCTGCTCGCCGGCGGGCAGCAGCGCTTCGGCCTGGCGATAGGCATCCAGCATCTGTTGCAGTTGCTCGAAGTAGCCGTCGAGGGTGCTGAGGTTGGAGGAGATAAACCCCACCGGGTTATTGATTTCATGGGCCACACCCGCCGCCAGTTGGCCCAGGGAGGCGAGTTTTTCCGACTGCACCAACTGGCTTTCCAGGTGTTTGCGTTCTTCGATTTCCACTTGCAGCGCCTGCGTGCGCTGCTCCACCAAGAGCTCCAGGTGCGAGGTTTGCAGGGCGGCGCGGCGGGCCATGTCCCACTTGTTGGAGAGGGTGTTGGCCATCTGCTGCACTTCGATGTTGTCGAAGGGTTTCTTCAGGATCAGTAAGCGATCATGGGCGTGCAGACGTTCCAGCAGTTCTTCCCAGGAGTAGTCGGAGTACGCGGTACACACCACCACTTGCAGGTCGGGGGCGACTTTCCACAGCTCCTCGATGGTCTTGGCGCCGTCCCAGCCCTGGGGCATGCGCATGTCGACAAAGGCCAGGGCGTAGGGGCGTTGCTCGGCCATGGCGGTTGCCAGCAACCCCAGGCCCTCTTCGCCGCCGTACGCCGAGTGCAGCTCGAATGCCTGGGCCTGGGGTTTTTCCGGACCGCCAAACAGGGCGGACTCCATGTCGTCCAGCGCCTGGTTCGACTCGGTGGTGGGCATCAGGATCTTGCGGAAGTCGTCATGAATCGACGGCGTGTCATCGATCAACAGGATGCGCCGGTTGGGCGGTTGGTTCATTCGGGATGTCCGGCCAGGGTTAGGGGAATCGTCAAGGTAAATACCGCGCCCAGGCCAGGCCCGTCGCTGTGGGCGCTGAGCTGGCCTTTCATCTCTACGGCCGCCAGGGCGCAGCTGTGCAGGCCGAAGCCGTGGCCTTCCTTGCGGGTAGTAAAGCCGTGGGTGAAGATCCGCGCCATGTTTTCCGGCGGGATGCCTTCACCGTCGTCCTTCACGCTGATCTGCAGGTTGCCGTCGCCCAGCGGCTGCACGCTGAGGGTCATCTGCCGCGGGCGGTTGGAGAGGTTGCTCATGGCGTATTTGGCGTTGCTGATCAGGTTGACCATGATCAGCAGCAAGCGGTGTTTGTCCGCGAGAATCTCCGGCACCTGGGCAAAGTCCTTGACCACCGTGACGTGGTGCCGGCTCAGGGCACCGGCGTTCATGCGCAGGGCGTCCTCCATCAAGGCGCTGATGTGCACCGGCTCCAGCAGGGCGGATGCGCCGGCATAGGATTGCTGGGTCGAGACGATGTCCTTGATGTGGTCGACGCTTTTGCTCAGTTGCGCCAGTTCTTCGGCCATGCCGTGTTGTTCCTGGGCGATGGCCTCCACCAACTGGTTCAGGTAGCCGGGCAGCAGCTTGCCCTTTTCATCCTGGGTGAGAAAGGTGCCCAGGTCTGCCTGGTGTTCGTTGATCAACTGCATCGCCTTGCCCAGGCCCAGCGCCTTGCTGCTGCGCAGTTTGCGCGTGACCAGGTCGGCGGAGATGTTCACGCTGTTGAGCACGTTGCCGACGTTGTGCAGCACGTTGGTCGCGATCTCGGCCATACCGGCCTGGCGCGCGCTGTCGAGCAGTTCGGTTTGCGCATCCTTGAGCTGCTGGGTGCGCCTTTCCACCCGTTGTTCCAGGGTTTCGTTCGCCGCCTGCAAGGCGCGGTTGACCCGGTTGATCTCGGCAAAGCTGCGCAGCAGGCGCACGGCCAGGTAGAGCAGCAGCACCACCAGCAAGGTCGAGAAGATCAGCAGGTAGCGGTGGTATTGGTGGTCGATGAGGTCGGCGGCTTGCTGGTCCTGATTGAGGTGGGTGGTCAGGTCATCCAGGCGCTCGGCCACGGGCACGTTAGCGATCCGTTCGAGCAGGTTGTTGACCACAGGTTGCTCGCGCAGGATCAGCGAGATGTGATTGCTGAGAATTTCGACCGGTGCCTGGAACTCCGTGGGCAGGCGTTCCTTGTTGACCTCCAGTTTGCCCAGGCCCACCAGAATATCGGCGGCCCGATCATCGCTGGTGACCTGGGCGAACTCCAGGCTGCTGAGCAACAGGTCATAGGTGTCGGTTGCCACGCTTTGCAGTTGCAGGCGGTCTTGATCGTCATAGCGATTGAACTGGGCCTGGATGTCATCTTCGGCAGTCGGCAAAAACGCCAGGGAATTACGCAGCACTGCGTTGTGCGACTTGAACTGGTCCACCAGCCGGGCTTTTTCCTGGATCGCGGCCTGGTACGCCGCTTTGGTGGCTTGCCAGCGCGGCAGGTCTTGGGGGCTGTGGTAGGTGTCGCGATCGTTCAGGTTGGCCCACAAGCGGGTCATGTCGGTGAGCGGCGTGACCAGCGGGTCGTAGTTGTGGGTGATGGCGATCCGTGCCTTGAGCACTTCGCTGTCCCATTGCGCGTTGAGTTGCTGGAGCTGGCGGATCAGGTCGCGTGACTCGGTGTAGCTGGCGGTCTGGTCGCGGGTCGACTTGAGGTACAGAAACACCAGCGTCGAGGCCAGGAGCAGGGTGACCAGGGTCAACAGCACTTGGCTGGTACGGCGCGAAGACAGAGTCATAGAGGTTTGCCCGCCCAGTCGCCGGTAAGGGTCTTGAGAAACTGGACAATCAGGTCCTTGTCTTCCTGGGTCGGGTTACGCCCCAACTGGTACTTGAACATCACGTCCACCGCGTTCTCCAGGGTCTTGGCCGAAGCGTCGTGGAAGTACGGCGCGGTGATCGCGACGTTGCGCAGGCTCGGCACCTTGAACACGTGCCGGTCTTCTTCGTCCTTGGTCAGCAGGTAGCGTCCCAGGTCCGCTTCGACCGGGTTGCCGCGCGCCTTGAAGTAGTCGCCCATCACGCCGAATTTCTGGAACATGTTGCCGCCGATGTTCACGCCCTGGTGGCAGGCGATGCAACCGTAATCCTTGAAGCGCTGGTAGCCGTATTTTTCCTGCAGGGTCAGGATTTCGGTGTTGCCCAGCAGGTACTGGTCAAAGCGCGAGTTGGGCGTGAGCAGCGTGCGTTCGTAGGTGGCCAGGGCGTTTTGCACATTGGCGGCGGTGACGCCATCGGGGTACGCCTGGCTGAAGGCTTTTTGGTAGAGGGGCAGGTCGGTGAGGTTCTGCACCACTGTCTTCCAGTCGCTGCCCATTTCCACCGGGCTGATGACCACCTGTTCGACCTGCGCTTCCAGCGTGTCTACCCGGCCATTCCAGAACTGCTTGAAGTTCAGGCTGGCGTTGAACACGGACGGGGTATTGATCTGCACCGGCTTGCCATCAAAGCCCAGGGAGAAGGGTTTGTCGTCGCCCCCGCCGATTTCCAGGCGGTGGCAGCTGGCGCAGGACAGCGTGTTGTTGACCGACAAGCGCGTTTCGTTGAACAGCCGACGACCCAGCTCGACTTTGGCCGGGTCCAGCGCCGGCACCGCAGGCAACGGCTTGAGCGCTTCGTCCAGCGGCGCGGCCGCCAGCGGCAGGCTCACCCACAGCAGGAGCATGAGACGGTAGGTTGGGGTTTGGCTCAAGCGAGCACTCCTTGCAAGCATAGGGCTGTTTATTGGTTGGGCATCAGCGTCGCGGAACCCACTTGCAGCATCTGGGTGAAATCCTTCGATGACACGGCCTTGCTGAACAAGAATCCCTGACCTTCCTCGCAGTGCTGATTGCGCAGGAAGGTCAGTTGCTCGAAGGTTTCCACCCCTTCGGCAATGATGTTCAGGTCCAGGCTCTTGCCCATGCCGATGATAGCGCTGATCAACTGCGCGTCCTGGCTGTTTGTACCCATGCCGCGCACAAAGGATTGGTCGATTTTCAACACATCGATGGGAAAGCGCCGCAGGTAACTCAGGCTGGAGTAACCGGTGCCGAAATCATCCAGGGCCAGGCGCACGCCCATGACCTTGATGGATTCCAGCTGGGTGACGGTTTCCTCGACGTTCTGCATCAACACGCTTTCGGTGATTTCCAGCTCCAGCTGTGCGGGTGGCAGGCCGGTCTGCTTGAGGATGGCGGCCAGGTTGTCGACAAAGTCGCGCTGGCGCAGGTCAATGGCCGAGACATTCACCGAGATGGTCAACGGCGCCAGGCCCATCTCCCGCCAGGCTTGTGTCTGTTCACAGGCTTGCTGCAACACCCAGAGGGTCACGCGCACGATCAGGCCGCTGTCTTCGGCCACCGGAATGAACTCGGCCGGGTTGACCCAGCCTGAGCGCGGTTGATACCAGCGGATCAGCGCCTCCGCCCCGACGATCTGCCCGGACTTGAGGTCCAGCTTGGGCTGGTAATGCAGCACGAACTCATCGCGGTCCAGCGCCTGGCGAATCGCGCTTTCCATGTTCTGCTGGCGTTGGGCGCGCAGGTTCATGTCCTCGGTATAGAAGCTGAAGTCGTTGGGGCCACGCTCCTTGCTGGTGTGCATGGCGGTTTCAGCGTGCTTGATCAACTCCACGGCATTGCCGCTGTCGTTGGGGTAAATGCTGATGCCCAGGCTGGCGGTGACGCTCAGGTCGTGCCCGGCGACGTGGCGGGTGGCGCCGATGGCCTTGAGGATCTTATGTGCCACATGCTGGGTTTGCTGGGGGTGCTGGATGTCGTTGAGGACGATGACGAACTCGTCGGAGCCGTAGCGGAACACCGAGTCCGAATCGCGCACCGTCGCCACCAGGCCCTGGCTGACCTGCTGGAGTACCTCGTCGCCGACCGGGTAGCCCAACGCGTTATTGATGCGTTTGAAGCGGTCGAGCCCGACAAACATCACCGCCAACTGTTTGTCATGCCGCCGGCTCAGGGCAATGGACTGGCTCAGGCGGTCACCCAGCAGCGTGCTGTTGGGCAACTCGGTGAGCGCGTCGTATTGCAGCAGGTGCGAGACTTTCAGCAGTTCCTGCACACGTTCTTCAATGGTGCGTTCCAGGCCGATGACCTTGAGCGCGACATCTTGGGCGAGCTGCCATTTCCAGGTCAGGGCGCTGGCCATCTGGCGGATTTCCAGGTGGTCGAAGGGTTTTTTCAGGATCAGTAGCTGGTCGTTGTACTTCAACCGCGCCTCGATGGCTTCGAAGGAATAGTCGGAGTACGCGGTGCACAGTGCGATCTGCAAGTTGGGGTCGACATTCCACAGCTGTTCGATGGTTTGCAGGCCATCCCAGCCTGGCGGCATGCGCATGTCGATAAACACCATGGCATAAGGGGCGTTCGCCGCGAGGGCCTTGTTCACCAGGGCCAGGGCCTCTTGCCCCTGGTAGGCGGAGTCGAGCTCAAACGCCTGGCGCACCGGGGCGACCGTGCCGAACAGCGCCTCTTCGAGGCCGTCCAGGGTCGGTTCATCATCGGGATGGGCACAGAGGATCTTGCGAAAGTCCTGGTGGATCGATGCGGTGTCATCGACGATCAGAATGCGACGGTTTGCCCGTCCTGAGCCCGGATTCATGACGCGCTCCGTAACTGCGTAAGGTACGACAACATAACGATTCCTTCCCTGATTCCACTGCTGAGCGAAGCGCACACCGGCTCTGACAGCGTAGTCGAGTTCCCTTGAAATCAACGGCCAGTTGGCGTCAAATCAACCCCGGTTGTTACCCTGAGGCATCCGGCGTTTATAGGCCAGGCTTTTCTACGACGCAGTACCTCCGGGCTCAATGGTTCAATTTAGATCAATTCTGTTTAATTTGAAGGCGCAGTATCCATGGATGATCAACTCGCTGTGAACCCTACGATCTTGCTGGTCGACGACGAAGAGTCGATCCTCAACAGCCTGCGTCGCCTGCTGCGGGGCCAGCCCTATGACGTGGTGCTCGCCGGCAGCGGTGCCCAGGCGCTGGAGATCATGGCGGCGCAACCCATCGACCTGGTGATGAGCGATGCGCGCATGCCGAACATGGACGGCGCCACGCTGCTGGCCAAGGTCCACGAGCTTTACCCGGCCACCAGCCGTATCCTGCTGACCGGCTACGCCGACCTGCCGACGATCATCAAGGCGATCAACGAAGGGCAGATCCACCGTTATATCGGCAAACCCTGGAATGACGACGAGCTCAAGCTGATCCTGCAGCAGGCCCTGGAGCATCAGCGCCTGGAGCGCCTGACCCTGGAGCAGAACGATCAGCTCAAGACGCTCAACGCCACCCTGGAAAAACGCGTGGCCGCGCGTACCAGCGAGTTGCAGCAAACCGCCGACATGCTCGACCTGGCCTACGACGAACTCAAGCGCAGCTATGTGACCGGCACCGAAGTGTTCTCGCTGCTGGCCAACCTGCGCCTGCCCAAGGACAAGCAGACCAACCGCCCGTTGATCGAACTGGTGCGCGTGTACTGCGCGTCCCAATGCATGGACGAAGCCAGCACCCGCGACCTGACCATGGCCGCCGCGCTCTACAACATCGGCAAGCTGAGCTGGAACGACAACATGCTGGTCGCCCCGTCCGACAAACTGCACAGCACCGACCGCGAACAGTACCGTGCCTATCCGACCCAGAGTGAATCGCTGTTGATGACCCTGGAACCGATGAAGGACGCGGCGCGGATCATTCGCCACCACCAGGAGCGCTGGGATGGCAGCGGGTTTCCCGACCACCTCAAGGGCGAGGCGATCCCGTTCGGCTCGCGCCTGTTGAAACTGGCGGTGGACTTCATCGAGTTGCAGAAGGGCCTGATCCTTGAACGGCAGATGAACAGTGGCGAGGCGCTGTTGTACATCCAGAAATACACCGGGCGACTCTATGACCCGGAGCTGGTGGAAGCGTTCTCCCAGGCCTGCGCCAAGTTCCTCAGCGATGTGACCCTCGGTGATCCGTCGATCAAAGTGCTGACCACCCGCGAACTGGCCGACGGCATGGTGCTGGCGCGCAACCTCAACGCCGACAACGGCATGCTGCTGCTCAACGCCGGCAAGGTGCTGAACCTGCCGCTGGTGGACAAGCTGATTGCGTTCGAGGCGATGGAAGGCGCCAAGTACAGCGTCTTCATCAAGGAAGACCCAGGCGCTTCAGGCGCACTCCAGTAAAAAATCCGCGAGGGGCCTGGTCGAGTCGTCGCACCGCCCCTCCCACATTGATTGCTGTGTTCCATGCGCACATGTGATTCTTGCACCCTTTGCCCCAAGGAAACCCTCCCATGCCGTCCACCATCCGCATCGCCGCCGCCCTCCTGATCGGCAGCGACGGCCAAACCCTGCTGGTGCGCAAGCGCGGTACTCAGGCGTTCATGCAACCGGGCGGCAAGATCGACGCCGGTGAGCAACCTGCCGAAGCCCTGGCCCGTGAACTGCACGAAGAACTCAACCTGCGTATCGACCCCAACGCCGCCGTATACCTCGGGCACTTTTCGGCACCCGCCGCCAATGAGCCTGGTTATACCGTCGAGGCGCAGTTGTACAAGGTTTGCATCGACGTGCCGGTGAACCCCGCCGCCGAAATTGAAGAAGTGCGTTGGATCGACCCGGCCGGCGATGGCGGCCTGGTTTTGGCACCCTTGACACGTGACCTGATCCTGCCGTTTTATCGCGCATCGCTGACCACCACCGCCTGACACACAGGCTCAAAGGACTGAACCGTGATCCCACTCAACGAGTTGCTGATTTTCGCCGCTGCCTGCCTGCTGATGGTGTTGACCCCTGGTCCGAACATGATCTACCTGATCTCCCGTTCGATCTGCCAGGGGCGCAAGGCCGGCCTGGTGTCGTTGTTGGGGGTGGTCGCGGGTTTCTTTGTGCACCTGTTCGCCGCGGCGGCGGGTTTGACCGCGGTGTTTCTTGCCGTGCCAATGGCGTATGAAGTGCTCAAATGGGCCGGCGCGCTGTACCTGCTGTGGTTGGCCTGGCAGGCGGTCAAGCCCGGCGCGCGCTCGCCCTTCGAAGCCCAGCAACTGCCGGCGGACTCCCCGCGCAAGTTGGTGACCATGGGCTTTCTCACCAGCGCGTTGAACCCGAAGATCGCGGTGTTCTACCTCTCGGTGTTTCCGCAATTCATCACCCCGGAGCACGGTTCGGTGTTCACCCAGAGCCTGATGCTCGGTTTCACCCAGATTAGCGTGAGTTTTATGGTCAATGCGCTGATCGCGATTTTTGCCGCGAGTATTGCCAGTTGGTTTATCAACAACCCGACCTGGCTGGCGGTGCAGCGTTACTTCATGGGCTTCGTGCTGGCGGCCCTGGCCGTGCGCCTGATGCTTGAGCAGCGCCGCAGCGCATGATCATCCGCACGCTGGCCGCCCGTGACGCGCAGGCGTATCGGGCATTGATGCTGGAGGCGTATGGCGTCTATCCCCAGGCCTTCACCTCCAGCGTGGCCGAGCGTGCGGCGATGCCGTTGAGCTGGTGGGAGAAGCGCCTGGACAGCCCGTTGGATCGATTGCTCGGTGCTTTTGAAGGGGATGAACTGGTCGGTATTGTCGGCCTGGCGTTCGAGCCTCGGGAGAAGGCGTGGCACAAGGTGACGTTGTTTGGCATGTATGTGAATGCCCGCCATCAGCACCAGGGTGTGGGCCGTCAACTGGTCGAGGCGGCACTGGATGAGGCGCGCAGGCAGCCGCGCCTGAAGGTGATCCAACTGACCGTAACCGCCGGCAATGACGCGGCGTTTGCGCTGTACCAGCGTTGCGGTTTCATCCAATACGGCCTGGAACCGTTGGCGGTGAGGGTGGGCGTCGAATACTTCGACAAAATCCACATGTGGCGCGAACTGAAGACCGACTGAAATCCAACTGTGGAAACCCTATCCAATGTGGGAGCGGGCTTGCTCGCGAAAGCGGTGTGTCAGGTACAGATAATTCGACTGAACCACCGCATTCGCGAGCAAGCCCGCTCCCACATTTTGATCATCAGAGTTTTCAGTATCAGCGGACGGCGCTGACCCCATCCAATGTCGAAAACGACGTGTCCTTGGCCGTCAGCAGGAAATCGCGCATATACGGCGCATCCAGCATGTCCGCACGAATCCCCGCATACAGCGTCGCAAACAAGCCTTTCTCGCCCAGGCGCTTGGCTTTCACATACCCGCGCGAGCTGTATTCATGCAGCGCCCAATGGGGCATGCCGCACACACCACGGCCGCTGGCCACCAGTTGCATCATCATCACCGTCAGCTCCGAGGTGCGCACCTGGGCCGGTTCGACGTCGGCGGGTTCGAGGAAGCGGGTGAAGATGTCCAGGCGGTCGCGCTCCACCGGATAGGTGATCAGGGTTTCGGTCAGCAGGTCTTCGGGGACGATATAGGATTTGCTCGCCAACGCATGCTGGTTCGCCACCGCCAGCATGGCTTCGTAGGTGAACAACGGTACATAGGTGATGCCTGGCAGTTCCAGCGGGTCGGACGTCACCACCAGATCCAGGTCGCCACGGGCCAAGGCCGGCAGTGGTGCGAAGGCAAAGCCGGAGGCCAGGTCCAGCTCGACCTCCGGCCACGCGTCGCGGAACTGGTCGATGGTCGGCATCAGCCACTGGAAGCAACTGTGGCATTCGATCGCCATGTGCAAGCGTCCGGCGGTGCCACCGGCCAAACGCGCAATATCACGCTCGGCGCCGCGCAGCAGCGGCAGGGTGGCGTCGGCCAATTGCAGCAGGCGCAGGCCGGCGCTGGTGAAGCGCAGCGGCTTGGTCTTGCGCACGAACAGCGGCATGCCCAGGCGTTCTTCCAGCTCCTTGAACTGGTGGGACAGCGCCGATTGCGTCAGGTGCAGACGTTCGGCGGCTTCCACCAGGCTGTCGGCTTCGCGCAGGGCGTGCAGGGTCTTGAGGTGGCGGATTTCGAGCACGGGCTCTCCATGAAGATAATTTGTGACGAATCGGAATAGCGTGAGTTTGTCTCACGTTGCAAGGCCTGTCGACTATGACCGCTGGGCACTCTTCATCAAACTGTCACGCAACTGTGGCAGCGCGCTTGAACAAACTTCATCAGACTCGCGCTCTACTGGGGTTCTGCGTTTCGGTGTTTTTCATGCGCGTGTTGCTTTTACTGGCCGCTTTCTTGTTCGGCCTGCCGTCTTTTGCGGCTTCTCGATGTGACGTCAATGTCCCGACCCAATCGGTCGACCTGGCTCAGGTAAGCATCGCCTACCAGAGCATCGGTCGTGCGTCCGACCCGGCCTTGTTGCTGGTGATGGGCCTGGGCGGGCAGTTGATCCACTGGCCGGATGAAGTGGTCGTCGCCCTGTGCCAACAGGGTTTTCGGGTGATCCGCTACGACAACCGTGACGTCGGCCTGTCCTCCTGGCGCCAGGCCCCGGCCAGCGCCAACCTGACCTTCGAAGTGCTGCGCTACAAACTCGGCCTGCCGGTGGCGGCGCCTTACACACTGACCGATATGGCCGATGACGCCATTGGCCTGATGGACGCGTTGCAGATCCAGCAATTCCACGTGCTGGGCGCGAGCATGGGCGGCATGATCGCCCAGCACCTGGCGGCCATGGCGCCGCAGCGAGTCGAAAGCCTCACGCTGATCATGACCAGCTCCGGCGCCGAAGGCCTGCCGGCGCCGAATGCGGCGTTGGTGCAATTGTTGTCGCGACGCAGCGCGCCCAACCGTGAAGTGGCGCTAGAGCAGCAGGCCGACTTGCTCGCCGCACTGGGCAGCCCGAATGTGAAGGATGATCGCCAGGCCCTGTTGCACCAGGCGGCGCTGTCCTACGACCGCGCGTTCAACCCCGATGGCGTGAAGCGCCAGATCATGGCGATCCTTGCCGAACCGAGCCGCGTGCCGCTACTCAACCAACTGCGCGTGCCGACCCTGGTCGTCCACGGAACCGCCGACCCGCTGTTGCCGGTGATGCACGGCGTGCACTTGGCGGCGCATATCCAGGGCAGCGAATTGAGGTTGATTCCCGGCATGGCCCACCGTTTCCAGGAAGCGTTCAAGGCGCCGCTGCTGACGGCGGTGTTGCCGTACCTGCAAGCCCATCGCCAAGACGCGGCGCACCTGGCGCGGATTGACCTGGGCGAGCCTTCGAAGGTGTTGTGACATTGGTGTATCGTGCAACCTTTCTGGCGCGTTTTTGCCTACGAGGTTGCCCACCATGAGTACTCCCCTGAAAATCGATTTCGTCAGCGACGTGTCCTGCCCCTGGTGCATCATCGGCCTGCGGGGCCTGACCGAAGCCCTCGACCAGCTCGGCGCCGACGTACAGGCCGAGATCCATTTCCAGCCGTTCGAACTGAACCCCAACATGCCCGCCGAAGGGCAAAACATCGTCGAGCACATCAGCGAAAAATACGGCTCCACTGCCGAGCAATCCCAGGCCAACCGCGAGCGCATCCGCGACATGGGCGCCGCGCTGGGCTTTGCCTTTCGCACCGACGGCCAGAGCCGCATCTACAACACCTTTGATGCTCACCGCCTGCTGCATTGGGCCGGCCTCGAAGGTTTGCAGTACAACCTCAAGGAAGCGCTGTTCAAGGCGTACTTCAGCGACGGCCAGGACCCTTCCGACCACGCGACCCTGGCGATCATCGCCGAAAGCGTCGGGCTGGACCTCAAGCGCGCGGCTGAGATTCTGGCGTCTGACGAATATGCCGCCGAGGTGCGTGAGCAAGAGGAACTGTGGGTGTCGCGTGGCGTGACGTCGGTGCCGACCATTGTGTTCAACGACCAGTACGCGGTGAGCGGTGGGCAACCGGCTGAAGCGTTTGTCGGCGCGATTCGCCAGATCATCAACGAATCCCGCAACTAAAAATGTGGGGGCGGGCTTGCTCGCGAAAGCGGAGTGCCAGTCACTAAACCTGTTGCTGATCCACCGCGTTCGCGAGCAAGCCCGCTCCCACATGGGTTACTCATTGTTCACAAGAGACCCGCTGGCCCGGCCCTTGCATTGACCCCCTGAAGCCATAAAGGGGGCACCTCTGCCTTGAATATTCTTGATCTCGACCACAGCCTCACCGGCCAGGCACCGATTGCCCTGCGCCTGGCCAGCGGTCAGGCCACGCGCATCGACCTGCTGGACCTGGGCCCCAAGCTGCGCCTGTGGTCCACCGAAAAAACCTGGAAGTCTTTCGCCCAACGCCTGGCCCAGCGGCCCCGGCCGGTGGATGCGCGGCCGGACATCCTGTTTGTCGGCTCCGGCGACTATCACCACCTCACACCGGCGTTTCTCGCCGACTTGAAAGAGCCCGTCAGCCTGATCCACTTCGATAACCACCCCGACTGGGTGCGCTTTGCGCCCAAGCGCCACTGTGGCTCGTGGGTCAATCGCGCGCTGAAAATGCCGGCGATCAAACGCATCGTCACCCTCGGCCCCTGCAGCGACGACCTGCATAACCCGCAACTGCGCGGTGGCAACCTCGGGGCGCTCAAACGCGGGCAATTGCAGCTGTTTCCCTGGCAGCATCCACCCTCGAAAGTCTGGGGCCGGGTCGGCGATGGCGCCGGGCACCGGCAGCAGGAAAACCACCTGCACTGGCGCAATTTGGCCGAGCTGAACTGGGCTGAGTTTCTCGACCAGATGATCGACAGCCTGCCCACCGAGGCGATCTGGATCACCATCGACAAAGACGTGCTCGCCAGCGAAGACGCCGCCACCAATTGGGATCAGGGCGGCATGCGCCTGAGCCACTTGCTCCAGGCCCTGCGCGCCTTGGCGGCGCGCAAGCGGATCATTGGCATCGACGTGTGCGGCGAGTTCGCCCAGCCTGCATTCAGCAACGCGTTCAAGCGCTGGGAAGCCAAGTCCGACCAGCCGCCACCCGAGCGCTGGAGCCCCGAGGATCTGCAACGCAATGCGGCCACCAATGCGGCCCTGATCGACCTGTTTGAGGAGTTGTTCCCGTGACGTTGACCGTGGTGTTGCTGGTGGCGTTTTCCATCGTGCTGGATGTGATCGGCCAGCTGTGTTTCAAGCTCGGCCTGGACCGTTTGCCCGAGTTGGAAGGCGGCTTTCGCCTGAACGCGTTCTGGGGCCAGGTATTCAATGCGCCGTTGTTGTGGGCGGGGATCGGCGCCTATGCGATTGAGTTTTTTGTCTGGCTCGAAGCCTTGTCCCGTGCGCCCTTGAGCCTGCTGTTCCCCGCCGCCGCGCTGGCGTATTGCGGGGTGGTGCTGGTGGGCAAAGTGGTGCTGGGTGAGACCGTCAGCCGTCGCCGTTGGGCGGGGACATGGGTGATCACCTTGGGCGTGATGTTGGTGGCGATTGGAGGAGGGCAGGTATGAGCACGCACGCATGGCTACACGGGCGCTTTGGCACGGTGGTGTTGTGGGCGTTGCTGATCTGCACCGAGAGCGCCGGACAGTTGTTTACCAAGGTGGCCGGCGACCAGTTGGGGCAGATGGACTTCAATTGGCTGTGGCTGGGTGAGGTGGCGCGCAACCCCGCAATCCTGGCGGCGATTGCCTGCTACATCGGCGCGTTTTTCGTGTGGATGCTGATCCTGCGGCGCAGCAGCCTGTCCCTGGCGTTTCCGCTGAGTTCACTGGTGTTTGTGGTGGTATTGCTCGGTTCGTGGCTGGGGCTGGGGGAGCATATCAGCGCGCTGCACTGGGTGGGCGTGGCGGTGATTATCGGCGGGATCGCCTTGTTGGCCGAAGGCGAAGAAAACTGAACAACCTGCTATGAAATGCAGGCCCATGTGGGAGCAGGCAAGCCAGCTCCCACATGTTGTTCCAGTTGAATCAGTTGAATTTGTAGCTGATCGCCGTCTGCACCTGGCCTTGGTTCACATCCCCGGTTTCCTTGACGATGCTGCTGTCTGCCGCTGAACCCACCAGGTGTACCCAGCTGGCACTGGTCAGCAAGGACCAGTTGGGCGCCAGCGGAAACTCGAAGCTCTGGCTCAGCGTCACATTCTGGAAGCCGCCGCTGGCGTTGTACGGGCGAAAGCCCGAGGCCGCAGACTCATTGGCGTCGACGCCGAAAAAGGTCTGGGTCTGGCGCGCGTCGGCAAAGTGCGCCATCAGGCTGCTGCTGCCGATGATGCCGCCGCCCAGCGGGTAGCCCAGTTCGCCGCCGACTTTACCCAGCACGCCGCTTTGGTCGTGCCCGCCGCCAACGGCCCGCCCCAATTGGGCGTATACGCGCCAGAAATCGGCCGGGGCGTATTGGATGAAACCGCCTGCTTCAGCCATGTCCGAGACGTTGCGCAAGCCTTGCAGCTCGCCGTTCGAGGTGCGCCCCTGCAAGTAATTGATGTACGGGCCGGCGGTGATCCCGTGGGTCTTCAGCGCGCTCCAGCTCAAGCCGTCTTCGGTGCTCAGGCTGACATTGCCCCAGTCCAGGTCCAGGTAGGGCACGGGACGGGTTTCGTAGCGGCTGCCGGTCGGGTCGTGGGGTTGATAGGTAAGACCCGCGCCGACTTCGCCGGTGATGGGCTCGGCCTGGGCCGCGTTGCAAAAGCCCCACAGCCCCAATAAACCGGCGACTACAGCAGAACTGACCTTGTGCATGGAAGCGTTTCCTTCTGGGGATATGCGCGCATGAACGCGCGAAGCGCCGCCCTGACGCAAGCACTGATCTTGTTTGTAGCAAGCTACAAAAATTGTAGCTCAGCTGACACAAATGCCATCACGCAGCGTGCAAAGCCCCAGCCCCGCTGGGCTTTGTGCGGTTGGCACAGTCCCTGCTCTAGCCCTGGTGCAAGCGCATACAGCGCGCTCTTCCAAGGTAAACACAGATGATCGACTGGCATATCGTGTGCGACTTCGATGGGACCATCACCCCCACCGATGTTATCGACAACGTCCTCCAACGCTTCGCCGGGCCCGAGTGGGAAACCATCGAACAGCAATGGCTGGACGGGCACATCGGTTCACGCGAATGCCTGAGCCGCCAACTGGCGTTGATCAAGGCCACCCCGACGGAACTGCTGGCGTACTTCGACAGCGTTGAGATTGACCCGGACTTCCCCGACTTCGTCGATCAGGTCATCGGCCTGGGCGCGTCCATCGAAGTGGTCAGTGACGGCATCGAACAAGGCATCGCGCGCATCCTGTCGCGCAACTACGTGACCTTGTTGCCGATCCTCGCCAACCGCCTGCGCCAGGTCGACCAGAACAGCTGGCGCATCGACTTCCCGTATTCCAGCGACGCCTGCCGCGCCGCCTCCGGCAACTGCAAGTGCAAATCCACGCCGCGCAACAAACGCGTGCTGGTGATCGGCGACGGCAAGTCCGACATGTGCGTGGCCTCCACCGCCGACTTCGTCTTTGCCAAGGGCAGCCTTGCCGACTACTGCGTCACCCACAACATTCCCCACGCGCGCTTCGACACCTTCGCCGAAGTCAGCGCCTTGCTGGCCCGACTGCCCCAGGGCAACGCCGCCAACGCCACCTCCTTTACTGCTGCCGACAACCAGGAACTCTTCCACCATGTCTGATATCCGCATCGCTACCGCCGAAGACCAGATCCTTCTGGATAAAGAAGCCAAGTATTGCTCCTACGGCGACACCGTCCACTACATCGAGCCGCCGCGTATTTTCAGCCGTTGCGAAGGCTCCTACGTGTGGGACACCGAAGACCAGGCCTACCTCGACCTGCAAATGTGGTACTCGGCGGTCAACTTCGGCTACGCCAACCCGCGCCTGAACAACGCGCTGAAACAGCAGATCGACACCCTGCCGCAAATCGCCAGCCAGTACCTGCACAAGGGCAAGATTGAGCTGTCGGAAATGATCGCGGTCGACGCCAAGAAGAAATTCGGCCTCGACGGTCGTGTGCACTTCAACGTCGGCGGTTCGCAGTCCATCGAAGACTCGTTGAAAGTGGTGCGTAACGCCACCAACGGCAAGAGCCTGATGTTCGCCTTCGAAGGCGGCTACCACGGGCGTACCCTCGGCGCCTCGTCGATCACCTCCAGCTACCGCTACCGTCGCCGCTACGGCCACTTCGGCGAGCGTGCGCAGTTCATTCCGTTCCCGTATCACTTCCGTGGCCCTAAAGGCATGACCAAGGAGGAATACGGCAGCCACTGCGTGCAGCAATTCGCGCGCCTGTTCGAGACTGAATACAACGGCGTGTGGGACCCGAAAGTCGGTTCCAGCGAATACGCCGCGTTTTACGTCGAGCCGATCCAGGGCACCGGCGGCTACGTGATCCCGCCGATGAACTTCTACCGTGAGTTGAAGCACGTGCTGGACCAGCACGGCATCCTGATGGTCTCCGACGAGATTCAGATGGGCTTCTATCGCACCGGCAAACTGTGGTCGATCGAACACTTCGACGTGCAACCGGACGTGATCGTGTTCGGCAAGGCGCTGACCAACGGCCTCAACCCACTGGGCGGTATCTGGGCCCGTGAAGAGTTGATCAACCCGAAGATCTTCCCGCCAGGTTCGACCCACTCCACCTTCGCCTCCAACCCGTTGGGCACGGCGGTAGGCCTGGAAATGTTCAAGATGACCAACGAAGTCGACTACGGCGCGATGGTCATGGCCAAGGGCAAATACTTCCTCGAAGGCCTGCAGGACTTGCAGAAACGCTTCCCGATCATCGGCGACGTCGACGGCCTGGGCCTGGCCCTGCGCTGCGAAATCTGCGGCCCGGATGGTTTCACGCCGGACAAGGCAACCCTGGACTACATGGTCGAAGAAGGCATGAAAGGCGACATGATCGTGGACGGCCAGAAACTCGGGCTGATCCTCGACGTGGGCGGTTACTACAAAAACGTGATCACCCTGGCGCCGTCCCTGGAAATCAGCTACCCGGAAATCGACCTGGGCCTGAAGCTGCTGGAGCAACTGCTGGTGCGAGCGACCAAACGGTGAATACGCCTGAGATCGACCTCGGTGAAGGTACTGCCGGTTTCGTTCTCGGTGCAGGTCCGGTCGGGATCTTGTTGATCCACGGCCTGACCGGCACGCCGACGGAATTGCGCCAAGTCGCCAAGGGCCTGGCCAAGGCGGGCAATTGCACGGTGTACGTGCCCACCCTGGCCGGGCATTGCGGCGATAACAGCGACTTGCAGGCCACCGGCTGGCTGGACTGGTACGACGGCGTGCGCAAGACCTTCGCCCAGGTCAAGCAACGCCACGCCCAGGTGTTCGTCGGTGGCTTGTCCATGGGCGCGGTGATGTCGATGTACGTGGCCGCCGAGCATCCAGGGCAAGTGAGCGGGTTGCTGATGTATTCGACCACCTTGAAGTACGACGGCTGGAGCATCAACAAGCTGGCGTTCCTTACCCCGTTGCTGATGAAAATCCCGTTCGGCGTGCACATCTGCCGCTTCGAAGAGAAGCCGCCCTATGGCATCAAGAACGAACGCCTGCGGGCCATCGTTGAGCGGCAGATGAAGGAGGGCGAGAGCAGCGAGGCGGGCTTGTTGACCATGGAGGGCATCACCGTGCGCGAGTTGCACCGGATGAACGCAGTGGTCAAGAAACGCATGCCCGAGATCAACGTGCCGGCGCTGGTGTTGCATTCCATCGAGGACGACATCACCAGCCGCTGGAACGCGGATTATGTCGAGCGCCATCTGGGCGGGCCGGTGACCAAGATCCTGCTGGACAACTGCTACCACATGATCACCGTCGACCTGCAATACCGCCGGGTGATCGAGCTGAGCGCCGAGTTCGTTGACCAGCACACAAGGCTCAAGCCAGGTCAGGTCAATGTGGGAGCTGGCTTGCCTGCGATGGCGGTGTTGACTGATCCACTGCTATCGCGGGCAAGCCCGCTCCTACAAAAAGCTGCACACAGTTGAATGGTGTTGGCCATAGCAATAAGGGAAAAATGTGATTACCGCCCAAGCCTTCCCCAGCATCCGGGCCCTCCAGCGCAGTGCCTGGAATGACTGTTTTCCCGGTGCTCTGGAGGACTGGGACTATTACGTCGCCGTGGAAAGCGCCGCCATCGCGGATTTCCAATGGCGGTACCTCGCGGTGTACGAAGATGGAACGCTGGTGGCCGTGGCTGCCGCGTTCATCACCCATTACCGCCTTGACACCACGGTGTCGGGCGCCGGCAAGCGTTTGACCGAACGCCTGGACCGACTGTGGCCGGGTCTTTTGCAGTTGGGCTTGTATGCCCTCGGTTCCCCGGTAGCCGAGCGCTGCGACGTCGGCTTCGCCAGCAGCGTGCCTGAATCGCGCCGCCCGCTGTTGCTCAAGCATCTGCTCGCCGCCGCACGCCAGGACGCCGATGAGTTCGGCATCGGCCTCGTAGCGGTCAAGGACGCGCCAAGCAACGATCCGCACTGGTCCGACAGCTGCCGCGCCGCCGGCTTCCAAAGCATGCCGAGTTTGCCCACGGGCGTGTTGCCGCTGCCCTACGGCTCGGTGGACGCCTACCTCGGTTCCCTGGGTAAATCCACGCGCAAGGACCTGCGCCGCAAACTGCGTGCACCGGGGCCGCGGGTCGAGTGGCGACGCAATATCGACGATGTGCTACCCGAGATCATGCGCCTGTACGAAGCTACGCTCACCCGCGCCGACTTGCAGTTCGAGCGCCTGCCCGCTGGCTACTTCACCGGTGTGCTGGAACGCCTTGGGGAGCGCGCGGTATGTGTTCTTTACTGGGTGGATGACCACCTGGTGGCGTTCAACCTGATCCTGCTGGACGAGCACCGCCTGGTGGACAAGTTCTTCGGGCATGACGTTGAATTCAGCCGTGACTACAACCTGTACTTCCGCAGTTGGCTGACCAATGTCGACTACTGTATTGAACACAAGATTGCCGTCTACGAGTGCGGACAGGCCGGGTATGCCAGTAAGCTGCGCCTGGGCTGCGAGTTCCAGGGCAACAGCGTGTTTTTCCGGCACCGCAACCGGCTGGTCAACGGCCTGCTCAAGCTAGTAAAACTGTTTATTCGACCGGATCGTTCCGACCCTGCCATGGCTGCTGCGATAAGCGAAACCTGATGATCACCAAGACCCGCCAGAAAGCCCGCCCCTTTGCCATTTCACGCTGGAGCGTCCAGCGCAAGCTGGTGTTGGCGTTTTGGCTGGTCAGTGTGATCCCCACCATGATCGCGGCGGAGTTGGCCGCCACCACCTTGTCGCAGATTTTCGACAGCAACGTGCGGATCTGGCTGCAAGAGTCGACCCGTATCGTCAAGGACGAGATCGGCGACATCGTTCATGACAACGCGCGCATGGCCAAACTGTTCCTGCGCTACGCCAGTCCGCCGTCGGGCAAGCAAGCCGCCAAACACGACCGGCTGACCGCGGATATTGCCGACGCAACGGACATCGACGTGGTGGCGCTGATTCGCGTCAGCGACCACAAAATCATGTTCAGCACCGCGCCCGATGACATCGTCAAACAGATCAACCTGACCGGCAATGCGGTGCTGCAAACCGTGAGTGTGTCGGGTGTCGATACCGGCATCGTGGTCTCGACGTTCGAGACCAACAAGGACGGCGTCGATTACCTGCTGCTGGTGGCCACCTATCTGGACAGCAGTTTCCTCACCAGCGTGGCCGAAGTGCATTCCCTCGACCTGCGCCTGTACCTGGCCAACCCCAAGGGCTTCTCGGAGATTTTCTCGACCCAGCGTTTCCAGGATCATCCCTCGCGCATCCCCAGGGACGTCGAAGCGGCAATGCGCAGCACGCGCCAGCCCAGCGAGCAATTCACCAACAACTACAGTGGCTTGTACTGGCCGATCTTCAATGATGCCGGTGAGCTGCAAGGCGTTATCTTCAGCGGCCTGCTGCGCCACACCAGCTTGGTGGGGCTGGTGAACCAGAGCAATCTGTTCGTGCTGATCTTCCTGGTCAGTTCGGCGTTGTCCCTGGGCGCCGGGGTGTTGGTGTCACGGCGCCTGACCCAGCCGTTGCGTGACCTGTCCGAGGGGGTGAGTGCGGTGATCTGCGGTAACTACCAACACCGCGTGGCGGTCAGCGGTGGCGACGAACTGGCCCAGTTGAGCAGCACCTTCAACCACATGACCGAGCGCCTGGGCGAGTTGCATCACCTGGAAGCGCAACTGCGTCGGCGTGATCGCCTGCATGCCCTGGGTGAAGTCGCCATGGGCCTGGCCCACGAAATCCGCAACCCGTTGGGCATTATCAAGACTGCGACCCAACTGCTGCACCGGCGCGCTGACCTGGCGGAAACGGACAAGCGTCATCTGGAATATGTGGTCAGCGAAGTCAGCCGGATCAACGAACTGATCACCGAGTTTCTCGACTTCGCCAAACCCAACCCGCCGTTGCGCGTGTTGCAGGCGGCCCGCCCGCTGGTGGATGAAATCCTCGGCTTTTGCGCGCCGGAACTGGCCAGCCACAAGATCGATGTGCAGCTCGATGATCAGGCGCCGGGCGCGACGATTTATGCCGATGCCAAGCAGCTCAAGCAGGCCTGCCTCAACCTGATCCTCAATGCCATCGACGCGATGCCCGAAGGTGGGCGGTTGACCGTCGGTATTCGCACGCTTGGCGACGGCACCACGCAAATCAGCATCGCCGACAGCGGCCAAGGCATTGCGCCCGAGATGATCGAGCGCATTTTCACGCCTTTCGTCACCACCAAGGCGTCGGGCACGGGCCTGGGGCTGGCCAAGGTCTACTCAATCATGGAAAGCCACGACGGCAGCATCGAATGCGTCAGCGAGGTCGATGCCGGCGCCACCTTCAGCCTGTATATTCCAGCGATTGACCAAGACGACGAGGACAACCATGACGTATAGCATTCTGGTGGTCGACGACGAACCCAAACTCTGCGATCTGCTGGCATCGGCCCTGGGCCAGAACGACATCCAGGTCTTCATTGCCGGTAACGGCCTGCACGCGCTCAAGGTGCTGGAGCAGGAAGACATCGACCTGGTGATCAGCGACTGGCGCATGCCCGGCATGGACGGCCCGGCGCTGCTGGCCGAGATCAAGGTGCGTTATCCCCAGGTGCCGGTGATCGTGATGACGGCCTACAGCACCGTGAAAAACGCCGTGCAATCGATGCGCAACGGCGCCTACGACTACATCGCCAAACCCTTCGATATTGATGAGCTGGACATCACGGTGGCCAAGGCCTTGCAGTTTCGCGACATCCTGCGTGACAACGCGCGCCTGCGCGCCGAGCTGGATGAACACGCCCAGTTCGACAGCCTGGTCGGCGACAGCCCGGCGTTTCGTAGCGTGTTGCAGGCGGTGGACGCGGTGCGTGACAGCACCGCGACGATCCTGCTCACCGGCGAGAGCGGCACTGGCAAGGAAATGGTCGCGCGGGCTATCCACAAGCATGGCAGCCGCGCCGACAAGCCGTTCGTGGCGGTCAACTGCGCGGCGATCCCCGAGGGGCTGCTGGAAAGCGAAATGTTCGGCCATCGCAAAGGCGCGTTTACCGGCGCGGTGTCGGACCGGATCGGACGCTTTCAGCAGGCCGATAAGGGCACGCTGTTTCTTGATGAAGTGGGCGACATGCCGCTGGCGTTGCAGGCCAAGATCCTGCGCGCGTTGCAGGAGCGGGTGATCGAGCCGGTAGGCGACCCCCGAGAGCGCAAGGTAGACGTGCGGGTAATCGCCGCCACCAACAAGAACCTGCTGGAGGCGGTGGCCAACAAGGAGTTTCGCGAAGACTTGTACTACCGCCTCAACGTGTTCCCGATTCCCTTGCCTGCCTTGCGCGAACGCGTGGAAGACATCGCGCCCCTGGCCCGGCACTTTGCCCACACCCTGAGTGCCACGGCCGGCAAGCGCATCACCGGCTTCAGCCCGGAGGCGTTGCAGGCGATGGCGGCGTATCACTGGCCGGGCAATATCCGTGAACTGCAAAACTGCGTGGAGCGCGCGACGATTGTGGCGGCCACGCCGGTGATCGAAGACATCGACCTGCCGGGGTATCTGTTTGCGTCGAAGCCAAGTGAAGCTGGCGTTGCTGCGATCCTCAGTGACGGGCCGGGGATTCCCCAGGACCTCGACGCTGCGCTGGCTGAGGTAGAGAAGGCGTACATTCTGGCGGCATTGCAGGAGAGCAATGGGGTGCAGGCGGCTGCGGCGGCGAAGATCGGGATTTCGGAGAGGAGCTTCTGGTATCGCCTGAAAAAGCTGGGCATCCAGGTCGACAAGATCGTGCGCTGATCTTTCTGTCAGTCACTGATCCAAATGTGGGAGCGGGCTTGCTCGCGAATGCGGTGGTTCAGTTGGAATATCTTTGACTGACACACCGCTTTCGCGAGCAAGCCCGCTCCCACATTTTTAACCGAGTTGTGTCAGGTGTGCAGGCGTACCCAGACAGTGACCAGCACAGTCGCGGCCATCAGCCAGGCAACTGCCGCGACGGCCAACGAGGCTTCAAGCCGCAACCGATCCACCATCACATACAACGTCGCCAAATACACAAAGTACGGAATGATCGACCACATCCCGAACAGGATCGTGGTCTTCAAATCTTCCACCGAGCGGCCTTTGCCGACGATGTAGTGGGCGATCAGCGCAAAGGTCGGGAACAGCGGCACCAGGCCGGCGATGTAGTAGTTCCTGGTCTTGGCCAGCGCGGCCAGGATCAACACGACTGCCGCGCCAAGGGCGGCTTTGAGGAACAGGTCCATCAGTGGCTCAACCCGTATTTTTTGACCTTGTCGAACAGGGTGGTCTTGGCCATCCCCAGTTCCTGGCTGGCTTGCGTCAGGTTGCCGCCACTGCGTTGCAGGGCGTCGCTGAGCAGGTTGCGTTCGAAGGCTTCCACCGCTTCGGTAAAGGCCAGGCCCTGGCCGCTGCCGGCCGCGCCGCTTTTCTTGAAGGCGGGCAGGCCGAGGGCGAAGCGTTCGGCGACGTTGCGCAGTTCGCGCACGTTGCCCGGCCAGTCGTGGCTCATCAGGCTCGACAGGGTCTGGTTGTCCAGCTCCGGCACCGCGCGGTCGAAGCGCAGGGACGACTGCTGCAGGAAGTGTTCGAACAATTGCAGGATGTCTTCGCGGCGTTCGCGCAGGGGCGGCAGTTCCAGGGTGACCACGTTGAGGCGGTAGTACAGGTCGCTGCGGAACTGGCTGGCGCGGCTCAGTTCATCGAGGTCGGACTTGGTCGCGGCGATCACCCGGCAATCCACTGCCACGCTCTGGTTTGAACCCAGGCGTTCGAGGGTGCGTTCCTGCAACACCCGCAGCAGTTTGATTTGCAGGTTGATCGGCATGCTTTCCACTTCATCGAGGAACAGCGTGCCCTGGTGGGCGTGTTCGATCTTGCCGATACGGCGCTTGCCGGCGCCGGTAAACGCGTTGGCCTCGTGGCCGAAAATCTCGCTTTCGAACAGGTTCTCCGGCAGGCCGCCGCAGTTGAGGGCGACGAACTGGTGGTCATGACGGCGGCTGAAATCATGCAGGCAGCGGGCGACCAGTTCCTTGCCGGTGCCGGTCTCGCCTTCGATCAGCACGTTGGCCGAGGTGTCGGCAACGTTGGCGATCAGCTCGCGCAGGTTCTGCATGGCCGGCGAGCGGCCGATGATGCGGCCTTCGAGGGAGTCGCGCTCGGCCAACTGGCGGCGCAGCGCCCAGACTTCCCGCGCCAGCCCGCGTTGCTCCAGGGCTCGGCGGGCGACGTCGACCAGGCGTTCCGGGGAGAAGGGTTTCTCCATGAAATCGTAGGCACCGTTGCGCATCGCACCGACCGCCATGGAGATGTCGCCATGCCCGGTGATCAGCACCACCGGCAGGCTTTTATCCAGGGCCTTGAGGCGCGTGAGCAACTCCAGGCCGTCGATGCCCGGCAGGCGAATGTCGCTGATGACGATACCGGCAAAGTTCTCGTCGATGCGCTTGAGCGCTTCTTCGGCACTGCCCACGCCGATGCTGGGAATGTCTTCCAGCGACAGGGCCTGCTGGCAGCCGAGCAGTACATGGGGATCGTCTTCGACAATCAGGACGGTGAGGTCTGCGGGGTTGGTATTCATGTCGACTCAGCTGTTTGAGCACCCACCAGCGGCAGGCACAGGACAAAGGCAGTACCACCACCCACCGGATGCTCCACGGCAAGATTGCCGCCGGTGGCCGCGGCGAGGCTGGCGGACAGGGTCAAGCCCAGGCCCAGGCCTTGCTCGCCGGGTTTGGTGGTGAAGAACGGTTCGAACAGATGCTTGCGGGCCTCGGGGTCGATGCCGTGGCCGTTGTCACGCACATGCAGGCGGTATTTGCCCTCGCTGCTGCTGCCTTCCAGCCACAGTTCGGGGGCCGGCTGGGCTTGCATGGCGTCGACGGCGTTGCCGATCAGGTTGACCAGGATCTGCTCCAGGCGTGTCTGGTCGATCTGCAATTGGGCGTGGGCAAAATCGCGGTGCACGGTCAGCGGCAGGCTGTCCAGGCGTGGGCCGAGCACCTGGAACGCGGCGTCCACCGCCTTGTTCAGGCTGGCTTCGCCCTGATCGTCGCCGCGTCGGGCAAACGATCGCAGGCTGGCGGTGATGCGGCCCATGCGGTCGATCAGTTCGTTGATGGTTTGCAGGTTGGCGCTGGCGGTGTCCAGGGCGCCGCGTTCGAGGAAGCGCACAGTGTTGCCGGACAAGGTGCGCAGCGCGGCCAACGGTTGGTTCAGTTCGTGGGCGATGCTGGTGGACATCTGGCCGATGGCCGCCAGTTTGCCGGCCTGCACCAGTTCATCCTGGGCGCGGCGCAAGGTCTCTTCGGCCTGGCGTCGTTCGCGGATCTGGCCTTTGAGGCGTTCGTTGCTGGCGCGCAGGTCGGCGGTGCGTTCGGCGATCCTTCGTTCCAGCTGGCTATTGGCTTCCTGCAAGGCTTCGCGGGCGGCGAGGCGGGTGGCGATGACCTTGCGCCGCTCGTTCCAGGCAATCAGCAGGAATGCCACCAGGCCAAAGGCGACGGCCACCAGGATGCCCTGGTTGATCGCGGCGCGGCGCAGGTCGTTGAGCGGGGTGAGCAGGGTGAAGTTCCACGGGGTGTCGTTGAGCGGGCGGGTCTGCGCCAGGTAGCTGACTTCCTGCTCGTCGTTGACCACTTCACTGTTGGCCGGGAAGGTGAGCTTCTCGGCGCTTTCGTTCAGGCGCTCGCGGGCCAGGGGTTCCAGCTCGTTGAGCGTGGCCCAGTAATATTGCAGGCTGTGGGCCAGGCGGTCCTTGGTGTCATCGCTCAACGGACGCACGGCCTTGAGGCGGCGGGCCGGGTCGCTGGAGAGAATGATGATGCCGTTCTCGTCGCTCACGAAGGCTTCGAGCCGCGCGCGTTGCCAGCGTTCTTCGAGGGCTTCGAGGCGCACCTTGACCACGGCCACGCCGATGATCTTGCCGTGCTCTTCCAGGCCGTGGGCCAGGTAGTAGCCGGGTTCGCCGTTGGTGCTGCCGATGCCGTAGAAGCGCCCGGGCTGGCCACGCACGGCGTTCTGGAAATAGGCGCGGAAGGACAGGTCTTCACCCTGGTAACTGTCGGCATCGCGCCAGTTACTGGTGGCCAGCACACGGCCGGTGGTGTCCATCACATAGATGGCCCGGCTGCGACTGCGTCGGTTCAGGCCTTCGAGGTAATCGTTGACGGTCTTGCGGGTTTCCTGGTTCGGGTCGGCCAGCAGCTTGGAGACGCTGGACTCCAGCTCCAGGAGGCTGGGCAGGTAGGTGTATTTGCTCAGTTCGCTTTCGACGGTACGGGCATGCAGCTCCAACTGGCGCTCGCCGGTGTCGCTGAGGGTGCGGATGCCGTAGTAGTCACTGACCCAGAAGCCGATATAACCCAGGCCGACCATCAGGATGATGATCAGTGGCGGCAGGAACAGTTGGCGAATCAGACGAGGCTTCACGGCAAGTGATGGCGGCGCGGCGCGATATTGATTGGGGTCGCATTTCATCACAGATGCCTTGGGTCAACCAGCAGTGCGAGCAGGCTTCTGTAGTGAGCGGGCTTGCCCCGCGCTGGGGGGCGAAGCCGCCCCAAAACCAGGCACCCTAGTTCTATCTGGAGAAATACGGTGACTGGGTTAGGGCGGCTTCGCCCCCCAGCGCGGGGCAAGCCCGCTCACTACAAAAAGCCCGCGCGGCGTTGGTTTTAGTGTTGCAGGATTTTCTCAAGGAAGTGCTGCGCGCGTTCGGAGCGGGCGCTGATATCGCCGAAGAACTCTTCTTTCTGGCAGTCTTCGATGATCTTGCCGGCGTCCATGAAGATCACGCGGTCGGCCACTTTGCGGGCGAAGCCCATTTCGTGGGTCACGCACATCATGGTCATGCCTTCCTGGGCCAGTTGCACCATCACGTCGAGTACTTCGTTGACCATTTCCGGGTCGAGGGCCGAGGTCGGTTCGTCGAACAGCATGACGATCGGGTCCATGGCCAGCGCGCGGGCAATCGCCACACGTTGCTGCTGGCCGCCGGAGAGTTGGCCTGGGTGCTTGTGGGCGTGTGCCGACAGGCCGACGCGCTCAAGCAACTGCAGGCCTTTCTTGGTGGCTTCTTCCTTGCTGCGGCCCAGCACCTTGATCTGCGCGATGGTGAGGTTTTCGGTGATTGTCAGGTGCGGGAACAGCTCGAAGTGCTGGAACACCATGCCCACTCGCGAACGCAGCTTCGGCAGGTTGGTCTTCGGGTCGGCGATGGAGGTGCCGTCCACGATGATGTCGCCCTTCTGGAACGGTTCCAGCGCGTTGACGCACTTGATCAGGGTGGATTTGCCCGAGCCGGATGGCCCGCACACCACGATCACTTCGCCTTTTTTAACCTCGGTGCTGCAATCGGTCAGCACCTGGAAGTCGCCATACCACTTGTTGATGTTCTTGATAGAGATCATACGGCAAACCTTTTTTGCAGACGCTTGACCAGCAGCGAGGCGGAAAAGCTGATGATGAAGTAGACGACACCGGCGAAGATCAGGAACTCATTGGAGCGGCCGATGATGTCGCCGTTGGAGCGGGCGGAGTTGAGGAAGTCCACCAGGCCCACGGTGTAGACCAGCGAAGTGTCCTGGAACAGGATGATCGACTGTTGCAGCAGCAACGGGGTCATCTTGCGGAACGCCTGGGGCAGGATGATCAGGCGCATGGTCTGGCCATAGGTCATGCCCATCGCTTGCGCCGCACCCATCTGGCCCTTGGGGATCGACTGCACGCCGGCCCGCACGATTTCACAGAAGTACGCGGCTTCGAACATCATGAAGGCCACGACGCAGGAGGTGAACGCGCCGATCGGGGTGTCTTCGCCGGTGATCCAGCGCAGCACGAACGGCACCGCCAGGTAGAACCAGGTGATCACCAACAGCAACGGGATCGAACGGAAGTAGTTCACATAAGCGCCGGCCAGGCGCGACAGCAGCTTGCTGGACGACAGGCGCATCAACGCCAGGACCGTACCAAGGGCGATGCCGCCGACCACGCCCATGACCATCAACTTCAAGGTCATGACCATGCCGTTCCACAGGCCTGGGATGGCGGGGATGATGCCGCTGAAATCGAGTTCCATTATTTACCCCCCACGGAGATCAGGCCGGGCACCGCGACTTTCTTCTCGACCATGCGCATGAGCAGCATCAGGCTCATGTTCAGGGTGAAGTAGATCAGCGTAGCCAGGGTGAAGGCTTCAAACAGGTTGGCCGAGAACTCGGCGGTCTGCTTGGTTTGCGCCAGCAGTTCCATCAGGCCGATCAAGGACGCCACGGAGGAGTTCTTGAAGACGTTGAGGAATTCCGAGGTGAGCGGTGGAATGATGATCCGGTAGGCCTGGGGCAGCAGCACGTTCCAGTAGATCTGCGGCAGCTTGAAGCCCATGGCGCGCGCGGCGGATTCCTGGCCGCGTGGCAGCGCCTGGATACCGGTCCGCACTTGCTCGCACACCCGCGCTGCGGTGAACAGGCCCAGGCACACCACGACGCTCAGGTAGGCCGAGGTGGTCGGGTTGAGGTCTTGCTTGTACCAGTCCTGCAGGTTTTGCGGCAGCAGGTCGGGGATCAGGAAGTACCAGATGAACAGCTGCACCAGCAGCGGCACGTTACGAAACAGTTCCACGTAGCAGGTCGCGATGCCCGATACGATACGGTTTGGCACGGTGCGCATGACCCCCAGAATGGAGCCCAGCAGCAAGGCGATAATCCATGCCACGACAGCGATGGCGATGGTCCAGCCCAAGCCGGCGATGTACCAGTCGAGATAAGTCTCGCCGCCCACGCCGGTGGACTTGAAGAACACGCCCCAGTCCCAGTTGTAATTCATTAGGGTCTCCCCTCGAAGTCGATCGATGTACAAGCACCCGCTTGGGGAAAATCCATTCCCGCCCGGCGGTGAACGCCAGGCACACAAGATCGGCTCGAAAACCGCCAGGTCGAGTGTTCCAAATAAAAGCCAGCAGGTAGTAACAGACGCCTGAGGGAGGGTTGGCTCCCTCAGGAGATAAGGTTAGTCAGGTTTTAGATCTTTACTTCCGGAGCCGGCTTGTCGGTCGGGTTCTTGATCAGTTCCTTGACCTTGTCGCTCATCGGGAAGTTGAGGTTCAGGCCTTTTGGTGGGATCGGGCTTTCGAACCACTTGGCGTAGATCTTGTTGATTTCGCCGGACTTGTACAGGCCGACGATGGCGTCATCCACGGCCTTTTTGAAGGCTGGGTCGTCTTTACGCACCATGCACGCGTAGGCTTCGAAAGACTGCGGAGTACCGGTGATGACCCAGTCGTCCGGCTTCTTGGCCTTGGCTTCTTCACCGGCCAGCAGTGCGTCGTCCATCATGAACGCTACGGCACGGCCGCTTTCCAGCATCTGGAAGGATTCGCCGTGGTCTTTGGCGGAGATGATGTTCATGCCCATCTGCTTGTCGGCGTTCATCGCCTTGATGATGCGCTCGGACGTGGTGCCGGCGGTGGTCACGACGTTCTTGCCTTTCAGGTCGGCAAAGTCGCTGTAGGACGGTTTGCCGTCCTTGTCTTTCTTGACCAGCAGGCGGGTGCCGATTTCAAACATGTTGATGGTGAAGTCAACTTGCTGGGCGCGCTCGGCGTTGTTGGTGGTGGAACCGCACTCGATATCGACGGTGCCGTTCTGAACCAATGGAATACGGGTCTGCGATGTGACCAGGTTGTATTTGGCCTGCAGATCGGGTTTGTTGAGGTCTTTCTTCAGGGCTTCGACGATGGCCAACTGAATGTCGTGGGAGTAGCCCACTGGCTTGCCCGAACCATCCGCGATGTAGGAAAACGGAATGGAACTGTCGCGGTGCCCGAGGGTGATGGTGCCGGAGTCGTTGATTTTTTTCAGCGTGCCGGTGAGTTCGGCGGCGAATACTGGAGTGCTGATCAGAGCAGCAGCGATAGCTGCGCCCAGGATATGGGGAACGATGCGCATCAATACTTCCTCGACATTTGTTTTTTTTATGAAGCCGGCTAGACGGCTCTCTTGTACAGCGAATGCCCGTAACGGCTCCTGAGGCGTCTCAGGCAATCGTCATGGAGTGTAGAGCATGAGTCGTGCCAGACCAGTACTTAAAGGTTAAGCAGTTGATTTATATGATGATTAAGTTTTGTCGGTAGCGAACTTTCTTACGTTTGGTCCGGCAAACCGAATAGCCATGGGGTTGGCGTTCGGAAAACCGAATGGCAAGGCAGGCATAAAAAAGCCCCTGGACCTCACGGCACAGGGGCTTTTGCGAGACTGAGCGGTCAGGCCGCTTCGATCTTGCCGCGATTGTGCTCAACCTTGGACAGGTAACGTTGCACGTTGGCTTGTTCTTCCGGCGTGGTGAACAGGCCAAGCTTGGTGCGACGCCACAATACGTCCTGGGATTGGGTCGCCCATTCTTCGGTGCACAGGTAGTCGACTTCGCGGGTGTACAGGCCACCACCCAGGTGTTCGCCCAGGTCGGCCAGCGACTGTACGCCTTCCAGCAGGCGCCAGGTGCGGCTGCCGTAGGTGGTGGACCAGCGGCGTGCGATTTCGCTCGGTACCCATTCGAACTTCTGGCGAATCGCTTCGGCCAGCGCTTCTGGCGTGGTCATGTCTTCGCCGCCGGGCAGGCTGGCCTTGGCGGTCCAGCTCGGACGCATCTGGGTGAAGTACGGGGCCAGTTGCGCCATCGCCGATTCGGCGAGCTTGCGGTAGGTGGTCAGCTTGCCACCGAACACCGACAGGATCGGCGCCTCGCCTGTGCCGCCGGACAACGCCAGGGTGTAGTCGCGGGTGATGGCCGACGGGTTGTCCGACTCGTCGTTGCACAGCGGGCGCACACCGGAGTAGGTGTGGACGATGTCATCGCGGCTCAGCTGTTGCTTGAAGTGGGCGTTGACCACCTTGAGCATGTAGTCGGTTTCACCTTCGGTGATCGCAACTGCAGCCGGGTCGCCGGTGTATTCGCGGTCGGTGGTGCCGATGATGGTCAGGTGGTTGAGGTACGGAATGGTGAAGACGATGCGCTGGTCTTCGTTCTGCAGGATGTGCGCGTGGGCGCCTTCGTAGAGTTTCGGCACGATCAGGTGGCTGCCCTGGATCAGGCGGATGCCGTAGGGCGAATCCAGCTTCAGGTCATCCTTGATGAACTTGGCGACCCATGGGCCGGCTGCGTTCACCAGTGCACGGGCACGGATCGAGAACAGGCTGCCATCGGCGCGTTCCATGTTCATTTCCCACATGCCGTTGCTGCGGTGTGCGCTGATGCAACGGGTCTGGGTGTGGATGTGCGCGCCTTTTTCGCGGGCGGCCATGGCGTTCAGGACTACGAGGCGGGCGTCATCGACCCAGCAGTCGGAGTATTCGAAGCCTTTGGTGATTTCGCTTTTCAGCGGGCTGTCCGGGCCGAACTTGAGGCTTTTCGAACCTGCCAGCTTTTCACGCTTGCCGAGGTGATCGTAGAGGAACAGGCCCGCGCGAATCATCCAGGCCGGACGCAGGTGTGGGCGGTGCGGCAGCACGAAGCGCATTTGCTTGACGATATGCGGCGCCTTGGCCAGCAGCACTTCACGTTCGGCGAGGGCTTCGCGCACCAGGCGGAATTCGTAATGTTCGAGGTAGCGCAGGCCGCCGTGGATCAGCTTGCTGCTGGCGGAAGAGGTGTGGCTGGCCAGGTCGTCCTTTTCGCAAAGGAATACCGACAAACCGCGCCCGGCTGCGTCTGCTGCAATACCGACGCCATTGATCCCGCCGCCGATAACGGCCACGTCATAGACTTCGGCAAGCGGTGGGGCAGGCAAGGTGGAAGGGTTCATCGGCTGGCCTCGCGATTTTTATCTTGGAATTCGAACATTAATGTTCATTTGCGAAAATGGTAGCTGATAAACGCGCCCACAGCCACCCGACTTCGATTGAAAAAATTCATCGACGGGCTGGAGAGGGAAAAATTGTGAACATGAGCCAGATGCAGGCTTGGGGAGGTCGGTGTTGGATAGATCGCCTTCGCGAGCAAGCCCGCTCCCACATTCGACCGCATTCCTATGCTGGAACTCGGTCAAGTGTGGGAGCGGGCTTGCTCGCGAAGGTGGCGGCGCAGGCGCCGGAGAAGTCGAAGGTTTTAAACGACTTCCAGCCGCACCTTATGGTCATTCAACAATTGCACCAGCGCCGGCACCGGCTGCTGATCGGTGACCAAACAATCCACCAGGCTGATCGGCCCCAGGCGAATCATGGCATTGCGCCCGAATTTGCTGGAGTCCGCCGCCAGGATCACCTGACGCGCATTGGCGATGATCGCCTGGGAAACCCGTACTTCCTGATAGTCAAAGTCCAGCAGGCTGCCGTCTTCATCGATGCCGCTGATGCCCACCAAGGCGAAATCCACCTTGAACTGGTTGATGAAATCCACACTGGCCTGACCCACCACGCCACCGTCACGGCGCACATTACCGCCGGTCAGCAGCACATCGAAGTCGTCCTTCGCGCTGAGCATGCTGGCGACGTTGAGGTTGTTGGTGATGATTTTCAGGTGGCTGTGGTTGAGCAGCGCACGGGCGATGGATTCGGTGGTGGTGCCGATATTGATGAACAACGAGGCGTGATCGGGGATCTGCGCGGCGATGGCTTCGCCGATGCGCTGTTTCTCGTCGCGCATCTGGTCGGCCCGCATGGCGTATGCGGTGTTTTCGACACTGGAGTCATAAGCCGCGCCGCCGTGGTAGCGGCGCAGCAGATTGGCGTCCGCCAGCTGGTTGATATCGCGGCGGATGGTTTGCGGGGTGACGACGAATAGCTGCGCCATTTCCTCGATGCTGACGTAGCCGCGTTCGCGGACCAGTTCGAGGATTTGTTGTTGGCGGGGAGGCAGATTCATTGGGCGTCCTTTGGGCTGCCATACAAAAGTGGCCCATGATGACGCAGGAATCTGCTCCCTGCCAGTTACAACCGGATGTTGGCTTATTCAGCGCCTTCGTGGGGCTCCCAGTCACGGGTGCGGCTGACCGCTTTTTGCCAGCCGGCGTAGAGCTTTTCTTTTTCCTTTTCTTCCAATTGCGGTTCGAATTCGCGCTCGATCACCGCCTTGCCGCGCAACTCGTCCAGGCTGCCCCAGAAGCCACACGCCAAGCCAGCCAGGTAGGCCGCACCGAGTGCGGTGGTTTCGCGCATTTGCGGGCGCTCGACCTGGGTACCGAGGATGTCGGCCTGGAATTGCATCAGGAAGTTGTTGGCAACCGCGCCGCCGTCCACGCGCAGGGCCTTGAGGCGTTCGCCCGAGTCCTGTTGCATGGCGTCGAGTACATCGCGCGTCTGGTAGGCAATCGACTCCAGGGCCGCACGAATGATGTGATCCACGCGTACGCCACGGGTCAGGCCGAACAGTGCGCCACGGGCGTACGGGTCCCAGTACGGCGCGCCCAGGCCGGTGAACGCAGGCACCAGATACACGCCGTTGCTGTCCTTGACCTTGCCGGCGAAGTATTCGGTGTCGTGGGCGTCATTGATGATTTTCAGCTCATCACGCAGCCACTGCACGGTGGAACCGCCGTTGAAGACTGCGCCTTCGAGGGCGTAGGCCACTTCGCCACGCGGACCGCAAGCGATGGTGGTGAGCATGCCGTGCTTGGATTTGACCGCCTTGTCGCCGGTGTTCATCAGCAGGAAGCAACCCGTACCGTAGGTGTTCTTGGCCTGGCCGGCTTCGACGCACATCTGGCCGAACAGCGCGGCTTGCTGGTCACCGGCGATACCGCCGATGGCGATGCCGCTTTTGGTGCGGCCGTAGATTTCCGACGACGACTTAACTTCCGGCAGCATTTCCCGCGGAATGTCGAGGATCTCCAGCATCTTCGCATCCCACTCCAGGGTGTGGATGTTGAAGAGCATGGTGCGCGAGGCGTTGGTGTAGTCGGTGACGTGGGTCTTGCCGCCGGTAAATTTCCAGATCAGCCAGCTGTCGACGGTACCGAACAGCAGTTCGCCGTTGCGCGCGCGCTCGCGGCTGCCTTCGACGTTGTCGAGGATCCACTTGAGCTTGGTGCCGGAGAAGTACGGGTCGGTGACCAGGCCGGTGGTGTCGCTGATGTACTGCTCGTGGCCGTCGCGCTTGAGTTGCTGGCAGATCTCGGTGCTGCGGCGGCATTGCCAGACGATCGCGTTGTAGATCGGGCGGCCGGTCACCTTGTCCCACACCACGGTGGTTTCACGCTGGTTGGTGATGCCGATCGCGGCGACCTGATCATGGTGCAGGCCAGCCTGGGCCAGGGCTTCGACCATCACCGCGCTCTGGGTGGCGAAGATTTCCATCGGGTCATGCTCGACCCAGCCCGCTTGCGGGTAGTGCTGGGCGAATTCGCGCTGGGCGGTGCAGACCACGTTGGCGTCACGATCGAAGATGATCGCCCGCGAACTGGTGGTGCCTTGGTCAAGGGCGATGATGTAGTTCTTATTCTGAATGTCGGTCATGTCGAATGCCTTGGAAAATAAGAAGATCGGTAATCAGCCTGGGCCGCAAAAAGGGCAGGTGGGTCCAGGCTGGCGCTATCAGGAAATACGGGTCTTGCCGTTGACAGCCGTGTCAGGTGTTTCTTCAACTGCAGCAGGTGCGGCGCTCGGCAGATGGCGGGCAATCAGCCCGCGATAGGCCGCGGCGCCGAGGCATGCACCCACGATCGGGCCGAAAATCGGCACCAGGAAATAAGGAATGTCGCGGCCGCCGGTGAAGGCTATTTCACCCCAGCCAGCGAAAAAGGTCATCAGCTTGGGCCCCAGATCCCGCGCCGGGTTCATCGCGAAACCGGTCAGTGGGCCCATGGCGCTGCCGATCACCGCAATCAACAGGCCGATCAGCAGTGGGGCCAGCGGGCCGCGTGGCAGGCCGTTGTTGTCATCGGTCAAGGCCATGATCACGCCCATCAGGATCGCGGTGATGACCATTTCCACCAGGAACGCCTGGGCGGTGCTCAGCAGCGCATGGGGGTAGGTGGAGAACACCGAGGCCAATTCCAGGCTGGCTTGTGAGCCGCGCACCATATGGTGGGTTTGTTCGTAATCGAAAAACAGGTTGCTGTAGAGCGTGTACACCAAGGCCGCGGCGCAAAAGGCGCCGGCGATCTGGGCGAGGATGTAGAAGGGCAGTTTGCGCTTTTCGAAATCGGCGAAAATACACAAGGCGATACTCACCGCCGGGTTGAGGTGAGCCCCGGAAATACCGGCGCTCAGATAGATCGCCATGCTGACGCCGATCCCCCAGATAATGCTGATTTCCCACAAACCAAAGCTGGCACCCGCGACCTTGAGCGCAGCGACACACCCTGTACCGAAGAAGATCAGAAGCGCAGTGCCCAGGAATTCGGCCATGCATTGGCTCGAAAGTGAAGGCTGTTGAAGAGCAGTTGTCATGGAAAACCTCAGTTGTTGTTCTTGTCTGGCGCACGACCTCAACGGGGCGTTGCGCGATTTTCACCGTGGCAAGGATCCCCATCCCGGACACGGCTTACTGCTCGAATATTGCAGGTCTATTCCTACAGTATTCGGAAACGAAAAAATATAGACAAGAATCACTGCTGTCAAAGGTCGAAAGTGAACCATTAGTCACTTTCAAACTATTGACCTGGTGAATGATCATGCTTGTAACGTTGTGTGTGTTTGCCAAAGTGCGCGCAGTAGAGCGTTTTACGTGGGGTTGGCCTAGAATTGGCGATCTGTTTGCCACGCTTGGAGCCAGCATGACCCCTGCATTGGACCTGTTGAAAAAAGTTCGCGCCGAACATCACATCCACAGTTATGAACATGACCCCAAGGCCGCTTCCTATGGCCTGGAAGCCGCGGAAAAGTTGGGGCTTGATCCGGCGCAGGTGTTCAAGACCTTGCTGGCCAGCAGCGAGAAGGGTGAATTGTTGGTGGCGGTGGTGCCGGTCGTCGGAAGTCTGGACCTGAAGGCCCTGGCGCAGGCGGCGGGGGTGAAAAAAGTCGAAATGGCCGACCCGGCGGCAGCGCAGCGCTCTACCGGGTACCTGCTGGGGGGGATCAGCCCGTTGGGGCAGAAGAAGCGTTTACGCACGTTTATCGATGAAACGGCGCAGCCGTTTGCGACGATTTTTGTCAGTGCGGGGAGGCGGGGGCTTGAAGTGGAACTGTCGGCGGCGGTGCTGGCGGAGCACACCCAGGCCAAATTCGCGCCGATTGGCCGGGCGTAAACCTACGCTGGGGTGTACCTGGATCAAAATGTGGGAGCGGGCTTGCTCGCGAATGCAGAGTTTCAGTCGATACAGTCATCACTGATAAGCCGCATTCGCGAGCAAGCCCGCTCCCACTTTTTTTGAGCCGGTGTCTTCAGGTGGCCGGGCTGTAGCGTCTTACGCCTGATTCGGATTGGGGAATCTGCGCCGCAACGCTGCCCGAAGCCTGGAACAGCACCAGATGTTCCGCCGCCACCCGAATCCCTACATCCGCGCCGATCTGATGGTCCGCATGGCTCGGGAAGATCGACTCCAGCTGCGCGCCCGTCGGCAGTTGCAGTCGGTACAAGGTCGACGCACCGAGAAACGTCTTGCCGACGATGCGCGCTTTCAACGCGCTGTCCGGCGCATACACGAGGTCATCCGGACGCAGCAGAACATCCACCGCGCCACCCGTTGGCCAGGTGTAGGCGCGATTGCCGCGCAGTTCACCCAGTTCGGTGCTGACCGACTCCGGCGTGCTCAATTGGCCGCGGATAAAATACCCCTGGCCGATAAAACTGGCGACGTACGGGGTCTGCGGCTCGTGATAGAGGTTGTAGGGCGTGTCCCATTGCTCCAGGCGGCCTTCCTTGAATACACCGACCTGGTCGCTCACGGCGAACGCTTCTTCCTGGTCGTGGGTGACCAGAATCGCACTGGTGCCCCGGACCTTGAGGATGTCACGCACCTCATGGCTGAGCTTGCGCCGCAGTTCGCCGTCGAGGTTGGAGAAGGGTTCGTCGAGCAGCAGCAGTTGCGGCTCCGGCGCCAGTGCGCGGGCGAGGGCAACGCGTTGCTGCTGGCCGCCGGACAGCTCGTGGGGGAAGCGTTTGCCGAGGTTCTTCAGGTTGACCAGTTCCAGCAGTTCGGCGACCACGTGGTCTTTTTTCGGGTGCTTGCGGATGCCGAACGCGATGTTGTCCGCCACGCTGAGGTGGGGAAACAGTGCGTAGTCCTGGAACACCATACCGATACGACGTTTCTCCGGCGCCAGGGTGAAACCGGCGCTGGAGATCACTTCGCCGGCCAGGCTGATTTCACCTTCGTGCACCGGCTCGAAACCGGCTATCGCCCGCAGGGTGGTGGTCTTGCCGCAGCCCGAGGAGCCCAGCAGGCAGCCGATGTCACCGGCATTGAGGTGCAGGTTGAGGTTCTGCACCACCCGTTGATCTTGATAGCCGCATGCCAGATTGCGCAGGTTCAGCAGGAGTGGATGGCTCATGCGTGATGGTACGAAGGCGGGACGAGGAATTCGAGCAGGGCTTTCTGCGCGTGCAGGCGGTTTTCGGCCTGGTCCCAGGCGACGGAGCGCGAATCGTCAAGCAGGTCGAGGCTGATTTCTTCGCCACGGTGGGCTGGCAGGCAGTGCATGAACAACACGTCCGGCGCGGCCAGGTCGAGCAGGGCACGGGTGACCTGGAACGGCGCGAACAGCGCGAGGCGCTTGGCGGTTTCGTCTTCCTGGCCCATGGAGGTCCAGACGTCGGTGCTGACCAGGTGAGCGCCGATCACGGCATCCCGTGGGTCACGAACGACGGTGACGCGCTCACCTGCCTGTGCGAGGAAACGCGCGTCAGGCTCGTAGCCTTCCGGGCAGGCAACGCGCAGTTGGAAGTCGAACTGGATCGCCGCTTCTATATAGCTGTTGCACATGTTGTTGCCGTCGCCGATCCAGGCCACGGTCTTGCCCTGGATCGAACCGCGATGCTCAAGGAAGGTTTGCATGTCGGCCAGCAACTGGCACGGGTGCAGGTCGTCGGACAGGCCGTTGATCACGGGCACGCGGGAGTTGGCGGCGAATTCGGTGAGGGTGCTATGGGCGAAGGTACGGATCATCACCGCATCAAGCATGCGCGACATGACGATCGCGCAATCGCTGATCGGCTCGCCACGGCCCAGTTGGGTGTCGCGCGGTGACAGGAAGATGGCTTGGCCACCCAGCTGGATCATGCCGGCTTCGAAGGACAGGCGGGTGCGGGTCGACGATTTCTCGAAGATCATCCCGAGAACGCGGTTTTTCAAAGGCTCGAACAGTACGCCGCGGTTACGCAGGTCTTTAAGCTCAATGCCTCGACGGATCACGCTGACCAGCTCTTCGGGCGTGCAATCCATCAGAGAGAGAAAGTGCCTTGCGCTCATCATTAACTACCTTTTTGCAACAGACCGCAGATACTCAAAGCCTTGTTTATTGTGACAACGGGCGAGACCTGCGGCGAAAGCCGCACGGGGCGACGAAATAGGGGAAGGCGCGATATTGACATTAAATGTCGCGTCTTACCAATAGGGCTACGTTTTTAGGGGTGTTCAAGAAGGGCGCGAGAGCGCTTTTGAAGACGAATTCCATACGGCAGCGGGCCATTTGTACACTGGCGCCGCAACCTTTTGCAATGCGCGGCGGCGGGCTTGGGCCCGGTTGCGTCGGTTTCAGCGATGCTTTGCGGGCTTCTGAAACATTTGCTCACTCTTAGCCATGGCCGGGCCTGATGCCCGTCGATTCACACCGCGAACGTTGGTGGCGCCCCTGCATGTGGCGGCTCATAGTTGAGTCAAAGCCCCTATAAAGAGACTGGCCATGACCAAGACTCTCCACCACCGTGCCTGCCATCTGTGTGAAGCCATCTGCGGCCTGACCCTGGAAACCACCGAGGCCGACGACGGCAGCCTGGCGATCACCTCGATCAAGGGTGATGCGCTGGATACGTTCAGCCGCGGGCATATCTGCCCCAAGGCGGTGGCACTGCAGGACATCCAGAATGACCCGGACCGCCTGCACCAGCCTATGTTGCGGGTGGGCAGCGAATGGCAGCCAATCCCGTGGGAAGACGCCTTCGCCCTTGTAGCCGAGCGCCTGGCGGGTATCCAGGCCCGGCACGGCCAGAATGCGGTGGCGGTGTACCAGGGCAACCCCAGCGTGCATAACTATGGGCTGATGACCCATAGCAACTACTTCCTGGGCCAGTTGAAGACGCGCAACCGCTTCTCGGCGACCTCGGTGGACCAGTTGCCCCACCACCTCACCAGTCACCTGATGTACGGTCATGGCCTATTGCTGCCAATTCCGGACATCGATCACACCGATTTCATGCTGATCCTCGGCGGCAACCCATTGGCATCCAACGGCAGCATCATGACCGTGCCCGATGTGGAGAAGCGTCTCAAGGCCATCCAGGCCCGTGGCGGCAAAGTGGTGGTGGTCGACCCGCGGCGCAGTGAGACAGCGGCGATGGCCGATCAGCACCTGTTCGTGCGCCCCGGCGGAGATGCGGCGTTGTTGTTTGGGGTGCTCAACACCTTGTTCAGTGAAAACCTGACTCGCGACAGTCACCTGCCGGTCGCTGGCCTGGACGATGTGCGCCAGGCAATCGTCGGGTTTACCGCCGAGGCCATGAGTCGCCAATGTGCAGTGCCGGCCGCGCAGATTCGCCAGCTCGCGCGGGACTTTGCGGCGGCGGACAGGGCGGTGTGTTACGGGCGCATGGGCGTCTCCACCCAGGCGTTCGGCACTTTGTGTCATTGGCTGGTGCAACTGATCAACCTGGTCACTGGCAACCTGGACCGTGCCGGTGGCGCCGTGTGCACCACGCCGGCGGTGGATCTGGTGGCGTCGACAGGCGGTGGGCATTTCAATCGCTGGCAGAGCCGGGTGTCCGGGCGTCCGGAATATGGCGGCGAGTTGCCGGTGTCGGCCCTGGCTGAGGAAATGCTTACCGAGGGCGAAGGGCAAATCCGCGCATTGGTCACGGTGGCCGGCAATCCGGTGTTGTCGACACCCAACGGCCGCCAGTTGGAACAGGCGCTGGATGGGCTGGAGTTCATGGTCAGCATCGATCTCTATATCAACGAGACCACGCGATATGCCGACTTGATCCTGCCGTCTACATCGGCACTGGAGAACGATCACTACGACACCACCTTCAATATGTTCGCGGTGCGTAACGTCACCCGCTTCAACCGTGCGATCTTGCCCAAGCCGGCGGGGGCGCTGCATGACTGGGAGATCTTCGTAGGTCTGGCAGAGGCGTTTGCCGCGCAGACCGGTGCAGTGCTGAAGCCGACCATGGCGCCGGCGCAGATGATCGACTTCGGGTTGCGTGCCGGGGTTTACGGTGATGCGTCGAGCCACAAGTTGTCGGTGGCGATGCTGGCGGAACATCCCCATGGCGTCGACTTGGGGCCGCTCAAGGCCAATCTGGTTGCGCGCTTGAAAACGGCGGATGGCAAAGTGCAGGCGGCACCGGCGGTGATCCTTGCCGATCTGGCGCGCTTTGCCGCGCAGCCGCTGCCTGTGGCGGATGAGTTGTTGTTGATCGGTCGTCGCCACGTGCGCAGCAACAACTCCTGGATGCATAACTATCACCGCTTGGTGAAGGGCAAGCCCCGTCATCAGTTGTTGATGCACCCGGACGATCTGGCCAGTCGGCAATTGAGCGATGGTCAGCGCGTGCGAGTGAGTTCGCGCATCGGCATGATCGAAGTGGAAGTACTGGCCAGCCTGGATATGATGCCCGGTGTAGTCAGCCTGCCCCACGGTTGGGGGCATGGCCGTCCGGGTGTGCAGATGAGCATTGCCAGTGGGCAGCCGGGGGCGAGTGCGAACGACTTGACCGACGAGCGGCATTTGGACGAGTTGTCGGGCAACGCTGCGCTCAACGGCGTTCCGGTTCAGGTCGCAGCCGCCTGAGCACTGCGCTGGAATTTTGCGTTACAATGCGCCACCGTGCCGACCTGTGAGTCGCAAAGTTCCAGCCGAGGTGTTCCATGGATATCATCGAAACGATCAAAGAGCAGATTGCCAACAACACCATTCTGCTTTACATGAAGGGCGCGCCAAACGCTCCTCAGTGCGGTTTCTCCGCGAAGGCTTCCCAGGCGATCATGGCGTGCGGCGAGAAATTCGCTTACGTGGACATCCTGCAGAACCCTGAAATCCGTGCCAACCTGCCCAAGTACGCCAACTGGCCTACGTTCCCACAACTGTGGGTTGCCGGTGAATTGGTCGGCGGTAGCGACATCATCGTTGAGATGGCGGCTGATGGTTCGCTGCAAGCGCTGATCAAGGAAGCGGCGGCAAACGCGGCGGCCAAGACTGACGCTTGATTCGCTTGCAATGAAAAGCCCCGCTTCTCGTGAGAGAGCGGGGCTTTTTTATACCTGCGTGCCGAGGGCTTATTCGCCCATCTGCGATTGCAGGTAGTTTTCCAGGCTGACTTTGTCGATCAGGCCCAGTTGGGTTTCCAGCCAGTCGATGTGTTCTTCCTGGTCTTCCAGAATATCTTCCAGCAGCTCACGGCTGCCGAAGTCGCCTTTGGTTTCGCAGTGAGCGATGGCGGCCTTGAGGTCGCTGTGGCTCTTTTGCTCGAATTTCAGGTCGCTGTTGATCATTTCCTGGGTGTGCTCGCCGATGCTCAGCTTGCCCAGGTCCTGCACGTTCGGCAGGCCTTCGAGGAACAGGATGCGCTTGATCAGCGCGTCGGCGTCCTTCATGGCTTTGATCGATTCTTTGTATTCACGCTTGCCCAGCTTTTCCAGGCCCCAATCGTCAAACATGCGTGCATGCAGGAAGTACTGATTGATCGCGACCAGTTCATTGGCAAGGATTTTGTTGAGTTGCTGGATGACTGAGATGTCGCCTTTCATGACTGGGGTCCTGCCCTGTAATAGCTGTATATAGGCCGGAGTTTGAGCGGCGAAAACCTTAGTGTCAAACCTAAGTTATTGAATAATAAATGAAAATTAATCGGAATAAGAATGTTTGTGTTCCGCGTCTTAGCGCTAACTTATTGAATTGCGGGCATAAAAAAACCGGACACTAAGTCCGGTTCTTTAAAACACGCCGATTTAAGCGTGTGTAAATTCTGCTGAATAGGGGAGCGTGGCCTGGGCTGTCTGCAGCTGCGTCAGGGTTTCCCGTACCACTTGCTTGGCCAGGCAAGCACATTTACCGCACTGGCTGGCAACGCCGGTGGTTTCACGCACTTCCTTGTAGCTGCAGCAACCTTCGTAGATTGCTTCGCGGATTTGTCCGTCGGTGACGCCAGTACAGAGGCACACATACATAAGGGAGAACCGTCGCGGGTTTAAGGCTTGAGTGCGATGGATCTTAATGTTAACGAGAATGATTGTCAAAGTAGATTCGTAGGGTATTTGCGCGTATTGCCCCTGCGCTGACGAACGGTTTTTTCAGTGTATGATGGTCGGTCTTCACGAAGCGTGACTGCGTCACAGGGTTGTCGCCTACAGGCGCCAGACTGGGCCGGTCCTTTTACTTCAATCGTCACCCTCACATCAGGAGATACCCAATGAGCGTACTCGTCGGCAAACAAGCCCCGGATTTCGATGTACCTGCCGTCCTCGGCAATGGCGAAATCGTAGACAGTTTCAAACTGTCTGAAGCCATCAAAGGCAAATACGGCCTGGTGTTCTTCTACCCGCTGGACTTCACCTTCGTCTGCCCGTCGGAGCTGATCGCTCTGGACCACCGCATGGACGATTTCAAGGCGCGTAACGTTGAAGTGGTTGCCGTTTCCATCGACTCCCATTTCACCCACAACGCCTGGCGCAACACTGCCATCAATGATGGCGGCATCGGCAAAGTCAAATACACCATGGCTGCCGACATGAAGCACGACATCGCCAAGGCCTACGACGTTGAATCCGAAGGCGGCGTGGCTTTCCGTGGCGCGTTCCTGATCGATGACAAGGGCGTTGTGCGCTCCCAGATCATCAACGACCTGCCGCTGGGCCGTAACATGGAAGAACTGATCCGCCTGGTCGACGCCCTGCAATTCCACGAAGAGCACGGCGAAGTCTGCCCTGCCAACTGGAAAAAAGGCGACAAAGGCATGAACGCTTCGCCAGAAGGCGTTGCGGCTTACCTGACCGAGAACGCTGGCAAGCTGTAAGCCAGATTTGAGGTACAAAAAAACGGCCTGAGAAGGCCGTTTTTTTATGGGCGGGAAATGGCTGTAGTGAGCGGGCTTGCCCCGCGCTGGGGGGCGAAGCCGCCCTAAACCCAGGCACCTCGGTGTATCAGTAAAACGGAGGCGGTTGGATTTGGGGCGGCTTCGCCCCCCAGCGCGGGGCAAGCCCGCTCACTACAACAGCGCTGTTAGTCGTTGAAGTCTTCCCAGCCGCCCATCTGCTTCCAGCGATTGACTATGCCGCAGAACAGGTCGGCGGTCTTCTCGGTGTCATAGCGCGCCGAGTGGGCTTCGCGACCGTCAAAGTCGATACCGGCTGCCTGACAGGCTTTGGCCAGTACGGTCTGGCCGTAAGCCAGGCCCGCGAGGGTAGCGGTGTCGAAGCTGGAGAACGGGTGGAACGGGTTGCGCTTCATGTCCAACCGCGCCACGGCGGCGTTCAGGAAGCCCAGGTCGAAGCTGCTGTTGTGGCCGACCAGGATCGCGCGTTTGCAGCCATTGGCCTTCAACGCCTTGCGCACACCACGGAAGATGTCGGTCAGTGCCGCTTCTTCACTCACGGCCATGCGCAGCGGGTGATCGAGCTTGATCCCGGTAAATTCCAGGGCCGCCGCCTCGATGTTGGCGCCTTCGAACGGCTCGACGCGGAAGAAGTGGGTGTGTTCCGGGAACACGAAACCCTGTTCATCCATGCCGATGGTGGTGGCTGCGATCTCCAGCAAGGCGTCGGTGGCGCAATTGAAACCGCCGGTTTCTACGTCGATGACAACCGGCAGATAGCCGCGGAACCGCTCGGCCATCGGGTGGCGTGAACCGCCACCGCTGTGCTCGTGTTCGTCGTCGTAATGGTCTTCACTCACTTGCTTTCCTCCAGCAGGCGCCAGCGCAGTGTTTCACCGGCGCGCAGCGGGATAACAGTCAACTCGCCAAACGGCAGGCTGGCAGGGGCGGTCCAGTCTTCACGGACCAGGGTGATGCGGTCGGTATTCGCCGGCAGGCCGTAGAAACGCGGGCCGTTGAGGCTGGCGAAACCTTCGAGCTTGTCCAGGGCATTGCGTTGTTCGAACGCTTCGGCGTACAGCTCGATCGCCGCGTAGGCCGTGTAGCAACCGGCACAGCCGCACGCGGCTTCCTTGGCATGCTGGGCGTGTGGCGCGGAGTCGGTGCCGAGGAAGAACTTCGGATTGCCACTGGTGGCGGCATCCAGCAGTGCCACCTGATGGGTGTTGCGCTTGAGGATCGGCAGGCAATAGAAATGCGGCCGAATCCCGCCCACCAGCATGTGGTTGCGGTTGTACAGCAGATGGTGCGCAGTGATGGTCGCGCCGACGTTGGCCGAGGCCTCGGTGACGAACTGCACGGCATCGGCGGTGGTGATGTGTTCGAACACTACCTTGAGGGTCGGGAACAGTTCGACCACGCGACGCATGTGCTCGTCGATGAAGATCTTCTCGCGATCGAACACGTCCACGTCGCCACGGGTGACTTCACCGTGGATCAACAGCGGCATGCCGACTTCGGCCATGGCTTCGATGGCCGGCAGGATCTTGTCGATACTTGTCACACCGGAATCGGAGTTGGTGGTCGCGCCAGCCGGGTACAGCTTGGCGGCGTGCACGTAGCCGCTGGCCTTGGCCTCGCGAATCTCGTCGGGCTGGGTGCGGTCGGTGAGGTAGAGCACCATCAGCGGTTCGAAGCGGCTGCCGGCCGGGCGCGCAGCGAGGATACGCTGGCGATAGGCGTCGGCTTCAGCGGCGTTACGCACCGGAGGTACCAGGTTAGGCATGATGATGGCACGGCCAAACGTGCGCGCAACATCGGCCACGGTTTGGGGCAACGCAGCACCATCGCGAAGATGAATATGCCAGTCGTCGGGACGCAGCAGGGTCAGGCGGTCGGACATTGGGGATTCCAGGCGGGTCAATCTGGTGGGAATGCTACCGGAAAAGACTCTTGCAGGCACTCGCTATCAAGTTTTACAGGATGCATCCGATAGCCTTTCGTATGCCTTATCGATGTATGACGCTTTGAAGTGTTGTAGAAACCAGTGGAGCCTCCCGTGCGCCAGCATTATCTAGCCCTGCTCAGTGTGTTCGCCAGCCTGCCTGCGATGGCCCTCACGTTCCAGACACGTCTGGAGAATATTGAGTGGAAGGTAGAGGGCGACAAGTTTGAGTGCCGTCTGAGCCAACCGATCACCGATTTTGGTTCGGGTGAGTTCGTGCGCCGGGCCGGCGAGCAGGCGACGTTTCGTCTGAAAGCCTTTAATGGTTCGCTGGGCGCAGGTTCGGCCACCTTGCTGGCCGCTGCCGCACCTTGGCAGCCCGGACGCGGCGACATCAATCTGGGAGCCGTGCGTGCCGGCAGTGGCGAAGTGCTGTTCAACAGCTCACAGGCCCAGGCCGGGCGCCTGTTCAATGGTTTGCTCGAGGGGCGTTCGCCGACCGTACGGCATTACGGGCGTGAGGGCGGCTACTCGGAAATCCGCCTGTTGCCGGTGAAGTTCAACAAGGCTTACAGCGACTATCAACTGTGCACCGCCAAGCTGCTGCCGATGAATTACGATCAGGTCAAGCAGACCGAAGTCGGCTTTCCGGGCGGTGGCATCGAGCTGGATGCGGCGGCCAAGCAGAAGCTGGCAGTGATTCTTGAATTCATGAAGGCCGACCCGACCGTCAACCACATCGAGTTGAACGGCCACTCGGACAACAGCGGCAACCGCCTGACCAATCGTGATGTTTCACGGCGTCGTGCATTGGCGGTGATGGACTACTTCAAGGCCAACGGCGTCGAGGAGTCGCAGATTACCCTGCGCTTCCACGGCGAAAGCTACCCGCTGGCGCCCAACACCAATGCTGCCAACCGCGCACGCAACCGCCGCGTCAATATTCAGCTGGAGCGGGTCGCAACCCCCGAGAAACCGGCACCCCAGGCTGCGGTCCGGAGCAATCCCGCGGCCACCTCATAAGGTGCGACCACCGGTCGCCCTCTCGACATAATCTGTCGCTTTATCTTCATTTGCTGTCGCGCCCCTGTAATTTCACGGTTTTGATCGGTAGAATCGTCGCCTTTCCGTACAACCCCGTGGAGTGATGGCATGGCCGACGTAAACAAGGTCGTTCTCGCGTATTCCGGCGGCCTGGACACTTCGGTGATCCTCAAGTGGCTGCAGGATACTTATAACTGTGAAGTGGTGACCTTCACCGCTGACCTGGGTCAGGGCGAAGAGGTCGAACCTGCACGTGCCAAGGCGCAAGCCATGGGCGTGAAAGAGATCTACATTGACGACCTGCGCGAAGAATTCGTCCGCGATTTCGTTTTCCCGATGTTTCGCGCCAACACCGTCTATGAAGGCGAGTACCTGCTGGGTACTTCCATCGCACGTCCGCTGATCGCCAAACGCCTGATCGAAATCGCCAACGAAACCGGCGCCGACGCCATTTCCCATGGCGCGACCGGCAAGGGCAACGACCAAGTGCGTTTCGAACTGGGCGCCTACGCGCTCAAGCCGGGCGTCAAAGTGATTGCCCCTTGGCGTGAATGGGACCTGCTGTCCCGTGAAAAGCTGATGGATTACGCTGAAAAGCACGCAATCCCGATCGAGCGCCACGGCAAGAAGAAGTCCCCGTACTCGATGGACGCCAACTTGCTGCACATCTCCTATGAAGGCGGCGTGCTGGAAGACACCTGGACCGAGCACGAAGAAGACATGTGGAAATGGACCGTCTCCCCGGAGAACGCGCCAGACAAGCCACAGTACCTGGAACTGACCTACCGCAACGGCGACATCGTCGCGCTGGACGGCGTCGAAATGACTCCGGCTACCGTGCTGGCGACCCTGAACCGTATCGGTGGCGAACACGGTATCGGCCGCCTCGACATCGTCGAGAACCGTTACGTGGGCATGAAGTCCCGTGGCTGCTACGAAACTCCGGGCGGCACCATCATGCTGCGCGCTCACCGCGCCATCGAGTCCATCACCCTGGACCGTGAAGTGGCTCACCTCAAAGACGAGCTGATGCCTAAGTACGCCAGCCTGATCTACACCGGCTACTGGTGGAGCCCTGAGCGTCTGATGCTGCAACAGATGATCGACGCTTCCCAGGTCCACGTGAACGGCGTTGTGCGCCTGAAGCTGTACAAAGGTAACGTGATCGTCACCGGGCGTAAATCCGATGAGTCGCTGTTCGACGCCAACATCGCCACCTTCGAAGAAGACGGCGGCGCCTACAACCAGGCGGACGCAGCGGGCTTTATCAAGTTGAACGCACTGCGCATGCGCATTGCGGCCAACAAAGGTCGCAAGTTGTTCTGAGTGCTCAAGACACTCTAAGGAAAGCCCCTTGTTGAAAGGGGCTTTTTTTTGCCCGATGAAAAACCAGGCAGCCTTGATTCGATCTTTTGTTTATCGATGTTTAAACTTTGTTGAAGTTAAGGTGACAGGAAATTTGTCTGCCGGGCCAACTGCACGTGATGGCTTGTTTGCGAGGTGAAATGAATTAATTACACCTGACAAGGAACTATGTCTTACAGATAAATCACACAAGTAAGCACAATTTAATTGTTGTGCGCTGAATGTTCTGTAGGAAATATGGGTGTAAATAAATATGTTTAATGGAACTAAAAAGGTGGTGGTTTTCTTGGCTTCTCAAGGGAGCGATGACCACAAGCAAGGGATATTTCCTGAAAGTCGTGTGCGTTACTTTCGCCGTCCATCCCATATCCGTGGGGTAATTTATTCAAAATATGTGTGGGACCGGAAAGATCTGAAAGGCCTCATACAACTCGCTACGGTCGACTTTGCGTTTTTTTGTAGGTCAATTCCTATTACGTTGTGGGTTGGGTCTCTGCTTGCTGTTGCGCGGGGGGGAATACTATGCCAACTAGGAAACGACTAGGCTATTGTGCTTGCTCTGAATAATTCGAACAGCGAAATTGGACTTTCTTATGAATAAAGTGCTGATCGTGGATGATCATCCCGTCATTCGTCTTGCTGTGCGTATGCTAATGGAGCGTCATGGTTATGAGGTCGTTGCCGAGACCGATAACGGTGTCGATGCGTTGCAACTTGCACGGGAACATATGCCGGACATTGTCATACTGGATATTGGAATTCCCAAGCTCGATGGGTTGGAAGTTATTTGCCGGCTCTCCTCGGTCAAACAGCCTGCGCCGTTCAAGGTGTTGGTGCTGACGTCGCAGGCTCCGGGGCATTTCTCCATGCGATGCATGCAGGCGGGGGCGGCAGGCTATGTATGCAAGCAACAGGACCTGACCGAGTTGCTGAGCGCTATCAAGGCGGTGCTTTCCGGCTACAGCTATTTCCCGAACCAGGCGCTGAATTCGGTGCGCTCTACCATGGGCAATGCCAGCGAGGCCGACATGGTTGAACGCCTTTCGGGCCGGGAGATGATGGTGTTGCAGCAGTTGGCCCGTGGTAAAACCAACAAGGAGATCGCCGATGGCATGTTCCTCAGTAACAAGACCGTCAGCACCTACAAGACGCGCTTGTTGCTCAAGCTCAATGCCCGCTCCCTGGTGGACCTGATTGAACTGGCCCAGCGCAATGGGTTGGTATAGGTGGGAAGGGGTCCATCAAAACGCCGATAGGTAACCAGAGTACTCGTTGGAAAAAAGCCTCCGTCAGGGAGGCTTCTGGTCGTCAACGGCCAGGTCAGAGGTCGAAGTCGTAATCGGCCAGTTGTTTTTGCAAGCGTCGCTCTTCCAGAAGATTGTCGATAGTGCGACGTTTGCTCAGATTGGTCTTGGCCACCTCCGCAACGGGGGCTTCGCCATCGTCATCCGGCTCTGCAACGAGGTCGTCTTCTACATCCAATTGTTCTTTGCCAGTGCTCATAAGGTTCACTCCGGGCTAAGACTGCCGTTGGCGCTCCTTATAACGATAATCCATGAATGGGTAAAAAAGATTTTTTCAATCGACAGATCAAAAAAACCAATGATTGCTCAATCGTCTGATGTCTTGTCCTTGTATTCGCACAGGTCCTCGATGCGACAGCTGCCGCAGCGCGGCTTGCGCGCCTGACAAACATAGCGCCCATGCAGGATCAGCCAGTGATGGGAGTCGAGCAGATACGGCTTGGGCACGAACTTCATCAATTGATTTTCCACCTCGACCACGTTCTTGCCGCGGGCGATACCAGTTCGGTTACTGACCCGGAAAATGTGCGTGTCTACCGCCATGGTCAACTGTCGGAACGCGGTGTTGAGCACAACATTGGCGGTTTTGCGCCCTACGCCGGGGAGGGCTTCCAGCGCTTCGCGAGTTTGTGGCACTTCACCGCCGTGCAGCTCAACCAGCATCCGGCAGGTCTCAATCACGTTCTTGGCCTTGCTGTTGTAGAGGCCGATCGTCTTGATGTACTCCGATAACCCATCGACACCCAAGGCATGGATTGCCGCTGGCGTGTTGGCTACCGGGTACAGTTTGGCCGTGGCCTTGTTGACGCCTACGTCGGTGGATTGTGCCGACAGGATCACCGCAATCAGCAGCTCGAACGGCGAGGAGTAGGCCAGTTCGGTTTTGGGTTCCGGATTGTCTTCGTGAAACCTGCGGAAAATTTCCAGGCGTTTTACGGCGTTCATGGGACGAGTGGTTCCTTGCCGGTGTTCAGCGAGAAGGTGAAAAGGGTCCAGGCCGGGCCCCCTGCCAGTAGTAACCCCAGCAGGATAAACCCGGTAGGCATCAAAGTGGTGTCTGCCTCGCCGCGTAACAACCCTAGCGTGAGCGCAATGCAGCAAACAGTTGCTGACCCGTCTCAACGTTGCAGGTCACGTGCCCAGGGCATCGACTTGACGTTGCGCTTCATCGAGCCGGTTTTGTGCGTCGGCCAGTTCTTGCGGGGCGGCCAGCCGATCCTGCGCTTTCTTCAGCTCGGCGCGGCGCATCGCCAGCTGGATTTTGGCGCGTTTGAGTTCGGCAGTATTCACGGGCGACCGTGGCATTGCTGGCGTGCTGTCTGGTTCCAGTGCAGCCAATGCGCGTTCAGCGGCCTCAAACTGCTGTTGCAGGACGATCAACTGAGATTGCTGTTCAAAGGTCGGTGGATGACCAAAGGCTTTCAAGGACTTGTGCAGCTGTGCGCGGCTCATCGCCACCTCAATCTTGGCCTTCTTCACCGCTGCGTCCGTAATCGCTTGCAGGGCATCTACCGGCGCGGTTTCCATCGGTGCCGGTCGTTTGGTCCGTGCCTGGCGCTCGGCGAGCCGATGCTCCTCTTCCCGCTGCAAGCGCGCGTTGCGTTGTTCGTAGCGACGCCGTGCCCGGTCACGCTTGAGGCTGCGTTCGTGGCGCTCGTGATCATTGGCTGCCAGACCTCCCACGATCGGCAGCACGCTGACCAATGGGCGCATTTCAATGCAATCGACCGGGCACGGCGCCACACACAAATCACAACCCGTGCATTCGTCGACGATCACCGTGTGCATCAACTTGGCGGCGCCCACAATCGCATCCACCGGGCACGCCTGGATGCACTTGGTGCAGCCGATGCACTCGGCTTCACGGATGTACGCAATCTGCGCCGCAGCTTCGCCACGGGAGGTATCCAGCGCCAGCACCGGCACGTTCAGCAAGTGCGCCAGGCCGGCGATGGTTTCCTGTCCACCAGGCGGACACTTGTTGATGGCTTCGCCGCTGGCGATGCCCTCTGCGTAAGGCTTGCATCCGGGGTGCCCGCATTTGCCGCATTGGGTCTGCGGTAGCAGCGCGTCGATACGTTGAATGAGGTTCATGCTGTGATCATTGGCGTGCCGGTAGGTTAGACAAACAGGGTCTGATTATCCGGCAAGCGAGAAGGGGGAACTAGCTGAAAAGCCCTGTCGCCGAAGCGACAGGGCCGTCTTGCAGGCTTACTTGATCCGTTGACCGGGCTTGGCGCCGCTGTCAGGGCTCAGCAGGTAGATCTCTTCACCGCCAGGACCGGCCGCCATCACCATGCCTTCGGAGATGCCGAACTTCATTTTCCGTGGCTTGAGGTTGGCGATCATCATGGTCAGGCGACCATCGAGTTTGGACGGGTCCGGATAAGCGCTCTTGATCCCGGAGAACACGTTGCGTTGCTCGCCGCCAAGGTCCAGCGTCAGGCGCAGCAGCTTGTCGGCACCTTCCACGGCTTCGGCTTTTACGATCAGCGCGACACGCAGGTCGACTGCGGCGAAAGCGTCAAAGTCGATTTCCGCAGAGATCGGGTCTTTGGCCAATTCACCATTGCCTACTGGCGCAGCCGAGCCGGTGTCGGTCTGGCTGGCGACCAGGTCTTCTTTCGATGCGTCGGTCATGGCCTGGACCTTGACCGGGTCGATGCGGGTCATCAGCGGCTTGAACTCGTTCAACTGATGGTTGCTGAGCAGGGTCGCGAGGTCCTTCCAGGTCAGCGGCGCAACGTTGAGGAACGCCTCGGCGTCGGCGGCCAGCAGCGGCAGCACCGGCTTGAGGAAGATCACCAACTGGCGGAACAGGTTGACGCCGGTGGCGCAGATCGCCTGGACTTGCGCCTGCTTGCCTTCCTGCTTGTTCAGCGACCACGGTGCCTTGTCGGCGATCCAGGCGTTGGCGCGGTCGGCCAGGCCCATGATTTCGCGCATGGCGCGGGCAAAGTCGCGGGCTTCATAGGCTTCGGCGATGCTCGGTGCGGCGGCCAGGAACGCGTCGGTCAGTTCCGGTGCGGCATTTTCGGCCACCAGCAGGCCAGCGTTGCCCTTGTGGATGAAACCGGCGCAACGGCTGGCGATGTTGACGACCTTGCCTACCAGGTCCGAGTTGACCTTCTGTACGAAGTCTTCCAGGTTCAGGTCGAGGTCGTCTACGCCACGGCCCAGCTTGGAGGCGTAGTAGTAGCGCAGGTATTCCGGCGACAGGTGGTCCAGGTAGGTGCGCGCCTTGATAAAGGTGCCACGGGACTTGGACATCTTCTGGCCGTTGACCGTCAGATAGCCGTGCACGGCGATGCCGGTCGGCTTGCGGTAGCCCGAACCCTCAAGCATGGCCGGCCAGAACAGGGCGTGGAAGTTGACGATGTCCTTGCCGATGAAGTGGTACAGCTCGGCGGTGGAATCCTTGTTCCAGAACGCGTCGAAGTCCAGCTCCGGGGTGCGATCACACAGGTTCTTGAAGCTGGCCATGTAGCCGATTGGCGCGTCCAGCCACACATAGAAGTACTTGCCCGGCTCGCCCGGGATCTCGAAGCCGAAGTACGGCGCGTCGCGGGAGATGTCCCACTGTTGCAGGCCGCTGTCGAGCCACTCGGAGAGCTTGTTCGCCACGGCGTCCTGCAGGGTGCCGCTGCGGGTCCAGGTTTGCAGCATCTGCTGGAAGTCCGGGAGCTTGAAGAAGAAGTGTTGGGAATCCTTGAGCACCGGGGTGGCGCCGGAGATCGCCGACTTCGGATCCTTCAGCTCGGTCGGTGCGTAGGTCGCACCGCATTTTTCGCAGTTGTCGCCGTACTGGTCTTCGGTGCCGCATTTCGGGCAGGTGCCCTTGATGAAGCGGTCGGCCAGGAACATCTTCTTTTCCGGGTCGAAATACTGGGTGACCGAACGCTGGTCGATGTGCCCGGCATCCTTCAAGCGCAGGTAGATCTGGCTCGACAGCTCGCGGTTTTCTTCGGAGTGGGTCGAGTGGAAGTTGTCGAAATCCACCAGGAACTCGGCAAAGTCGGCGCTGTGTTCGGCCTGCACGTTGGCGATCAGTTGTTCCGGGGTGATGCCTTCCTTTTCGGCGCGCAACATGATGGCCGAACCGTGGGCGTCGTCCGCGCAGACATAGATGCATTGGTTGCCGCGATGCTTCTGGAAGCGCACCCACATATCGGTCTGGATGTACTCAAGCATATGGCCAAGATGGATGGAACCATTGGCATAGGGCAGGGCGCTGGTGACGAGGATCTTGCGTGGCTCGGACATGGGGCTCGGCTACTTGATGAAACGGAGGTCGGCCACTATAAAGCGCCGGGAAATATATTTCACCCCGTGGCGCTGTTTCAACATCTTCCAAACCTGCGAAAGCATGCCGTTGAGCCATAGGAACGGTTAGGATAGTCGCCTGTTTCAGTCAGTCTTTTTCGGGAGTAGCCCATGAGCGCCGTGAATCGCGCAGCGGTGGAAGCCGTTCTTCGCCAGTACACCGACCCCTATTTGAACCAGGACCCGATCAGTGCCGGCTGTGTGCGCGCCATCGAGATCGAGGGCGAGCGGGTGTCGGTCCAGTTGGAACTGGGTTATGCCGCCGGTCTGTTCAAGAACGGCTGGGCGCAGATGCTGCAGATGGCGATCGAAGGCCTGGACGGCGTGAGCTCGGCCAGGGTCGACATCCAGTGCGTGATTGCACCGCACAAGGCCCAGGCGCAGATTCCGGGCCTGGCCAATGTCAAGAACGTCGTTGCTGTCGCTTCCGGCAAGGGCGGCGTCGGCAAATCCACCACCGCCGCCAACCTGGCGTTGGCCCTGGCGCGTGAAGGCGCCCGCGTGGGTATTCTCGACGCCGACATCTACGGCCCGAGCCAAGGCGTGATGTTCGGCATCGCCGAAGGCACCCGACCGAAGGTCAAGGACCAGAAATGGTTTGTGCCGATTGAGTCCCTGGGCGTGGAAGTCATGTCCATGGCCTTCCTCACTGACGACAACACGCCGATGGTCTGGCGCGGCCCGATGGTTTCCGGCGCGCTGTTGCAACTGGTAACCCAGACTGCCTGGGGCGACCTGGATTACCTGGTGATCGACATGCCGCCAGGCACCGGCGACATCCAGCTGACCCTGGCGCAGAAAGTCCCGGTGGCCGGCTCTGTGATCGTCACCACGCCCCAGGACCTGGCGCTGCTGGACGCGAAAAAAGGTGTGGAGATGTTCCGCAAGGTCAACATCCCGGTGCTGGGCGTCGTGGAAAACATGGCGGTGCACATCTGCTCCAACTGCGGTCACGCCGAGCATCTGTTCGGCGAGGGCGGCGGCGAGAAGCTGGCCACCCAGTACGGGGTCGAGCTGCTGGCCTCGTTGCCGTTGTCCATGCTGATTCGTGAGCAGGCCGACGGAGGCAAGCCTACCGTTGTCGCCGAGCCTGACAGCCAGATTGCCATGATTTATCAGGAACTGGCCCGCCACGTAGGCGCGCGGATCGTCCTGCAGGAAGCGGCTTCACCGGCAATGCCGACGATTACCGTCAGCGACGACTAAGCGACGTGAAGGAGAAAAGCCTCGACGGTGTCGGGGCTTTTTCATGTCTGAAGAGCGCTCAAGGCCTGCCAGTTACGCTTTTACGCAATTGCTCGTGTAAGCAATTACTTACTTTCTCGTAAGTGTTTGGTTTTTTTAGCCGCCATGGGCGTCTCGATACACTCGGGTTGTTTTCTATCCTATTGAATAATAACAATTATTTACTTTTGTTCTGAGGCGCAAATCTCTCGGCCGGCGGCTGGGTTGCCGTTGAACTTCCTTTGGAACTCTTTAAGATCGGCCCCGTGTCCACGGATTGACACAGCCATCAAGGAACGATGGTTTGAAGGAACGTCGCAGGATGCGATTCATCAGGATGATGAAAAGGAATACAGGGACTAGGGAAAAAATGTGGGCGGGTCATACCGCCCCTTTTTTTTGCCTGTAGAAAAGTGAACCCTAGCCTGCAAAACGCAAAAAAGGCCCTTGAGGGCCTTTTAAGTCGTAGCAAACCGATCAGCGAATCAGATCGGCGATCTTGCCGGGCTTGCCATCCCATTCAGCTGCATCTGGCAGCGAATCTTTCTTCTCGGTGATATTTGGCCAGATTTCCGCCAGCTCGACGTTGAGCTGAATGAACTGTTCCATACCTGCCGGGACTTCGTCCTCGGAGAAAATTGCGACGGCCGGGCATTCCGGTTCACACAGGGCGCAGTCAATGCACTCGTCCGGGTGGATGACCAGGAAGTTCGGGCCTTCGTAGAAGCAGTCCACCGGACATACTTCCACGCAGTCGGTGTACTTGCACTTGATGCAGTTGTCGGTGACGACGAAGGTCATTTCTAATTCTCTCCTCAGGCGGCGGCGGCGAAACCCTTTGTGGCAGGGCTCGCGAGGTTCGGGAGTGGTAGTCTGCGGACCAGGCTAAGAGCCCGCAGCATCCCAAACCGCGCGAGAGTCTACCAGCTTGCAAGCCTCAGCGTTATATCCGAGTCTTCAGTGCATATAACATTTCGAGCGCTTTTCGCGGCGTCAAGTCATCCAGGTCAAGCTTTGCCAATTCATCCAGCACCGGGTGAGGCAGGCTGGCGAACATATCGCTCTGGTGCGGCGCGGCGTTTTTGCTCGTGGCTTTGGCGGGGCTGGCGACCACGTTTTCATGGGGCAGCGCCGTGGTTTCCAAGCGACTGAGGTGCTCGCGGGCGCGGCTGATCACGATGTTCGGTACGCCGGCCAGTTGCGCCACGGCCAGGCCGTAGCTCTGGCTCGCCGGCCCTGGCAGCACGTGGTGCAGGAACACGATGCGCTCGTTGTGCTCGGTCGCGTTGAGGTGCACGTTGGCCACCAGCGGCTCGCTTTCCGGCAATACGGTCAGTTCGAAGTAGTGGGTGGCGAACAATGTATAGGCGCGCAGATGCGCGAGGCGCTCGGCTGCCGCCCAGGCCAGGGACAGGCCGTCGAAGGTGCTGGTGCCACGACCGACTTCGTCCATCAGCACCAGGCTGCGTTCGGTGGCGTTGTGCAGGATGTTGGCGGTTTCGCTCATTTCCACCATGAAGGTCGAACGGCCACCGGCCAGGTCATCGCTGGAGCCGATCCGGGTGAAGATGCGGTCCACCAGGGACAGCTCGCAACTGGCCGCCGGCACAAAGCTGCCGATATGCGCCAACAGCACGATCAACGCGGTCTGACGCATGTAGGTGGATTTACCGCCCATGTTCGGACCGGTGATTACCAGCATGCGGGTGTCGTCGTCGAGCGACAGGTCGTTGGCGACGAACGGTGTCGTCAGCACTTGCTCTACCACCGGGTGGCGGCCCTGCACGATGCGCATGCACGGCTCGCTGACAAAACGCGGGCAGTTCAGGTCAAGGTTCAGCGCACGTTCGGCGAGGTTGCTCAACACATCCAGCTCGGCCAGGGCGGCGGCGGTGTCTTGCAGCGGTGCCAATTGGCTGATCAAGTCCTCAAGCAAGGCTTCATACAGCATCTTTTCCCGAGCCAGTGCACGGCTCTTGGCCGACAGCGCCTTGTCTTCGAACTCTTTGAGCTCCGGAGTGATAAAGCGCTCGGCGCCCTTGAGGGTCTGGCGACGTTGATAGTCGATAGGCGCCGACTCGGCCTGCTTGCTCGGCAACTCAATAAAGTAGCCGTGCACACGGTTGTAGCCGACCTTCAAGTTGGCCAGGCCGGTACGCGCTTTTTCGCGGGCTTCCAGGTCAATCAGGAACTGCCCGGCGTTTTCACTCAGGGCTTGCAGCTCGTCCAGCTCGCTGTCGTAACCGGTCTTCAGCACACCGCCGTCACGAATGATCGCTGGCGGGTTGTCGATGATGGCTTTTTCCAGCAGCGCCGCCAGTTCCGGGTAGGTGCTGGTGGTCACGGCCAGCTGTTGCAGGTGCGGCGTGTCCAGATCGGTCATCGCGGCCTGCAATTGCGGCAGTGCACCCAGGGCATCGCGCAGGCGCGCCAAATCACGGGGGCGCGCATTGCGCAGGCCGATCCGCGCCAGGATGCGTTCGATGTCGCCGATTTCCTTGAGCTGCGGCTGCAGCTTTTCAAAGCGATAGCCGTCCAGCAGGCAAGTAATGGACGACTGACGCGCCTGCAGCACGCTCAAATCCCGCAGCGGGCGGTTCAACCAGCGGGTCAGCAAGCGGCTGCCCATGGCGGTCTGGCAACGGTCGACCACCGATTGCAGGGTGTTATCGCGCCCGCCGGCCAGGTTGGTGTCCAACTCCAGGTTGCGACGGCTGGCGCCATCGAGCACCACGGTATCGTCCAGGCGCTCATGGCGCAGGCTGCGCAAGTGCGGCAGGGCGGTGCGCTGGGTTTCCTTGGCATAACTGAGCAGGCAACCGGCAGCGCCAATGGCCAGGGTCAGGGTTTCGCAGCCGAACCCCTTCAAGTCTTGCACGGAGAACTGCTGGCACAGACTTTTCAGCGCCGAATCACGCTCGAAATCCCACGGTGCACGACGCTTGGCCCCACGACGCTTTTCCGCCGGCAAGTCCTTCGGCCAGTCATCCGGGATCAACAACTCCACCGGATTGATACGCTCCAGTTCTGCCAGCAGGTTCTCCCAGCCCTTGATTTCCAGCACGCTGAAGTTACCGCTGGTGATGTCCAGCACCGACAGGCCGAACAAACGCTCATCGCCCAACACCGCCGCAATCAGGTTGTCGCGACGCTCATCCAGCAGCGCCTCATCACTCACCGTCCCCGGCGTAATAATGCGCACCACCTGACGCTCCACCGGCCCTTTGCTGGTGGCTGGGTCGCCGATCTGCTCACAGATCACCACCGATTCGCCCAACTTCACCAGCTTGACCAGATAACCTTCCAACGAATGGTAAGGAATCCCACACATCGGAATCGACTGCCCAGCCGATTGCCCACGGGCAGTCAGGGTGATGTCCAACAGCTTGGCGGCCTTCTTCGCATCTTCATAGAAGATCTCGTAGAAGTCGCCCATGCGGTAGAACATGAGCTGATCAGGGTGCTGGTTTTTGAGTCGCCAGTACTGCTGCATCATCGGGGTATGCGCAGAAAGATTTGAAATTTCTTTATTCATCAGTTACTTAGAGGATAATCCTGGGTTTCATGGGGCAGGGATGGGGCATTTGACGTATGTTTCTGCATGCCTGACCAGATGTGCTCCAGCTCGCCAGGAGACTCATCGTCCATCCACGCGGCGTACACCTTGGCTAGCATAGTGAAGTCGATGTGCCCCATCTGCTTGGCTATAAAAGCGAGGTTACCACGGGCTGCTAGGCACCAACATGCATAGGTATGGCGTGTCTGGTACGGACGCCGTGGCCGAATGCCGGCCCGGCGTTGGATATTGGCCCATTTCGTATTCCAGGCTGTGGGTACAAACCACGCATTGATCATCTTCTTTCGCGCTTGCAGCTTTGGCGAAAGCAGCGGTGTTACGGTTTCCTGAGTCTCTTCGTGGCGGGTCAGTTCGATGGTGATAGTCTGCTGCGGCACCTTGTGGTCGCTGGCTAGCAAGATTCGGCAGGCATCGAGTGCCGGCGGTAGCAGTAGGACAGTTCGGCGCTTACCGGTCTTCGGTAGTTTGAACGTGCCGCTACTGGTGATGGCGCGCCTGATATGAACTAAGCCACGCTGGAGATCAATATCTTCCCTGGCCAGGCCACATATTTCACCTGGGCGCAGGCCAGTGTAGATAGCCAGATTAATGGCGGCGTGATCTGCAGGGTGAATACAGCCTTTGTTGAGAAGGAGCTCTGCCTCGGCTTTTGTCAGCGGGTCCGGATCGCGCTCGGTTTTTTCGAAACGGACACATGCAGCAGCTAGGCCGGCGCGGCAGTAACCGTTACTCTCGCACCAAGTGAGAAACCCAGCCAAGGTCGCCAGGTAGTGATTTACGGTAGATGTGGCTCGGTCGCTGATCAGAGTTACCCGCAACTGCTGGATGTCTTCGGGCAGTATCACGCGGCCTAGGCGATTCTCACCCAGTAGGCCGACGCAGATGTCCAACGCCCAACCGTAGCGGCGTTCGGTTTCGGACGTAATGTCCACTGCTTTGAGCGGCTTGTATCTTTCGAGCAGGGCTTTCAGCCGCTCGTCGCGGGTCGAGCTGTAGTTGCCAGCTTGCTTACTCTCGGGGAAATGGGCGGCATATTCGAACGTGCCCATTTTGATCGCATGAAGAACAGCCGCCCGTAATTGGGCGGCATGTTTGATATTGGCCTTTGTAACGGGGAGGCCTAGCGTCTCCCGGTACCGGCGTCTGCGCCACATGAATACGATTCGCAGGCTATTGCCGTGGATTTCGACGCCTGTGTGTTTTTTTAGCTCGGCTTCTAGGCCGCTTCCTGCGGAGAACTCTCGACCCACCGATCCAACTCCTCAATGTTGATAAAAACGCGGTTGTCGCGTGCTTTTCTCCAGATGCGGCCCTGTGCCCAGGTACCGTTTTTAACCTTGTGCCTAATGGCGTCTTCGCTATAGCCGGTTAGCTCAGACGCACGTTTGATCAGAACCCAGCGCGGTGTGCTCATTGGGATGCTCGCTCCCTGCCAGGGAATATGTTTGGGATCATTTTCAGGCTCCGTATCAGTCCGTTTGAGCACAAGGTACTGGGAGTCAGGAATGATAGGTTTCGCTTTCAAACGCTTTTATCGTCGGAAATTGAAATTGCCGTAAAAGTTATTTTTATTTCATCCAGAGTCGCTTTTACGCGGGTTTCTGGTAGGAATTTTTGGTTTTCTCAAAAGATATGCGGTTCATCGTGCAAAGCGGGATTGAGTACCCCTGAATGCTCGTCAGTATGCTTTCGCCTCCTTCCGCAACCATGAAGCAGGGGTGGCCACGACGAAAACGCATTCCCCTTCCGGTGTAATTGCGCAGGATGATTTCCCAGGACTTGTCGTCGTAATAGAAACCCGTAATTTCTGCCCAGTTGGCCGCAACGCTGCTTCCAACAATGCCTTCAGGAGTCAGGCAGAAAATCTCTACGTGGTTTTCCTGCGTGACAGGTATGGCGTAGACCCGGCCATTCGGCGCTACAGGTGGGAAAGTCTGTCCATTGCCTAAGTGACGAAATTCCATGGTGCTTCTCCGCGTGCATGAGGTTGCATGACACGCTATGCCAGGCTCTGGAAATCCCAAGTCGGCACAGCTCACAGGCTTATGCCGTTGGGTTTCCTGAAAGCCTTCGTAAGCTGTGGCAATCAAAACAGGGAGTGGCGCCATGGGTAACAAATCAACAACGATCCGAATCGGCTTGCTGGCCGCGACAGTAGCTCTTCTGGTTGGGTGCTCTGGCACTCAAGGGAATAGGACAGTGCAGCTTCCTGCCCCGAATGATGTTCCGAGGGAAAAATGGTCGGATGCTATGCATGTTCTGACGGCCATGGGGATTTCCGGGCAGCGCGACGTTCCAATTGAGCTGGCAGGGGCGGTTAATGACGTGAGCTCATCCGGCGGCTCTGTAGGAGGGTTAGGGGATGCTGGATTAAGCGCGGTTAGCTTCGCGTCTCCACCTACGGGTTTGAGTGGCGGCGCAGCTGCAGGAATTGGCTTGGGGTTAATGTTATTGGGTGGTTCAAGCGATCCGGCGCGGGTGACTCAGGTTGTCGCGTGGGTACCTTCCGATCAGGCTAGTTCGCCAGGCGAGGCATCTAATCTGGCGCTTCACAAGGTCGAGGAAGTACGCAAGAAGATCTTTCCAGGCGGGCTATCGAAACTGCGGATACAAACAGGCAAATACCCTGACAGTCATTCGCGCGCTTACGCGTCCCTTGCAGATAGCTACGCGGAGCGGCCGATCCCATTCAGCGACGAGGTCTCGACATCACCAAGCTTTTTGCAGTCGCCGCTCATCTACGGGCCGATATTCATCCGTCACAACCAATTCACGCTTGATGCTTACAAGAACGACATGACGACTTCAGAAGCCATGCTGCTTGCATCGCAACACCTCCCTGAATGGATCTACATCTACCACCCTGGCCAGCGGCTGAGGAAAAACTCGATCCCGGCCGCAATCTTTAATCAGGGCAGGGCGCTCTACTTCATAGGGAAATAATTCTGCTGGGTTGTATCACCGTGGGTTTTCGCAGGCCTGCGGTGATTTTTTGGGTATGCCTTAGCTGATACGTCCGAGAGTCAGGTTTCTCTGATGCTCGAATTTGTAAGTAACGGTCTAACTGATACGCCCGCAAAACATCATCCAAACTGATACGAGAAAGGAAATCTGATGTTTGTCCGCGCCTACCTTCGTGCGTCCACTGCTGAGCAAGACGCCAACCGTGCCGTGACGCTCTGCAACAATTCGCTGCCGACCATGGCAGGGCTATCGCTGCGCAATACATCGAGAACGCCAGTGGCGCCAGAACTGACCGAGCAGAGCTGTTGAGACTGATATCGGATGCCCAACAGGGGGATGTCTTGCTGCTGGAAAGTATCGACCGGCTTTCCCGATTGCCGGTGGTTGATTGGCAGGCACTCAAGGCTGAGATTGATTCCAAGGGGCTGCGTATTGTCGCCCTGGATCTTCCGACCAGCCACCAGAGCATGAGAGACACGGCTGGTGACGAATTCACTGACCGAATGCAGGCCGCGATCAACGGCATGATGATCGAAATGATGGCTGCTATTGCGCGCAAGGACTACGAGCAACGTCGTGAGCGTCGGGCCCAGGGAATTCTTCGGGCAAAAGCCTCCGGCGCCTACAAAGGTCGGCCGGCTGACAAGAACCTACATCAGCGCATCGGTGAACTGCTGAGCGTTGGTCTGGGTATTCGCGCTACTGCTTGCCATGCAGGTTGCAGCACCACAACGGTGCTTAAAATTCGCGATCAGATGACCTGCAGTAACGTGGTTTGAAGGGAGCGAGGCGAGCAGGTTTAACGTCTCAAACGCTGTCGCAGCGCGCTGATAATTCTGCTGCGTAGGAAGAAGGCTGTGACTGATGCAGTAAGCACTATCCCGCCACCCAGTTCCCCAAGTCGAGCGAAGGCAACGATGTTTACTAGGGCGAGAACCATAATGCCGTAGAACTCTGCATTGGCCTTGCCAGCCGCCAGAGCCTGGCGCTCGGTGAGCATCCATTTCGGCGACAGGCAGAAGGGGCATACAGATGACTCGGGATCACCAGCGCCTAGGGGAACTCCGCTTACGTAGAACGGCGCGCTGGTGATCACCTTCGGAACCATCATCATCCTGCAGCACTGGCATTCAACTGTACTCACGATGTCATCCTCTTTGACTTGGCACGTGACCTGCTCACTCACTAGATCCAATTAATCGGCAGTCGAGTTCGGGCGTGCTCTGTTGTTGTCGTGCTGCTTGTCCAGGTAAACGGCGATCTTGTAACCAATCGCGGCTGTAATCCCCAAGGCGCAGAGCACGCCGAACACTGAGTAAATCAGTAGCTCAAACCGGTCCATGTTCTTCTCCCATGCTGGTGGCCATCAGGGTCTAAACAACTCATTCACTGTACAGAAACTCACAGCAATTTCGCATCCTGGTTCAGCTTTCTAGCGCCGGCAACTGGCGGACACTGATTCAGTCTGCGAACGCGCTACCGTGATCGAACCACAGACCGTCGCTCATCGAGTCGATGCCATAAGCGTTGCCCATGACATCGACGCAGCCATCCATCACCGGCAGTCCGTTAGCCGGGTTTATCCAGCCGTTGTCCATCAGGTCCATGAAACTCCTGTGCAGGCTGAAATTGTCAGTCTGAGTCTGTATAGCGGGCTCAACACAGGTCGCGTTATCGTCGATATGAAGATCGAACGGGTAGGTCGACTTCTCTTCTTTGCCGCTCAGCGACTCTGTACCCTGGTACCACGTTCGCTCACTGCGGATGTTGAGATCGTCATGCAGCACGACCGCTTTCCCTTGGGTGGGATATACCACTGTGGTGTACAGCGGTTTTGTCGGCTGGGCGATTGAGGCCATCAGGTTGGCAATGGTGGCGAGCAGATTCATGGTGGTAATCCTCGATGCAGGTGAGCTCAGTCTCCCCTTGATCTCCGAAAACCCAAATCGATTATCAGCTGATTTTGGGTGGCCCTGACATCCGCTTCGCGACACATTAAAAATAGGGCTCACCTCTCATCTATTACTTATGGAAGTCTGACGCTTCACCTCCCATAGAGGAACTTGCCGATTTGCCGGAAGGGGTGTCGTTAAGAGGTGTCGTGAAGGGGTGTTGTGGCTGCAGCCCGCATGAATACTGGGTTTCAGCATTTTCAAGAGCTCCAGCTAGGAAATTGGCGTTGTGAAGGGGTGTCGTTAAGAGGTGTCGTGAAGGGGTGTTGTGGCTGCAGCCCGCATGAATACTGGCTTTCAGCATTTTCACGAGCTTCAGCTAGGAAATTGGCGTTGTGAAGGGGTGTCGTTAAGAGGTGTCGTGAAGGGGTGTTGTGGTTGCAGCCCTCATGAATACTGGGTTTCAGCATTTTTACGAGGTTGCTCCGGGTAATTTGCGTTGTGAAGGGGTGATGTCAGTATGACGCCGCCCCTGAGGGGCAATCTGTTCATGGGGGAGCCCCAATTGTAGCGACAAACCGGCGTCAGATGACGATCTGGCATTTTCGCGTAAGCGACGGCTCGGGCTTTGACGAGAAACGGTCGACAGATAACGATGCGCCTGCCAGAGCGTAGGGGCAGTGCGCTGAATGGGCAGCGGATGAGGGCGGTGAACTGTGCTCGTGATCGCCAGATGTGTTCGGTAGAGCGAGCTGGTCAGGAATGGACGCCGGAGGTGGCTGCTTGCGGCCAATAGCAGTCATTGCTTAGGCGCTGAATCGGAGGCTGTGGACACGTGAGGTGATGAGGATTCGAATCTCTCCTTCATCGCCAAATTGTAAAAACACAAGCCCCTGATTTTACTAGAGAAAGTCTGGGGTTTGTGGTTTTTGGCGTCCAAAAAATAGCCCCATGGGACCACCATGGGACTGGCGCGTCTTTTTGGTGCGTTTTTTTACTCGCGAGACGGGTGCACTTCGTTCCGTTATGAACTTAGTGTTAGACCCACTACTCCTTAGAGAAGGGCGCAGATTCGTAAGCGTGTCTTCAATCGTTTGAGAACCAGGTAGGAAGTCATGTCTGTTGCCAAGAGCGATATTCATCCCGCGAGTAGCGTGTCGGCTCATTTCCTCGCTGGGATTGCTTGCTCACCCACCGCACTTGAAGCACGGAGGCGTGAGGCTTGCACCCATGACCTGATTTTTAAGCTTCACCTTGAAGAGACCATTTCAAAGCTCGATGCAGACAATCTACGAATCTTGTTCAGAGGAGCACTTGAGAGGCGCCTCCGTGAAATTTTGAGCGAATAAAGTTAAGGAATCATATAAATCGATATAACGTGCTCTATTGTGGAGTCTGTTCTTGATCACCACATTATTTAAACGCTAACCCCTGACCTCGTTTTTAACGTTTTCTGTTTGTTCTCTCTAAACCCAGATGGTACGCATGATAGTCATCAGAGTCCTCTTCGTTTGAAATTCTATTCAATTCGAATGATCGACCGCGCCGTTTCGGGCCAAATCGTCTAGCGTATTCACCTTGAAAAGCTAAGAAACTGTTCCAGTCTTTTCTATTATTGCTCTCACCGCTATAACCTTTTTGTCCAGGTCGTCTACCGTATTCATCCATTGTCTCTGATCGACCATTTTCATAACCAACCATCGTAGAGGTAGAATATGTTACGGATCGCGGGTCAGGCATTAATAAATAACTATCCCCTAGTTGTGGCCATAGAGAAGGTGTCAACTTTTTTTCAGGATATAGCCATTCCTTTTCTCGTGCCGCAACGTACCGCTCAGCTCGAATTTTTGTTATGTAGTTAATTTGGAGTACTTCTAACTCTGTGAGTTCTCTATGAGTTTGAATGCTCGTGAAGTTAAACATTGCCGTTCGAAATAGCTTTGGGTTTGGCCGCTCTTTCATAGGGTTTCCGTACGGACACCTGACCCAAGACAGGTTAGTTAGAATCAGGACGCATTCTTCCGACAATGGAAAGTATGTGTGAGTGCCGTTCAGCCAAACCTCAGGATCACCTACCTTTTTCGCCAATGCGGATTGAGGGAAACAACCTTTGTTGTATACGGTAACGGGGTGATCTGACAGGATTAGCTTTGTATCCGTACTCTTGCAGTCAGCCAATTGCCAAACACATTCAGTCCATAACGCACAAAAATAACTCTGTAGTCTCTGTAGCATAAATAATAATTCATTTTTGTCACGTGACTGTGTTTTAGATGCCAAATACTTCAAGCCCTTTGGAGTTCTGAGTTTTTGAGTGCTCATATAAAGTAGTAGATTGTGAAAAGACTGAGGATCTACATCAGGATGCTGGAATTTAGAAAAGTACTCAACAGCTTTGTGCCCTTCAGTATCAATTTGTCCAAAAAACTTTTCTTCGATTTCTGTTGATTCGAAGTTGCCTAGTTTTGTTGTATAAAGATCTTCTATTTTGAAACAGCTATCGGGGCCCCAGCGCATCATGTCCTTGCGCTTATATCGTGTGCCATTTGCTGTAGTAATTGTTTCAGGCTTTAAGTCAAGGTAATAAAATTTAGCCTCGCCGCCGTCTGCGGATAAAAACTTTTTCTGGTACCACTCAGGAACGTAATGATTGTTACGATATTCTTTAGTTGCCACGATGCCCCCTTGAAAGCCTGCAGCATAGTAAGTTCTCCCTACTCACACTATAGACTTAGTTTTTACGCATCAGAAAATTTTTCTTTTGCACCGTAAAGAGTGAATTTCTCAAAATGGCATTTTCGGACAGCAGCAACAAACACTATCCGGGGCAGCGTACGGAGAATTAAGGTTCGGCAGCCTGCGTTTGGCCGTTTGCAGGCCATCTTGGCAGCTAATCGGCAAGAAGACGTTCAAGTTGCCACGCACAAGAGTGTTGTGTAGCGTCGATATACCTATATCGCCGCTTATGTTCAAAAGGCCCCTACACTTGAAGCCAGTGTGGGGGCTTTTTTGTGGGCCGGTGAAAACCAGCCCCCCTGCGCTGGTAGACCAACCCCCACAGCGGTGGTTTTACGCAGTGACCGCTAATTCGATCAGGAAGCGCCTTCCTGGCGTTATCCCTCACCTCAACAATAATGGGTGAAAGAATGAGCGTCGTATTCTCGCGCAATGGTGTCAGCATGCCCGATCTGGTCCGCACCAAACTCGCCAATCACCTGGCACGCCTCGGCCGCGCAGCAGATGTGCCTGCCTTGGCACTGGCCGAAGAGCGCGCAGAAGGTTTTGTGGAGGGGGTGGAAGCCGCACGTGCGCTAACCCCCGCTACGATTGAGCGGTTGTTTATCGCTGTTGAAGACGCCGCAGCACGCCGCCGGCGGGATCTGGCGCCATGAATGGTGAAGCGATCCAGTCAGACACCTTGAGCGCCTTGGTCAGCCAGCACGCGATCCGCGAAACGGTGGTTGTCCCGTACATGGCATTGATTTCACGGCGACGCGTTCATTAGCCATCCTGACCGCGATCAGCAAAACGCACCGCGATAGCCTGGAATTGCTCATGGTTGGCCAGGAAAACCTCGCAAATATCTGGATCGAAATGCGTAGCACATCCCTGGCGGATTATCTCCAGCGCCTGATCGTGTGACATGCCTTTCTTGTATACGCGTCGGCTAATCAGCGCGTCATAGACATCCGCCAATGCCATGAGCCTGGCGCTGATGGGGATGTCATCGGCACTCAGCCCATCGGGATAACCGGTACCATCCCACTTCTCGTGGTGGCTGTAGGCGATCTCCTTGGCCAGGCGCAGAAATCCCACCGAGGTGCCCAACTGCTCTTCGGCATGCCGGATTGCATCGCGTCCCAGTACCGTATGGGTCTTCATCGTCTCGAACTCTTCCGGCGTGAGGCGCCCCGGCTTGAGCAGTATGTCATCGGGGATGCCGATCTTGCCGATGTCATGCAACGGAGCTGACTTAAACAGCAGGCGGATACTTTCGTCATTGAGAAACTGCTGGAACCTCGGATGTTCGCGAAGCATCTCGGCCAGTAGTCTGACGTAGTGCTGAGTTCGTCGAATGTGGTTACCCGTCTCATTGTCGCGGGTTTCGGCCAGCGAGGTCATGGCCTGAATGGTCACATCCTGGATGGCGATGACCTCGGCGGTGCGGCGCTGGACTTCCTGCTCAAGGTAAGCCTTCTGATCACGCAAAAAGTCGGCGGCCGCCTTGATCTTCAATTGGGTTTCCACCCGTGCCAGCACGATGGGTGGGTTGATCGGCTTGGTGATGTAGTCCACGGCGCCCATCTGCAAACCCAGGATCTCGTCTTCCATTGTTGCCATGGCGGTGATGAAGATTATCGGAATATGAGCGGTGCGCGGATCGCGCTTGAGCTGCTCTGCCACCTCATACCCCGACAGATCAGGCATCATGATGTCGAGCAGAATCAGATCCGGGCGAGGCTCCTGCACCGCTGCCTTCAGCGCGCGCTCACCGCTGATGGCAACCCGCGTGCGGTAGATGTCCTTCAGCAGGCCATTGATCAGCGTAATGTTCTCCGGTGTATCATCGACAATGAGGATGATCGGGCGAAGTGAGTAGTTTAGCGTTTCACTCATGATGCTCCCTCCAGCACGGGGTATCGCGGTTCGTCGATGCACGTTTGAGGGTTAGCCGTGCGGCCTCGAAGTCAAAGTTGTTCACCTCATTCATCAACTGCTCGAAACTGTCCTGGCCGAGTGCTCCGCGCAACGAATCCGCATACTGTTCCATATAATCCGGCGCTGCTCCGTCATTGGCCTCCAGCAGGTGGATGAGCGCTATGGCATGCTGTGCCCAGTCGACGCTCGATACCACCGCCGGTGCTGCCTGGCCGCTACCCAGCGCTTGACGGATTGCATGCACGGCCAGCGAGAGCGCCTCGATCAATTCATTCACCAATGCGTCCGACTCAGCGTGTGCCCTGATCGCGGTTTCCAGCTTACCGGCCATGGCTTGCAGGCCGCTGAAACCGAGGTTGCCTGCAACGCCTTTCACGGTGTGGGCCATTCGCTCGGCCGTCGCCCGATCACCCGCGCGTAGCGCGTTCCCCAGCGCTTGCCCTTCCATAGCCCTGCGGTCGGCAAATTGACCCAGCAGCTTGATGTATAGCTGGCGATTGCCCGCCACTCGCCTCAGTCCGTCGGCGCTATCTAGCCCTGGAATGTCCGGTAGGCGCTCCTCGCCCGATGCGGCGCTGGACGGCTCCACTGCCGCCGACCGAGGTACGACCCAGCGCAGAACCGTGGCGATGAGTGCTTGCGGATCCACGGGCTTGGTCACATGGTCGACCATGCCCGCCTCGATGCAGCGCTCCCGGTCCTCGACCCTGGCATGTGCGGTCATAGCAATCACCGGGATCTGTGCGCAGTGAGGCCCGACGCGAATACGCCGGGTCGTCTCGAGACCATCCATCTGCGGCATCTGTACGTCCATCAGCACCGCGTCGTATTGCGCTGCAGCCAACATCGACAGCGCCTCGCAGCCGTTGCCGGCAACTTCCACCAGGGCACCGGCAGCCTCGAGAAGCTCCCTGGCAATCTGTTGGTTGATTTCGTTGTCCTCCGCGACGAGCAGGCGCACTCCGGCGAGCACCTTCGCCTGCGCAATGGGTACGGTTAGCGCCACCACGCCCGTTTGCGGCGCGAATAAGTTGACCAGTACCTCTACCAGCGAGGACTGGTTGACCGGCTTGACCAGGAACGCGCGAATGCCGGCCGCTTGCGCAGCGGCGTGCATTTCGTCATGCCCAAATGCACTGACCATGACGGCGTACAGTGCAGGCTGCAGGCCAAGCGCCCGGCGCGTCGTCTCGATGCCATCCATCTCTGGCATTTGCCAATCCACCAATAGCGCCAGGAATGGGTGGTCGGCCGAAGCACCGCGAAGGCTCTCCAGAGCAGCCTCGCCTGACGCCACCGCGACCGGCGAAAGCCCCGCTACGCGAAGCATGTCGGAAAGGATCTGGCGCGCGTCGGCATTGTCATCGACGACCAGGACGCGCGCTCCGGCGAGCTCCGCAGGGACAATCTGGCGCTGCGTACGCATGTGCTGGTCAAGACCAAGCCAGACGCTGAAAGAGAAAGTGCTGCCGTTGCCCGGTTCTGAGTCAACCGCGATCGTTCCGCCCATCAGCTCGACGATGCGCTTCGAGATGGCAAGGCCCAGGCCGGTACCGCCGAATTGTCGCGTTGTGGAGCTATCGGCTTGGGCAAAGGCCTCAAAGAGTCGCCCGGTTTGCTCGGGAGTCATGCCGATACCGGTATCGCGGACACGAACCTGCAGTTGAACTTTGTCGCCGGTGCGGCCCAGGTTGCGAACCACGACCGTCACCTGCCCCTGTTCGGTAAATTTCACTGCGTTGCCTACCAGGTTCAGGATGACCTGGCCCAGACGCAGCGGATCTCCAAGCAGCGTATCGGGAACGTCCGACGCCCGGTCGAACAGCAGCTCAATGCCCCTGTCGTAGGCCTTTTGCGCAATCAGCGAGGACACGTTGTCGAGCACTGCGTCTATCTCAAATGGCACTGCCTCGACGCTAAGCTTGCCGGCCTCGATCTTGGAGAAGTCGAGGATGTCGTTGATGATGCCAAGCAGCGAAGTGCCCGCGTTGTGGATCTTCGAGACATAATCGCGCTGCCGCTGGTCCAGAGAAGTCTTCAGCGCAAGGTAAGACATGCCGATGATCGCGTTCATGGGCGTGCGGATTTCGTGACTCATGTTTGCAAGGAAGTCGCTTTTTGCCCGCGTCGCCTCTTCAGCAATCTCCTTCGCCCGCTGCTGCGCGTGCTCTGCTGCCTTACGCTCGGTGATGTCCTGCAGCCAGCCGAGCAGCCCTTGCTCCCCCTGGATCTGGATTGGCAGGTAGGTGACAAGCATGGTGCGTTCGCGTCCCTGCCGGTCACGCATCGGTACTTCCTGGTCCTTTGCGATGCCGTCGTCCGTGAGGCGTTCGACGATGGCTTCGCGATCATGCCCATTCGCGTAAATCTGCGAAGCAGCGTCACCGACGCCTACGCCGAACGTTTCACAGAAGCGGGGGTTGGCGAAGCGGATCACGCCCTGGGTAGAAAAGGCTATGTTGATTGGACTCGTATCGAGGATTGCCTGCAGCCGCGCGCGTTCTTCGCTAAGCGCCACTGCTGCCGCATGATGATCCGTGACATCGCGCACCCAACTGGCGACCAGGGTCTCACCGTGGATTGTCACGAATGATGCACCGACCAGAACCCAGAGAATTGATCCATTTTTGTGCCGCAGGCGGGTCTCGAAGTTTTCGACCTTGCCGTTTCGTGTCAGCAGTTCGAGGAAGCGTTCGCGCTCCTCAGGGTCGAAATACAGGCTCGTGGCGTTGCGCCCGAGCAGGTCCTCGCTGACATAACCGGTCGCCTGCGAAAAGCGTTGGCTTACTTCCCTGACAGCTCCGTTCCGATCTGCCAGGACCAGGCTGGCGGGGCTGGTATCCATGAGCACGCGGGTGAAAGCCTCGCGCTCGGCTAGCTCTGCGGCAACGCGCTTGCGCTCGTCTACTTCCCGGTTGAGGCGTCGGTTCCAGGCCAGCATGGCGCCGAGCAACAGCAGGACCGCGACCAAGCTCGGTATCGCCCAGCTCATTACGGTTTTAATATCGAGGCCGTCCTCGTTGAGGGACTCCTCGAACAGCCGGTATTCCATGAGCGATACGCGATAGTACCGCCGCCAGCTCGCATCGAGCGGCGAATCAATGCGATTGCTGGACTGGAAGAACTGCTCCAGCGCTCGTGCGAGATCCGGCGCGTTGCGCGCAACACCCCACCCAACGCTGGTCGCTTCGCTGACCGGAAACGCAATGGAGAGACGTTCGGGATCTTCACGAGCCCAGCGCAGCGCGCTTTCACTACCCAACACCGTGAAGTCCACCTTCGCATCGGCTACCAGTTTCACCGCCTGCTCGGTTGGCGCATAGACGATTCTGACCGGCTGACTGGATAGAGGACCGCGGTTGGCTTCATCGATCCACTGCTCGTAGCCCGTACCCTTCTGCACTGCCGCCGTCAGACCGAGCAGATCAGACACCTCGTTGCCAAGGGACTGGTTGGAGCGATGGGCGATGACCAGGTTGCGTACCCGGTAATAGGGCACGAGCAACATCTTCGTTTCGCGCCAAGGGACGATCTGCAAGTCATTTGGATAAAGATCACAGCGGCCTTCGGCGAGTAGCTTCGGGTCGTAGCTTGCCTCGCGTACGGTCTCGCCCCGATCGTCGTGAAACTGCGCATCGAAACTCGGCAGTTCCGTTACCTGTGGGCGTAAACCGAGTGACCGCGCGAACGCCTCCGCGTTAGTCCGGTAGAAAGAAGCGCTTGAGCCAGCCACGCATATGCGCAGGACGCCGCTTTCCCGAATCTGGGACAGCGTACGTGCTTCCACGCATGGCATGCCCAACACCAACAAGCTTACCAGTGCAAGCAACGCTCCCAAGCGCGGCTCTGTTTTAAAAATGCTCCTGCTGGTAGGTAATTGCTCACTATCCAACTCCACATATCCTTGTGAACGCCCTTGCACGAGCTTGTCCGCCGTTCTGCACTGGTATTATAGGTTTTTGGAGTGTAGGCATACGCTGCAGCAAGCGCCAGCAACAAAAACTGGGCCAGCTAGCAACTTCCCACTGCTACTCACCGTTCGGAGAGTGAGTTTCCGGACGCTTACTTAATACTCGCACACCTGAGTTTCTCCAATGTCCGGAAATGGCCGATGGCTGCCCGTTACAAAGTGCAGTAGTCGGCCAAAAGCGGAAGTTCGGTTTATAGGAACTGCCTGGTGTTGCGACGATTGCATCAATTAGGCTACTCAACCGGTCATTGAGTGGCTAGTCTGAAGCTAGCCATCAGCGCCCCCAAAAAGCCTTTGTCACACAACAAATCGGTTAACTAACTGATTCAGGTTCACCGCTAGCTTTGACATCTCACCACACGCACTCGCTGTTTGGGCGGCTCCAGCAGCACTCTGTGTTGCAAGTTCACGAATGCTGACCAGGTTTCGATCAACTTCCCTAGCGACGTGAGATTGCTCTTCAGAGGCTGTCGCGATCATTAGGTTGCGTTCGTTAATTTGAATAATGCCCGTTGATATTTGATCCAGTGAGGTACTGGCCTCTTGGGCAACACCAAGAGATTCGGTGGCCAGGTCTCTGCTTGTATTCATCGCCTTCACGGCTAGGTCAGAATCACTCTGAATAGCAGCAATCATCTGCTCAATTTCCTGAGTCGACACTTGGGTGCGGTGGGCTAATGCCCTTACTTCATCAGCGACCACTGCAAATCCACGACCTTGCTCGCCAGCTCGCGCGGCCTCGATAGCGGCGTTTAACGCCAACAGGTTGGTTTGCTCTGCAATTGCCCGAATCACCTCGACAACTTTAGTGATGCTTTGGGCACGATCTGACAACCCTTGAATCTGTTGGCTTGTGTTTTCGACGTTACCGTTCAGCTTTTGAATTGACTTTAACGTCTGAGCCACCCGCGCCAAACCTACCTCAGTGTAACCCTGGGTACGCTTTGACTCTTCGGAAGCTGACTCCGCGTTGCGAGCGACCTCATCAACTGCCGCACTCATTTCTGTGACCGCTGTTGCAGCCTGATTGACTTCATCGTTCTGGGAAACAAGGCCCCGGCTTGACTCTTCAGTAACCACTGTCATCTCCTCCGAAGCTGAGGCCAACTGGGTGGAAGAATCGGATATCTGCATAATTGTGGCACGCAGGTTTGCCTGCATCTGCGCCAGAGCTTTCAACAGTCTCCCAGCCTCATCAGTACCACTGACCAATATCTCCTTGGAGAGATCACTAGCCGCGATACGCTCTGCCACAGACAGGGCATCGTTAATCGGAGAGGTAATACTTTTCGTGAGCACAAAAGCCAACCCTGCCGTCAAAATGACCACGCCCGTTATAAGTCCGATAACAAGCCAAAAACCATGGCTATAGAGATCGGTCGCGGTTTGCCCTGCCTGCGCTGCGCCTTCGTTGTTAAAGTTGGTCAAGTCTTTAATTTGCTGCTCCATTGTATTCGTGAGCGGGCGAATGCCTGTACTCACCAGATTGACCGCTGTGGCGATCTCACCTTGCCTCATCAAAGGTTCGAGAATATCTAGTTGTTTGGAATATGCATCGGCGCTGTTTTTTACCGGTGTGTAAAACGAGCGCTCTTTATCACTCGCTATCAGAGGATCATAGTTTGCCACCGCATCGGTGAAAGCCTTGCGATAGCCGGCGAAGCTTTCAATGTTCTTTTGAATGGACTGAGGATCGGCAATGGCTCGCTGGGTTTCGAGCCTCAGGCGAAGTGTCGCTTTGTCCATCAAAGCCGTTTGTCGGATACTGGCCATCCAATTGAGCTCAACGTCTTTTTCGGCATCCCTAAGCTTGCCCATTTGCAGGACTGCGAATACGCCGAGTACAAAAACAAGAAGTATGATTGAAGCGAAAAACAGGGCAGCTCGTGGAGCTAAATTGAGGTTTCTGACGCGCATACGACGTTCCTGCTTTCCAATGATTGTTGAGATGCTCAAAAGGCTATCGACCCAAAGCTGAAAACTTGAAGCAAGTCGTCGAAAGGTGAAGTGAATGGTCCCTAGTTTCCTAGACACCTATGAGCAGCTGCTTTTGGCCGGTTTCTACCTATGCTGGCGGCGGGAGGGATACCGTCGCTACACGACCCAAAGCTGACGGTGGACTTAGGCAGAGATCGGCCAGCAGCTGCCAGCCGCATGCGTCTTGAAAAGTAGCGGCGCTTCACTCCTTCCACATTTAATTATCTTCGCTGTGCATCTAGTGAATGGGTTGATCCGTATGTGCTCTTGAGGGCTCGAGTGCGATGAGTATCCGAGATTATCAAGCGATGCAGTGCGATGAGTGGTTAGGCATTTCATGATCCGAACCGTCATCTCTGCCAAGGACAGCTACGATCATGATACGACCACAGTTAGGTACTGCCATGAACGCCAAGGATGACGCTCATTTTTTGGACCGCCTATTGCGCGGAGAACAAGACGCATATCGTGATTTGGTGTGCACGCATCAGGGAGCCATGAAGGCCATAGCTTATGGAATCGTGGGGCGGCACCATGCAGATGACGTAGTGCAAGAGGCATGGCTTGCGATTGTGAAAGGCATAGGCAAATTTCAGAGACGATCTAGCTTAAGAACCTGGATGATGGCCGTCACGTCCAATACGGCGAAGTGCCGATATAAAGCTCGGCGAAGTGAGTCGAATTGTATTCCATGTACCTCGTGGATTGAGGGAGGAGGCGTTTTAGTCGTAGGTGATTATTCCTACACTCCTTCCGTGATATCGCATGAAGATAGCCCTGAAGCACTTCTGAGCGAATCCGAGCTATATGCTCGCATCAACATTGCTCTCGAGACTCTACCGGAATTGCAGAGAAGCGTATTGATATTGAGGGAGCGCTCTGGGTTGGATCTAAACGAAATTTCTACGCTTCTTGGGATATCGCTGACTAACGTAAGAGTGCTATTGCACCGAGCTCGTTTAAAGGTTTTTTCTGCAATAGCGAAGTACCAGTCCGCTCTTGATATGTGAGCATTAGGGTTTGTCTGAAAAGTCAGCCCGCAAGCATTTCTCGATACAGGCCAGTGTAACCATGGCTTTGAAGCTGCTCGCCAGTTTTTCGTATCGCGTACAGAGCCGACGTTTTTCTTTGAGCCAACTGAACAGCCGTTCGATCACGTTGCGCTTTTTATATTGTGGCCTGTCGAACAGTCGAGGCAGGCCTGGTCGAGGCTTGCGATGCATCTTGCGCAAGGGAATGATCGGCTGCATGCCGTAGCGGTCACAGTACTGACGCAGTATCTGGCTGTCATAGCCCTTGTCCGCCAGTACACATCGGCAACGCTTACGCGGACGACCCTTGCTGCCTGGCAGGCTGATCTGTTCCAGTAGCGGCATGAAATAGCGCGAGTCGGCTTCTTGACCGGGCGACAACATGACAGCCAGGGGGAAGCCATGGCTGTCGCAGGCGAGATGTATTTTGGTGGTCAATCCGCCTCGGCTACGGCCTAGGCAGTGGTGTTGCGGTTCTTGCGGGCCCCTTTTTTTCCAGCACCGCTGGCCGCTCGGGTAGCTCGAATCGATGTCGAATCGACCATCCAGGTATTCAGATCGATAAAGCCATCTTCGCACAAACGAAGGTGTAAATGGCGCAGAACCTGCTCAAAAGTGCCGTTGTCACGCCATTGTCGGAAACGCTGGTAAACGGTCTTCCAAGGCCCAAAGCGCTCTGGAAGATCTCGCCATTTGGCACCAGAGCACAAAATCCAGAAGATTCCGTTAAGCATCTGGCGGTCATCGCGCCTTGGCCGCCCCATGTGTTGAGGAGGAGAAACGATGGCTTCGATCATCGCCCAACGCTCAGATGAAATTTCATAGCGGCCTGTCATGACGGCCCTCTTGGCAATCAGAGGGCATCATTTTAGTCAAAGAGACTTTTCAGACAAATCCTAATAGATTTCCTAATATATTTTTTCTTCAGACGTTCTTCATTCACTTTTGATAACGTAACTATTGTGAAAATTCTCCTAATCGAAGACGACCTGGATCTCGGCAATGGCGTTCGTATCGCACTTGCAGATCAAGGGTTAGATGTCATATGGGTTCGCCGAAAAGTAGATGCGTTGCATCAGCTCGATGTCTGCGTACCAGAACTTGTGCTACTCGACCTCGGACTGCCCGACGGTGACGGCATGAGCCTGGTAGCATGCTTACGTCAGCAGTTCAGGGGGATCCCCGTCATCATCCTGACTGCAAGAGGCACTCTGCAAGATCGCCTGTGTGGGCTCGATGCGGGTGCAGACGACTATCTGGTAAAACCATTTGTTCTCGCCGAGTTGTTGGCTAGGGTGAGAGCACTGGCCCGACGCAGTTACGGTTTTCAAAATGAGGTGATAGAAATTCGAGGATTATTTCTTCATATGCCGACTCGTCGCGTGACAGTTAGTGGACGTAATGTTGATTTAACGGCAAGTGAATACGCCCTGCTTGAAATTTTAATGATGCGCGCTGACCGCGTGCTTACACGACGTTTTCTGGAGGAAAGGCTATTCGGCGCGAAAGAAAATATGAGTAATCCGCTGGATGTGCATATGGGAAATTTGCGTCGCAAAATCGGCGAAGGCTATGTGCGAACGGTGCGGGGTGTGGGGTATGTCATTGATACCGCTACAATTCAGAAAGGGATTGGTTGATGCGAAATTTTTGGCTCAACTTGAAAACTCCAACGCTTGTAAGACGAATTATACTCGCCCAGATGCTACTACTTACACTGCTTTGGTGTCTTTTTCTGACCTACATCTTGTGGGAGAACTTGCGAAGCCCCTCTATGCTCACGGGTAGCAATACTTACGAAACCATTCTTACATTAGTTAAGCGCATGGATGATCGCCCGCAGGACCTCACTACTGTGCTGGAAAAGTTCAGCGAAGCATTGCAGGAAGGTTATGGCGGAGGTGAAGATCCCAAACTGTCAATCAGCCTCATTGTTCGTAAGAATAGAAAGATAATTTATTCATCTGATGGTGCTCCGACAGGAGTAACAAATAGCAGGTATGGAGAAATTCAGAGCATTCAGAGTGAGGGGCGCAGCTGGAATAGCCGTACTCTCAAATCAGGGAACTCCGACGCGGAGGTAACACTTATTACCCCTGCCGGAGGCTGGAACTTCTTCATATACCTGAACTCTCGTGGATACTACATATTGCCGCTGCTGGTGTGCATTCCTTTTCTTTTTTTTCCCGCATGGCTATCAGTCCGTATTGCAATGCGCCCTTGGAGCAAGGTGATAAATGGTATTTCTTTGCGAACTTTAGAAGATCTCTCCCCCTTAAAAGAAGGACCAAAGCAGATAGAGCTTCGCCAAATGGTGGACGCGACTAATCTATTTCTTGCCAGAGTGCGAGCAAGTTCTGAGAGGGAACGGGTTTTCATTGCAGATGCCGCTCATGAGCTGCGTACTCCCCTGGCTGCAATGCGAATCAATGTTGAGGCTTTGCAGTCCTATGTAAGCAGCACTAATCAACAGGAGCTGCTTGCAGGGATTATTCGCAGCAATAGCCGTGCTGCGCGTCTCGTCAATCAGTTATTGCTGCTGATGCATAGCGAAGCAAGCATCGACACTGTTATGGAGGCTGTGCCGCTGACGACCCTCATACAAGAGCAAATGGCTGCGCTGGCCCCCCTAGCGGCTGAGCGTAGGATTGAACTTGAATTCTACTCTGATGGTGAAAGCTGGATCAATGGCATCAGGGAACGCCTTATGTCGCTGATTGATAACTTAATTGAAAATGCCGTGAAGTACAGCCCTGAGGGCGGACGCGTTGAGGTAGATGTGAGATCACTTGATAAATCTACTCAGCTACGTGTCTCAGATGCAGGCCCTGGCATTCCATTTGAATTAAGGGCGCGAGTCTTCGATAGGTTTTTTCGCGAGCCCAATCAAATGCAAAGCGGCAGCGGACTGGGGCTCGCAATAGTCAAAGCGGTTGCACTGCAGCACAACAGCAACGTATGGCTAAGTACATCTGCAGAGGGTGGACTCCTGGCGACTGTTGATTTTCCAAAACACAATTCCGACTGAAAAAGCATGATTTGATGCCTGCCCGGCGGAGGGCCCATACCAGAACAATGGAGTTGAAATTGAAATATTTATCCTTGCCTATACTATTCTTTTCTATCTCAATCAGCGGGTGCGCTATAACCGTCAGCGAATTAAAAAGTAGTCATTCATCTTATGACGGCAGCTTCACTAGCGAGAAGACGCCCTCCGATACTTATCGAAACTTAAGACTAATGGCAAGACAATGCCTGGAACATGAGACATATACAGGAAAGCCGATCATCGTATTAAGCGAGTTTAGCGACGAGCGCAGTGAAGGTGAGATCAATCAAAAGCTCCTTTCGGAAGGACTGTTGATTAACAACGCCCTAATTGAAATAGAAAGACATGATGCGAACAAAGCACAGGTCAGGTTGTACACAACAAAGAACATCTTGAGTCTCGGTGCTAGATCGCCGAAGATAAGTGATATCAAGCGCTGGGCTGACGGCGATATAAATTGCGCTAACGAACTCTAGTTCATGCCGTGAGTACTCCAAGTACTATTGGAAAAATCCCGCATAATTGTTCAATCTGCTTTTATAGGTCAACGGCGACATATGCAATGAGCCGTTTGCCAGTCGCCTGCATAGAGTCGATGCAGCGAGGAGCCGACTTGTCGCTTAGGAGTAGTGGGCCTAAATGTAGGTAGCATTCTATGGTTGGGTGTTTGAATGCATCAGGGTATCGGACGGAGCCGTAAAGCTTGATCGCAATATGCTCTGAATAATGGTGACCGATTGGCCAAGTGTCGGTAGGCGTGGCCATGCTGAAAGACCATTGTTGGCGCTGGAGCGAGATTGATCCAGTTGCTGATATTTAGCTGACCCGGGCTGTTGTGACGTAAACGATCATTGGCTCTGGGTAATTCGCGAGCTGACCGGGTAAGCGTCCCTTCCGCAACAGGGGCAATCCGTCATCAGCGGTCACAAACAGTCTTCCAAGGCCCAAAGCGCTCTGGAAGATCCCGCCATTTGGCGCCCGAGCACAATATCCAGAAGATACCGTTAAGCATCTGACGGTCATCGCGCCTTGGGCGTCCCATGCGTTGAGGAGGGGAACGATGGATTCGATCATCGCCCAACGTGCAGATGAGATTTCATATCGGCCTGCCATAACGGCCCTCCCAGCAACCAGAGCACGTCATCTTAGCCAAAGCAACTTTTCAGACAAACCCTAAAAGCCGCTTTCGACTCAAAGCTGGCAATGGCGATACCCCAGACTGATTCCGGCCCGATACGATAGAAGCATTTACAACACTTGGTCGTGCCCAGCCCCATTGTTCGGGAACCTTCTGGCCACTTAATAAGAACTAATGCTGATCGTCTGGAGGGACGGTAACGGGATGAAGAAAAGAGTTCCAGGCCTTGTATGCTTCATGATGCTTTTTGACTTCCTCATCCCAATCAGGCCCTGAAACTCTCTTCGAGACCACCATCATCATCATTTTGGTATTGGCGGCATCAAGCTCAACTAGTAGCTCGTGGCATCTAAATCTAAAATCATCTATGTCTTCCATATACTCACCTTGCGACAGGTCTAGCCGGATATACCGGGTCATGCCCATTTTCGTAATGACAAGTCCCCAAAGACAAAGGTTCATTGAGCAGCCGAGTTTCTATTCGGCATGTTTTGAACAGACTGCATCGCACAGCAGCTCCAACAACTCATTCGCCAGGACCGCCGCTTCTTGTCGATAGTCGGCGTTCCAGCGGCACGACCAGTTATCAGGCTTTCCCTCATCCTCCCATTGCGCCAATGCAAGCCCGTTGAGTATTTCCAGCTCGAACCAAACACGCTGCCAAGCGACGGCGTCCTGGACTGACGCCGTGTCTTGCCATAGGAATTCTGTTTGCACGACAAATGCCGACCATGCAAACAGATCCTCTGAGGCTCGCTCACCGATCATTCGGAAGTATTTTGCGCTAGCCAATCAACGATTCCTTGTAGTCGTTTACCTGTTTAGTAAACGTCTATCCCCGGATAGAGATCCGCGGGTGGACGATAATTGGGGTTCTCAAAGCGGCTGTTCTCGTAATGGGTTTTGGCCGTCGGTCCATCGCCGTTATAGGTCACCTGCGGGTTTGGCGTGAGATGCCAACCGCTTCCTTCCTTGTCGCGCTCGATCAGTGATGCGTATAACCTACAGTTGCCTGATGAGCCGGATGTCAGCCTGAACTGGTAATAGCGTCCGGCTTGGGGCGTGAACTTAGTCGAGACATAGCAGGAACGAGTGCGTGTCCCCTCCCAGAATAGATCCACTTGCGTTTCGATACCGGGTCGGATCTGCGTTTCGTAATAGTCCCATGTAAGGTCTTGCCCTGCCTTTGGCATGCCCACGTCCTGTGTGTGGGTGAACGGCAGGGGGCCGGTGCGAACGGCGCCGCCCGAACGTTTGCCGTTTTCGTATTGGTAAATTTCGGCGTGCTGCGTGTAGTCGACGATACGTACCCAGGCAGGGTTGGGCTCGTTTTCGGGCGCGGTAAAGTAGTTGGTATGGGGCAAAAACTGGCAGCCTGCGAACAACGGCAATGCAAGCAGGCAGAGCAGAGGGCGTATCGACATGAAGCCTTTCCTTTTGCGGAGTCAGGGTTACAGACAGCAAAAGAGGAGGCGCATTGCGTAAAAGCTGAAAATTTTGTGGCTGAATCGTCGCGACGATATCGGTTTCAACCGGTCGCGACAGGCAGAAATCGGCCAAAAGCAGTCAGTCGGATGTTTCTACGAAGCTAGGCGCTATTGAGCCACGTAACACACAACACGCTAACGAGTGAGTAGAGAGGACCAGCAACAGCGAGCGCACGGCCCGCCGTTGCAGAAGTGCGACAGGACTTATTTTTGCTGCACCACATTCCGGTCTAGGAAACGGTGGATTTCGCCACTGATCTCGTTCAAGTGTGTTTCCAGTGCGAAGTGCCCGGTGTCGTAGAGATGTACCTCAGCTTTGGGAATATCACGCTTGAACGCGTTCGCTCCTGCCGGGAGAAAAAACGGATCGTTCTTTCCCCAGACGGCCAACATCGGCGGCTGATATTTGCGGAAATACGCCTGGAACTCGGGGTAGCGCTTCACGTTGGTAGCATAGTCTGCGAACAGGTCTAGCTGGATTTCATCGTTACCTGGTCGCGAAACGAACGCGTAATCCAAGGTGTATGTTTCAGGTGCGATACTGTCAGGGTCCGCTACGCCATGCGTGTATTGCCACTTGATTGATTCTGGTTTGAGCAGCTCGCGCAATGCGTTGCGGTTCTCGGCAGTGGGAGCGTTCCAGTAACGTTGAATCGGGTTCCAGCCCTCGCTGAGGCCTTCAACGTAAGCATTCCCGTTTTGGCTGATGATTGCGCTGATTCTATCGGGGTGTGCGACGGCCATCCGCCAGCCTACAGGCGCACCGTAGTCGAACACTTGAAGAGCGTAGCGATTCAGCGCAAGCGCTTCAGTAAATCCGTCCATGGTTTTGGCGATGTTGTCGAACGTGTATGAGTACTTCGCCCGATCAGGGCTGTCCGAGAATCCAAAACCTGGGAAGTCAGGGGCAATCACGTGGTAACGGTCCGCTAGCTTCGACATCAAGTCGCGATACATGAATGATGAGGTAGGGAATCCATGAAGCAACACGATGGTTGGCGCCGATGGGTCGCCCGCTTCCCGATAGAAGATGCGGACCCCTTTTACCTCTACAAAATGGTGTTGTACGTCGCTTGCCCTTTGGTGGCTAATGTCGGCTGCTTCCACTCCTGCGCTGGCGAGCGCTGCACTAAGGGCAGTGGCGGCTAACAAAGTCTTAATGCTCATGCAAACTCCTTGGACACTGAATGAAAAAGATAAGTGGGCTATCAGGCGGTGAGTTCATGGCTTGTCGAGCTTCAGGCGCACCAACTTGATATGGCTATATTGCCCGTTTCAATAACCCAACATAATCTGAGAACATTGGTAATCTCCCTACCAAATATTGGAATATTCCATGGACAGATTTGAGGCAATGAAGCTGCTCGTGGCGGCGATTGATGCTGGCAGCCTGACGGCAGCCGGGCGGCTAGCCGATATCCCTCTTCCCACCATCAGCAGGAAAATTTCTGACCTGGAGACGCTGATAGGTAGCCGTTTATTGATTCGGACCACGCGTAGGCTCTCGTTGACCGATGCAGGGGTGGCTTATGTGGCTGCTGCACGCCGAATATTGGAGCAGTTGGAGGTTGCCGAACGCGAAGCTGCCGGAGAATTCATTGCCCCCAAGGGCGAACTGGTCCTGACTGCGCCAATCATGTTCGGCCGGCTGCATGTGCTGCCGATCGTCAACGCGTTTTTAGGGGAGTTTTCCGAAATCAACATCCGGCTCTTGCTTTCTGATCGCAACGCTCACCTCGTTGACGACCACGTGGACATGGCAGTGCGCATTGGAACACTCGCTGATAGCGGCATGATCGCCACTCAGGTGGGGGCCATGAGAACTGTAATTTGCGCGAGTCCTAGGCTGCTGGAAGCGTATGGAAGACCTGAATGTCCCGCAGACCTGCAGAACTTGCCAACCGTGCGACTTGACGCCCCTATGCCTTTTCAATACTCAAAACATGGCGTGGCAGAATCAACGAGGCGGATGACCCCGCGCTTATCGGTGACGACCGCTGACGCAGCAGCGCAGGCCGCTATTGATGGCGTTGGAGTCGTTCAGTTATTGCACTACCAAGTCGCGGAGGCGATCAGCGAGGGACTGCTGGAGATTGTGCTGGATAACTATGAGCCTTCGTCGGCGCCTATCAACCTGATCCACATGTCACCGGGGCATATGCCCCTGAAAATGAGGCGATTTCTGGATTTTGCGATTCCTCGGTTTCGTCAACGCCTGGATCAGTAAGCTCAGCGATGGCGTGCGTAATCATTCCGATGTCATAAGACTCATATCGGGTATTTTGGCGCAGACACGCCGACGACATGGGCTAAAAGCTGGACGCTCCTAAGCTGGCTATTGTTATTTTGCCTTTGGTCGCCGGACAAGCCGTAGACCCAAAAGCCATTGCTGGAAGTTGGGCGCCCCTCTTCATGTTGATGGCTGCAATCGCGGGGATTTGTCATTTTTTTCACGAGGTGGTTAAGGACAAAATCAAGAGACTGGCCCCTCCATCACAATTACGATAACGACCAACGCCGACTGGCTCGGAAGGTCTAGGAATTATTCATGCCATTTATTTTTACCTGCGTTGTGTCCCTATTTTTTTGGACTGTTGTTTCAGCAATCACAGGAGCTGAGGAGCCTTGGGACCTGGCCAGTTACTGGACCATCATCTACCCCGCCGCGCTAGTGTTGTCCGTGATCCTTGGAGCCGTTCTAAAAAGCTCACAGTGGTCCGCAGGCGCCATCGTAATACTCTCTCAGGTCCCCGTGGTTTTGGCGACTTCTGGTACATCCCCGTTGCTAGCTGCCGGTATCATCGTTGCGGCCGTTCTCTCAATTCCGGCCATAACGCTGTCATGGCTCGCCGGCAAATTGCGCTCAGGTAAGAAAGGACGATGGACATCTACGAAGAAATGAAGGCACCGTTCCAGGAGCACCCGCGACGAGTACTGAATACACAATACAGATTGAGCCAGATAAAAAAACGGCGGCAAGCTGGACAGTACGACGTAACCACCGACTCGCTCAAATACGACTTTGAGGTCATAACGACTAATGAGACCGCACATGGCCGAGAACTGTTGAGCGGCACCACCATGCCGCCCCATAAATGGGGCTCCAGAATGGTGTACACCTTCGTCCGGTCGTCCGGTGAACCTGTGAGGTTGCATTGCGCGATTGCACTGATCCTGGCGCCTTGGCGAAAGGCGTCTGGCAAAGTCACCTTCTCGACCCCTGCCGTTCACGTTAAATAGAAAGCATCGCCCTTAAGTCATCAGTTTTGTTGAACTCGCTGCGCTACGTCGCAAAGCCACCGGCGCAAAAGTTGGGCTGCTTCACCCAGCACCACATCTTTGGCCTGCACCAAATAATAGCCCTTGCCAGTCTTTAGTACAGATTCAAAGACAAGTACGAGAAAGCCTAGTTGTACGTCTTCTTCAACGTAACCGTCCGGGCAACACACCTTCCTGACACCGTCGCTTGAGGCGATGGTGTCCACCTAAATTTAAGTGGACACCATTTCTAGCCTTTTTAAGCGGACGCCCATGCCACAAGAACGCCGTTCCTATTCCAAGTCCTTTAAGGCCCAGGTAATCGCCGAGTGTGCGCAGGCTGACACCTCGATTGCCAATGTCGCCTTGACCCACAATCTCAACGCCAACCTCGTCCATAAATGGATACGCGTGCATGCGCAGAAAAACCTGACACTTCAAACCGCCTTCATCCCGGTCAAGACATCGCCGCCGGTGCCGATGCATCAGGCCCTTCCTGCCACGATCCGAATCGAAGTGCCGCATTCAAAAGGCGTAGTCGTGGTGAGTTGGCCGGCAGAAAATGCAGCGGCGTGTTCTGCTTTCCTGCGAGACCTGCTGCGATGATCCGCATCGACTCCATCTGGCTCGCCACCGAGCCCATGGACATGCGCGCCGGCACTGAAACTGCGCTGGCGCGGGTCGTGGCGGTGTTCGGTGCGGCGAAGCCGCACTGTGCTTATCTGTTTGCCAACCGTCGTGCCAATCGCATGAAGGTGCTGGTGCATGATGGCTTGGGGATTTGGCTTGCAGCCCGGCGCTTGAATCAAGGGCGTTTCTTTTGGCCGGGCGTGCGGCACGGCTCTGAAGTCGAGTTGGATGCAGAGCAACTTCAAGCCTTGGTGCTCGGCTTACCTTGGCAAAGCGTCGGTTCCGGAGGAGCCATCACGATGCTCTAGCTCGCCTGCCATGGCCTGCTTGCCCGCGCAATTGGCCCATCAGTCTATCGCCGCCACTAGCCCTCTCTGGCAAAATCGGCGGCATGACTTCGCATCCGAATCTCGATCAATTAAACCCTGAAGAACTGCGTGCCTTGGCGGCGCAGTTGATCCAGCGCGTCGAGACGATGGACAAGCAAATCACTCATCACAAGTCGGTCAACGAGAAACTGGCCCACGAGATCGCGCTGCTCAAGCGCTTCAAGTTTGCCAAGCGCAGCGAGCAGTTGAGCCCGGATCAAGCCAGCCTGCTCGACGACTTGATCGATATGGATATCGCCGCTATCGAAGCCGAACTTGAGGCGCTGCAACCGGCACCTGTCGAAGCCAAAGTGCGCCAGCAACCCAAGCGCGCACCGCTGCCACCGCAGTTTCCTCGCACACTGATCCATCACGAACCGGACAACCGCCACTGCCAGTGCGGCTGCGCCCTCAAGCGCATCGGCGAAGACGCCAGCGAAAAGCTCGACTACACGCCCGGCGTATTCACCGTCGAGCGTCACATCCGTGGAAAGTGGGCCTGCGAACAGTGCGAAACGCTGATCCAGGCGCCGGTACCGGCGCAGGTCATCGACAAAGGCATCCCGACAGCTGGCCTGCTGGCCCACATCATGGTGGCCAAGTTCGCCGACCATCTGCCGCTGTATCGCCAAGAGAAAATCTTTGGCCGCGCCGGGCTGCCCATCGCCCGTTCGACCTTGGCGCAGTGGGTGGGCAACTGCGGCGTGCAATTACAGCCGCTGGTTGATGCGCTGCGCGAAGCCGTGCTGACGCACGGCGTCGTTCACGCCGACGAGACGCCGGTACAAATGCTGACGCCTGGCGCGAAAAAAACTCATCGCGCTTACGTCTGGGCCTATGCCACCAGTCAGTTCTCCGGCCTGGCGGCGGTCGTTTACGACTTCAGCCCGAGCCGCGCTGGCGAACATGCCCGAGCCTTCTTGGGCAGTTGGAACGGCAAGCTGGTCTGCGATGACTTTGCCGGCTACAAGGCAGGCTTTGAACTGGGCGTTACGGAGATCGGCTGCATGGCCCATGCCCGCCGGAAGTTCTTCGACTTGCACGCGACCAACAAGAGCCAGGTCGCCGAAAAAGCGCTGCACTACATCGCGGCCTTGTACGACGTTGAACGAGAAGTCCGAGAGCTGGAGCCGGGTGATCGGCAGCGAATACGGCAGGAAAAAGCAGCGCCAATCGCCGACGCACTTCATATCTGGATGACCGCCCAAAGACAGCTTGTGCCTGAGGGTTCGGCCATCGCCAAGGCGCTGGATTACAGCCTCAAGCGCTGGATAGCGCTGATGCGCTATCTCGATGACGGTGCTGTGCCCATAGATAATAACTGGTGCGAGAATCAAATCCGGCCGTGGGCTCTTGGGCGCTCGAACTGGCTGTTCGCGGGCTCGTTACGCAGCGGTAAACGTGCGGCGGCGATCATGAGTTTGATCCAGTCGGCGCGGCTCAACGGGCATGATCCGTATGCTTACTTGAAGGATGTTCTTACACGCTTGCCTACACAGCGGGCGAGCGAGATTACTGAGCTTCTGCCGCATAAGTGGACGTCCACCTAATCGCTGAGCGTATTACCGAACACCTTCCTCTTTTGCCAAATAGAGTAATGCAATGGAACGTGAAAAAATCGATGCAGCATTAAAGGAGCATGTCATCCCTATCCTTCGCAGCATGGGGTTTAAGGGATCGCCTCCCCATTTTCGCCGCAATACAGGACAGCAAATTGATCTGATCACGTTTCAATTTGATAGGCATGGAGGGGGATTTGCCATTGAGGTAGCTGTTAGCCCCGCAGAGGGAGTGACTATGTCGTGGGGTGAACAGATCCCGCCAACAAAAGTGGTCGCGGCACACCTGCATCCGAATAAGCGTATCCGTTTAGGGGCGGTTATGGGAGGCGATCACTGGTTCAGATATGACAATAAAGGAAACAGTACTACTCGGTTCGCAGATACGGCCCGCGAGGTTCAGCCTTACCTGAGCGGCGAAGCATCTGATCACTGGGCCAAAGGCCCCCTCCCGGACACCAAAAGCTCATAAATGCTCCACCGCAACCGTCAACAGGGGCGTCTTGCTCGCGCCATCGGCCTAAGATGATTCCGTCAAGACGTGTCTACCGGACGGTTACTCTTCAACCAACCAAGGGCTGGTAAGCACTAAACTTTGATCGCGGCGGGCCGCGTCGATTGCCAGCTCAGACTGGTCAAATTTGAGGCTGCTGGAGAAGCTATCGGGGGACATGCCAACCGATGATAACCATTGAGACCAGTTAGCATGAGACGTCATGCGCGACGGAGAGCGCTTTAAGTAATTGCTTTAGGGAAATAAGCTTAACAGCCTTCGGCAGGAAGCTACTCATTAGCCTGCATCAGTTCCAGAGTGATTTGATCTGGCCCGGTCACATATACAACTAGAGTTCCCTTGCGTGCGCCTGCGGGAATCGCTTGAGGCTTGCCTCTTGCTTTCCAGCCTGCTTGCTCAATGCGTTCGAGTACGGCGTATATGTCCTGCACTCTCAATGCCAAATGCGCTGAACCAATCGCTGATGCCGTAGGTGGAGTGATACCGTGGCGTTCACCCTGCGAATATTCCAGCAACTCTACTCGGCTGCCATCCGGGCCTTTGACTATCGCCGTTCGCACGCTCGGATCGGCGGTGCCGGTTACTTGCAAAATGAATGATCCGCCCATTTCCGACTGACGCTCAAGAGTGAACCCAAGTCCAATTGTCCAGAAGCGAATGGCTTCTTCCAATGAACTGACTGCGAAGCCAATATGATCGACGGCATGCACCATGTGGTTAGAATTCATCAAATGATCCTTTAAAGGTTCACGGGCCAAATAGGGAGGTGAGCTTGCGCATCCAGCTGTTACGGCCAAAACACAGAAAATAAATGTGTGAGGGGTACGCATAATCAGGCCAATCCAAGAGAAGCAACATTTGCGATTTTTAGACATTGAGTATTCCTCTGACCGGTCTTATTCTCCATTAGGCATTCAGGATATGGCTACCTCGGATATGACATTGGATAACGTAAACCAGCCATGAACCGCGCGCTTATGCCACTGTTGGCGATAGAGCAACGCGACCGGGCGATCCGCGAAACGGCGCCCCACACTCATACGAAAGGCCAACTAATCGCAAGCCTTGCCGGCCTGCTTTCCGTCAGCACTGACGGCGGCTCATGGGTAGTGCCGGCTACCCATGCCATTTGGATACCTCCCCGTGTCGCACACGCGATGATGTCACATGGCGCTTTTGCAGGAGCGATGGTCTATATCGCGGAGCAAGAGTGCGGGATCCTGCATCAAATGCCATGCACATTTAGGGTCAGCAGTTTGCTGCGCGAAGCGATAAGCCGCGCTGCGTCGTGGGGACAACCACCCCGCAACGAAATGGAGTCGCGGGTTGCAGCAGTCATCTTAGATGAAATTGCTACCTCACCCGCTGAACCCATCGGTCTGACGCACCCCAATGACCCGCGCTTGAGGCGTATCACCGATGCGATACTTGCTCAGCTTGATGACAATAGATCACTTGAGGATTGGGCTGCTTGGTCAGGTATGGCACCTAGAACACTTGCCCGGCGTCTGGTCGCTGAAACCGGTTTTAGTTTTTCTGAATGGCGACAGCGTGCGCGCACGTTGCGCGCTATTCAACTATTGGTCGAGGGGATGTCAGTGACGACAACGGCGATTGAGCTTGGCTACGAAAATATTAGTGCTTTCATTGCCATGTTCCGTCGGATAATGGGTGTTACGCCAGGACAATATGTGCGTGCGCAGACACTGATTAGCAAAGAGGCAATTTCTAGATCAAGTTGATGGGTGTAAGAACCGCTGTACCATCCAACCCGATTCTGCACGCTACAGGCTAGACCTTCAACCATGTGCTGGAACAGATGAAGAAAGAAATGCCAGCCACTTCAGGAGTCGCCAGAGCATCAGTTTTCTTTTAACTGGTGGGGCACTCACGCTGCACTCAGCTGGCGCTTGTAACTTCAACCGTGCTAGTTGCGTATTCCCCCCAATACCACCACAAGCACTCTACGAGCTGTTCGTTAGTGCATTGGCTCAGGCATAACGTTAGTGTACGCGAAGTCCATGCTTCGCCTAATTGTGCGGCGCTAAGTGCTAAGGTGCTTTTGTAGAGAGCGCTGCGCGCACCACGCGATAGCCTTGCGTACGCCGCAATGATGTCCATTGGGAAAAGAGAACAGATTTATTTCTCTGTTCTAAACGTCCGCTTCTGGCCGATGTGGGATCTTCGTGAGAGGCAGCAGTCGATGCGTTCAATGTGAAGGACCTTGGAGCCATTTTTTGACGATAGCGTGATATGTGCCATCTTGCTTGATCCGATCCAATTCTGCCCTAAACCGTTCTACGGTTGCGTCTGGCGTAGCTGGACTGAAGGCCATGTACAGTCCTTCTTCACTTGATAGCTCGGGTAACGGCAGTGAACGCACCATCGTCATTTCAGGATCATCCCCATTCTTGCGCATAAGGTGAATGGCGTTGAGCTCATTGGAGATCCACAGCTCAACGTGATCGACCTTAAGCTTGCGGTAAGTGTTCTCGTACATGCTGCTAGACAGTAACTCTTTGCCCACCTGGAACCCGTGGGCCATCATGTACTGCTCACCAACGTCCTGTTTGACAGTCGCGATGTGATACTGACGTGCATCGTCGAGTGAATTCAGCCAAATAGGTCTTTCGGACAGACTGAACAGAAACCACCTCGTCGGTGCGATGGCTCCGACCCATTTGAAGAGATGTTCCCGCTCTTGGGTTCTTGCCATCGAATAGATCAGGACGTTGTCGGAATGTTGCGCTAAATCATAGGCGCGAGCCCAAGGCAGAATCTCAATCTTGGAGTTGAGCCCGAGACCGGCCATAACTGCTTGCACGATTTCCGTACTCAGGCCTGTGACCACTCCGTTTTCTGCCATGTTGTATGGCGGCAATTCCTCAGTGACAACCCGAATCGGCGCTGTAGCCGGATCTGAGGCGACGGAGATGCCTGAGGCAGCGAGTAAGAGGAAAGCGCACAACTGCCTTAAAAGCGGGGAGAACATTTTGCACCTGTGTACGCGCCGAATCCTGTGGGTAAGTCGGACTTCATGAACCTTAGGTATTGTCTGTCTTATAGGCATTAAGGCTCGTTCTCACCTTAGGAGTTCATCCACATGAAACCTGAGTGTTGGCTTGCACGTACCTTTGAAGGCTGTCGCTGTATGTACGCAAGGGGAGTAACAAAAACGTAGATGCTTGTTTTCATGTGTGCTGCTACCCCATCGCGAGAGAGCGTTGTTACGAGCACCCCATCCCTTGTTGAAAACATCACAAGTCGCGCGGGTTGAGCACCTACGCGCAAGATTATGCACCGTTACTCGCGGGATGAGCTAGAGGAGTGAGCTAAGTAAGCACGCCAATAACCGCACTAACCAGCGCTGCCGCCATGTTGTCTTTGTTGACTATGGCGTCGGGATGGTCTCGCTGAATGATACTGATAGGCACGCTGGCTACAACTGCATCCTGTGGTTCCTGAACCAAGCACTTACCACCAGCTGCTGCCACTGTGTTGGTGTCCCTGGACGCCGCCGCAGTCTCCGCCTGAAAGAACAACGCAAATAACGCGTGGCCCAAATACCTCCGCCGCCGTAGTGGTCGCGGTAGGGACGGCAGTTACCTGCCGCCCCCCGCTCAGATCCGTACGTGCGGAACTACCGCATACGGCTCCTGCCTTGAGTACGTGACGCGAAGCGATCCTCAGGGTAAGGATGTGCATTCTTAGCGATCCCGCGCTCAACACTGGCCCAATGGGTCGGACAGACCGGTGTACAGCTTCAGGCACTGGTTGATGCTTTGCGAGAAGCGGTTCTAGCGCAACGAGTGCATCACACGGATAGAAAAAAGGAAGATGCCATGGACGCAGTAATCCGGCTTGCCAAACTTGCCGATATCGATGCGATTTTAAGATTCGAACCAGTGTTCGGGAAAATCACTTATTGAATCGCCCCTGATTTTCTAGACGCCTTTGACTGGCTCCTTTTGGCCGATAGCTGCCCGTCACGAACGGCAGTAATCGGCCAATAGCGGTCGTTTCTCATGGAGCTGCTTCCGGGCGGAACACTCATCCGAATATTCTACGAACCCGAGTCCCGTTGAAGCTGATTGAGGAGTCGCGCATTACTAAGGCTATTTGCTACCATCAGGAAAATTCAATAATCGTACGGAACGGATGCCTTATGTCCCCCATCACTAGCTTACATTTCACAGATCCTGCTGCTGCAAAAAATATCCAGCTTTTATATAAGCGCTCTGAACTTACTCCTTTCTTTGGCGCGGGCCTTACAAAAGATTGCAAAAGCTACAAAGGTACAGTTCCCAACGCAGAAACGCTGATGGAAGGAATCAAAAATATTTGCATCCAAAACTGTACAGAGGAAGCACTGATCCCCCAAATCAAAAGCATCAACAAACTCAAAACCGCCTTTTCCATGGTGGCGCGGCCCGATCTTTTTCCAAGTACATCAGCGACTAGATATTTTGAGTCTCTATTCTCAAAAGTCAAACTGACTAACAGCAAAAAGAAAATCATAGACCTCGACTGGCCAAATATTTTCACATTTAATATCGACGATGCTATCGAGAGTTATGCGCCGAAGTATTTCAAGGTACTGCCTCACAAACCGATTACATACGAAAGCCTTACCACTCGTAAGTGTCTATTCAAGATACATGGCGACATAACCGAATACTGCGCCCATCCTGACACGAAGCTGATTTTCACTTGGCATGACTATACCGATAGCGTCACTAGCAACAAATCAATGCTTACATTTCTCGGAAACCTCGCGAAAAATGGGTCGCTATTATTTATTGGGTGCAGCCTCGACGAGGAAATTGATCTTCAGCTTCTATCGCACAAATATAGTTTCTCCAATTCAATTTTTCTCAAAAAATCAAAGCCCAGCTTGATTGATGAAATGACATTGAGTAGTTATGGCATATCAAATGTAATTTACTTTGATGAGTACGATCAAATATACGAATGGCTCTATGACACACTCGCGCAAGTAGAGATAGAGTCGCGAGTGAAAAACTTGAACATCGTAGAGACACCTGGAAGTGAAATACTGAAGCACATTGCAAATGGAGGACCAGTAATCAAGTTCAGTGAAGACGAGCTTGAAGCAAGTATTCCGTCATGCCTAGTTCAGCGAACCGCTTTAGGTAGTGCCAGAGTCCCACTTATAAAAAATAACATTAGCATAATTACGGGCCGAAGGTTTTCAGGAAAAACAAATCTACTATTGCAAGTATATTTGGAGTTAAAGGAGTTTAATGTTCATTTTTTCCCATCAACCAGCAGTTATTCTAAGGCTGTAGGTCGTGCAATTAAGGACTCGAAGGATACTATATTTCTGTTTGACTCTAATAGCTTGAGCCATAACGACTTATCGGATCTCCTGACATTAAATCTTGAACCAACCAATAGAGTTATTATAGTAATATCAAAATCAGACCTTGAAAATTTCAAGAATATTTTCGATAGGAAACAACAAAAATATTATGAGCTTTCGATTAGTCACTTGTTAGACGAGTCGGAGACTCAAAAATACAACATAAATTTAAATAGATTAGGATTGCCAACCATACAGGCAAACGAAAGTCTTCTAGATTTTTCTTACCGCGTCCACACAGAATTCAAAGGCGAAATCGGACCTTCCAAAATATTTGAAAATCCTTTGGATGATGATGCCATTAAAATTGGGTTGCTTTGTGCAGCTTTTGAAAAGGCAACATCTAGCCAAGTGTATGCTGTTAATCCGTACTTGGCTCCGGATGACTTTACCAAAAAATACGAAATACTATTCGACGCCGAGCGCGAGATCTCAGGCCCTGGCAATATAATTGTGAGTAATTCAAAGTCATGGCTAATTAATGCAATAAGAGACATAGCCAGGCAAACCCCCGCTAAAATGGTAAATTTAACAGCGGAACTTGTGCGAGCGCTATACGATGCCGGCCTTAAAGACTCCGCCAATACAATTATTCGATTTGACAAGCTAAACGATATATTTTCACGAGATCAATATGGTGCAGCAAATTTAATTCGCAATATTCATAGCGCCCTAAGCGATACATTTGGTGACAGCTCTCACTATTGGTTGCAGATGGCTAAATGCGAACTTATGGCTGGCAAGAGCCAGTCTGAGATTGATACAGGGATAAGGCACGCAAAAAAGGTTAGGCTGGATAATGCAAGGTTGAAGAATGAGACTTATTACAGCGCAACGCTAATACTTGCGCAGTTATATGGTGGGAAATATGACATGACCAAGGACTCTGCCTTGCTTACTGAAATACTCGAACATTATCTCGAATCATTTGAGAATCAAAGCAACAATCAATCGTACATTCAAAAAATCATCGCTAAGTTTGATTATGGGCGCCGGGATGTTGTCAATCGCTCCCTTACTGATCTTTTCAACTCTAATGGCGAGTTTGGCTTGATGAATCGAGAAAAAATCCAGAAACTTAAATCTTATTTAGAAGTTTCACGTCGCTGATGTATTGTTTTTCCTGATTTTTACGTGGGTGCGGAGGTGCCGTAATCAAAGGACAAACGCCCGATTATGTCACCTCCCCATCAAGCCCATAAGGGCGATAGTGCCCACTTAAAATAGTGGATTCCATTGCCCCATTTTCAGGATCACCATTTTCAGCGCACCAGCATAGAGGTCCGCTTCTGGCCCAGAGTGTGTAAAAACGCAGTTGCCGTTTTGAAGTCTGCGTTGCTACGTAAAATCTGCCAGCAGACCTGAAATTTGCGTAGGAACGCGATTTTCGTTCTGATTCTGGCCGTTAAACTTGCTCTAAAACGTTTTTACACAGTCTCGGCCGGAAGCAGCCCTTTGTGACAGGCGTTATCGGCCAGAAACGGACGCTAAGCTCAAGATAGTCACGCGCGGCTCAAAGGTTGGGCTATGGCAAGGCTCAGCAAATCAGCATCAAGCAACCGTTCAGCTTCCAAGTCGAAGGGCAACACCCACAACCGCAGGCCACCGCCGAAATCAAAAGGCGGTAGTGCTCGTTGGAAAGCCTCGCGGCGCGGGTAGATCAACACTAACTCGCCATGTCCTTGTAGATACTTCTGACCATAGGCAAACAACTGATAAAAGTCGTTTTGGCTCAAGCCATACTTTTTTTCGCGATCATCGACATTTAAACGTTTCCACTTAGTGTCTAGCACCCAACATTGACTGCCCTGGCGCACGAGTAAGTCCGGCTTTAGGCGGAACATACTCCCATGGTTGTGCTCACACAGATACTCACTAGAGGCTTGAGAGGTGAGCTTAGTCTCCGGCGGTAATGAGCGGCGTAACCAGGCTTCGAAGTAGCGTTCAAAAAGCTTCTCCATAGGGAACAGCAAACTAATACCCTGCCACTCTCCCGCTACCGCAATCGGCATCTGCTGGTTAAGAATTAACTCGCACCAAGGCTTAATCGGCTCGTAATGGGCCATCAACCGATCAGTACCCCAAGTACGAAAATCTTCACGCACCAAACTGCTGGCCGGTACCTCATGCAGCAAACTGCGCAACTCATGGGCCAGCCTCCAGTTAGTTTGCTCTTGGGTGGCTTTACAAACGCGCTCTAGGGCCAACTTAAGCAAGCGATTCTCCGCTCGATCGGCTACGAAAATGTCATGACGTACCTGGAAGAATTGCTGCCGAGCCGGTGGCTGACGCATCTGCGCCACCACGTTTAGTTGGCCACGCAGATAACGCTGTTCTTCCTCTATGCGCTGATAATCAAAACGCATCCCACGCTTAATCAAATGATCAAATGCAGCTAAAAACTGCCCCATCACCCATTCGGACAAAGGAGCGTTGTACATCTCAAGGGCCGTAGGACCGACTTTCCGTGGCTTTAAGTCAAGCGAGCGCTGGATCATACGCCGTAACAACGCCCGGCTTTGTACTTCACAATCACCGTATTCAAAGTGCTTAGGCAGGATCTCCAAGCGCGTACCGCAGGGTGTTTCCAGCACGCCCACATAGCTATCTAGCCTCAACCAGTGGCGCCCTTCCACTTGCACCAATGCCGCGCCAGCCTTACTAAAAGACTCACTTCGCTTACACAACCAGTCAAACGCACTCGCTGAAACCTGAGCGCGATCTAGCGATGGCTCCACAGCATCAACCGTCAGCCTCGCGTACTCACGTACAGTTATTAACGTAATCAAGCGTTCACAACCGCTATCGCTTCGATCACCTTACGTCCCAGTGTCCGGGTGTTATGTAAGGATCCTTTGCCATTCGTAAGGGCCAGCCTTAGCTGCCCCGCAACATCACGAAGAACTGGTTTAGCGATAGGTAGACACTTGCCATCCTGCCATACTTCTATGGTGCCACTGCTTAATTGCCGAATGGTCAGTGCCCCGTATTCCGCCTGCTGCGCAATATCCGAATTGGAAGCAATTGCCTGATGGTCAATGATGCCTAGATAGGCTTCTAAACGCTCAAAAGCCTCTTCGTTAACACTCCACGGAAAGTTATGCGCGGGGAGGGCAACCTCAGCTCCAAATAGAGAGTCTGCTATCCGAGTAGCTTGGCTCAAAAAGCAGTATTGCGGTGCTTTGCGATGATCATTCAAGACCCAGTGAATGTGCTGCCAATCCTCGAAAAAATACTCCTGCAGAAGCGGCAGCACCTGATTGCGAAAGATCGACTCTAGCAGTTCCAGGCTGCAATCATTGATCAGAGGCATAAAGTAGGCGTGACCTAAACAATGATCACGGTCCAGCAACGCCTCGATACGCTGGTTCATTATCCGTAGCAACTGGCCGATATTGACTCCATCCACGGACACGCTATCTAGCAGCTCAGGTCGTGGTGGCATCTCATGGAAGGTGAAACGCCGACGTAGTGCGATATCCAAGCCGGCCAGCGATCGGTCGGCGGTATTCATGGTGCCTATCAGATACAGATTAGACGGGACACTGAATTGACTTTTTGAGTAAGGCAACACAACAGAAAGAGCTTCGTCTGCCCCAGCTCGCTTGGACGGCTCAATCAAAGTGATCAACTCACCAAAGATCCGCGAGATATTGCCACGGTTGATTTCATCTATGATCAGAACACGCGCATTTGTCGACACAAAACCAGGCACAAGCTCCTCACCCTGTACAGAGTCGCTCAATACACGTTCTACCAAAGCCGGCAATATGTTGTTGTAGCCATTGACTAGATAGGGCTCTAGTTTGGTTTCCGTGACTAGCTCAAAAACGCGCTTTTCACGAATATCCGCTAGGGTTAAGCGTTGCGCTCGGACGTAATCGGCAAGCGTATTTAACACGCTCATACCCAGCGGCAAGCTTTTTTCATTTGGCTTTCGAAGTTCAACTAATTCAGCTGATGCGCTAACCACTACATAACCTGAACCAAAACGATCACCCACCTTAAACGGTGCTGCGTGCTGACTTAGCTCCGGCACGGGTACTGCAGATCCCAACAAGCCACTCAGCTTGGCACTATCAATCGAGCCCTCTCGTAATTGATAGATGGTTGCCTGACTAAACGTCTTATTCATTAGCAATTCATACGGCAATGACGGTGAGTAGACCCGCAACCAATTCACCTTACGGCACTGCCCATACCCTTCTTCCGCATCTGCACGCTTAATCGCTTGATAATCGCTTGTGAATTCGCCGATGGCCCGGAATTTGTGATTACCATCGGTAACTACCACTAAATCACCGGGTTTAACCTTCAACAGAAAAGCAGCTACCGCCGTTATGTTGTATGCATCTGGAGCAAGCTTGTAGCCGGCCTCAGCGAAGCGTTGATGTATGGCTTGGCGATCCTTACAGCCGGTGAAGTCCACCTGTTCCCCGTAGCCCAGCAACGCATAGCCACTGCTTATACACTCATCGTAGATGTAGGCATCGTCGCCCAAAGTATTACCCAAGGACATCTTCCAAATACGCCGACCGCTAATGTCAATCGACGTCTGCGCCTGCTGTGTAACCTTGGCGACAGCAGCCTCGCAGAGGCTTTTAAATACACCGTCGACCACTTCATAACGCAGCTGACCGTCTTCACCGGTCTCTGCACGTAAGCCCTCAACAAAGTCTTCGTAACTAAAACTTTGGTGAAAGGTGGTAATGCGGATTTGTCCCTTAGCAACAAAATCATCGAAATGCGCTTTGCGCTCAAATCGCTCAGCGCCCAGCGTATCAGGTGCAAGTATTCTCAACGCTGCGTCAATGGTTTCGTAAGTTTTGCCAGTCCCCGGAGGGCCAAAGAGGATTTGGTTTAAAGCTGGGCTGTTGTTACTCATTTTGGCTCCATCCTCTTGAGCGTGAAGCGCGTTAATAGCGACCAAAGCTCTATTCAAATATTCTGCGAACCGCCGTACGGAAGGTCGAGTTGCGGCTGCGTGCTAAATCGGCAGTAAAGCAGTGTTCCAGGCAATGTGAAAGAGCAGTCCGAATCCCCTCGGGATTCTTAGATTTTGAACGACCACTTTTGGCCGACTCCGGCCTGATTCGGCAGATTCAAAGCGGTCGGCTAGCAGGTACTGGCGGTTGCTTCCAGCGTTCAGGTACGTCAATTTGAGCGTTGAATTACTTCTCCCAACCAGGAAACGGTGCCTACAAAACCTACAGAACTTAGTTTCGTAGGTTTTGTAGGTGGCTTTGATGGTCTTTTGAGTGCACCCGTTGGGTCAAGGCAACGTTTTTCGCCAGACATAGCGTGTCGATGGGCGGCCACCTTTCTCACCGGCAACCTCGTAGCCAACGATGAAGTCGTGTTCAACCAGAATTGCGAGCGCATTATTCACGGCGTCTTGCGAGCCCAATCCCGTCCAATCCTTCTGACGCACCTCTCGGGCAGTAAATGCCTCGGGCAATTTCTGCTGGCGCTCCAGAATCAGTCGCGCAGCGATTAGTGGTGCGTTGATTGCCGCTCCGTACAGCCGCTGGGCGTGGCTCATCAGGTAGTTCGCCCAGCTGATGGCGCGTTCAGTGGACTTAGCGGCCACGGCTTTTCGTCCGCCTTCAATCAGCTCAAATAGGAGGGCCAAGCCTGCAATGGTTTTCGGCATTTTCAGGTAATGGGATTGCAATGCGGGGTGAAGATGATCGCTCCGGCTTGCTTGCATGTGGGAGGTATACCAGGCGATAAACTTATCCTGCGCTTCTGGAGTAAATCTGAGGGCAGAGTGAGGCTCATCAGGTATCTGGTCGAGCTGTTCGATAACCTCCGAGACGCGCTCAGCGGCGATTTTGTTCGGCCAACGGTCGATATAGCGCCACTCTCGAACATCGTCGGGATATACCGCCAGCTGCAGGCGCTGAATCAGGCCGTCATCCAGTTCGCCGCTGACGGCAGCGTTTACGAGGGACGCAATTCGTGAGGGTTGAATTCCACCGATCAACGATAAACAACATGACTTGATATAAATGGTTCCTCGGCCAACACGGTCATAGGTGAATGAGCCGTTGCCGTCGAAACATTCCAAATAAAATGCTCGCGCAACCGAGCCATTTTCGCTCTGCATCGTTGCCAGCCAGCCCCCCAGCTCGTCACGCTCAACTACTAGGCCGTTTGGATTCTCGTTGAGCAGCTCGCCGAGTTTTTCGACCGTTGCGTCGTTGACGATGTAGCGCCGCTGGATTGGGGGCGGGTTCTCGCTTGAGTGACGTTTCAGTTCTTCCTGAGCTGCATTCTCGTCACCACCACTGTAAAGCTTTCTGGCTTTTAACCTGGCTGCATTGCGCTTCATGTCGTAAAGCTCGCTAGCGGCCTTGTGCTCGGCTTGAGCTTGGCTGTAGCGTTCTCGCTCTTTGGCATCCAATGCGCGCAATGGAAGCAGGGCTTGTTTGAGTGCAGGCGTTTTCATTGCAGACGGTCGTCCGATGATGATGCCCCACTGGTTTGGAACGACCATCCAGTCATCGTTTTGTTTCGGGTAGACGGTGAATTTGCGCCCGACTACGGTGCTGACTGCCACGATAAGCGCGACCCCAACAAAATCAGGTGGGCACTGGGTACGTTCAGCAACATCCCGCACGTACTCCTGAAGAGCAGTAGGCAATAGTTCATCACGCCAGGGTATGACCCTGGACAACCCGCTAGGGAGTGGCTTTGGCGCAATGTTAGGGTTCATGTATGCGGCAAGTGCCGGCGCGGGCATCTCTGCCAAGAACGATGGTATCTGCTCGTGTGTAGTCATTGCTCTTCTCGCCCGGCGAGATCCAGTGCGACATCATCACGCTCACTGATCTTGCGCTCCAGCCAGGCCTCGACCTCCGCGACGACGAAGTAGACCCCAGCCTGTTTGCTCAGACCAAATTTGATGGGGCGAGGGAAGCTGGGATCGATTTCGCGGAGCTTTTCGAGGCCGGAACGGCTCTTGTCAAAGCAGTGCTGCAGCGAGGTGTGGCTGATTAGGTATTTTTTAGGTGTATGTGTCGGCATGTGTGGGTCTCTGTGTTTAAACAGATACCGATTTAATACCTAAGGAATAGGGCTGTGGCGCGTTTTCAAACCAAAAAAGCGTCGGAAAAGGATTACCGACTTTCGCTCACGCTAAGCACATGCCAAGCCTGAGACGTACAAAAGGCGGGGGCATTTTTGGGGCAAACCACAGGCTAAAAGATGCCTTTCAATGCCAAATGGTTTTCGCTGAAGGAGGGGCTAAATGTAGCTGCAAGCCCTGATACTGCAGGTTCTGCGGCAATTGGAGGTCTTTACTGCTGCACAATCGGGGTGTGGGAGGACAGGTCGGAAGTGTTTTTACTCATTGGATAGTAGGCAAATTCGTTGAAATGAGTGGGGCAAAGGGGGCGCTCGGCCCTGCTGATTTTGCAATGGCGGCAAGGTTAACACGCGAGGTCGGGGCTTCGTAGCGGTACGTCCGGGGTAACCGTTGACTCAATAAAAAGCCCGGCGCAGGGCCGGGCTTCGGGAAGTCGTTGGCATGTAGGTAGTCAGGCGCGTTTCGTCTCAGCCTTCATCATCACGAGGTTCTGTTGCTTGGTCGCCTCGGTGAGCACTTCACGGTAAACACGCTTTTTCTGATCGGATTTTGCATCACGAATAAAGTCGGCAAAAGAGCGTTTCACCCCTTGGGACAGGCCTAGCTTGATCGAAAGAACCTCAGTCTCAGCAGGAGTCATGCTGCCGTCCACGGGATGCGCTGCCTGTTCCAGCAACCGGCCCTCATCTTCAGCGATATGCGCAAGGCTATTACACGATTCATACCGCCCTACTGGTCGCAACTTCACCTAATACATATCTATCGACGCACACAATATGCAAATTTGCATTTGCCAACCCCCAAAACCCCCTTCATTATTCGCGTTATGCAAAAACGCAACGTTTCTATCGTCTTACGAGAACTGCTGGACCGCGACCGGATCTCCCCCACGGAGCTTCACCGGCGCACTGGCGTACCTCAATCCACGCTGTCGCGGATCCTCAACGGCAAGATCGTTGATCCGTCGGACAAACACATCTCGCGCATCGCCGAGTACTTCCGCATCAGCACCGACCAACTGCGCGGGCGCGTGGCGGTGGGTGTCTTGCGCGAAGACGCGCGCGGCCCGACGCATTCGGAACTCAAGGACATAAGCCTTTGGGACGACGACACCCCCGTGAATGACGACGAGGTGTCGATCCCCTTTCTACGCGAGGTTGAGTTGGCTGCTGGATCAGGAAGATTCGTCATCGAAGAAAGCGAAAAGGCCAGCCTGCGATTCGGCAAACGTAGCCTGCGGCACAACGGGGTGCAGTTTGACCAGGCCAAGTGTGTGACCGTGCGCGGCAACAGCATGTTGCCGGTGCTGCGGGATGGGGCGACGGTCGGGGTAAATGCGGGCAAGAGTGGGATTGGTGACATCGTTGATGGCGACTTGTATGCCATCAATCACAATGGCCAACTTCGCGTCAAACAGCTCTATCGCCTGCCTTCCGGGATTCGCCTGCGCAGTTTCAACCGTGATGAGCATCCGGATGAGGATTACAGCTTCCAGGACATCCAGGATGAACAGATCAGCATCCTTGGTCATGTGTTCTGGTGGGGCATGTACGCCCGCTGACCTCCTTGCGTAAGACAAAACCCGCCGTCGTGCGGGTTTTTTTTCGCTTGGCAAAAGTCACCTCACCCTTTGCCTGCAAGGCCTCTAATGCGCCAGTGCATGTCATCACTAAAAATAAATGCATTGGTGCATTGACTGTATATGCATACATGCATATTCTTCATCTCAAGCCAGCCAACAAGGCCTGGTGGAGGCGGCAAGGATGCTGCCAGTCAAGACAAGGAAGGCACGCAACATCGGCAAGGACGCCATCCGAGCGATGGCAAGGACGCCAGGTAACACCGGCAAGGATGCCGACGCTCTTTAGTTTCAAGGCAATACAAGAACAGGCAGCGATGAACCGGCCTTGACGGTTCAGAGGGTTGGCAACTGACCCGGGTGTGCAGCGTAAAGCACCAGAAGCAGTTATCCGGCGGACAGGGATCGTGGTCGGAAAAACATTCAGGAAAGAACCGTATTGCGCCAGTAGCGCCGAAGGTTCGTGGAAATCATTACTGAAAAGCCTGGGCGACCGGGCTTTTTGGAATGCCTGCCCACACACGGAAGTACCCACACACCGGCACGTTGCCGGCATTGCTCAGCCAGGAGGCGTGACATGACAAACGAGCAGCAAGCGTTAGCGGAAATGCCAATCTGGCTGGTGATCGTACTGGCCTTGATCGGCGGAGTCAGCGGCGAAATGTGGCGCGCTGACAAGGACGGCGCCCGCGGCTGGTCGCTGGTACGGCGCCTGGCCCTGCGATCCGGGGCGTGCATGGTCTGCGGGGTTTCGGCATTGATGCTGTCGTACGCCGCCGGCCTGTCGGTCTGGACCGCCGGCGCCATTGGTTGCCTGACCGCCATGGCTGGTGCGGACGTCGCCATCGGTCTTTATGAGCGTTGGGCGGCCAAGCGTATCGGGGTCGACGAAACCCCGCCCTCCCGCCCGGATCAGCAATAACCGCCGCAAGGACGCAAAAAATGACTCTCATCGAAAAAGTCTCCCAACTGCCTATGGCGATTGAGGCGGCGCTGAAGAGCGCTTTCCCGCAATTGCATGTAGGTAATCACCACGACTTCACGGGGCCCGGCGACACGACTGGTGTACTGATCAGCATGGAACGCAACGGGCCTGGCGTTCGCTCTCTTGAAGGGCGCAAGGCTCATGCGTTGTCGGTTTCACTCAAAGCCATGGTCGCCAGCGAGTCCGCTCCTTTTGAAGCGTGTGACCTGGCCAGCCAACTGATGGACCTGGCCCTGGATAACCGCTGGGGTTTGCCACCGGACCAGTGCGACTTGCCTACCGCTATCGTCGCGGCGCCTGCCGCGCCGAGTGGTGGGGATACGGACTACGACACCTGGACCGTGTCCTTCAGCCAAACCCTCTACCTTGGCCCATCCCTCGTCGAAGATCCCACAGGCAAACCGTTGTTTGCCCGCACTTGGGAAGTATTCGACATCAACGATCCGGACCAATATCGCCCACTCCAGGAGTAATCCATGTTTGACGCATTACTGCGCATGCAACTCGGGCCGATTGTCGAGCGCCTGGTGGAAATGGAAGCCCAGCTCGAAGACCTGTATCGGCGTGCGGAAAGTTACTGCCGGATTGGTGTGTGCCAGGAGGTCGACGCGGCGAGCAACACCTGCAAGGTCAGTCATGGGGACCTGCTCAGCCCGGCCATCCGCTTTTTCAACCCCAGCGCCGGTGCACAGAGCGAGACCCGCATTCCCTCGGTCGGTGAGCAATGCCTGTTGCTTAACTACGGCGGTGGGGAAGGAGGGGCGCAGTCTGTGGCCTTGTTCGGACTCAACAGTAGTCTGTTTCCGCCAGTCTCCAGCGTGGCCTCGCTGACCCGGCGTCGTTATCAGGACGGCACTCAAAGTGACTATGACGATGCCAGCCACACGTTCACCTGGAGCAACGGGCCGACCAGCGTCAGCGGTTCCCGCGAGCAGCTGAACGTCAGCCTCGGCGCCGCCATGCTGGCGCTGACAAAGGACAGCATCACCCTGCAACTCGGCGCCACCGGCTTGTTGCTGGATGCCGCCGGCGTGCACTTGAGCGGCCCGTTGGTGGATCACCAAGGCCGCGTGATCAGCAGCGCATAAGGACTTGCCATGATCGGAATCGATAGGAACACCGGGGCAGCGGTCGATGACTGGCTGCAATTCGTACAGCGTGCCACCCGAGCGCTGACCACCCCCGTGGGCACTCGCCAGAAGCGCCCGCTGTACGGCTCGAAGATCTCGCAACTGCTCGGCCAGAACCTGGGCGATGACCTGTTGATCCTCGCCCAGAGCCACGCCGCCGACGCGTTCTACAACGCCCAGAACGGCATCGCCGACTTTCAACCCCAGGTCATCGTCGCCACCCGTCAGGGAGCGGGTTTGTTGCTGCGTTTTGCCGGCACCTGGAAAAACCGCCAACAATCTTTCGAGGTCGTCACATGAGCATGCTGATCCCTGGCCAGAACCAACTGGCGGAACCGGCGATTATCGCGGTCGACGCCTTCGAGCCGTTGCTGGCGCAATTCAAGGCGTTCGTTGTTGATTACGTGGCCGCCCGTGCGCCGCAAAGTGCGGCCAAGCTCAAAGTCAGCCTCGACAATGAAAGCGAGCTGTTGACCTTGGCCCTGGAAGCGTTTTGCGTGCGCCTGCAAACCCACGAGCGCAAGTACAACGCGCGTATCAAGCAGATGCTGGCGTGGTGGGCCACCGGCAGCAATCTGGATGCGCGCCTGGCGGATATGGGCCTGGAGCGCCAGGTGCTCGACCCCGGCGACACAGCCGCTTTCCCGCCTGTGCCGCCGACTCTGGAAAGCGATGACGACGCGCGCCTGCGCTATTACCTGGCACCCCACGCCCCGGCGGCGGGTTCGCGTATGCAATATCGTCGCGAAGTGTTCACCCTTGGCGAGCGGCCGGTGGTCAAAGTGCAAAGCGCCACGCCGGGCGTGGTGACGGTCAGCTACACCTTCGATCCGGACGGTTATGCGGCGCGAGTCAAGGATGGCAACGGTCGCCGCACCGCACCTGGCGAGGTGATGGTTACGGTGCTTTCCAGGGATGGCGATGGCAGTGCGTCGGCCGACTTGCTTGACGGCGTGCGCAGACATTTCGCAAGGCCTGATGTGCGGCCGGAGACCGATCTGGTCACTGTTCAAGGTGCGCAGATTCAACGTTACAAGATCCGCGTGATCGCCAAAATCAACGCGGGCCCCGATTCGGGGTTGACCCAGGTTGCCGCGCAACAGCTGCTGCAAACCTACGCCGACTCCTGCCATCGCCTGGAAGGTCGGGTCGACCCGAGCTGGATCGACTACGCCATCCACAGTGCCGGCGCCGCGCAACTGCAGATCCTCGAACCGCTGGCGCCGATCATCAGTTCGGCATTCCAGGCCCCGTACTGCACGGGTGTCGAGGTGGAGGTGCGCACGCTATGAATGAACCCAAGACGAGCCTGTTGCCCGCCAACAGTTCTCCGCTGGAAAAGGCTCTGGACCTCGGTTTTGGTCACCTGCTGGAGCGGGTAGCCCCGCCGTTTCCCCAACTGATGGACCCGGATCGTACACCGGCGGCGTTTTTGCCCTACTTGGCAGCGGACCGCGCGGTGAACGAATGGAGCACCACCGCCCCCGATGCCGAGAAACGCCTGACCGTCAAACTCGCCTGGCCCACCGCCCGCCAGGCTGGCACTCGCCAAGCCCTGGAAAATGCCGTCAAAGGCCTGCAACTACGCCCCGAAGTACGTGCCTGGTACGAACAGGCGCCGCGAGGTGTGCCCTACAGCTTTGTCGTCCGGATCTGGACCGATTTGCCCTACAGCGAAGCCACCGACCTCCGACTTGATCGACGCCTGGCCGATGCCAAAAGTGAGCGCGACATCTTCGCGGTCTCTGTCGGCCTGAGCGCGTCGGGCCGCCACAGCATCGGCGGCGCCACGCTGTGCGGCGAACTCACCACGATCTACCCGAACTTGCTGGCCGGCGTTGAGGCCACGAGCCGCACCTGTTTGGCGGCCGGGCTCTACACCGTCGAAACCACTACCCTTTATCCACAGGAGCACTAAATGGCTGACTATTACACGCTGCTCACTAACGCGGGGATCGCCTACGAAACCGCCTGCAAGGCTGCCGGCGTCGCGATCAAACTTGCGCAAATCTCTGTTGGCGACGGCAACGGCGCGGTCTACAACCCCGATGCCAGCGCAAAAGCGCTGAAACGCGAGGTCTGGCGTGGGCCGTTGAGCGCGCTGTTCCAAGATGAAAAAAATGCCAACTGGCTGTTGGCTGAGGTCACCATTCCGTCGAATGTCGGCGGCTGGTATGTGCGGGAAGCCGGGTTGTGGACGGATAGCGGGATCTTGTACGCCATCGTGAAATACCCGGAGTCATACAAGCCGGTGTTGACGACGTCGGGGGCGGGCAAAGAGTTTTACATTCGCTCGATTTTCGAGACGACCAATGCCGCCAATGTGACGTTGTTGATTGATGACACGGTGGTGAAGGCCACTCGGGCGTGGGTGGTGGATTATCTGGCGCAGCAGTTGGCGAAGGGGACGTACACCAAGCTTGAGATTGAGGCGTTGATCGCCAAGGCATCGGCGTTGCCCGTCGGGGCGATGGTGCCGTTTCCACTGGGCATCGTTCCATCGGGGTATCTGGAGGTGGATAACAGCCTGTTCAAGGATTCTGTTTATCCAGACCTGGCGGGGTATCTGGCGAAGAAATTCAATGTCGCGGGTGATGCGGTCGGGTTCACCCGGTTGCCGGAGTCGCGAGGGGAGTTTTTCCGGGGCTGGGATCATGGGCGGGGAGTGGATGCGGGGCGCGCGATTCCCAGTTTCCAGGCCGATGCGTTCAAGAGCCACACCCATACACCGCTCAATCAAACCGGTATCAATTCTGAGATCACCCCCGGTGGGGCTAAAGCTCTCGGCGGTACCACGTTTGATGTCCTCAAGGACGTGGGTTTCACCGGTGGCAGTGAAACCCGTCCGCGTAACCTGGCGGTAATGTGGTGCATCAAGGCCTGGAATGCGCCGGTTAACCAGGGAAGCATTGATGTTGCGGCCCTGGTGCCTTTGGCGGCTCAGGCCACGGAAACCAATCAAGGCACTGTCAAGGTTGCAACTCAGGCACAACTGAATGCCGGGGTGGATGACGCGGCTGTTGTGACACCGAAAAAACTGCGCGCGGGGTTTTCCATTTCGCTTGGGATGCCGGGGTATATCGCGTTTCCCACTTGGTTGGGCGGGTTGATTATCCAGTGGTTCAAAGGGCCCGTCAGCGGTCTCGAATCGGTGGCTTATCCAGCGGTTAGTTTTCCGCTCGCGTTTCCCAATGCGTGTTTGATTCCTTCTGTATCGACCATGGGCAATGACACGGTCTTTTCCGATCAGGTCTACCAGGTGAGTAGCTGGAGCAAAGAGACCATCAAACTCTTTCCTCAGTGGTTCGGTACTGGGAATCAAGGGCTTAACTTTCCGCTGGTGATCGCAATCGGATATTGAGGAGGTTTCATGTTTTATTCACCGTCCACCCACGGGCTTTACTCGTTGTCGCTACATGGCAAGAACATGCCGCCCGATGTGATTGAAATGTCGGAAAAAGACTATGCAGATCTCAGCGCGCGGGGATTTGCCATTCCGGATCAAGGCGCTTCTCCAACCGTTGAAGACGTGGGCGCTCGGGAACGAGCCTGGCGTGGCTACGAGTTGTCGTCAGTGAAATGGCTGCGTGAGCGTCATCGTGATCAGCTTGAAATCGAAGTTGATCCAACGCTCTCCGAGGAGCAGTTCAAGGAACTGCTGGTTTATATGCAGGCGTTGCGCGATTGGCCTCAGTCGCCCGACTTTCCGAACAGCGAACATCGGCCTGTTGCGCCTTCGTGGATCGCTGCTCAAACCGAATAAATACCCTGTTTAACGTCCCCTCAAACCGCTTTCGCGGTTTTTTTTCGCCTGGAGATTTTCCCCAATGCCTACCCGCCAAACCTACACCGTCCTAGTCCCTTTCCCCACCCACGCCGGCCATTGGTCTGTCGTTGGCGAGGAACTGGACCTGCTGGACGTCGAAGCAACCGCCCTGCGCACCGCCGGACGCCTGGAGCTGACCAGCGTCCTCAACGCCACCCCGGCCCAAAAGGCCGCTACCCAGAAGGCTGACTAATCATGGCTGAGGTTTTGAACTTCGAGCACAACGGCATCACCGTCAACGCGAGCGAATCCCCCGAGGCCATGGGCGGCCTGGGCGATAACGTCATCGGCCTGGTCGGCACCGCGCCGAAGGCTCACGCGTCGATCCCGAAAAATTCGCCGTTCCGTATCAACAGTTTCACCACCCAGGCGTTGCTGGATCCTACTGGCGCCGAGTCGGGCACGTTGTTTCATGCGGTGTACCAGATCCTCAAAGTGGTGAAGGTGCCGGTCTACGTGGTGATCGTGGAGGAGGGCGCAACTGCGGCCGATACGCAGAACAACGTGATTGGCGGCGACGAGCCGGTCACCGGCCGCAAGCTGGGCCTCGCTGCATTGGCCAGCGTGCCGGAAGACCTGACCATCATCGGCGCCCCGGGTTTCACCGGCGTCAAGGCGGTGGCTGGTGAGTTCGCGGCTTTCGGCAAGCGCATCAAGGCCCGTGTGGTGCTGGATGGCAAGGACGTGGCGGTCGCCGACCAAGTGACCTACAGCGGTGAGCTGGGTGGCGCCGATCTCGGCTTCGACCGTTGCCTGCTGGTGCACAACATGCCGTCGGTGTACTCCAAGGCCGCGAAGAAGAACGTGTTCCTCGCGCCGTCGTCCCTGGCCATCGCCGCATTGGCCAAGGTCAAGCAGTGGGAAAGCCCAGGCAATCAGGTGACGTTCGCCGAGGATGTTTCCCGCGTCGTCGAGTACAACATCCTCGACACCTCCACCGAAGGCGACCTGCTCAACCGCTACGGCGTGAGCTACTACGCCCGCACCATCCTTGGCGGCTTCTCGCTGCTGGGCAACCGCTCCATCACCGGCAAGTTCATCAGCTATGTCGGCCTGGAAGACGCCATCAGCCGCAAGCTGGTCAAGGCCGGCCAGAAAGCCATGGCCAAGAACCTCACCAAGTCGTTCATGGACCAGGAGGTCAAGCGCATCAACGACTGGCTGCAAACCCTGGTTGCCGACGAAACCATCCCCGGCGGTAGCGTGTACCTGCACCCGGAACTGAACAGTGTCGAGAAGTACAAGAACGGCACGTGGTTCATCGTCATCGACTACGGCCGCTACGCGCCGAACGAACACATGGTTTATCAACTCAACGCTCGCGATGAAATCATCGAGCAGTTCCTGGAGGACGTTCTCTAATGTTTACCAACCGAGTCAGACAGGCCATTGCGGCTACCCTTCAAGGCCTGCCGTTGTCCGCGACGGTGGAAGAGTTCAACCCGCCGAAGATCGAGTTCGATATGGAGCCCATGTCCGGCGGGCGTTTTATCGCCGAGGAAATGGCCAAGAGCGGCAAGGTACTCAACGCCAAGTTGATCCTGCAAGGCGCCGGCCCGGAAATCATGCTGGCCCTGGGTGTGCGCCTGGGCGATGACATCCTGTTGAACGTGCGTGAAGCCGGTCAGGACCAGGACGGCAAGACCTATTTCACCTACCACACGGTCGGCGGCAAGCTCAAATCCCTGGAGGAGGGCAAGCTGAAAATGGGGGAAAAAGCCATCACCACCCTGGACCTGTCCTGCCGCACCTATACCCGCCTGGAAAACGGCATTCCGGTGATCGACATCGACGTACGTACCCAGAAGTTCGTGCTCAATGGCGTCGACATCCTTGGCGATGCGCGCCGCGCTGTGCTGATGCCTTGATAACGACCATGGCTTGAAGTGGGCGCGGTCAGTGTGGGAACTGGCTTGCCTGCGATAGCGACACCTCGGTCAGCCTGAGGTACCGAGTCGTCTGCATTGCGGGCAAGCCCGGCTCCCACAGGGGGCTGCGCTTGCCCTTTTCTACAACGTGTTAACCAAGGAATTGCCCCATGGCCTGGATGCCACCGTTACACCGCCTGCTCTCGCCGATCACTGCCGACACTGGCGCGGCGATTGAACAGGTTCAACTCAAGCCGTTGTACTACGCCGCGCAAAAAGACGCGCTGGCCCGGGCCGGTGAGGACGAGGACGACCAGTTCTTTGAACTGGCGAAACTCGCCACCGGCCTGTCGGAAAAAGAGCTCGACCAACTCAAACGCCCGGACTACGTGACCATCGCCCAATACGTGCATGAAATGTCGACACGTCCTGCGTCGTTCTTCCTCGACGAGCAGGCGCAATCGAGCCACGGACATCCCGTGCAACTGCTGCTGCCGGTCGATGCCGCCGGCCGCACCCATACTGCACTCGAATTGGAAATGCCCGCCCTGCGCGCGACCAAAGTGATGAAAAAACTCGCCACTGCCAAAGAGCGAGCCGAATTCATTACCGCCCATTGCACCGGGCTGATGATCCCCGACCTCGCCGGCCTGAGTGTGCCCGACTGGACCGAATTGCAGGAGCGCATCGACGATTTTTTAAATCAACCGGCGGCCTTCTTTCGCAACGCGACATCGACGTAATCCTCGATGTGGTGCCGCTGGTTTACTCGGTCAATGAAGCGGAGATCCTGGAATGGGATGCCGTCAAAGCCATGCGCCGCTACGACATCGCGATCACTCGCCTTGGCGTTAAACAGGAGTAGAGCGGGATGCAAGAAACAAAATATGGGACAAGGCTCGCCCAGGAGGACTTGCGCTGGATGGTCGGCGACGCGGACCTTGGCAACGTGCTGGCACCGTTTTCCACAAGCGCTGCGCCGCCCCTGAGCCTGGACGCTGGCCCGCCGCCGCCGTTGGAACTGCGCTCTGCGTTGCTCACATTGAGTGTGGACATCAACGCGTTGACCCAGGAACAAGTGCGGCTGCGCGAGACGTTGGAGACGCTCAACAGTACGCTGTTCATCAACAGCGATGCGCTGATGCCCAAGGCCGCGGATGTCGCCGCGAGTTCGGGCAAGGATCAGCCCAAGGAGCCCGCGGATGGTGAGGTGGTGGGCACGCTCAAGGCGGCTGGCGCGCAGTTGTGGGATACGCTGAAAAGTAAGGTCGTAGAAAAGGCCATTGATCTGGTCATCGACTCGGCAGCCAAGCAATACAAAGGTCGCAAAAAAATCGGAGGGCGCAGCACAGGGGTGCGCAATCTGTACGAGCAAAGTCGCCAGGCCTTGGGTGGCTCGTCAAACGGCTTTCATGTGGGAGCGACCTCGCAAAGCCCCCAACCCTATGCCAGGGCTAGCGTTGCAGTGCCCACGCCCAACCTGGCAAACGTACCCGCAGGTGCCTTGGCCGATGCTCTCGCCACATTTCAATCCGTCGGCATCCGGCGGCTGGGGCCATTGAGGACGGCCGCAGCCACCCTCGACGTGGTCCAGGGTGTACGCAACGGTGACGCCAACGCCATCGCCACCGGCCTGGGTACTGCCGGTGGCGCCTGGGCCGGCGCATCCGCCGGTGCGGCCATCGGTACGATGATTTTCCCCGGTGCCGGCACTGTGCTCGGTGGTGCCATCGGTGGCTTGTTGGGCAGTGAGGCTGGCGCCTGGCTGGGTGACAAGGTGTTCGGGCCCAGCGATCGCCTGCCGGCGCCGAGTGGCGTGAGCAAGGTACTCAACAGTGCCCGCGCGGATAACGTTCAGGTTTCCATCGCGCCCAGTATCCAGATCACTGGTGTGAACCCTGCCGATGCCCGACAGGTTGTCAGCCAGGTTATCCAGGCCCTGCAATTGCAATGCGTGCCGATGCTCACGGACTCGCTGGGAATTCGACGCAACGCGGCACTCGCCGACCCAGGAGGTGACTGATGCGACAACAGATGGTGTTGGGTGATTTCATCTTTGGTTTGTCCCGAGGGTTTGCCTATTCCTCGCTGGTCCGAAACAGCGACGGCGGCTGGAGCGATCTCGCGATTATCGCCAGCAAGCCGCAGTCGCGACAGAGCGGCCAGAGGCTGGAAAAACTCACGTTCAGTGGTACGGCCATGTACGGCATCGGTATGCAACGCCTGGATCAATTGCGTGCCCTGCAAGGTCTGCGGGCGCCGTTGCCGCTGGTCGATGGAATCGGCCGTAACTGGGGCCTGTGGCGGATCAATTCGGTGGTGGAAAACCAGAGCAACGTGATCGATGACGGCACTGCGATGGTGATGGCCTGGACGCTTGAACTGGAGGAATTTGTCAATGCGTAGAGTACGAAGTATCGCCGGTGACTCGGTCAACCTGCTGCTCTACCGCGAGCTGGGGCGTTGCGATGATGTGGCTGAAGAAACCCTGTGGCGCCTGAACCCCACGCTTGCCGAGTATGGCCCGGCGCTGCCGGCGGGGGTCTGGGTGATCGTGCCGGAAATGCAAGCGCGGCCGGTCGCGGTACGCCCCGTTCTGGCGTGGGATTAAGGAGGCTGCATGGCACAGGGATTTACGCCAATCGTGGAGTTTTACGGTGCCAACGCGGCACTGCTCAATCAACGCATCCTGCGCTGGAAGCACACAGACGCCGCGGGCATCGAGTCGGATCGGCTGGAGCTGACGCTTAATATCGAGGGGCTCGAAGGCCTGCCGAGCATGAGTGGCAAGATCGGATTGCGCGTTGGTTATAAAGAGTCAGGGTTGGTGGAGAAAGGGCAGTTCCTGATTACCCAGCGAACCCCCGTGCTGTTTCCCATGCGCTTGATGATCGTTGCCACGGCAGCACCTTTCAGCAGCGTGGACCCGAGTGAGTACCGCCAGCGCCGTTCCGCCAGTCATGGTCCGACGACCTTGGGCGCACTGTTTCGGCAACTGGTCAGCCGGCATGGTTTTTCACCGCGCGTAGCCGCGTCACTGGAGGGGATTGCGATTGCCCATGTCGACCAGTCCAATGAGAGTGACATGGCGTTCATCACCCGCCTTGCCAGGCGCTACTGCGCGGTCACCAAGCCGTTCAACGAGTTGTATGTGTTGGCCGAAGCCGGGCAGGTCAAGTCGATTTCCCTGCAACAATTGCCCGAGGTGAAGTTGTCTGTGACCCAGGATAACCGTCCCGGTGACCAGGCCTTCATCACTGCCGTACTGAACGAGAATACCCGCTCTAGCTACCAGGGCTGTCGCGTGACGTGGTGGGACAGCGGCGGCGGCAAGCAGCAGGTGGTCCAGATCGGTATTGCACCGTTCAAGACCTTGCGCCAGCGTTGCCAGAACGAAGCCGAGGCTCGCGCCGTGGCCGAAGCTGAGTTGCGCCGCGTCGGCCGTGAAGGGTTGGAGTTGCAGGTCGATTGCCCTGGCAACCCGTTATTGGCCGCCGAAGGTCTGTTGCGGCTGGATGAAACCTGGCCTTTGTATATGCAGGGGCTATGGTCGATCACCAAGGTGGTGAACGAGGGGGACCCGGCAACGGGCTACCGCAGTGCGATCACGGCGGGTGGATTGTCGATATAGCGTGTTTTCGGGAGGGCGCTGATGTTAATGACACTGCAGGAATTGATTCAAATCATGCCTGGAGCCCGTCTGAGAGCGGGCATTTTTTTGCCCGCGCTAAATGCCGCTTGTGCGCGATACGAGATCAACAGTCCTCGGCGCATCGCGGCCTTTCTCGCACAAATCGCCCATGAGTCCGGCGAGCTGCGTTACGTGCGTGAACTCGGCAGTGATCAATATTTGAGTCAATACGACACCGGCATTTTGGCCGTCCGCCTGGGCAATAGCCCCGAGGCGGACGGCGATGGCCAGAAGTACCGGGGGAGGGGGTTGATTCAGGTGACGGGCCGCCGCAATTACCTGGCGTGCAGCCGCGCAGTATTCGGCGATGAGCGGTTGTTGCTGCACCCGCACTTGTTGGAGCAGGCGCAATGGGCATGCGAATCCGCTGCGTGGTTCTGGCAGAGCAATGGGTTGAATGAACTGGCTGACAAAGACCAGTTCAACACCATTACGCGACGGGTCAACGGTGGGCTCAATGGCTTGGAGGACCGCTTGCGGTTGTGGGCGCGGGCGCAGGCGGTGTTAGGCGTTTCACCCGCGCTTTAGTCTCCTGATGCAATCTGTAACTTGCATGGCCGATGGGCTGCTGTAGGGTAGACGAATCCCCTGCCTATCTCCGGAGACGACCGTGAAGGAAATCACTCAACTGGCCGCTGAACTGGGACGCCGTTTACAGGTGCTCAATGCTCATGTCACCACTGCCGAGTCCTGCACCGGCGGCGGTATTGCCGAAGCGATCACGCGGATTCCGGGGAGTTCGTCCTGGTTCGAAGCGGGTTATGTCACCTATTCCAATCGTCAGAAGACCCGGCAGTTGAATGTGCCGGAGACGTTGTTTCCCAAAGTGGGCGCCGTCAGCCAGGAAGTGGTGGAAGCGATGGTCCGTGGCGCCCAGGAAAAAAGCCTGGCGCGATTTGCCGTGGCGGTCAGCGGTGTGGCCGGGCCGGACGGCGGTTCGCCGGACAAACCGGTGGGCACCGTGTGGCTGGCTTTTGGCGTTGGCGACGAGGTCACGGCGGAACTGGCGCACTTCAGCGGCAACCGCGACGAGGTCCGCCGACAAACGGTAAAGGCCGCGCTAGAAGGCTTGTTGCGACGAGCTGCAGCAGAAATAGAAAATCAGGGGTAGGCGATCCCCGATCTTTGTGGAACAATACTGTCTACTTATACAGGTGTTGGCCGTCAGGCCTTATTGATTACGTGAGGACTTTAATGGACGACAACAAGAAGAAAGCCTTGGCTGCGGCCCTGGGTCAGATCGAACGTCAATTCGGCAAGGGTGCCGTAATGCGTATGGGCGATCACGACCGTCAGGCGATCCCGGCTATTTCCACGGGCTCTCTGGGTCTGGACATCGCGCTCGGCATTGGCGGCCTGCCAAAAGGCCGTATCGTTGAAATCTACGGTCCTGAATCTTCCGGTAAAACCACCCTGACCCTGTCGGTGATTGCCCAGGCGCAAAAAATGGGCGCCACCTGCGCGTTCGTCGATGCCGAACACGCCCTGGACCCTGAATACGCCGGCAAGCTGGGCGTCAACGTTGACGACCTGCTGGTGTCCCAGCCGGATACCGGTGAGCAAGCCCTGGAAATCACCGACATGCTGGTGCGCTCCAACGCCATCGACGTGATCGTGGTCGACTCCGTGGCTGCATTGGTGCCAAAGGCTGAAATCGAAGGCGAAATGGGCGACATGCACGTGGGCCTGCAAGCCCGCCTGATGTCCCAGGCGCTGCGTAAAATCACCGGTAACATCAAGAACGCGAACTGCCTGG
>NZ_JAHPJF010000009.1:0-127318 GCF_020515815.1 Pseudomonas sp. AF03-9 | reverse complement strand
CTTCGGTCCGTCTGGACATCCGCCGTACTGGCGCGGTGAAGGAAGGTGACGAGGTTGTCGGTAGCGAAACCCGCGTCAAGGTCGTGAAGAACAAAGTAGCCCCGCCTTTCCGTCAGGCCGAGTTCCAGATTCTCTACGGCAAGGGTATCTACCTGAACGGCGAGATGATCGACCTGGGCGTGCTGCACGGCTTCGTCGAGAAATCCGGTGCCTGGTATGCCTATAACGGCAGCAAGATCGGTCAGGGCAAGGCCAACTCGGCCAAGTTCCTGGCGGACAACCCGGACATCGCAGCCACGCTCGAGAAGCAGATCCGCGACAAGCTGCTGACCGCAGCGCCAGATGTGAAGGCTGCTGCCAACCGCGAGCCGGTTGAAGAAGTGGAAGAAGCCGACACTGATATCTGAAGCAAACGATGACAGTTGTACTGGATACACTCGTTGCCGTTCGGCGCACTGCAATGGACCTGCTCGCTCGCCGCGAGCATGGTCGAGTCGAGCTGACGCGTAAGCTGCGTCAGCGCGGTGCGGAGCCCGAGATGATCGACACGGCCCTCGACCGATTAACGGAAGAGGGGCTGTTGTCGGAATCCCGTTACCTTGAAAGTTTTGTTTCCTACCGAGCGCGCTCTGGCTACGGTCCGGCGCGTATTCGTGAAGAACTCAGCCAGCGCGGCCTGCAACGTGCCGACATCGACCTTGCCCTGCGTGAATGCGGTATCAGTTGGCAGGCGCAGTTGGAAGATACCTGGCGTCGCAAGTTCTCTGGTCATCTGCCGATCGATGCCAAGGAGCGTGCGAAACAGGGGCGTTTCCTGAGCTATCGCGGGTTTTCGATGGAGATGATCAGCCGCCTGTTGAGTGGCCGGGACATGGACGACTGAGTTGGGATTTTGCAAGGGCTTGTCATGGCGAGGGCGCTTGCTCCCGCTGGGCTGCGTAGCGGCCCCGAATGTCTCATCCCCGCGCCACAAAAAAGGCCCACTATGAAAATAGTGGGCCTTTTTTTTGCACTCAAAAACTCAAGCCGGCTCCGGCGCTACCCGCTGCTGCGTCTTCCCCTGAGCCTGTGCCCAGTTTTCCGGCAAGTTGATGTAATCCACCAACTCTCGCAAACGGCCCTGATCGCGGCCATTGAAGTTAAACACCAAACGCGTCAAATGGCTGAACCGTGGCTCATCATGCTCTTCAGCGGTGTAGGCGAGTTGCTGGAACTCCCCGCTCAATCGCAGGCTGGCAAACTCACTCTGCAAATGGGCCAGGGCACGGTCACTGAGTGGGTGGTTCATGCGCATCACAAACTCGCGCTTCAACCAACGTGTTGAGTGGAAGTTGGCGTAAAACTGATTGATCTCGGCCACTGCTTCTTCGGCGCTGTAAACCAGGCGTACCAGCTTGAGGTCGGTAGGCAGGATATAGCGATTGGCTTCCAGCTGGTTGCGGATAAAGTCCAGGGCGCCTTGCCAGAAGCTGCCACCTGGCGCGTCCAGCAACACAACGGGCACCAATGGGCTTTTGCCGGTCTGGATCAGTGTCAGCACTTCCAACGCTTCATCCAGGGTGCCGAACCCGCCCGGGCACAACACCAGCGCATCGGCCTCCTTGACGAAGAACAGCTTGCGCGTAAAGAAAAAGTGAAAGGACAGCAGGTTCTCGGTGCCATCAATGGTCGGGTTGGCATGCTGCTCGAAGGGTAGGTTGATGTTGAAACCGAGGCTATGTTCCAGGCCAGCGCCTTCGTGGGCGGCGGCCATGATGCCACCGCCGCCGCCAGTGATCACCATCAACTCCGATTGGGCGAGCAACGTGCCGACTTCGCGGGCCAAGGCATACAGGGGGCTTTCAGCCGGGGTACGTGCCGAACCAAACACCGTGACTTTGCGTCGTCCCTTGAACTGTTCCAGCACGCGAAAGGCGTTATCCAGTTCGCGGATGGCCTGCAAGGTGATCTTCGCGTTCCAACGGTCGCGGTCGTCCTGGGCCATGCGCAGAACGGTGAGCATCATGTCGCGATAAAGGGGGATATTCGGGCTGTTCGGAGCAATCAGCTGGAGTTGAGCGTCGACTTGCTGCGCAAGGTCGGCTCCGTGTTGTTCAAAATGACGGAGCAGTTGCTCATTCGATTCGTAAGGCATTCAACTTCTCCTTCTACACAGGGCCCGGGTGCTCGACGAGAGGTTCGTCGAAGGCCACGACACTGCATGTGTCGCTGCATACCGCAGGTGGGCAACCCTCTTTTGCCCTGAAAATGTGACAAAACAGCTAAGAGAAACGCTGGGAATGGACGGGAGGGATGGCTCGATCATGAGCCGAAAAACCCTTGGCTGGCAACCGCTTATTGGTCGCTCACCACGCAGTCTAGCCGGTGCAGGAGAATTGAAACGGGGGAGTGCGCGCCGCTGGGCAGCAGCGCGCGAGGGTCACGCCAGGCTTACTTTTTCTTCTTCGCGGCAGCCGGTGCAGGGCAATCCGCTTCGACGAATTTCACCGACGCCACCGGACGGTTGGTCTTGTTCTCGGTGATTTCATAGCGCATCACCGCACCCTTGGCCATCAGTTCGCGGTAACCCTTGTTCAGGCACACGGCTTGGCCCAGTTGGAAGTACACCGCCTTGGGGTTGGCACGCATCTGCTCAGCACGGTCGGGCAGTACACTGAGGTGATCGATCAGTTGCATGCCTTCGACGGTGTAGGCGACCTCGAGGGTTTTTTCGTCGATTTCCCGGGGCAGGTCTTTGTTGCTCTCCGCCGCGACGCTTTGCAGCTTGCGGTTCATTTGGGCCTCCAGCAGCGAGGCCGCCTGGGCGCCCACGGGCAATACCAGCGCAAGGGCGATGGACGGGGCGGCAAGGCGCAGCATGGAACGCAACATGAAAATCTCCTGATTCGGGTACTGGTGCATAGACCAACCACTGCGCTGTGCGTTCAGTGGCGCGCAATTATAGGTGAGCCCTTGCCACTACAGCCAGGCGTATCGCTGGTAGACTGCCGCCACTTGAAGCCCTCCACGAGTTTTCACCGTGTCGATTTACCCGTCCCAACGGCGCACCCTATGAGTCACGCCGTCTCCCGCCTGCGTACACAGCGCCTGGCACGTGCCGTCAGGCCGTTCCTCAACCGTGGCTCCCGTGCCGAACGCTGCAGCGGCTGCCGGGTCATCCCCGAGTACTGTCTGTGCGCCTGGCGCCCCAAGGTCGAGGCCCGTTCCGCCATGTGCCTGTTGATGCATGACGTCGAGCCGATGAAACCCAGCAACACCGGCTGGCTGATCGCCGATGTGATTGAAGACACCACCGCGTTCGCCTGGTCGCGCACCGAAGTCGACCCCGATTTGCTGACCTTGCTGGCCGATCCGCAGTGGCAGCCATATATCGTGTTCCCCGGCGAATTCGTCGCCCCTGAGCGTGTCGTCAGCGAGGTGCGGGTGGAGGAGGGCAAGCGCCCGCTGTTCATCCTGCTCGATGGCACCTGGAGTGAGGCGCGCAAGATGTTCCGCAAAAGCCCGTACCTGGAGCATTTGCCGGTACTGAGCCTGGCGCCCGAGCAACTGTCACGCTACAAGCTGCGGCGCTCCAAGCGTGATGATCATTTCTGCACCGCTGAAGTGGCGGCGCTATGTCTGGAGCTGGCCGACGACGGCGTCGCCAGCGAGGTGCTGGACGCTTACCTCGATGTGTTCAGCACCCACTACCTGGCGGCCAAGTTCCAACTGCCGCTGGACCCGGCAGACATCGTCCATACTCGTCTTGCACCCTATATCCCAGCGGTATAGCCAGACGACGTTTGCATGATGGCACCTTAAGCCCGCAACCCGCTAAAATGCCCACGGGCGTAGTACTTGACCCCCCAGGCTACGCTGGGCATGCTGGGCGCCGATTGGGCGTAAGCGTGAATTTTTCAACGTCGTTCAAGGTGTTTTCGACGCTGAACGTGCCCTCTGGTGATGGCTGCCTGGCTGTCATCTTGTGTACTGGTGAACCCTGAACCCATCAGGGCTCCCATAAAAAACAGGATCATTTAATCAATGGCCACATACGAAATCCTGATAGCCGATGACCATCCGCTGTTTCGCAGCGCCCTGCACCAGGCAGTGACCCTGGGCCTTGGCCCGGATGTGCGCCTGGTCGAAGTGGCCAGCATTGCCGAGCTGGAAGCCCGTCTCACCGAAAAATCCGATTGGGACCTGGTGCTGCTCGACCTGAACATGCCGGGTGCCTACGGTTTTTCGGGGCTGGTGCTGTTGCGTGGGCAATACCCGCAGATTCCGGTGGTGATGGTATCGGCCCAGGAAGAAGCCGACGTGGTGGTGCGTTCCAAGGAATTTGGCGCCAGCGGTTTCATTCCAAAATCCAGCGCCATGGAAGATATTCAGAAGGCCGTGCGCAGAGTGCTGGACGGCGACGTGTCCTGGCCGCCGCAGGCGTTTGAAGAAATCAATGTGTCCGACGAAGCCAAGGCCGCCCGCGATGGCCTGGCCAGTCTGACGCCCCAGCAGTTCCGCGTGCTGACGATGGTGTGCGAAGGCTTGTTGAACAAACAGATTGCCTACGAGCTGAGCGTGTCGGAAGCGACCATCAAGGCCCACGTTACCGCGATCTTCCGTAAGTTGGGGGTGCGTACCCGGACCCAGGCGGCGCTGCTCTTGCAACAACTTGAGTCAATTTCACAGCATTAAGTTGTAGCCGCTTCACGCTTTTTTGACTTGGCGTGATCTAGTTTCCCCACTTCTTTGGTTCAGTTGCCTACGTCTATGTCGCCTTTCAAGGGTCAAACCGGTATCAAACGTATCTTCAATGCAGGGGGCTATTCCCTGGACGGCCTGCGTGCGGCCTTCACCGGCGAGGCGGCCTTCCGCCAGTTGGTGTTGCTCAACGTGATCCTGATCCCATTGAGCTTCTTCCTGCACGTCAGCCGGGTGGAACGCGCCTTGTTGATCGCGGTATGCCTGCTGGCCTTGATTGTCGAGTTGCTCAACTCCGCGGTGGAAGCGGCCATCGACCGGATTTCCCTGGACCGTCACCCCTTGTCGAAAAACGCCAAGGATATGGGCAGCGCTGCGCAATTCGTTGCGCTGACCATGATCACCCTGGTGTGGGCCGTGATCCTGATCTAACGATCAGGCAATGCTCGGCAACACGATCTCATCGCTGCGCTGAACCCCTGCGGTAAAGGCGCGGCACAGTTCCAGAAACTCGCGCATGGCTGAGGTCTGGTATTTCTGTTTATGCCAGATGAAATAGAACTGCCGGGCCAGGTCCAGGTCCGGGGTTTCCACGGGTACCAGGCTGCCGCGGCGGAACGCATCGCGCAGCGCCAGCCGGGAAATGCAGCCGATCCCCAGGCCTGACTCTACCGCGCGTTTGATCGCCTCGGTGTGCTCCAACTCCAGGCGGATGTTCAGCGCGCTGCGGTGATGGCGCATGGCTTGGTCAAACGTCAGGCGCGTGCCCGAGCCCTGTTCGCGCAGGATCCACGCTTCATGGGTCAGCTCGTCCATGGACGCCACGCCACGCTTGGCCAGGTGATGTTGCGGGGCGCAGAACACCACCAGTTCGTCCTCGACCCAGGTCTGCACCTCGATATCCGGGTGGCTACAGTCGCCTTCGATTAGACCCAGATCAATTTCGTAATGCGCTACCTGGTGCACGATATGCGCAGTGTTCTGCACATGCAGCTTCACCTGGCTCTCGGGATGCTGCTGCATGAAGCTGCCGATCAGCAGGGTCGCCAGGTAATTGCCGATGGTCAGCGTGGCACCGACCGCCAGGGAACCGAAGCCGGACTTGCCGTTGAGCAGGTCCTCGATCTCCTTGGCCTGGTCCAGCAGCGCCACCGCCTGGGGTAACAGCTGATGGCCGAGGGCGTTGAGGCTCAGGCGTTTGCCTGCGCGGTCGAACAATTGGCAGCTGGATTGGCGCTCCAGCTCGGTGATCGAGGTGCTGGCGGCGGATTGAGATAAGGCCAGAAGGCCAGCAGCGCGTGAGACGCTTTCCTGCTGGGCGACGGCGACGAAGACTTGCAGTTGACGGAGAGTAAATCGCATATCGATATAACCGATAACCCTTATCTTAATAATCCAGTTAACAGATATTGTCGCCGCGATTAGAATGCGGTGCAATTGCGCGCCTCAATACTGCGCAGACCCATTTCCAGGAGTCCCCCGTACATGAGCAACATGAACCACGAGCGTGTCCTCAGTGTTCATCACTGGAACGACACTCTGTTCAGCTTCAAGTGCACCCGCGATCCGGGCCTGCGCTTCGAGAACGGTCAGTTCGTGATGATCGGCCTGCAACAGCCCAACGGCCGCCCGCTCATGCGCGCTTACTCCATCGCCAGCCCGAACTGGGAAGAGCATCTGGAGTTCTTCAGCATCAAGGTGCCGGATGGCCCGCTGACTTCCCAATTGCAACACTTGAAGGAAGGCGACGAGATCATCATCAGCAAAAAACCGACAGGCACCCTGGTGCTTGACGATTTGAAGCCGGGCAAGCACCTGTACCTGCTCAGCACCGGTACTGGCCTCGCGCCATTTATGAGCGTGATCCAGGACCCGGAAACCTACGAGCGTTTCGAAAAAGTGATCCTGTGCCACGGCGTGCGTTACGTCAACGAAGTCGCCTACCGCGAATTCATCACCGAGCACCTGCCGCAGAACGAGTTCTTCGGCGAGGCCCTGCGTGAGAAGTTGATCTACTACCCAACCGTGACCCGCGAGCCGTTCGAAAACGAAGGCCGCCTGACCGACCTGATGCGCAGCGGCAAGCTGTTCCGCGACATCGGCCTGCCACCGATCAACCCCGAGGACGACCGCGCCATGCTGTGCGGCAGCCCAAGCATGTTGGACGAGACCAGCGAAGTGCTGAACAGCTTCGGCCTGAAGGTTTCGCCGCGGATGCGTGAGCCGGGTGACTACTTGATCGAGCGTGCATTCGTCGAGAAGTAATACTGGGTCAGTAACAACGCAGATCCAAAAATGTGGGAGCGGGCTTGCTCGCGAATGCGGTGTGTCAGTCACAGCTGTATTGACTGAACCACCGCATTCGCGAGCAAGCCCGCTCCCACATTTGGTTTGCGCTTTATTCAGCTGCAAGCACTTCCAGCACGCATATGGTTCCAGCTTCAGGATAGTGCCAGCGCACATCCACATCCCAGAACTGCACACCGTACTCCCGCTCCGGCCCTGGCGTCTGATATGCCGGCCGCGGGTCCTGCGCCAGACACTGCTCAATCAACGCCACCAACGGCTCATCCAGCCGCTGGGCGTGGCCCTGTGCCTGGTGCAAGGCGGTCTTCAGCCACTGCACGGGAATCAGTGCCGGCGCGCTGCTGGCCATGCTGTTGGTGGCGGTGTCGATAATGTCGGCATAGGGCACATACGGCTTGATGTCCAGCACCGGCGTGCCATCGAGCAGATCAATCCCGGAAATCCACAACCGCCCCGGCTCGACCTTGTCCAGCTTTACCACCGATTGGCCAATACCATTGGGCCGGTGGGTCGCGCGGGTGGCAAACACGCCCATGGAGGTGTTGCCACCCAAGCGCGGCGGGCGCACTTTCAGGCGCGGTTTGTCTTCCAGGGCCTGGTGGAACAGGAACAGCAGCCACACATGGCTGACCTGCTCCAGGCCCTGTACCGCCTCGCCGCCGTCGAACGGCGCCACCAGTTCCAGCACGCCCCGAGCGGCCGGCGCCAGTTGCGGTTGGCGCGGGATGGCGAACTTCTCCTTGAAGCAGGAGCGCACAAAGCCGACGGGCGAGACGTTGTAGCTCATGGCTTACGCACGCACTCGCAGGGTCAGGCCCTTGAGGAAGTTACGCAGCAACTGGTCGCCGCAGGTGCGGTAGTTGGTGTGGCCGAACTTGCGGAACAACGCGCTCAGCTCAGGCTTGGACACCGGGAACTCAGCGGCCTTGAGGATGGCGTGCATGTCGTCTTCTTTCAGTTCGAAGGCCACGCGCAGTTTCTTGAGGATGATGTTGTTGGTCACCGGAGTTTCGATCGGCTGCGGCGGACGGCTTTCGTCCTTGCCACGCTTGAAGATCACCAGGCCATCGAGGAAGTGCGCCATGACTTCATCCGGGCAGAACACGAAGCCTTCTTCCTCGTCCTTCTTGAGGTAGGTCAGCAGGTCGTCCTTGGTCACGTCCATGCCGCCGAGCTTGATGATCTCGACCATCTTGTTGTCGCTGATGTCGAGCATGTAGCGCACGCTACGCAGTACGTCGTTGTGAATCATGGTGGGTAATCCTGGTATTCAACTGGGGACACCGCCGAAAACAGGCGGTGTCGAGAAAAGGGCGGCGGTTTAGAACTTTTCTTTGGTGGACAGGTAGCGCCACTGGCCGACCGGCACTTTGCCGATGGACACGCCACCGATGCGGATACGACGAATGGCGATGACCTTCAGGCCAACCGCTTCGCAGAACAGTGCGATCACGCCCGGCTGCGGGTTCTTCATCGCGAAGCGCAGGCGGTTTTCGTTCTGCCAGCTGGCTTTGACCGCCGGCAGTTCCTTGCCTTTGTACGTCAGGCCGTGGTTCAGGCGGTTGAGGCCGTGGGCAACCATGTCGCCTTCGACCTCCACCACGTATTCCTGCTCGATCTTGGCGGCATCGGCGGTCAACTTGCGCAGAATCTTCCAGTCCTGGGTAAACACCAGCAGACCACTGGCCTTGGCTTGCAGGTCGGCGCTGGCGGTCAGGCGCAGGAAGTGGCCTTTTAGCGGGCGTTTGCCGAAGCGGTGTTCTTCGGACAGGGTTTCGGCGCTGATCGAGGCCAGTGCGGTCTCGGCGTCTACGCCGGCCGGGGCGTGCAGCAGGATGGTCACAGGCTCCGGCGCGGTGGCCTTGGCCTCGGGGTCGAGTTCGACCTTCTGGGTGGTGACCTTGAACTGCGGCTCGTCGATCACTTCACCGTCCACCGAGACCCAGCCGCCTTCGATGAACAGCTCAGCCTCCCGACGGGAGCAACCGACCAGTTCGATAAGGCGTTTGGAGAGGCGTATGGGGTCAGTCATGACAAGGGCCGTAACAAAAGGGGGCGGCTATTGTACCTGTGTGGGGCCGGTTAATCCCGGCCCCATTTCGGTGCTGTGGTTTTTTGTGGGGTCCGACAAGCCAGTTCCCACAGAAGAGCGCAAACGCATGTGCAGCAAAGGGTACGGTTGCCCGAGACCATCATGCTCTGTCCGTCCGATCACCTCGAAGCCCTGCTTGAAGTAGAAGCCCAGGGCCTGTGGGTTCTGCTCATTCACGTCCAGTTCATCGGCATTCATGTGTTCAATGGCATAGCGCAGAAGTTGCCGACCAAGGCCCTGGCCCCGGTACTGCGGGTCGATAAACAACATCTCCACCTTGCCCGCCGCCACCCCGGCAAACCCGGTGATGCGTTGGCGCGGGTCTTTGGTGCAGATCAGCATGACGGTGTCCAGATAGCGCGTCAGCACCAAGTCTTTTAGCAACACGATGTAACTGTCCGGCAGGAAATCATGGGTCGCCCGCACCGAAGTCTCCCAGATCTGCGCCAACTGCGGGTAGTCGCTGACGTTAGGTGTGTAGATAACCGAATGCTGACGCATGCCCGCTGCCCCTTGCCGATGATTGATGCCGATGGGCAAAACGATAGACGTAAAAAAGCCCTGCATCTTGTCCAGAAGCAGGGCTTTTTCAAATCTTTACCGCATCAGTCGCGCTTTTCAGCCCACAGGTCGTATTCGTCGGCATCGGTCACGGTGCACCAGACCTTGTCGCCCGGCTTCAAACCGCTGGCATCGTCGATAAACACGTTACCGTCGATCTCCGGCGCATCGAAGAAGCAACGGCCAACGGCGCCTTGCTCGTCGACTTCGTCGATCAACACTTCGATTTCCTTGCCGATGCGCAGTTGCAGGCGCGCCGAGCTGATCGCCTGCTGGTGCGCCATGAAGCGCTCCCAACGGTCTTGCTTGACGTCGTCCGGCACCACGGCCAGGTCCAGCAGGTTGGCCGGGGCGCCTTCGACCGGCGAGTACTGGAAGCAGCCGACGCGGTCCAGTTGCGCTTCGGTCAGCCAGTCCAGCAGGTACTGGAAGTCTTCTTCGGTTTCGCCGGGGAAGCCGACGATGAAGGTGGAGCGGATGATCAGCTCCGGGCAGATCTCGCGCCAGTTCTTGATACGCGCCAGGGTCTTGTCTTCGAAGGCCGGGCGTTTCATGGCTTTCAGGACTTTCGGGCTGGCGTGCTGGAACGGGATGTCCAGGTACGGCAGGATCTTGCCGGCGGCCATCAGCGGGATCAGCTCGTCCACGTGCGGGTACGGGTAAACGTAGTGCAGGCGCACCCACACACCCAGGCTGCTCAAGGCTTCGCACAGTTCGGTCATGCGGGTTTTCACCGGCGCGCCGTTCCAGAAACCGGTGCGGTACTTCACGTCGACGCCGTAGGCGCTGGTGTCCTGGGAGATCACCAACAGCTCTTTCACGCCAGATTTGACCAGGCGCTGGGCCTCGTCCAGCACATCACCGACCGGACGGCTGACCAACTTGCCGCGCATCGACGGGATGATGCAGAAGCTGCAGCTGTGGTTGCAGCCTTCGGAAATCTTCAGGTACGCATAGTGACGCGGGGTCAGCTTGATGCCCTGTGGCGGTACCAGGTCGATCAACGGGTTGTGATCCTGGCGCGGCGGCACCACCTCGTGCACGGCGTTGACCACCTGCTCATACTGCTGCGGACCGGTCACGGCCAGCACGCTCGGGTGCACGTTGCGGATATTGCCTTCTTCCACGCCCATGCAGCCGGTCACGATGACCTTGCCGTTTTCCTTGATGGCTTCGCCGATCACTTCCAGGGACTCAGCCTTGGCCGAATCGATGAAACCGCAGGTGTTGACCACCACCACATCGGCGTCCTGGTAAGTGGACACGACGTCATAGCCTTCCATACGCAGTTGCGTGAGGATGCGCTCGGAGTCGACGAGTGCCTTCGGGCACCCCAGGGAAACAAAGCCAACCTTGGGGTTGGCTTTTGCGATGGTGGTGGACATGTCTAACCTCGGTATTGAATGACGCCGCCAGTCGGGCACGACGAGGCGGTAGACGGGCGCTTGGTGCGCCTCTGATCAAAAAGTGCGCAATTCTAGCGACGGGCAGCGCACTTGACCAGCTTTATGCAGGGAAATGCGACGAGTGCTGCGCTATGCTTCGCGCCGTTGCCCATAGGTAAAACGCCAAGGTCAATAAAACGTCTGTTACGAGAAGTAAAACAGCGCATGCTAGGGTCAGCTTAGAAGCGTTGTTTATAAGAGACCTCAGGTCAAAGGGCAGGAGTGGTTGATGGGTCAGGCAAGTAGTCCGGCGGCAGGCGCCGCGCATTCCACTGCAAAGCCGATTGGCATGCTGGTGGCAGCGGTCGGGGTGGTTTATGGCGATATCGGGACCAGCCCGCTCTACACCCTTAAAGAGGTGTTCAACGGTGGTTATGGGGTTCAGGTCAACCATGACGGTGTGCTGGGTATCCTGGCGCTGATCTTCTGGTCGCTGATCTGGGTGGTATCGATCAAGTACATGTTGTTCGTGCTGCGCGCCGACAACCAGGGCGAGGGCGGCATCATGGCGCTGACTGCCTTGGCGCGTCGGGCGGCGGGGGAGCGCAAGAAGCTGCGCAGCTTCCTGGTGGTGTGCGGCCTCTGCGGGGCGGCGTTGTTCTATGGCGACAGCATGATCACCCCGGCGATTTCCGTGTTGTCGGCGGTGGAAGGCCTGGAACTGGCATTCGACGGCCTGGAGAAATGGGTCGTGCCCATCGCCCTGGTCGTGCTGGTGGCGCTGTTCCTGATCCAGAAACACGGCACCGACCACATCGGCAAGCTGTTCGGGCCGGTGATGGTGACCTGGTTCCTGGTGCTGGGCGGTCTCGGTGTGTATGGCATCACCTTGCACCCGGAGGTGCTCAATGCCATGAACCCGATCTGGGCCGTGCGCTTCTTCCAGGCCCATCCCGGCATCGGCGTGGCGATCCTCGGCGCGGTGGTGCTGGCACTGACCGGCGCCGAAGCGCTGTATGCCGACATGGGCCACTTTGGCCGTAAACCCATCGCCCGTGCCTGGTTCATGCTGGTGCTGCCGGCGCTGGTGCTCAACTATTTTGGCCAGGGCGCGATGCTGCTGGGCGACCCGGAAGCCGCGCGCAACCCGTTCTATCTGCTGGCGCCGAGCTGGGCGTTGATCCCGCTGGTGGTGCTGTCCACCCTGGCCACGGTGATTGCGTCCCAGGCGGTTATCTCCGGTGCGTTCTCGCTGACGCGCCAGGCGATCCAGTTGGGCTACATCCCGCGCATGCATATCCAGCACACCTCCAGTGCCGAGCAGGGCCAGATCTACATCGGTGCGGTGAACTGGTCGCTGATGGTCGGCGTGATTTTGCTGGTGCTGGGCTTCGAGTCCTCCAACGCACTGGCTTCGGCCTACGGCGTGGCGGTGACCGGCACCATGTTGATGACCACCATCCTGGTATCGGCGGTGATGCTGCTGCTGTGGAAATGGCCGCCGATCCTGGCGGTGCCGGTATTGGTCTGCTGCCTGTTGGTCGACGGCCTGTACTTTGCTGCCAACGTACCGAAGATCATCCAGGGCGGCGCCTTCCCGGTGCTGGCGGGGATCGTGCTGTTCATCCTGATGACCACCTGGAAGCGCGGCAAGCAATTGCTGGTGGACCGCCTCGACGAAGGCGGCCTGCCGTTGCCGATCTTTATCAGCAGCATCCGCGTGCAGCCGCCCCATCGCGTGCAGGGCACCGCGGTGTTCCTCACCGCCCGCCCGGACGCCGTGCCCCACGCGCTGTTGCACAACCTGCTGCATAACCAGGTGCTGCATGAGCAAGTGGTGCTGCTGACAGTGGTGTATGAAGATATTCCCCGGGTGCCGGTGGAGCGGCGCTTCGAGGTGGATTCGTTTGGCGACGGCTTCTTCCGCGTGATCCTGCATTTCGGTTTTACCGATGAGCCGGATGTGCCTGAGGCGCTGAAACTGTGCCACCTGGATAACCTGGACTTCAGCCCGATGCGCACCACCTACTTCCTCAGCCGCGAGACCGTGATCGCGTCGAAGATCGAAGGCATGGCGCGCTGGCGCGAAAGTCTGTTCGCCTTCATGTTGAAGAATGCCAACGGCAACCTGCGCTTCTTCAAACTCCCGGTAAACCGCGTGATCGAGCTGGGCACCCAGGTCGAAATGTAGGTTTTTGCAGCACGGGGGCCGGCAATCGGCCCCCGCTTGATGTTCTGAACCCTGTGCAAACCACCGTTGTCGACTAGGCTCTAAACACTGTTGAACAGTGCCCATAGAACCCAGAAGAGGTGCGCCATGAGTCAGCTGCTCGAACCCTATACCCTACGCCAATTGACCCTGCTCAACCGCATCGCGGTGTCGCCGATGTGCCAGTATTCGTCCGATGACGGCTTGGCCAATGACTGGCACCTGGTGCACCTCGGCAGTCGTGCCGTGGGTGGCGCCGGCCTGATCTTCACCGAAGCCACCGCCGTGACCGCCGACGGCCGTATCACCGCCCAGGACCTGGGCCTGTGGAATGACGCACAGATCGAACCATTGCAACGCATCACCCGTTTTATCGCGGCCCAGGGCGCGGTGGCCGGGATTCAACTGGCCCACGCCGGGCGCAAGGCCAGCACCCATCGGCCGTGGATCGGCAAGCATGGCAGCGTCAAGCCGGAGGACGGCGGCTGGGTGCCGGTGGGGCCATCGCCGATTGCCTTCGACCCTCAGCACACCCAACCCAGGCAACTCGATGAAGCGCAGATCCAGCAGGTGATCGCCGACTTTGTCGCCGCCGCCAAGCGTGCCTTGACCGCAGGTTTTGAAGTGGTGGAAATCCATGCCGCCCATGGTTACCTGCTGCATCAATTTCTCTCGCCGATCAGCAACCAGCGACAGGATCTGTACGGCGGATCGTTTGAAAACCGCATCCGCCTGGTCTTGCAGGTAACCCAAGCGGTGCGCGACGTCTGGCCGCAAGAACTGCCGCTGTTTGTGCGAGTATCGGCCACCGACTGGGTCGAAGACGGCTGGAACCCTGACGAAACCGTGGAATTGGCGCGCCGCCTCAAGGACCTCGGCGTGGATTTGATCGACGTCTCGTCCGGTGGTACCGCCGCCAATGCCGAGATTCCTACCGGCCCCGGCTACCAGACGCGCTTCGCCGAGCGGGTGCGCAAGGAATCGGGGATCGCCACCGGCACCGTTGGCATGATCACCGAACCGGCCCAGGCTGAGCACATCCTGCGCACCTGTCAGGCCGACATCATCTTCCTCGCCCGTGAGTTGCTGCGCGACCCGTACTGGCCGCTGCATGCCGACGATGACCTGGGTGGGCGCAAGGCGATCTGGCCGGCGCAGTACCAACGGGCGACGCATCGGGACCAGCCGATCCATGAGTCGGACCTGCGCGACTGACCCCTTGTGTCGAGTCGAAACCCACCGCAACAGGTGGGTTTTTTACAGGCTGCGCCGCCAGCTTGGCCACGCCCACAAGGTGGCCGCCCGCAGCAACCATTCCAACGGCCCGTAGGGATGACTGCGCAGCCAGCGTGCGCTGCACCACCGTTGCAAGGCAAAGATCCCCAGCACCATGGGCAGCATCAGCAGCGGTTCGAGCCGGTTGATCAAGCCTGCGCCATAACCGCTGAACAGCACCCCCAACAGCGCCGATTGCAGCAGGTAGTTACTCAGGGCCATCTTGCCCATGGGCGCCAACCACTGGCATAAGCGGGCGCCGGCGGCAGTGCTGAACAGTGCCAGCATCGACATCGCATAGGCCGCGCTCAACAGCGGTGCGGTGAGTTGGCCGAGGCCAAAGGCGAAGGTTTCGAGGCCGCCGCCGGGTGCATAGGCGGCGCTCACGGCATAGATCAGCGCACCCGGCAGGCCCACGGCAAGTGTGATGAGCAGCAGGCGCCGCAGGTGCGGTTCCCAGCGATAAGGTGTGACCAGTAACTGGTTGCGCCCAGCGGCATAACCGAAGAAGAACATCGCCAGGGCGCTCGGCCCTTGCAGCAGCCATAACGCCTGCACGGTCTGCCACAGGTGAGCACTGTGAAAGCGCAAGGTCTCCAGGGCACTGCCGCTGAATGCCGCGAGTTTGGTCGAGGCCTCACTGCTCGAGGTCGCGCTGAAGTCGCCGGCCAGCGCTTGCAGCACGCCGAGCGCCATCCATGCCGAACAGGCAACCGTTACCAGGCCGACGCCCCAGCGACATGCCGTGGCCGGCGACAGATTGCGCGCCGCCAGCAGCACCAGGCCAAGCAATGCGTAGGTGGACAGAATTTCACCATAGTAGAGCAGGGCGCCGTGGGCGACGCCCAGGGCCAGCAACGCCAGTTGCCGGCGCACCATACGCGGTACAAACGCCGCCTCGGCGCGTTCGGCGGCGGCCATCTGCAAGGTAAAGCTGTAGCCGAACAGAAAGGAAAACAGCAGGTAGAACTTGGTTTCGAACAGCAGTGAAATCCCCAGGCGCACCCAGTGATCGGCCGTACTCGCGTAGTCGGGATTGCTGAGGGGCGAGGCGTAGTAAGGGTCGGCAAATGCACAAATGTTCACCACCAGGATGCCCAGCAGCGCAAAACCGCGCAACGCGTCGACGTGTATCAGGCGTGTCGGCGTCATGTTCAACGGCCTTGCAGCAGGTGCACCACCAAGCCGCGCAGCACGTCAGTCTGTTGGTCTGGGTGGAAGTCCGCATCGGCCGCCACCCGGGCAAACATGCCATCGATCAGGGTAACCACCCAACTGGCCGCCTCCGGCGCGGTCAACGAGGTATGCAGTTGCCCGGCGTTCTCGGCGGCCTTGATCAGCGCCTCCAAGCCTTCGCGCAGGTAGCGGTCGTTGGCCTTCATCAAGTGTGCGACGGCCTCATCGCGGTGGCCCAATGCCGAGATTTCCAAGGCCAGGCCCGCGTAATGGCGGTCGCAGGCCAATTCACAGGTGTAGTCCACAAACGCCAGCAGTGCGGCCATCGGATCTGCGGCGGCAGCCAAGGGCGCCATGCCTTGTTTGATCTGCTCGCCTTCGCGGGCCACCAGTGCCAACAGCAGCTCGTGTTTACTTGCGAAATAGTGGAACAGGTTGCCGGCGCTCATCCCGGCGGCGGTGCAGATGTCGGCCGTGCGCGTGGCGACAAAGCCGGCTTCGGCAAAACAGCGCGAAGCGGCATCGAGCAGGGCCATGCGTTTGTTTTCACGTTGTTGCGGATCGACGGTACGCATGCTCGCCTCATTGATTAATTGAGTGGTCACTCAATTAAATGGCGAGTAGGAAAAATCTGCAAGCTTTTTGCTCAAAACCAATTATTTAAGTGATTACTCTAAAAAAGTCGCACGCTTGGCGAGATCGTTTCTACGCTTAGGGTACGTCTGATTTCTGGCCCAGGGAGTCAGTCGGTTCGCTCACTGAGGCATTGCGCTTCACGGGAGGCAGGTGATGGGCATCAGGAACAGTTGATTGAAATCAGGAGTAGTAGTCCATGGCCAAGTCCTATGGGGTTGCGGGTGCGGTTGCGTTTTTTCTGACCCGCAGAGTGTCGTTGCGGGGTCGAAGGTTGAGCTCGGATGAGGCCGAATTGCTGGCGCAGTACCGCGCCCTGACCGAGAACGATCAAGTGGCGATGCGGTATCTGATTGGGGCAATGAAAAGTGTGTCGCGCTTTTAGATCCAACGTGTGGCGAGGGAGCAGGCTCTCTCGCCACAGCTCAGTTGATCAGGTGTACTTGCGCTGCTCCGGCGCCGGTGGGAAGTACTGGTACAGCCAGGTTTCACTCAGGGTGCGGTCCTGGGTGCGGATGAACAGGCGCAGTTCCACCGGGTCCACACTGTCGCTGGTCGGGTACCAGTCGAACAGGATGCGGTAGCCCTTGATGTTATCCAGCACCAGTACGCTGAAATCCTTCACCTCACCGTGGGAGCAGGTCACTACCGGCTCGATCCCGGTGCCCGGTGGCAGGCGATCGAGGCCGCCGCCCTTGAAGTCCACGGCAAAACGGCGCGCCCACACCGGCGGGTAATGCTCGCCCGGTGCCCAGCCCTCGGTGAAGCCACCCATGCCGGAACGGGTCGCGTCGACCTGGGCCAACGGCGTACTCACCGGGGGCAGGGCGCTCCAGTACAGCTTGTAGCCGTAGTTGAGGGAGTCGCCGGCGGCCACGGGCTTTTTCGGGGTCCAGAAGGCCACGATGTTATCCAGGGTTTCGCCGGTGGTAGGAATTTCCAACAGGTCGATAGAGCCTTCGCCCCACGCGGTGGTCGGTTCGACCCACAGGCTCGGCCGCTTGCTGTACCAGTCCACGGTGTCCTGGTAGCTGGCGAACTCATGGTCGGTCTGCACCAGGCCGAAGCCTTTCGGGTCTTTGTCGGCGAACGCGTTGAATTGCAGTTTGGCCGGGTTGTTCAGCGGGCGGCAGATCCACTCGCCATTGCCGCGCCACATCGCCAGGCGATCCGAATCGTGGATCTGCGGGTGGATGGTGTCGCACATGCGGCGCTCATGGGTGCCACAGCTGAACATGCTGGTCATCGGTGCGATGCCCAGTTGTTCGATGGTGGTACGTGCATTGATGTGGGCATCGATGGCCATAACCACCTGGTTGGCCTGGCAGTCGATGTCGAAGCGGTAGGCGCCGGTGGCGCTTGGTGAGTCGAGCAGGGCGTAGACCACGAAGCGGGTGGCGTCCTTGTCCGGGGTTTCGAACCAGAACTGGGTGAAGTCGGGGAACTCTTCGCGCTTTTTCGCGTAGGTATCGATCGCCAGGCCGCGTGCGGAAAGGCCGTACTGGCCGGTGGAATCCACCGCGCGGAAGTAGCTGGCGCCGAGGAAGGACAGCACGTCATGGCGATCCAGCTCCGGGGCCTTGAACAGCTTGAAGCCTGAGAAACCCAGGTCGCCGGTCAATTGCTTGGTGTCGACCGTGGTTTTTTCGTAGTTGAACAGCGAAGGGCGGAAATGCACCTCGCGCGCCTCACGGGTCTTGGGGTCGACGCTGTGCATGCGCACCGGCGTCTTGAAACCCATGCCGACGTGGAAAAACTGCACGTCCAACTGGCCGTTCAATTCCTTCCACAGCGAATGCTTGCCGTCGTAGCCGATGGCGTTGAAATTCTGCGGGGTCATGCTCGCCAGGGTCGGCGGCAGCACCTGCTTGGTGTCTTTATAGGCGGTTCCAGCGAGCTGCTTGGCCTGGGTCTTGAGCGTATCGAAATCGAACGCCACGGCCTTGCCATCGGCGGCACGGTTCCCGGCCCAGGCCTGGGCGGCCAGCAGGCCGCTGGCCGACAAACCGGTGTAAGCCGCAATGGCCATGGACGCTTTGAGCAAATTCCTGCGGTGCATAGAGACAACCTGTCGTGAGCAAATCCCGCGCCGTTCCTGGCACGTAGCGGATCAGAAATTACGGTTCGGACATGCCTTCGGCCAAACGCAACGGACAATAAACAGACGCCGGATAGCTTAAGCGGTTCGCAGGTGTAGGAAAATTGATTGATAGCGGGGTGATGGCATTGCAAGTGCGACAAGACATTTCCGGGGGCTTGGATGATCACTCAACTCAAGAATGATGAAGATCCAATGTGGGAGCGGGCTTGCTCGCGAAGACGGTACATCAGACACACATGTGTTGACTGACACACCACTTTCGCGAGCAAGCCCGCTCCCACATTGGGTTCTGCGTTGGCCGTCAGGTCACATTTCAGCTCACTTCACCCACCGCTCTGTAAGCCTCATCAATCGCCGCATGGGCATACGCACTCCACGCCGCATCCGAGTTGGCGATGCTCACATGCCCCACCGGCTTGCGTGCCAGCTTCATCCACGCTTCGCTCTCATCGGCGTCATCGAACAAGCTGTTGGAGAAGCTCGCATAACCATGTGACCAACGATTGACAGTGATCGCCAGAATGTCGGTCTCGTGGTTGAACCCACCCGAGCCGAGCATGCGTTGCAACTGGTCACGCAACTGCGCCTCCAGTTGTTCGAACGTCTGCCCGTACAACCGGCCGCGACCGGCGCGGGCCTGGTCGCGGGCGTTCATGCCGCTGTTGGGGCTGGTGGGCACGTACACCATGTGCAGGCCGATCGGCTGCGTCGGGTCGCGCGGGTGGTCGTAGCCGCCCATGCTCACCGGGTAGTCCAGCTTGATCCGGCTGTAAGGCTGGGTCGCCGCGTAAATCTCGTGCACCCCCAGCTTCTGGAACGACTGCCAGTTGCGGATCACCACCTTGGTGTACACCAGCGGGTATTTCACGTTCTGGCTCAGGGCATGGGCTTGTGCGGCCGGCAGGTCTTTGAGCAGGTACGGAATCATCATGTTGTAGCAGGCCAGGATGCAGCGCTTGCCCCGCACCTGTGCGAGTTGTCCGCCACGGCTGTAGCCGATATGCACGCCATCACCGACGTTGCGCACGCTGACTGCCGTGCTGTTCAGGCGCAGCCGCACGGCGGATGTTGGCTGGTCGAGCCTGGCGTAGTCAAACGGCGCCAGCACGATATCGTCCATGGTGTGCCCTGGCGCCACGCCCGGGATCAGGCTGCGCACCAGCAGGCGCGCCACCGACGCGTTGCCATCGGGGAAGTGGTAGATGTAGGGCTCTTCCATTTCTGCCGCCGCTTCTTCGCTGATCGGCGCCAGGTTCATCCCGGCAAAACCCGGGAACCCCACGTTGTAGGCATCAGCAGCCGCCACGGCATCAATGCTCAGGGCCATGAAGTCATTGGTGCGGCTCTGGAAATATTTCACTGCCGCTTGCGACAAACCGACGTTCTTGAGCAGGAAATCGCGGTAACTGGTGGCGGCCAGGTAGTCGGCCTTTTCTTTGCCACTCTTGCCTGGCAGGTAATCCTTGGGGGCGGTGTGTAATTCGATCAGCGCCTGGCGATCTGCCTGGGGCAGGGGGAAGTCGTTGATGAAATCGCCGATGGAGCGCGCATTCAAGCGGTCCGGCGCAATATCGTCGGCCACCATCGGCGTTGGGTCGCCGGTCACCAGTTTGTCTTCGCCGAAGTTTTCCTTGTCGAAAAACACCCCGCGCGACAGGCCCAGGTCGGGGTAGAACTGACGGTCAAACGCCGTTTCGAAGCGCTTGATATTCACCCCGAGTTTTTTCAACAACCCGTTCACTTCTTTGCTGTACAGGTGGTTGGGCGACTGGAACGCCTCGCTGCCGCCGTAACCGATGATCATGCGTCCGCCTGCCTGGAACTCATTGCGCTTGGCATGGCCGCCGAAGTCGTCGTGGTTTTCCAGGATCAGGATCTTCGCCTTGGGGTGCTTCTCGCGGTAGAACCACGCCGCCGCCAAACCGCTCAAGCCGCCGCCGACCACCACCAGGTCATAGCGCTCGGTGATCGGCAGCTTGTCGGTGTCGAAGGCCTTCTTTTCCCAGCCCATCTGGTGCGCCACTTCGAACGAGCCGACATGGCTACCACGCAGGCCGGTGAGGGCGGGTGGGTAGTAGCGGCCATCGGGCGCGGCTTGCAGGATTTGCAGCGGGGTCATGCCGGCGGCAAGGGTGATGGCGACGCCGTTGAGGAAGTCGCGGCGGGTGATGTCCATGGGGATAACCTGAGTTTTTATTGTTATGAGAGGGATCTTGGGTGAGCTCGGCTTTTTGTGGGAGCGGGCTTGCTCGCGAAAGCGGTGGGTCAGCTAGGCATATATTGGCTGACACACCGCCTTCGCGAGCAAGCCCGCTCCCACACTAGCCGGCGTCCACAGGAGAAAAAGCGTCAGTGCTTGAACATCACATGCCGCACAGTGGTGTAGTCCTCTAGCCCGTACATGGACATGTCCTTGCCATAGCCCGACAGTTTCTGACCGCCATGGGGCATTTCGCTGACCAGCATAAAGTGGGTATTCACCCAGGTGCAGCCGTACTGCAAACGTGCGGCCAAACGGTGGGCGCGTCCTACATCGGCGGTCCATACGGATGAGGCCAAGCCGTAGTCCGAATCGTTGGCCCAGCCCAGCACCTGGGCTTCGTCGGTGAATTTGGTCACCGAGACCACCGGCCCGAACACCTCGCGGCGCACGATCTCGTCATCTTGCTGGGCATCGGCCAAGACGGTCGGTTCGAAGAAGTAGCCGTTGCCTTCCACGGCTTTACCGCCCGTGACCAGGCGGATATGCGGCTGCGCCACCGCGCGCTCGACAAACCCGGCCACGCGGTCACGGTGTTGCGCGGTGATCAGCGGGCCCAGTTCGGTGGCCGGATCATCCTGCAAGCCGTACTTGATGCTGGCGACCGCCGCGCCGAGTTTCTCGACAAACGCGTCGTAGATGTCCGCTTGCGCATAGATCCGGCAGGCGGCGGTGCAATCCTGTCCGGCGTTGTAGAAACCGAAGGTGCGAATGCCTTCCACGGCGGCGTCGATGTCCGCATCGTTGAAGATGATCACCGGCGCCTTGCCGCCCAGTTCCATGTGCATGCGCTTCACGCTGTCGGCGGTGCTGGCGATGATATTTGCGCCGGTGGCGATGGAGCCGGTCAGTGACACCATGCGTACTTTCGGGTGGCTCACCAGCGGGCTTCCCACCGTTGGCCCACGACCAAACACCAGGTTGAGTACGCCCGCAGGGAAAATTTCAGCGGCCAGTTCGACCATGCGCAACGCGGTCAGCGGGGTTTGTTCCGATGGCTTGAGCACCACGGTATTACCCGCGGCGAGGGCCGGGGCGATTTTCCAGGCGACCATCATCAACGGGTAGTTCCACGGTGCGATGGAGGCGATCACGCCCACCGGGTCGCGGCGGATCATCGAGGTGTGGCCGGGCAGGTATTCGCCACCGGCCGAACCGCTCATGCAACGGCTGGCGCCGGCAAAGAAGCGGAACACGTCGGCAATCGCCGGGATCTCATCGTTCAGCGTGGCGCTGTAGGGTTTGCCGCAGTTGTCCGATTCCAGCTTGGCCAGTTCTTCGCCATGGGCTTCGATGGCGTCCGCCAGTTTCAGCAGCAGCAGCGAGCGATCCTTCGGTGCAGTTTGCGACCAACTTTCGAAAGCCGCATCGGCCGCACGCACGGCAGCGTCGACCTGGGCTTCACTGGCTTCGTTGATTTCCACCAGCACACGGCCGAGTGCCGGGTTGAAGATGGCCTGGGTCGGGCCTTCGCCTGCGACCAGTTGGCCGTTGATCAAGAGTTTGGTTTGCATGCTTCTGTCCTCCAAAAACTATTCATATTTCCCTGAAAGAACCGGCCCTAAATGTGGGGGCGCATTCCTCCAGTCAGTTATTTACCGCCACTCCCCGCCACGCTTTCACCACCGCGCGTCAGGTAATAGGCACCCAGAATCGGGAACATCGTCACCAGCATCACCAGCATCGCCACCACGTTGGTCACCGGCACATCCCGTGGCCGGCTCAACTGGTTGAGCAACCACAACGGCAAGGTGCGTTCGTGGCCGGCGGTGAAGGTGGTGACGATGATTTCGTCAAACGACAGCGCAAACGCGAGCATGCCGCCGGCCAGCAGCGCCGAGCCGAGGTTGGGCATGATGATGTAGCGGAAGGTCTGCCAGCCGTCGGCGCCGAGGTCCATCGACGCTTCGATCAGGCTGTGGGACGTGCGGCGCAAGCGGGCGATGACGTTGTTGTAGACGATCACCACGCAGAAGGTCGCGTGGCCGACAATGATGGTGAACATCCCAGGCTCGATGCCCAGGGTCTTGAACGTCGCCAGCAGGGCGATACCGGTGATGATCCCCGGCAGCGCAATCGGCAGGATCAGCATCAGCGACACGCCTTGCTTGCCGAAGAACTCCCGGCGATACAACGCCGCTGAAGCCAGCGTGCCGAGCACCATGGCGATCAGGGTGGCGATGGCGGCAATCTGCAGCGACAGCTTGATCGCCTCCAGCACGTCCGGCCGGGCAAAGGCCACGCTGAACCACTTCAGGGTGAAACCCTGGGGCGGAAAGCTGAACGCCGCTTCTTCGGTGTTGAAGGCGTAGAGGAAGATGATCAGGATCGGGAAATGGAGAAAAACCAGGCCACCCCAAGCGGCGATCTTCAGACCGATGGAAGATTTTTCAGAGTGCATCGAAGGCCCCCAGGCGTTTGACGATGGACAGGTACACCGCAATCAACACGATCGGCACCAGGGTGAACGCCGCGGCCATGGGCATGTTGCCAATGGCACCTTGCTGGGCGTAGACCATGCCGCCGACGAAGTAGCCCGGCGGGCCCACCAGTTGCGGCACGATGAAGTCGCCGAGGGTCAGCGAGAACGTGAAGATCGAACCGGCGGCAATCCCCGGCACCGACAGCGGCAGAATCACTTGCATAAAGGTCTGGCGCGGCTTGGCGCCCAGGTCGGCGGAGGCTTGCAGCAATGATGGCGGCAGGCGCTCCAGCGAGGCCTGGATCGGCAGGATCATGAACGGCAGCCAGATGTAGACAAACACCATGAAGCGCCCCAGGTGCGAGGTGCTCAAAGTGCTGCCACCCACGCCGGGAATGCCCAGCACGAACTGCAACAGCGGCTCCAGCCCCAGGTGCTGCACGAACCACTGCGCCACGCCGCCCTTGGCCAGCAGCAAGGTCCAGGCATACGCCTTGACGATGTAGCTGGCCCACATCGGCATCATCACCGCGATGTAGAAAAACGCCTTGGTCTTGCCGGTGGTGTAGCGCGCCATGTAGTAGGCAATCGGGAAGGCGACGATGGCACTGGCGATCGACACCACGATCGCCATGCTCAAGGTGCGCAGGATGATGTCGAAGTTCGATGGCTGGAACAGTGCGGCGAAGTTGGCCAGGGTCAGGTCGGGCGTGACCGCCATGGTGAAGTCGTCGAAGGTGTAGAAACCTTGCCAGAGCAGGGTCAGCAGCGAGCCGAGGTAGATCGCGCCGAACCAGATCAGCGGCGGTATCAGCAGCATCGCCAGGTACAAATTGGGCTTGCGGTACAGCAGGTTGGAAAACCTGCGCATCGGCGGTTGGGACAGGGCCAGGTTCATCTCACACCTCGCCTGCGGTTTCGGTCAGCGGCGTCATGGCTTCACGGGCCCAGCGCGCGGTGATCGACTGGCCGACCTGATGGCCGCTGCTGATGTCCAGCCACTGGTTGTTGGCCTGGCTGATATTCAAGGCTTGGCCGTTTTCGAGTTTCAGCTCGTAGCGGGTGGCGCTGCCCTGATACTGGATGTCATGCAGCAAACCGCTGATCTCCACCTCACCGGCACCCAGCGGGCCTTCGGCAAAACGTACGTGTTCCGGGCGGATCGAAAAGGGTTGGGCGTTGCCGCTGATGCGTTGGGCCAGTTCGCCGCGAATCACATTGGAGGTGCCGACGAACTCCGCGACAAACGCCGTGGCCGGCTTCATGTAGAGGTTGCGTGGGGTGTCGACCTGTTCGATGCGGCCTTTGTTGAACACCGCCACACGGTCGGACATCGACAGCGCTTCGGTCTGGTCGTGGGTCACGAAGATAAAGGTGATGCCGAGCTGGCGTTGCAGTTTCTTCAGCTCGCTTTGCATCTGCTCGCGCAGCTTGAGGTCGAGGGCGCCCAGTGGTTCATCGAGCAGCAATACCCGTGGGCGATTGACCAGTGCACGGGCCAGGGCCACGCGTTGGCGCTGGCCGCCGGACAGTTGCACCGGCTTGCGCTCGCCATAACCGCCGAGGGCGACCATGCCCAAGGCTTCCTCGGCACGGTTCAGGCGCTCGGTCTTGCCCACGCCCTTGACCTTGAGACCATAGGCCACGTTGTCGCGCACATTCATATGGGGGAACAGCGCGTAATCCTGGAACACGGTGTTCACGTCGCGCTGATACGGCGGCAAGCCGGCGGCCTCCTCGCCATGGATGCGGATCGAGCCTGCGCTCGGTTGCTCGAACCCGGCGATCAGGCGCAGGCAGGTGGTCTTGCCCGAGCCGGAAGGGCCGAGCATGGAAAAGAACTCGCCGTCCTGGATGTCGATGGAAACCCGGTCAACGGCCTTCACTTCGCCGAACTGACGGGAAACGTGGGTGAATTGGACTGCAAGTGTCATGGTGCGGTGCTCCAAAAAGACACGGGTCGTCGCAGCGGCCCGGCCTGGACTTCTGAAATATCAATGCGGTACTGAATCTGGCTCGGTCCAAATGTGGGAGCGGGCTTACTCGCGAATGCGGTGGGTCAGTTATGGATGGGTTGGCTGACACACCGCATTCGCGAGCAAGCCCGCTCCCACACAAGCCCGTTCCACATGGGTCCTGTGTTATCTGGAGGGCTTAGCGGCCGCCCATGATCGCAATGTAGTCCTGGGTCCAGCGGCTATACGGCACGAACTTGCCGCCTTCAGCCTGCGGAGTTTTCCAGAAGGCGATCTTGTCGAACTGATCGAAGCCATTGGTCTTGCAGCCTTCGGCGCCGAGCAGTTCACTTTCCTTACACGCTGCAGGTACAGCCGGCAGCGAGCCGAACCAGGCCGCCACATCACCCTGCACCTTCGGTTGCAACGACCAATCCATCCACTTGTAGGCGCAGTTCGGGTGCTTGGCCTCGCTGTGCAACATGGTGGTGTCGGCCCAGCCGGTGGCGCCTTCCTTGGGGATGGTCGAGGCAATCGGCTGTTTCTCGTTTTGCAGGCCGTTGACCTGGTACGGCCAGGCGCTGGAGGCCACCACGCCTTCGTTCTTGAAGTCACTCATTTGCACGGTGGTGTCGTGCCAGTAGCGGTGGATCAACGGTTGCTGGGCGCGCAACAGGTCGAGCACGGCCTTGTACTGGGGTTCGGTCAGCTCGTAGGGGTTCTGGATGCCCAGTTCGGGCTTGGTCGACTTGAGGTACAGCGCCGCGTCGGCGATGTAGATCGGGCCGTCATAGGCCTGCACGCGCCCCTTGTTCGGCTTGCCGTCCGGCAGGTTCTGCGCGTCGAACAACACGTTCCAACTGGTGGGCGCGGTCTTGAATACGTTTGTGTTGTACATCAACACGTTCGGGCCCCACTGGTACGGGGTGCCAAAGGTTTGCTGGCCGACCACATACCACGGCGCATCCTTGAGGCGCGGGTCGATGTTCTTCCAATTGGGAATCAACGCGGTGTTGATCGGCTGAACGCGCTTGCCAACGATCAGACGCAGCGACGCATCGCCCGAGGCGGTGACCAGGTCGTAGCCGCCCTTGGCCATCAGGCTGACCATTTCGTCAGAAGTGGCAGCGGTTTTCACGTTGACCTTGCAGCCGGTTTCCTTCTCGAAGCCTGTGACCCAGTCGTAGGCCTTGTCGCTTTCGCCACGCTCGATATAGCCGGGCCAGGCGACTATATCCAGCTGGCCTTCACCAGCGCCTACGGCCTTGAGCGGTTCGGCGGCCTGCAGGCTGGCGCTGGCCAGCAGCGCGGTGGCCAGGGCACTGAGCAGTGCGGTCTTGTGCGCGGACATGGGGGTTCCCTCTTCTTTAATTATGGTCGGGGCAGTTTTTTGCAGCCGGTGACGCATGAGCTTAGTTGTTGTTTTAAAGATGCTGGCCGTGGCGCGCCATGATGTGGCGCACCACGCTGTAGTCCTGTAGCGAATCGCTGGACAGATCCTTGCCATACCCCGAACGCTTCAAGCCGCCGTGGGGCATTTCGCTGACCAGCATGAAATGGCTGTTGATCCAGGTGCAGCCGTATTGCAGGCGCGCCGCCACCTGCATGGCCTTGTCCAGGTTCTGGGTCCAGACCGAGGAGGCCAGGCCGTATTCGGAGTCGTTGGCCCAGTCCACCGCCTGTTCCAGTTCTTCGAAGCGGGTCACGGTGACCACCGGGCCGAACACTTCACGCTGCACGATTTCATCACTTTGTTTACAGCCGGCAAGCAAGGTCGGCTGGTAATAGAAACCCGCGCCGGAATGCACGGCGGCACCGGTTACACGCTCGATGTGCGGTTGACCCAGGGCGCGCTCGACAAAACTGGCCACGCGATCGCGCTGGCGTGTGCTGATCAGCGGGCCGAGTTCGTTGTCGGCGTCGCGCTTGCCGGCGAAGCGCAGGCTGCTGACCGCGGCGCCCAGTTCGGCGACCAGTTTGTCGTGGATCCCGGCCTGGGCGTAGATGCGGCAGGCGGCGGTGCAGTCCTGGCCGGCATTGTAGTAACCATAGGCGCGCACGCCCTCGACCACGGCTTGCAGGTCGGCGTCGTTGCATACGATCACCGGGGCCTTGCCACCCAATTCCAGGTGCGTGCGTTTCAGGGTTTTTGACGCGGCTTGCAGGATTTTCTGCCCGGTGACGATGTCGCCGGTCAGCGAGACCATGCGGACTTTGGCGTGGCTGACCAAATGGCTCCCGACGCCTTCACCACCGCCACACACAATGTTGATCACCCCGCGTGGCAGCCATTGGCCGAGGGCTGGGGCCAGGGCCAGGATCGACAGCGGCGTGTGTTCCGACGGCTTGAACACCAGGGTATTGCCGGCGGCCAGGGCCGGGGCGATTTTCCACGCGGCCATCATCAGCGGGTAGTTCCACGGTGCAATCGACGCGACAACGCCGATCGGGTCGCGGCGCACCATGCTGGTGTAGCCCGGCAGGTACTCGCCGCTGAGCTGGCCGGTCTGGCAACGCACGGCACCGGCAAAGAAGCGGAACACATCGATGGTGGCGCTCAAGTCATCCTGGCGCGCCAGGTGCAAGGGCTTGCCGCAGTTCAGGGATTCCAGGCGGGCCAGGTAGTCGGCTTGTTTCTCGATGGCATCGGCAATGCCGAGCAAAATGTTCGAACGTTGTTGCGGCGTGGTGCGCGACCAACCGGCAAAGGCGCGGTGGGCCGCGAGGATCGCGCTTTCGACCTGCTCGGTGCTGGCCTCGGCGATCTGGGTGAGCACTTCGCCGGTGGCCGGGTTGAGGATCGGTTCGACAAAGCCCTGGCCCTGGACCAGTTCGCCGTCGATCAGCAACGCAGTGAGCAGCGGGGTGGGCGCGCCGGACATTTTTCGCGATCTCTTTTCTTGTGTGGCCATGGGCGTTCTCTTACGAGGGCCTGACCTTTCTCTTATGGATGTACAGAGACTAGAGGTCAGGCACGAGGTCAACAAATACTAAATACTGAATGCAGCATTCGATTAAATAGATGGCTTGCGTGGGTGCGGCTGTTCGCGGGCGACCGTCAGGAACGGGTCCACCAGCGCCGGGCGTGCGGTGCCACGGCGCCAGGCCAGGCCCACATCGAGGGTCTGGCTGAGGTCGGCAATCGGCCGCGCTTCGATGATGTCGCCCTCCAGTGACCAGGGGCGGTAGGTCATGTCCGGCTGGATCGACACGCCCAGGCCCGCGGCCACCAGGCTGCGCACGGCCTCGGTGGAGGCCGTGCGCAGGGTTACCCGCGGCTGCAGGCCGGCGCTGGTCCACAGGCGCTGGGCGTTGTGGCCCATTTCGTCGACGTTCAGTTGGATCAGCGGTTCGCGCGCTACGTCGGCGAGGTTGATGCTGTCGTGTTCCAGCAGGGGGTGCTGCGCCGGCAGCCATAGGCGGTGCGGCGAGTGGGTCAGCACTTCGGTCTGCAGGGCGTGGCGGTCTTCGAGGTTGGAGAGGATCAGCACGCCCACGTCGATTTCACCGCTGACCAGCAAATGTTCGATATATGGGCGCTCGTCCTCCATCACGCGGATTTCCACGTTGGGGTAGGCACGCTGGAAACGTGTGAGCAGGTCCGCCAGGTAATAGCCGGCCACCAGGCTGGTCACGCCGATGATCAACTGCCCGGCCACCTGGTCGGTACTCTGTTGCAGGCTGCGCTTGGCGTTATCGACGGTTGCGAGGATCAGGTGGGCCTGGCGCAGGAATTGATGGCCCTGGTGAGTCAGGGTCATGCCCTTGGCGTGGCGATTGAACAGGTTGACGCCGATTTCCTGCTCCAGTTGCTGGATAGCGAGGGTCAGGGTCGATTGGGAAATAAACGCGGTCTGTGCGGCGGCCGAGATCGAGCCGGTCTCGGCCACGGCGATAAAGTGCCGGATTTGACGCAAGGTCATCATGCTGGAATTACCAGTGGGGTGTTTTTATAGATTTACCCGAGTGTATATCGGTTTTAGCGAAGGGTAGCCGCGTTACATCTGGAAGCACTCTAGATCGGGGGTTTTTGGCACTTAGTTTTACGCTGGTGGCCTATTGGTCCTACGAACCCAGTGTCTGGAGGCTACGAATGAATACCCGTGGATTGCTCGATCAACTGCTCAAGTCTGGCCAGGACATGCTGCAAAACAAGGCCGGTGGGCAGCGTAAATCAGACGAAAAGGGCGCATTGGGCGGCCTGCTCGGCGGCGCAGGTCTGGGCAGCCTGTTGGGCGGTGCGGGCGGCGGCGCCCTGGCGGCGGGCGCCATGGGCCTGTTGCTGGGCAATAAAAAGGCGCGCAAGTTCGGCGGCAAGGCCCTGACCTACGGCGGCCTGGCTGCATTGGGTGTGATTGCCTACAAAGCCTATGGCAACTGGCAGGCGCAACAGGCCAATGCGCCAAAGGGCGAGCCACAGACCGTCGACCGCCTGCCCCCGGCCCAGATCGAGCAGCACAGCCAGGCCATCCTCAAGGCACTGGTGGCGGCGGCCAAGGCCGATGGCCACGTCGATGAGCGCGAGCGCGCGCTGATCGAAGGCGAGTTCACCAAGCTGGACAACGACCGCGAGCTGCAGGGCTGGCTGCACGCCGAGCTCAACAAACCCCTGGACCCGGCCGACGTGGCCCGTGCCGCAGGCACCCCTGAGATGGCTGCCGAGATGTATATCGCCAGCGTGATGCTGGTGGACGAGGAAAACTTTATGGAAAAGGCCTATCTGGATGAATTGGCCCGTCAGCTCAAGCTAGAGCCTGGCTTGAAGGCCGAGCTGGAAAAACAGGTGCGCCTGAGCCAATAACTCCCTGCAAAACACCGATTAAACTGTGGGAGCGGGCTTGCTCGCGAATGCGCTGTTTCAGTCACTGAATGTGCTGACTGATCCACCGCCTTCGCGAGCAAGCCCGCTCCCACATTTTTTTCCGCGTCAGGCTTTGTTCCGAGGGAGGGCGGCCCCCGCCGTTATTGATTGCCCGGGTAGTTTTTGGATTATGTGAGCATTCCAGCAAAACCCGTTGATTAATGAGGGCTTCTGCTCAGCTATACTCCCCTCCATTTGAATGGCCCTTCGAGGAATTACTGTGAAGAACTGGACCCTGCGCCAACGGATCTTGGCAAGTTTTGCGGTCATTATCGCCATCATGCTGTTAATGGTTGTGGTCTCTTATTCACGGTTGCTCAAGATCGAAACCAGCGAAGTCGCGGTGCGTGACGACGCGGTGCCGGGGGTCTATCTCAGTTCGATGATCCGCAGCGCCTGGGTCGACAGTTACCTGCAAACCCTGGAATTGCTTGGCCTGCGCGCCGACAAGCAGCTGAGCGACGCCGACCGGGCCGAGTTCAAGTCCTATGAAGGGCGCGTCTTGCAGGAACTGCGCAATTACGAAAAAACCATCGCCACCACTGAAGATCGGGTCGAGTTCGACAGATTCGAAGCCCTGCACCAGGCCTATAACAAGAGCCTGGCCACAGTGCTCGACAGCCTGCAGCGCGGTGACCAGGTGGGCGCCCGCAAAGAGTTCGATGCCCAGCTCACGCCGACCTGGACCGCAGGCCGCATGAAGCTCAACGACATCATCACCCAAAACAAAGACGTCGCCGACCGTGCGACCAATGCCATCGATGACGCGGTATCGGCGGCGAAAATCAGCATGTTCCTGTCCCTCGTCGTGGCGATCCTGGCCGCCGGCCTGTGCGGTCTGTTGCTGATGCGCGCGATCATGGCGCCGATGCAGCGCATCGTCGAAATCCTCGGCACCATGCGCGACGGCGACCTGAGCAAGCGCCTGAACCTGGAGCGCAAGGACGAATTCAACGCCGTCGAAACCGGCTTCAACGACATGATGACCGAACTCACGGCCCTGGTTTCCCAGGCCCAACGCTCGTCGGTACAGGTCACGACCTCGGTCACCGAGATTGCCGCCACGTCCAAGCAGCAACAGGCCACCGCCACTGAAACCGCGGCGACCACCACCGAGATCGGCGCCACTTCCCGTGAGATCGCGGCCACTTCCAAGGACCTGGTCCGCACCATGACCGAAGTTTCCACCGCCGCCGACCAGGCTTCGGTGGCCGCCGGTTCCGGCCAGCAAGGCCTGGCGCGCATGGAAGAAACCATGCACTCGGTCATGGGCGCCGCCGATCTGGTCAACGCCAAGCTGGCGATCCTCAATGAGAAGGCCGGCAACATCAACCAAGTGGTGGTGACCATCGTCAAGGTCGCCGACCAGACCAACCTGCTATCCCTCAACGCTGCCATCGAGGCCGAGAAGGCCGGTGAATACGGGCGCGGGTTTGCCGTGGTCGCCACCGAAGTGCGGCGCCTGGCCGACCAGACCGCCGTGGCCACCTACGACATCGAGCAGATGGTGCGCGAGATCCAGTCGGCGGTGTCCGCCGGGGTGATGGGCATGGACAAATTCTCCGAAGAAGTGCGTCGCGGCATGTTTGAAGTGCAGCAAGTCGGCGAGCAGCTGTCGCAGATCATCCACCAGGTACAGGCCTTGGCGCCGCGGGTGTTGATGGTCAACGAAGGCATGCAGGCCCAGGCCACCGGCGCCGAGCAGATCAACCACGCGCTGGTGCAGTTGGGAGATGCCAGCAGCCAGACCGTCGAGTCCCTGCGCCAGGCCAGCTTTGCCATTGATGAACTGAGCCAGGTTGCGGTGGGTCTGCGCAGCGGCGTGTCGCGTTTCAAAGTCTGATGAGCGACCTCGCGGCTAAACGCGGCGCCGTCCCGGCAGCGAAAAAGGCGTTGTTCCTGGTGTTCCACATCGGCAGCGAACGCTACGCCCTCAAGGCCACGGAAGTGGCCGAGGTGCTGCCGCGTCTGCCGCTCAAACCCATCGCCCATGCGCCGGCGTGGGTTGCCGGGATCTTTGCCCATCGTGGTGCGTTGGTGCCGGTGATCGACCTGAGTGCGTTGACCTTTGGCTGCGCGGCCCAGGCCCGTACCAGCACGCGGCTGGTGCTGGTCAATTACCAGCCCGTGCCCGAGGTTGCGCCGCGCTGGCTGGGGTTGATCCTGGAGCAAGCCACCGGCACCTTGCGCTGCGATCCCGCTGAGTTCCAGCCCTATGGCCTGGACAATCACCAGGCGCCGTACCTCGGGCCGGTGCGGGAAGATCCCCAGGGCCTGATGCAGTGGATTGGCGTCGACGACCTGCTGACCGACGACGTGCGCGCCTTGCTGTTCTCTGCCGAGTCGAGCCTATGAGCAGCGACCAAAGGGTGTTCAACTTCCTCAAGGAACGCATCGGCCTGGACGTCGCGTCCGTCGGCGAAGCGATCATCGAGCGCGCCGTGCGCCAACGCAGCCAGGCTGTGCAGGCGCAGACGGCGGATGATTACTGGCAGCACCTGCAACGCTCCCATGATGAGCAGCAGGCGCTGATCGAAGCGGTGATCGTCCCCGAAACCTGGTTTTTCCGTTACCCCGAATCCTTTGCCACCCTGGCCCGCCTGGCCAAGGCGCGCCTGGCCGAGATCAAGCAGATGCGCGCCTTGCGTATCCTCAGCCTGCCGTGTTCCACCGGCGAAGAACCCTATTCGATTGCCATGGCCTTGCTTGATGCCGGCCTTGCACCGCACCAGTTCAAGGTGCTCGGCCTGGACGTCAGCCCGCTGTCGGTGGAGCGCGCGCGACGCGGGGTGTATGGCAAGAATTCGTTTCGGGGTGCCGATATAGGCTTTCGTGACCGGCACTTCAACGAGTCCGCCGACGGCTTTCATATCCGCGAGCGCGTGCGTGAGCAGGTGCGCCTGCAAGTCGGCAACCTGCTCGACCCGACGCTGCTGGCGAATGAGGCGAGCTACGATTTTGTGTTCTGCCGCAACCTGCTGATCTACTTCGACCAGCCGACCCAGAAGCAAGTCTTCGATGTGCTCAAGGAGCTGACCCACGTCGACGGGGTGCTGTTCATCGGCCCCGCCGAAGGTAGCCTGCTGGGGCGTCACGGCATGAAGTCGATTGGTGTGCCGCAGTCCTTTGCGTTCAGTCGACATGCCGAACCGCTCAAGCCCGAACCGGTGTTCGCGCCGATTCCAGCGCCGCCACCGCTGCGCACGGCAGCTTCGCAGCCGGTCAAGCCGCGCCCGTTCAGCACGGTCAGTGCCCAGGTGGTGCCGATCAAGACGTCGCCGTCCGATGCGGGCGATTTGCTCAGCCAGATCGCCACCCTGGCCAACGAAGGCAAAAGCGCCGAGGCCCGCGCCGCGTGCGAGCGCTATTTGAGCAATCACCCGCCGGCCGCCCAGGTGTTCTACTGGCTGGGCCTGCTCAGCGATGTGGCCGGCAGTGCCCTGCAAGCCCAGGGGTTTTACCGCAAGGCCTTGTACCTGGAACCGCAGCACCCGCAGGCGCTGATGCACCTGGCCGCGTTGCTTGAGTCCCAGGGCGACAGTGCGGGGGCGCGCCGTTTGCAGGCGCGTGCCGCGCGTAGCGAGCGAGCTGAGAGTGAGTCCAAACGATGAGTAACACCGAAGCGCTCGATACCGCCGGCCTGGATCTGACCCTGGCCGACACCCAAGCCATCGACGATTGCTGGAACCGTATCGGTATCCATGGCGACAAATCCTGCCCGCTGCTGGTGGACCATATCCATTGCCGCAACTGCGCGGTGTATTCCGCGGCGGCCACGCGCTTGCTCGACCGTTACGCGTTGCAGCAGGACGATCATCGCCCACGGGCGGCCGTCGAAGTCGGCGAAGAGGTGGTCACCCGCTCGCTGCTGATGTTCCGCCTCGGCGAGGAATGGCTGGGCATCGCCACCCGCTGCCTGGTGGAAGTCGCCCCGTTGCAACCGATCCACTCCCTGCCGCACCAACGCTCGCGTGCGCTGCTCGGCGTGGCGAATGTGCGCGGTGCGCTGGTGGCGTGCCTGTCGCTGGTGGAACTGCTCGGCCTGGATGCCACCGGTAATGGCGCGAGCGGCGGGCGGATCATGCCGCGCATGTTGATCATCGCCGCGCAGGACGGCCCGGTGGTGGTGCCGGTGGATGAAGTCGACGGCATTCATGCCATCGATGAGCGCACTTTGAAGGCGGCGTCGGCCTCCGGCACCCAGGCCAGCGCGCGTTACACCCAGGGTGTGTTGCAGTGGAAAGGCCGTAGCCTGCGGTGGCTGGACGAGGCGCAATTGTTGTCTGCCGTGACCCGGAGCCTCACATGACCCCCGACCAGATGCGCGACGCGTCGCTGCTGGAACTGTTCAGCCTGGAAGCCGATGCCCAGACCCAGGTATTGAGCGCGGGCCTGCTGGCCCTGGAACGCAACCCGACCCAGGCCGACCAGCTCGAAGCCTGCATGCGCGCCGCCCATTCGCTCAAGGGCGCGGCGCGGATTGTCGGGGTGGACGCCGGGGTCAGCGTGTCCCACGTGATGGAAGACTGCCTGGTCAGCGCCCAGGAAAGCCGCCTGTACCTGCAACCCGAACACATCGACGCCTTGCTGCAAGGCACCGACCTGCTGATGCGCATCGCCACTCCGGGCAACACCGTGGGCCCGGCGGACATTGAAGCGTATGTGACATTGATGGAGCGCTTGATCGATCCGTCCCAGGCGCCCGTCAAGGCCTCGCCGCCGCCAGCACCGCCTGCGCCAGAGCCCTTGGCGGCTGCGGTTGTCGAAGAGCTGCCCGTCGAGCCCGAGCCCGCGCCGCCCATGAGCGCTGAGCTGCCGCGTCACAATCGACGCATGATCGAAGGCGGCGAGCGTGTATTGCGCGTGACCGCCGAACGCTTGAACAGCCTGCTCGACCTGTCGAGTAAGTCCCTGGTGGAAACCCAGCGGCTCAAGCCTTATCTGTCCAGCATGCAGCGCCTCAAGCGTATCCAAAGCCAGAGCGTGCGCGCCCTGGACACCCTGGATGGCCAGCTCAAGACCCTGGGCCTGAACCTCGAAGCCCAGGAAGCCCTGGCCGACACTCGCCGCCTGCTGAGCGAAGCCCAGGCCCTGCTGGCGGAAAAAACCGCCGAGCTGGATGAGTTCGGCTGGCAGGCCGGGCAGCGCGCCCAGGTGCTCTACGACACCGCACTGGCCTGTCGCATGCGCCCGTTTGCCGACGTGCTGGCGGGCCAGGTGCGTATGGTCCGCGACCTCGGCCGCAGCCTGGGCAAGCAAGTGCGCCTGGAGATCGAGGGTGAAAAGACCCAGGTCGACCGCGACGTACTGGAAAAGCTCGAAGCGCCGCTGACCCATTTATTGCGCAACGCCGTCGACCACGGCATCGAAATGCCCGAACAACGCCTGCTGGCGGGCAAGCCGGCGGAAGGCTTGATCCGCCTGCGCGCCTCGCACCAGGCCGGGTTGCTGGTGCTTGAACTGAGCGACGACGGCGCCGGTGTCGACCTGGAGCGCTTGCGCGGCACCATCGTCGATCGGCATTTGTCGCCGCTGGAAACCGCCCTGCGCCTGAGCGAAGAGGAATTGCTGACGTTCCTGTTCCTGCCGGGGTTCAGCCTGCGCGACAAGGTCACCGAAGTGTCCGGGCGTGGCGTCGGCCTCGATGCGGTGCAGCACATGGTGCGCCAACTGCGCGGTGCGGTGGAGCTGGAGCAAACGGCGGGGCAGGGCAGTCGTTTCCATCTTGAGGTACCGCTGACCCTGTCGGTGGTGCGCAGCCTGGTGGTGGAAGTCGGCGAGGAAGCCTATGCGTTCCCACTGGCGCATATCGAACGCATGTGCGACCTGGCGCCCGAGGACATCGTGCAACTGGAAGGCCGCCAGCACTTCTGGCACGAGGGCCGCCATGTCGGCCTGGTCGCCGCCAGCCAGCTGTTGCAGCGCCCTGCGGGGCAGAATCCGGCGGATACGTTGAAGGTCGTGGTGATCCGCGAGCGCGATGCGGTGTACGGGATTGCCGTGGAGCGCTTTATCGGCGAACGCACCCTGGTGGTGTTGCCGCTGGATGATCGCCTGGGCAAGGTCCAGGATATTTCCGCCGGCGCCTTGCTCGATGATGGCTCGGTGGTGCTGATCGTCGATGTCGAAGACATGCTGCGCTCGGTGGACAAGTTGCTCAATACCGGCCGCCTGGAGCGTATCGCCCGGCGCAGCCAGCAGGCCACCGAAGCGCCGCGCAAGCGTGTGCTGGTGGTGGACGACTCGCTCACCGTACGTGAGCTGCAACGCAAATTGCTGTTGAACCGTGGGTATGAAGTCGCCGTGGCGGTGGATGGCATGGATGGTTGGAATGCCCTGCGTTCGGAAGAGTTCGACCTGTTGATCACTGATATTGATATGCCTCGCATGGACGGTATTGAATTGGTCACATTGTTGCGTCGTGATAGTCGCCTGCAATCGCTGCCGGTGATGGTGGTGTCGTACAAGGATCGCGAAGAAGACCGACGGCGTGGCCTCGATGCCGGCGCCGACTATTATTTGGCCAAGGCCAGTTTCCATGACGACGCCCTGCTCGACGCCGTAGTCGAGCTGATTGGAGGGGCGCGGGCATGAGGATTGGGATCGTCAATGACATGCCCCTGGCCGTGGAGGCCTTGCGCCGTGCCCTGAGTTTCGAGCCTGCGCATCAGGTGGTGTGGGTGGCCAGCAATGGCCTGGAAGCGGTGCAGCGCTGCGCTGAAGTAACCCCGGACCTGATCCTGATGGACCTGATCATGCCGGTCATGGACGGCGTGGAGGCGACGCGCCAGATCATGGCCGAGACCCCATGCGCCATCGTGATTGTCACCGTGGACCGCCAGGCCAACGTCAGCCGCGTGTTCGAAGCCATGGGCCATGGCGCCCTGGATGTGGTCGATACGCCGGCGCTCGGCGTGGGCAATCCCAAGGACGCGGCGGCGCCGTTGCTGCGCAAGATCCTCAATATCGGCTGGCTGATCGGCCAGCGCGGCAGCCGCGTGCGCGCCGAGACCACAGCCCCGCGCAGCCCCGGCAAACGCGAGAGCCTGGTGGCGATTGGTTCGTCAGCGGGTGGGCCGGCTGCCCTGGAAATCCTGCTCAAGGGCTTGCCCCGGGACTTTTCCGCGGCCATCGTACTGGTGCAGCATGTGGACCAGGTGTTCGCCGCCGGCATGGCCGAATGGTTGAGCAGCGCCTCGGGCCTGCCGGTGCGCCTGGCCCGCGAAGGCGAGCCGCCGCAAAGTGGCGTGGTGTTGCTGGCCGGCACCAACCACCATATCCGCCTGTTGAAAAACGGCACCCTGGCCTACACCGCCGAGCCGGTGAACGAGATTTACCGGCCGTCCATCGATGTGTTCTTCGAGAGCGTTGCCAGCCACTGGAACGGCGACGCGGTCGGTGTATTGCTGACCGGCATGGGCCGGGACGGTGCCCAGGGTCTCAAACTCATGCGTGAACAAGGATATTTGACCATCGCCCAGGATCAGCAGAGCTGTGCGGTGTATGGCATGCCCAAAGCGGCGGCGGCGATTGATGCTGCTGTTGAAATTCGCCCACTGGATAGAATTGCGCCCCGACTGCTGGAGGTCTTTGCAAAGTGAACATGACCTCTCGCGGTGCTGGCTTGCAGGCAGTAATTCAGGTGATTGCACATGAATGATTTACAGATCGACGACATCAAGACCGACGAAAACGCCGCCATGGTGTTGCTGGTCGACGACCAGGCCATGATCGGCGAAGCCGTACGGCGTGGGCTGGCCCACGAAGAAAACATCGACTTCCATTTTTGCGCCGACCCGCACCAGGCCATCGCCCAGGCGATCCGCATCAAGCCGACAGTGATCCTGCAAGACCTGGTCATGCCCGGTCTCGACGGGCTGACGTTGGTACGCGACTACCGCAACCACCCGGCCACGGCGAACATCCCGATCATCGTGCTTTCGACCAAGGAAGACCCGCTGATCAAGAGCGCGGCGTTCTCGGCCGGGGCCAACGACTATCTGGTCAAGTTGCCGGACAACATCGAGCTGGTGGCGCGTATCCGCTATCACTCGCGCTCCTACATGACCCTGCTGCAGCGTGATGCGGCGTATCGCGCACTGCGGGTCAGCCAGCAGCAGTTGCTCGACACCAACCTGGTGCTGCAACGGTTGATGAACTCCGATGGCCTCACCGGGCTGTCCAACCGTCGCCACTTCGACGAATACCTGGAGCTGGAATGGCGCCGCGCCATGCGTGACCAGACCCAGTTGTCGTTGCTGATGATCGATGTGGACTTCTTCAAGACCTATAACGACAGCTTTGGCCACGTCGAAGGCGACGAAGCCCTGCGCAAAGTCGCCGCGACCATCCGCGATGCCAGCAGTCGTCCTTCGGACCTGCCGGCGCGTTATGGCGGCGAAGAGTTCGCGCTGGTGCTGCCGAACACCTCGCCGGGTGGCGCGCGCCTGGTGGCCGAGAAGCTGCGCATGGCGGTTGCGGCGCTGAAGATCCCGCACATTGCACCGACGGAAGGTGCGAGCCTGACCGTCAGTATTGGCCTGTCCACCGTTACGCCGCAGCAGGGCGGTGATTGCCGGCAGTTGATATTGGCGGCGGACAAGGGGTTGTATACGGCCAAGCATAATGGGCGCAATCAGGTGGGTATCGAGTAGGGCTGGGTTTCGCTGGGTTTTGCTGGGTACATATCCGTTTCTTCGGTAACGGCTGCTTATGGTTCCGCTCTTACAGCGGGTCACTTTTGGAGGGACCCAAAAGTAACCAAACGGCCAGCGTGTTTGACGGGGCGACCCAAGATCAAAAGCCAGAGCGCGGCGGCCTTGGAGCCGACCGGCATGGGCGGGTTGAACGGGGTCAAAACTGTGGGAGCGGGCTTGCTCGCGAATGCGGTGGATCAGTCAATGAGTGAGTTGACTGACACACCGCATTCGCGAGCAAGCCCGCTCCCACATTTGGATCTCCATGTATTCAGATGGAACTGTAGTTTGCTCTGGCTCTGGCTCTGGCTCTGGCTCTGGCTCTGGCTCTGGCTCTGGCTTTTGATCTTGATCTTAGGCGGCCCCCCAAATCCATGGCGGATTACGGGCACACCGAGCCTAGGCGAGGTGCCGAGTGTTGGGGCAAGAGCCTTTTGCTTACTTTTGGGCTCTTTCCAAAAGTGAGTCGCTGTAAGCGCGAAACCCTAAGTGGCCGTTACCGCAGCAACGGATATGCCCACCACCAACAAACCACCACCAACCCCGAGCCTTTTCGCCAAGCGGGCTGCCGCTGCCCCCCATTTCCCGTTATACTCGCCGGCTTTCAAAAGTTCGCCAACGAGTGCTGCCCGCCATGGAAATCAACCCGATCCTTAACACCATCAAGGACCTGTCCGAGCGCTCCGAAACTATTCGGGGGTATCTTTGACTACGATCAAAAGCATGAGCGTCTGACCGAAGTCAATCGCGAGCTTGAAGATCCTGCTGTCTGGAACAAACCTGAATACGCCCAGGAACTGGGCCGCGAGCGCGCTGCGCTGGCGCAGATCGTCGACACCCTCGACGAACTGAACACCGGTCTGGCCGATTGCCGTGACCTGCTGGACATGGCCGTCGAGGAAAACGACGAAGGCGCAGTGGGCGATGTCATCGCCGAGCTGGCCCGTCTCGAGGAAAACCTCGCCAAACTCGAATTCCGCCGCATGTTCAGCCATGAAATGGACCCCAACAACGCCTACCTGGACATCCAGGCCGGCTCCGGTGGTACCGAGGCCCAGGACTGGGCCAACATCCTGCTGCGCATGTACCTGCGCTGGGCCGACAAGCGCGGTTTCGACGCGACCATCATGGAACTGTCCGCCGGTGAAGTCGCCGGTATCAAGGGCGCGACCGTGCATATCAAGGGTGAATACGCCTTTGGTTGGTTGCGCACCGAGATCGGCGTGCACCGCCTGGTACGCAAGAGCCCGTTCGACTCCGGCAACCGTCGCCATACCTCGTTCTGCGCGGTGTTCGTCTCGCCAGAGATCGACGACAAGGTCGAAATCGAGATCAACCCGGCGGACCTGCGCATCGACACCTACCGTTCCTCCGGTGCCGGTGGCCAGCACGTAAACACCACCGACTCGGCCGTACGTATCACCCACGTACCGACCAACACCGTGGTCAGCTGCCAGAACGAACGTTCCCAGCACGCCAACAAAGACACCGCCATGAAAATGCTGCGGGCCAAGTTGTACGAGCAGGAAATGCAGAAGCGCAATGCCGCCTCGCAAGCGCTGGAAGACACCAAGTCGGACATCGGCTGGGGTCACCAGATCCGCTCCTATGTGCTTGATGCATCGCGGATCAAGGATTTGCGCACTAACATCGAACGCAGTGACTGCGACAAGGTGCTCGACGGCGACATCGACGAATACCTGGAAGCCAGCCTGAAATCAGGCCTGTAACACATGCAATGCGGGATTGCCTGACACCCCTCGATCCCTGTGGGAGCGGGCTTGCCCGCGATCCCCAGCCGCAGGCTGGGGCAACGAACCTGATGGAATATTTAAAGACATGAGCGACCAACAACTCGACCCGCAAGCCCTGCAACAGGAAGAAAACTCCCTGATCGCCCTGCGCAAGGAAAAGCTTGCTGCCGAGCGCGCCAAGGGCAATGCCTTCCCGAACGACTTCCGTCGCGAACACTACTGCGAAGAACTGCAGAAGAAATACGCGGACATGACCAAGGAAGAACTGGCAGAAGCTGCAATCCCGGTCAAGGTTGCCGGTCGCATCATGCTCAACCGTGGCTCGTTCATGGTGATCCAGGACATGACCGGTCGCATCCAGGTCTACGTCAACCGCAAGACCCTGTCGGAAGAAACCCTGGCCGCGGTGAAAACCTGGGACATGGGCGACATCATTGCCGCCGTCGGCACCCTGGCCCGCTCCGGCAAGGGCGACCTGTACGTCGAAATGACCGAAGTGCGCCTGCTGACCAAATCCCTGCGCCCGCTGCCGGACAAGCACCACGGCCTGACCGACACCGAGCAGCGCTACCGTCAGCGCTACGTTGACCTGATCGTCAACGAAGACGTGCGCCACACTTTCCGCGTACGTTCGCAAGTCATCGCGCACATCCGCAGCTTCCTGATGCAGCGTGACTTCCTCGAAGTTGAAACCCCGATGCTGCAAACCATCCCCGGTGGTGCCGCAGCCAAGCCGTTCGAGACGCACCACAACGCGCTGGACATGGAAATGTTCCTGCGTATCGCCCCCGAGCTGTACCTCAAGCGCCTGGTGGTTGGCGGGTTTGAAAAGGTGTTCGAGATCAACCGCAACTTCCGTAACGAAGGCGTTTCGACCCGTCACAACCCAGAATTCACCATGTTGGAGTTCTACCAGGCCTACGCCGACTACGAAGACAACATGGACCTGACCGAAGAGCTGTTCCGCGAGCTGGCACAGCTGGTCCTGGGCAGCACCGACGTGCCGTACGGCGACAAGGTGTTCCACTTCGGCGAGCCGTTCGTGCGTCTGTCGGTGTTCGATTCGATCCTCAAGTACAACCCTGAGTTGACCGCTGACGACCTGAACGACATCGACAAGGCCCGCGCCATCGCCAAGAAAGCCGGCGCCAAGGTGCTGGGCTTCGAAGGCCTGGGCAAACTGCAGGTGATGATTTTCGAAGAACTGGTGGAGCACAAGCTGGAACAACCGCACTTCATTACCCAGTACCCGTTCGAAGTGTCGCCGCTGGCCCGTCGCAACGATGACAACCCGAACGTCACCGACCGTTTCGAACTGTTCATCGGTGGCCGCGAAATCGCCAACGCCTACTCCGAGTTGAACGACGCGGAAGACCAGGCCGAGCGTTTCATGGCCCAGGTGGCCGACAAGGACGCCGGTGACGACGAAGCCATGCACTACGACGCCGACTTCGTCCGCGCCCTGGAATACGGCATGCCGCCGACCGCAGGTGAAGGTATCGGTATCGACCGCCTGGTGATGCTGTTGACCAACTCACCGTCGATCCGTGATGTGATCTTGTTCCCGCACATGCGGCCACAAGCGTAAGCGTAGTGAAATCCGAAGCCGCCTTTTATAAGGCGGCTTTTTTATGCGGCGTATTTAAGCGTCAAGCAAACAGCGCCAGGTTTTGATCTATTCAAGGATGTGTTTGGGTGAACCGCGTAACCGCTCAAGAAAGCGCCGCCGGCATTGCTGCCGCTGTGGTGGAAAGCGTCCAGTATCAGGGCCGCAAGGCCAGCCGCCGGGGCAGTGAGCAGCGCCGGCAAGATATTCTCGATGCGGCCATGCGCATCGTCGTGCGTGATGGCGTTCGCGCCGTTCGCCATCGGGCAGTGGCGGCGGAGGCGGGGGTGCCATTGTCGGCCACCACCTATTACTTCAAGGACATCGATGATCTGCTCACCGATACCTTTGCTCAGTACGTCGAACGCAGCGCCGAGTTCATGGGCAAGCTGTGGGTGCGCAACGAGGGCCTGCTGCGGGAAATGGTCGCTTATGGCGATGGCAGCCCGCAGTCGCGTTCGCAGTTGGCCGACGACATTGCGCGGTTGACCGCCGATTACGTGATGCGTCAGCTGACCAACCGGCGCGAACACCTGATGGCCGAGCAGGCCTTTCGCCAGGAGGCTCTGTTGAACCCGCGCCTGGCCGAACTGGTGCGTTCCCACCAGCAGATCCTGTTGCAGGGCACCGAGCAGTTTTTCCGGGTACTGGGTTCGCGCGAGCCACAACAGGATGCCAAGGTGTTGACGGCTATAATCGGTCGGATGGAGTATCAGGGCCTGCTGGGCAGCCCCGAACCGCTGACCGCTGAGGAGATGCTTGAGATCCTCAAGCGCTACATGCATTTGGTGTTGGCTTCGGTCTGACGTAGGCTGCTGACACGCGGGCCGCGCGCGGGCACATAACGTTTAAAGAGGAAGCATCAGGTGGACGATTACCAGCAGACGATACGCACCTTGTCTGATCGCATTGTGCTGGCACAAACACCGATTCGCGTCCTCGACGCTGTGAAGTGGGACGACAACATTCGCCAGGGATTCCTCAAGGCCAAGGGCAAGGAAATGCCTGCCGTGAGCCGCGACTATTACCAGAACCGACCGCTGTCGTTCGACTCCAGTGCGGTCAAGCTGGAATTCCAGAACATCGAGCGCGACATCACCCGTCGCCTCGGCCAGTTCAGCCCGGTGGGGCAGATCATGCGCCGCATGTGCAAGGAATACCGCATGGTGGTGCGCATGCTCGAAGCGCGTGGCACCGAGGATTTCGGCCTGATTTCCCAGGAGCTCTACGGCGCCGCTTCCGATGCCTTCCACGCCGGCGACCCGACCCTGGCTGACCTGGGCCTGATGCTTTCCGATTACCTGAACAATATCGACGGCCGTGGCGACTTGAAGGATGAGGCCAAGACCCTCACCGCCAAGGACGCCGTGGCCCTGCTGCAAACCCGCCTGAACAAGGTGTTTGGCGAGGCCGAAGAAACCATCCGCGTGTTCGAGTCCGACGGCATCGTCGCCGATGCCGCCGCCGGCGCCGACTACATCAAGATCCGCGCCGACGCGATGTTCAACGACCGCGACGTGCGTGCCCTGGAGGTGCATGAAGGCCTGGTGCACGTGGGCACCACCCTCAACGGCCAGAACCAGCCGATCTGCACCTTCCTGTCCAAGGGCCCGCCGTCCTCCACCGTGACCCAGGAAGGCCTGGCGATCCTGATGGAGATCATCACCTTTGCCTCCTACCCAAGCCGCCTGCGCAAACTGACCAACCGCACCCGCGCCATCCACATGGTGGAGGAGGGCGCCGACTTCTTGCAGGTATTCGAGTTCTTCCGTGAGCAGGGCTTTGAAATGGCCGAAAGCTACGGCAACGCCAGTCGCGTCTTCCGTGGCTCGGTGCCGACGGGGCTGCCGTTTACCAAGGATTTGTCCTACCTCAAGGGCTTTATCATGGTCTACAACTATATCCAGCTGGCCGTGCGTAAAGGCAAGCTGGAGCAAGTGCCGCTGTTGTTCTGCGGCAAGACCACCCTGGAAGACATGCGCACCTTGCGCCAACTGGTGGATGAAGGCCTGGTGGTGCCGCCGAAGTACCTGCCGGAGCAGTTCCGCGACATGAACGCGCTGGCGGCGTGGATGTGCTTCTCCAACTTCCTCAATCACTTGAGCCTGGATCGGATCGAGGCGGATTACTCCAACATCCTCTGACCAAACCGGATCTCAATGTGGTAGAGAGCTTGTGTGGGAGCGGGCTTGCTCGCGAAGGCGGTGTTTCAGATACACATGAGTTGGCTGACACTCCGTCTTCGCGAGCAAGCCCGCTCCCACAGAACCCCGCTCCCACTGTTGAATCACTGTGAGTCTGAAAATCGAATAATAGCGAGGCTTCAACGGATGAGAATCCTCGGCATTCTGTGCCTGCTACTGACCTTGAACGGTTGCAGCTCCCTGCTGTTCTACCCCGAGCCCGGCCTGCCGTTCACCCCGGAAAAAGCCCACCTGGCCTACCGTGACGTGACCCTCACCACCGCCGATGGGGTGAAACTCCACGCCTGGTGGCTGCCGGCCAAGCCTGGTGTGGCGCTCAAGGGCACCGTACTGCACCTGCACGGCAACGGCGGCAACCTGGCCTGGCACCTCGGTGGCAGTTGGTGGTTGCCGGAACAGGGCTACCAGGTGCTGCTCCTGGACTATCGCGGTTATGGCCTGTCCGAAGGCAAACCATCACTGCCGGCGGTCTACCAGGACCTCGACGCGGCGTTCAGCTGGATCGACACCGCCGCCGAAACCCAGCACCAACCGTTGATCGTCCTCGGCCAAAGTCTCGGCGGTGCGCTGGCGGTGCATTACCTGGCGGGCCATCCGGAGCGTCAGGCGCAGCTCAAGGCGCTGGTGCTGGACGGAGTGCCCGCCAGTTATCGTGATGTAGGACAATTCGCGCTGAGCACCTCCTGGTTAACATGGCCGTTGCAAGTGCCCTTGTCCTGGCTGGTGCCGGACCGCGACAGCGCCATCCATGACATGCCCAGGCTGACCGGCGTGCCGAAGCTGCTGTTCCACAGCCTGGACGACCCGATCGTGCCCCTGGCCAATGGCATCCGTCTGTATCAGGCGGCGCCGCCACCGAGAGTGCTGCAGTTGACCCGTGGCGGTCATGTGCAGACTTTTGCCGACAAGACCTGGCAGACCGTGATGCTGCGTTATCTGGATGACCCGCAGCACTTCAACGGCCTACGCCGCCTGGGCGAAATTCCGAACTATCCGATTCCCAAAGTTGATTCATCAGAGAGCCCGCAATGAGCGAAGAACGCAACATGATCCCCCTGATCCTCACCGGCATCGGCACTATTATCGGCACCGTTGGCTGCCTGTGGTTCTATGGCTACCTGCACTTCGCCAAGCCCGAAGATGCGTTGCTGCTCAGCGACTTCACCATGCTCAAGACCGTGCCCGGCGAGGATTACAAGATTTCCCTGACACCGGCCGCGCAAGTGGCGCAGTGCGTCGATGGCGTGCTGGTGATGTTTGATACCGAACAGAAAGGCTTGAGCGGTGTGCTGGTGAACAACAAGAAGCAAGCCGTGCGTTGCCTGGGTCAGGAAACCCCGCAATTGCAGCAATAGGCCGTACACGGAAATATCTGGAACCGTATTGTGTAAGAAGCCACAGAAGGCGAGGACACTTACACAGGGCGGGGTAAGAATGTGGCGATAGTCATTGGTGCAATACGCAACATGCTGGACATGGCCAGATGTCAAGCGGCGCTGGAGCGGCGCGACGCGCAGGAACAGAAGATCGAGACCTTGCTGGCCAAGCTCTCGGACAATTCATACGACACTCAAAGCGTGAAGCTGCGAGATGAGAATACCGGCCAGCAGATCAAGTTCTGATACTCAAAAAAAACCCACCGTGAGGTGGGTTTTTCTATCCAGCTTCAATCAATTGGCGACGGAAGACCGTGGCTTGACCGGCTGGTTGTCGTTGGAAATAGTCACTTCAACACGGCGGTTCATGGCACGGCCCGACACGCTGCCGTTGTCGGCTACCGGGTATTCCTTGCCGTAACCCTGGGTCACGATGCGCGAAATATCCACGCCTTGCTGTGCCAGTGCGCGCTGTACCGAAGCCGCACGGCGCTCGGACAGGCTCTGGTTATACGAATCGGACCCGGTGCTATCGGTATAGCCTTCGACGATCACTTTACGGTCCGGGTTGTCGCGCAGGAACTGCGCCAGCTTGGTGATGTTGACCAGGCCGCTGGATTTGAGGTCGGACTTGTTGGTGGCGAACAGCACGTCACCAAAGGTCACCAGCGTACCGCGCTCGGTCTGCTTGGCGTTCAGGCTGTCTTGCAGTTGCTTGATTTGCGCGTCGCGGGCCTCAAGCAGGGCGCGGGCACGTTCGTCGCCGGCGTTTTTCAGCTTGGCTTCGGACTCGCGCAACACGATGGTGTCCTTGGCCACTTCAACACGCTGGTTGGTCAGGTAGGCCAGTTGGTCGACTTTCTTCTGGTCTTCCTTATCACGGTAGGCTTTGTCAGCCTTGTCCAGCCATTCGCTGGCGTCCTTGGTTTCCAGTGCCGCCAGCTTGGTGGCTTGCGGGTTGGTTTGCAGGGCCGAGAAGTTGGTCCGTGCGTTTTCCAGGTTCGCGTTCGGCGGGGTGGAGCAGGCCGCCAGGGCAACGCTCATCGCCAGCAGGGCAGGGATCATCAATTGTTTACGCATAGTCGTGTCGTCCTTTCAATTCGATATCGGGTGCAGTGCAATCGGGGGCGGCGGCTTATTGCTGTTTGATCACAGCCGGGCGCATGCCTTCCTGACGCAGCTCCTGAACAGCTTTCTGGGAATCCTTCACAGCCTGTTCAGCCTTGGCCGCCTGGGATTTGCGCTCAGCCACGCGAGCGTCCCATTCAGCTTGTTCGGCCAGGCGACGGGCCTCTTCGTAGTTCTTGTCGTGCATGGCGATTTCGGCTTGCTTGAGCTTGTCCTGGGCCGACTTCATTTCCACGGCCGCATATTCGGTGCCGCCAGCGCTGACTGCGCTGTTCACCGCAGACTGGGTCACCGCGTATTGCTCGGTTGGCGGGTTGCCGGCGCAGCCCGCCAGGACGAAGCTGGTGCCGATTGCCAGCGCGGCCAATTTGAGCCCGCGCAGGTGGTTAAACGAGGATTTGGCAGTGCTGGTCTTCATCGTCTTCAACTCCATTGGATAACTCCTGAAAAACTTAAAATCCATCTTGTAAGGTCGATTGCGGGCCCGGCGGATAAGGCACATGACGCCTGTTGAAACGACCGTTCCAAATGATGGCTTACTGGGTGTGACCGAAGGCTTTTTTGAATAGTTCAGAGAAGATGGCGATTTGCCTAAAAAAATATCTGACTGATCGGTCAGCACAAAAAATTGGAACTTCTGCGTTGCGCAGTGGTACGCCGGGCCTGTTCAAGGCCCGGAATACAAGGGGTTTGAAGGGATGTATCAGTGTGTCGGTTCGTCGGCGGCGGCCGACAAGTCATGCAGATAGCGTCGCGACAAGGTCAGAAAGCGCGGGGTGGGGCCGACATCTTCATACAGCGGGTCGCCCTCTTCATCGGTGGCAATCACCTGCTGGCCCTTGATGTAGGGGAAGCTGGCTTCCAGCTCTTCCAGGGCGGCGCCGATCAACTCGGCGAGCAGTTCTTCAGGCTGGCGCTTGGGGTACATCTCGGCGATGGCCGCCAGCCGGGCGGCGGCTTCCAGATCCAAGTGGACGGCGTACGCGTTCTTGGTCAAGCGACCCTTGGCGTTCTCTTCCCAATGCTGGGCCAATTCTCGAATTTTCATGGCAACCTCAATAAAGCCCGGGATGGCGGGCGGTGATGAGTGACCAGTCGCCCGTGTGGGTAAACACAGGCGCCTTAGTCTTCAGACTAGCTGCATCGCGCAAGGTTTAAAGTCTTGTCATAAATGAATGCTGGCGGCACTCTGCAAGACCTGCGCGTCCCGGATTTCTGGCTGGAGGTTGGCTGATGAGTGATATCGATGCACGCTTGCGTGAGGATGTTCACCTGCTGGGTGAACTGTTGGGCAACACCATTCGAGAGCAGTACGGCGATGCTTTTCTCGACAAGATCGAGCAGATCCGCAAAGGCGCCAAGGCCGATCGACGTGGCGCTGGCGATGAGTTGAGCAGCAGCCTCAACCAGTTGCAGGAAGACGAACTGTTGCCGGTGGCCCGTGCCTTCAACCAGTTCCTCAACCTCGCCAACATCGCCGAGCAATACCAACTGATTCACCGGCGCGATGAGTCGCAGCCGGCGCCGTTCGAATCCCGCGTGTTGCCTGAACTGCTTGCGCGCCTGCAAAGCGAAGGCCACAGCAATGAATCCCTGGCCCGCCAACTGGCGCGGTTGGAGATCGAGTTGGTCCTCACCGCCCACCCCACCGAAGTGGCGCGCCGCACCCTGATCCAGAAATACGATGCGATTGCCGCGCAACTGGCGCTGCAGGATCACCGTGATCTGACCACCGCCGAGCGCACGCAGATCCGCGAGCGCCTGCAACGGTTGATCGCCGAGGCCTGGCACACCGAAGAGATCCGCCGTGTCCGGCCAACCCCGGTCGACGAAGCCAAATGGGGCTTTGCGGTGATCGAGCATTCGCTGTGGCACGCCATCCCCAATTACTTGCGCAAGGCCGACCAGGCCCTGCACGCCGCCACTGGCCTGCGTTTGCCGCTGGAAGCTGCGCCAATCCGCTTTGCTTCGTGGATGGGCGGCGACCGGGACGGCAACCCGAACGTCACCGCGCCGGTGACTCGCGAAGTGTTGCTGCTGGCACGCTGGATGGCGGCGGATTTGTACTTGCGCGATATCGACCATCTGGCCTCGGAGCTGTCGATGCAACAAGCCAGCCCGGCGTTGCAGGCCAAGGTGGGTGACAGTGTCGAGCCCTATCGTGCGCTGCTTAAACAACTGCGCGAACGTCTGCGCGCGACCCGGCAATGGGCCCACGCATCATTGACCGCCGCCGCCCCGGCCCCCGTGGAGGTACTGCAATACAACCGCGATCTGCTCGATCCGCTGGAACTGTGCTATCAGTCGCTGCACGAATGCGGCATGGGCGTGATCGCCGATGGGCCGCTGCTCGATTGCCTGCGCCGTGCGGTGACCTTCGGTTTGTTCCTGGTGCGTCTGGATGTGCGCCAGGATTCCAGTCGGCATTCGTCAGCCATGACCGAAATCACCGACTACCTTGGCTTGGGCCGCTATGAAGAGTGGGATGAAGACGCGCGCATCAGCTTCCTGAGCAAGGAACTGAGCAACCGTAGGCCACTGTTGCCGGGCTATTTCAAGCCCTCGGCGGACACCGCTGAGGTCTTGAATACCTGTAAGGAAATTGCCGCCGCGCCTGCTGCTTCGTTGGGTTCGTATGTCATCTCCATGGCCGGAGCTGCGTCGGACGTGCTCGCCGTGCAACTGTTGCTCAAAGAATCGGGCGTGCAGCGGCCGATGCGTGTGGTGCCACTGTTCGAAACCCTGGCTGACCTGGACAACGCCGGCCCGGTGATCGAGCGGCTGTTGCTGCTGCCCGGCTATCGCGCGCGGTTGCAAGGCCCGCAGGAAGTGATGATCGGCTACTCGGACTCGGCCAAGGATGCCGGCACCACCGCCGCCGCCTGGGCGCAGTACCGTGCCCAGGAACGCCTGGTCGACATCTGCCGCGAGCAGCAGGTGGAATTGCTGTTGTTCCACGGTCGCGGTGGCACCGTTGGACGGGGTGGTGGCCCGGCGCATGCGGCGATCCTGTCGCAGCCGCCGGGGTCGGTGGCGGGGCGCTTCCGTACTACCGAGCAAGGCGAGATGATCCGCTTCAAGTTCGGCCTGCCAGACATCGCCGAGCAAAACCTCAACCTCTACCTCGCCGCCGTGTTGGAAGCCACGCTGTTGCCGCCACCACCGCCGGAACCGGCGTGGCGCCATTTGATGGACGAATTGGCGGCAGACGGTGTCAGCGCGTACCGCGCCGTGGTGCGGGAAAATCCGCAATTCGTCGAATACTTCCGCCAGTCCACCCCGGAGCAGGAGTTGGGGCGTTTGCCCTTGGGCAGCCGTCCGGCCAAGCGCCGGGCGGGCGGTATCGAAAGCCTGCGCGCGATTCCGTGGATCTTCGGCTGGACCCAGACCCGCCTGATGCTGCCGGCCTGGCTTGGCTGGGAAGCGGCGCTGAGCAAGGCGCTGGAGCGCGGTGAGGGCGAGCTGCTGGGGCAGATGCGTGAGCAGTGGCCATTCTTCCGCACCCGCATCGATATGCTGGAAATGGTGCTGGCCAAGGCCGATGCCGACATTGCGCGACTGTACGATGAGCGTCTGGTGCAGCCTGACCTGCTGCCATTGGGGGCGCACTTACGCGACCTATTGTCGCAGGCATGCAGTGTGGTGCTTGGCCTGACTGGCCAGTCGCAACTGCTGGCCCATAGCCCGGACACCCTGGAGTTCATCCGTCTGCGCAACACCTACCTCGACCCCCTGCACCTGTTGCAGGCCGAGTTGCTGGCGCGCTCGCGTCAACAAGAGGCGGCGCAGGACAGCCCTCTGGAACAGGCGCTGCTGGTGTCCGTGGCCGGTATTGCCGCCGGTTTGCGCAACACCGGCTGAGGTTTTCCAAGCGTTCTCAACGGCTTGCAGATAAACCACGACGGCCGCCCGGAAACGGGCGGTCAGCGTTTATGCGGGCGGGTTGCACTCAGGCACACCCTACCTATGACGCATGCCCTGCGCGGGTTCCTGCGACTTTTGGCGGCTTGTATGGTGACCGCCCGCTGTGTATCTTGATCAGCCTTTGGCCGTTTGGGCGGCCCGAATCCTATTTTTACGCGATTGGCCCCACGCGGCGAATCCGAGCGACATCTCTATAAAAAATTGAGGAGCACATCAATGCGCGTCATTCTGCTGGGAGCTCCCGGGGCCGGTAAAGGTACTCAGGCAAAGTTCATCACTGAAAAATTCGGCATTCCACAAATCTCCACCGGCGACATGCTGCGTGCAGCGGTCAAGGCCGGCACCGAGCTGGGCCTGATCGCCAAGAGCGTGATGGACAGCGGTGGCCTGGTCTCCGATGACTTGATCATCAACCTGGTCAAGGAACGCATCAGCCAGGAAGACTGCAAGAACGGTTTCCTGTTCGACGGCTTCCCACGCACCATTCCCCAGGCTGAAGCCCTGGTGAAGGCTGGCGTTGAGCTGGATGCCGTGGTTGAAATCGCGGTTGAAGATGAAGAAATCGTGCAGCGTATTGCCGGTCGTCGCGTTCACGAAGCCTCGGGCCGCGTGTACCACACCCTGTACAACCCGCCAAAAGTCGAAGGCAAGGACGATGTGACCGGCGAAGAGCTGGTACAGCGTAAGGACGACACCGAAGAAACCGTGCGTCATCGCCTGTCGGTCTACCACTCCCAGACCAAGCCTTTGGTGGATTTCTACCAGAAGCTGTCGGCTGCCCAAGGCAAGCCCAAGTACAGCCACATCCCTGGCGTTGGCTCGGTTGAAGCCATCACCGCCAAGGTGTTGCAAGCACTGAGCTGATCCTTCGTTCAGCTTTGTGTACAACGGCCCGCTTGCGGGCCGTTGTTGTTTATACTGGCGCACTTTTTTTCGACTTGGACACCCACACCGATGAGCACCCTGCTGGCCCTGGACACCGCGACTGAAGCTTGCTCCGTTGCCCTGCTGCACGATGGCAAGGTAACAAGCCACTACGAGGTGATCCCCCGCCTGCATGCGCAGAAGCTGTTGCCGATGATCAAGCAACTGCTCGAAGACGCCGGCACCACCCTGGCGGCGGTCGATGCCATCGCATTTGGCCGCGGGCCAGGTGCGTTTACCGGCGTGCGGATCGCTATCGGCGTGGTGCAGGGCTTGGCGTTTGCCTTGGAGCGGCCGGTGTTGCCGGTGTCCAACCTGGCCGTGCTGGCCCAGCGCGCGTTGCGCGAACACGGCGCGTATCAGGTGGCTGCGGCGATCGACGCGCGCATGGATGAGGTCTATTGGGGTTGCTATCGCGAGACCGCTGGCGAAATGCGCCTGGTCGGCGTGGAAGCCGTGCAGCCGCCGGAATCCTCGGTATTGCCACCAGATGCCAGCGGTGACTGGTTCGGTGCCGGCACCGGTTGGGGTTATGGCGAGCGCATTGGGGTCACGCTGGTGGGGCAGGACGCCGCCATGTTGCCCCACGCCGAAGACCTGCTGACCTTGGCGCGCTTTGCTTTTGAGCGGGGCGAGGCGATTCCCGCCGACCAGGCGGCGCCGGTGTACCTGCGCGATAAGGTTGCGCAGACCAAGGCTGAGCGCGGCCTGTAATTGTGGCGAGGGAGCAGGGACTGCTGCGCAGTCCAGCGGGAGCAAGCTCCCTTGCCACAGTGATGGTGTGGGCCTCGCGGGATTATTTGACGCCAAAAGTGCGGGTATTTTCTGACAAAAAACGCCAATCGTCAGAATTTGCCCGAGGTTTTAAACCTTTTTCAAATTATGTGTTCTAGTTATCACCAGAGCATTTGCGCGCTACGGATTGCGCCACTAAAATGCCATTACTGATAGCGAGTTCGCGCCTATGCGTATTGATGGCTTTTCCTCACCGTCCTATCCAATCAAGCGCAAGCCGCGCAAGGCAAACGCTACGGTGGACGACTCCGTCGAGGATTCGCCGGACTTCATCGAAGTCCAATCCGATGCGCAATCCAGCTCCCAAGCCCGTATCAGCGGCCTTCCCGCCCGTCAGCAAGACATGGTCTTCCCGCGCTCCATGAGCAAAAGCGTCGCGACCGCCCTGGCCAGCTACCTGACCACCGCCGGTTTTGTCGAATGGGATATGGAAGTGCTGGGCCTCGACATCCACATCTGATGCGCCTGCCTTACTTCATCGGTTGCCCATCCTGGAGTGAAAACGCCTGGCGCGAATACCTGTACCCGGCCGACGCACGTTCCAACGATTACCTCGCGCTGTATTCCCAAGTCTTCAACGCCGTTGAAGGCAACACCACGTTTTATGCCCGCCCCTCGGCCGCCACGGTACAGCGCTGGGCCGAGATCATGCCTGCCGATTTTCGCTTCACGGCGAAGTTCCCCGGTGACATCAGCCATGCTGGCGACTTGCGTGAGCAACTGCCGGCGGCGGAAAGTTTTGTCGGCCTGATGAGCCCGCTGGGGGAGCGTGTTTCGCCGCTGTGGCTGCAGTTGTCGGCAGGCTTTGCGCCGCAGCGCCTTGCCGAATTGGTCGGGTTTATCGACGGCCTTGAACGCCCGATGGCCGTTGAAGTGCGCCACCCGGAGTTCTTCGCCAAGGGCGACGCCGAGCGCACGCTCAACCGTTTGTTGCGTGATCGAGGCGTGGAGCGCATCTGCCTGGACCCGCGTGCGCTGTTCAGCTGCACGTCGACTTCGGCGGCGGTGTTGCATGCCCAGTCGAAGAAACCCAAGGTGCCACCACGTCCGGCGGCGTTGACCCTGTTTCCCCAAGTACGTTTCATCGGTCATCCCGAACTGCAAGCCAACGACCCGTTCCTGGTCCCGTGGGTGGAAAAAATCGCCTTCTGGATCGAAGAGGGCCGCACGCCGTACATCTTCCTGCACACCTCGGACAACCGCCTGGCCGCACAACTGGCCCTGCGCTTTCACGAACAATTGATGGCGCGCCTGCCCGGCCTGCCACCCCTGCCGACCCTGAATCGAGCGCCTGAAGTGGAGCAACTGGGGTTACTCTAGGGCTCCTTTTATCGCCAGGAGTCAGACATGGATGCCCAAGCCCTTCGCGCCGAAACCTTCAAGGCCTTGCACGCGCGTGATCGTGCCTTCGTGATGCCCAACCCATGGGATGCGGGCTCCGCCGTGATGCTCGCCAGCCTGGGCTTTGAAGCCCTGGCCACCACCAGCGCAGGCTATGCGTTCAGCCTCGGACGGCCGGATGCGGAAGGGGCGTTGTCCCTGGACGACACATTGGTCAATGCCACGCTGATTGCCCAAGCCACCCCATTGCCAGTGGCCGCCGACCTCGAAAACGGCTTCAGCGACACCCCTGAAGGCTGCGCCCAGACCATCCTGCGTGCGGCGGCCACGGGCATTGTCGGCGGCTCCATCGAAGACGCCACCGGCATCGCCGCTGAGCCGATCTATGCCTTTGACCTGTCTGTGGCGCGTGTAGAAGCCGCCGTTGCTGCCGTGCGCAGCCTGCCATTCGCCTTCACCCTGACCGCCCGTGCGGAAAACCTCCTGCATGGTCGTCTGGATTTGCCTGACACCATCCGCCGGCTGCAAGCCTACGCCGAAGCCGGTGCCGACGTGCTCTACGCGCCAGCCCTGCGCAGTGCCGAGGAAGTATTGGCGGTGGTCAAGGCGGTGGCGCCCAAGCCGGTCAACGTGTTGATGTCCGGCGGCTTGAACCTCAGCGTGGCGCAGTTGAGTGCGATGGGCGTGCGACGGATCAGCGTCGGCTCAGCCATGGCGTTGGCAGCCTATGGCGAGTTTTATCGCGCAGCGCAGGAAGTGTATGAGTTGGGGACGTTTACCTTCACTGAACGCAAGATGCCGTTCAACCAGGCCAACGAGTTTTTCAAGCGCTGAATCAGGCGGCCAGGCGCAGGTTCTGAGTGATCAGCGGGCGAGCCCAGTGGTAATCGAAGTCCAGGGCCTTTTGTTGCGCCAGCAGTTCTTCGGTCGGGTACGGCGTGGCGGCCGGTGGCAGCAGGTCCAGTTCGAACTCGGCAATCGGCAGGTGCAGCGGGCGGGGCTCGGGCGCCGGGCCGGGTTCCGGCAGCGGTTGGCCGGCGCTCAGCACGATTGGGCGAACCCAGCCGCTTTCGAAGTTTTGCTGGCGCTGTTGGGCGACGATTTCTTCTTCGGGCAATGGTGTCGCAGCCGGCGGCAGCAGTTCGGTCTCGAACTCGGCAATCGGCAGGAACAACGGCTCAGGCGGGGCGATTTCGGTGTCTTTCACGTCGCATTCACGCTGGGTGAGGATCTGCGACAGCAGGTCGGCGCCGGCACTGGGTTCAACTTCCGGGTCCAGCGGTGCAGGCGCCTGGGCGGCGAGCGCGCCCGGCGTGTCGCCGAGCTGCTCGGCCAACGCCCGGGCAAAGAAGTCCTGCCACACATGACTCACCCCGGCCAGCGCTTGGGTATTGCGCAGGCCGTAGTGGTTGTGGGTCGGCAGTACACCGATGGTTAGGGGAAGAATGTCTGACATTTTTCTCGGTCGACGCTCAGCTCTGGCAAAATACCTGACTGTTGTTTTTATCGGCCGGTATTTGCCGATCCTTAATATTTTTGAGCGTAGCGATCGATGAGCGAACAACCAGCGGCCAGCCGCATCAGGGTCGAGGCCTTGGCCGAAGGTTTCCAGGCCCTTGCCGAGCAATGGGCGACGCGGCTTGGCCTGCCTTTGCAGCAGGCGGATGCGGATTTTTCCCTGCAAGTCGGTGAACAGGGCCTACAGCTGCAACAGCTCGGGCCGGATGCACCGGGGCCGGTGCGCGTGGATTTTGTTGAAGGTGGCGCGGCGCACCGGCGTTTGTATGGCGGTGGCAGCGGGCAGATGATTGCCAAGGCCGTGGGCATCGCCCAAGGCGTGCGCCCACGGGTGCTGGACGCTACCGCGGGCCTGGGCAAGGACGCGTTTGTACTCGCGAGCCTGGGCTGCGAAATGAGCCTGATCGAGCGCCAGCCGTTGATCGGCGCCTTGCTTGAAGACGGCCTGGCGCGCGGCGCGGATGATTTTGAGGTGGCACCGATTGTGGCGCGCATGCAGCTGCTCAAGGGCAACTCCATCGAGGTGATGCGTAATTGGGAGGGCGAGCCGCCCCAGGTGATCTATCTCGACCCGATGTTCCCGCATCGTGAGAAAACTGCCCTGGTGAAGAAGGAAATGCGCCTGTTCCGGCCGTTGGTGGGGGATGATCCGGATGCCCCGGCATTGCTCGCAGCGGCACTGGCGTTGGCCAGCCACAGGGTGGTGGTGAAACGGCCGCGCAAGGCACCGTGTATCGAGGGGCCCAAGCCGAGCCATGCGTTGGATGGCAAGTCCAGCCGGTATGACATCTACCCGAAGAAGGCGCTCAAGGGCTGAATGTTCATTGGCCCTTAGGGCCTCATCGCAGGCAAGCCAGCTCCCACATTTGACCGAGTTCCAATTTTGGAATGCGGCCAAATGTGGGAGCGGGCTTGCTCGCGAAAGCGACCGCCCAGCCACCACAAAACTTCAAGCCCGATAAGCCCGCATAAACAACCCCACCACCTCCCGCACATGCTCCTCGGCCGCCTCCTCACTCAACGGCCCGCCACAGCCATACAACAAGCAAAAATTCGCCGTGCCCTTGAGCAGGCAGAAGAAGTGCTCGGCCGCCGTAAACGGTTTGTCGATGCTCAGCGCGCCACTTTGGTCGATCTTGCCCAACAAGCGCTCCATGCCTTGCAGCATGCGCATTGGCCCCGCCTCGAAGAAGATCTGTGAGAGTTTTACGTCCTGGTTGCCCGTGGTCATCATCAGGCGATGCAGGTTCACCGATTCCTTGCTGTTGATCAGCCGATGGAAGCCCCGCGCAATGTTCAACAGCACCGTTTCCACAGGCATGTCGGCGGGCAACTCGAAGTACATCACCGGCAATTGTTCCTCGCACTTGGCGACCACGGCGGCGGTAAATAAGGTCTCTTTGTCGGTGAAGTGGCTGTAGACGGTCAGTTTCGACACGCCGGCCTCAAGGGCGACAGCATCCATGCTGGTACTGGCGTAACCATTGCTCAAAAACAGGATTTTCGCTGCTTCGAGGATAGCCTGGCGTTTTGCCATGTCCTTGGGACGCCCGGGGCTATTGGTGTTGGCAGGATTGTCGGACATTTACACCTTTAATACTGGACTGGTGAGTTTGGTATTAATAACATACTGGCCAGTATAATTATTCCTAGCTCCATTTGCGAAAGGTCCTTCAGCATGCGCAGCACTTTCCTGCCCCTTGCGTTGCCTGCCAGCTTGGCGTTCCTCTTGGCCGCTTGCGGCCATGAAGAAGCGGCCCAGACCGTTATCCGCCCGGCCATGGTGGTGCAGCCGCAGCCTTCGGCGCAGGCGAGTGACAGCTACCCCGGTGAAGTCCGTGCGCGCTATGAGCCGGACCTGGCCTTTCGCATCGGCGGCAAAGTCAGCAAGCGCCTGGTCGAGGAGGGCGAGCGGGTCAAGGCCAATCAGCCGCTGGCCGAGCTGGACCCTCAGGATGTGCGCCTGCAACTGGAAGCCACCCGCGCCCAGGTCGCCGCCGCCGAGGCCAACCTGAGCCTGGTGCGCGCCGAGCGTGATCGCTACAAGACCCTGATGGACCGTCAGATGGTCAGCCGTTCCCAGTACGACAATTCTGAAAACCTCTACCGATCCGGCGAAGCACGTCTCAAACAGATCAAGGCCGAGTTCGACGTGTCGAGCAACCAGGCCGGTTACGCCACGTTGCGCGCGCCCCAGGACGGTGTGGTCGCCAAGCGCGCAGTGGAAGTGGGCCAGGTGGTATCCGCCGGCCAGACCGTATTCACCCTGGCCACCGATGGCGAGCGTGAAGTGTTGATCAGCCTGCCCGAGCAAGGCTTCGCCCGGTTCAAGATCGGCCAGCCGGTGTCCGTCGAATTGTGGAGCCAGCCGGATCAGCGTTTCGCCGGGCGTATCCGTGAACTGTCGCCAGCAGCCGACCCGAAATCGCGCACCTTTGCCGCGCGTGTGGCATTTACCGGCGGCAAAGTCCCTGCCGAACTGGGCCAGAGTGCGCGGGTTTTCATACAGGCTGACGGTGTGATTCCGCTGTCGGTGCCGTTGTCTGCCCTCAGTGCGGAGAACGGTGCGTCCTACGTGTGGCGTGTACAGGCAGACAACACGCTTAAACGCACCCCGGTGCGCATCGGTGCGTTCGGCGAAAAATCCGTGCCGGTGCTGGAAGGCTTGAGTCCCACTGATTGGGTGATCGCCGCCGGCGTGCATGTGCTCCATGAGGGCCAGCAAGTGCGCCCGGTGGATCGCTCCAACCGGATAGTGAATCTGGCGGCCAAGGAGTAGTCCCCGATGGGTTTCAATCTTTCCGAATGGGCGTTGCGTAATCGCCAGATCGTACTGTTCCTGATGATCCTGCTGGCAGTGGTCGGCACCTTGTCCTACACCAAGCTGGGGCAAAGCGAAGACCCGCCGTTCACCTTCAAGGCCATGGTGATCAAGACCAACTGGCCCGGCGCTACGGCTCAGGAAGTTTCGCGCCAGGTCACCGAGCGCATCGAGAAAAAACTGATGGAGACCGGCGACTACGAGCGCATTGTCTCCTTCTCGCGTCCCGGCGAATCCCAAGTCACCTTTATGGCCCGCGACTCCATGCACTCGGCGCAGATCCCCGAGCTGTGGTATCAGGTGCGCAAAAAGATCAGCGACATCCGCCAGACCTTACCACCGGACATCCAGGGGCCGTTTTTCAATGATGAGTTCGGCACCACCTTCGGCAACATCTACGCCCTGACCGGCGATGGTTTTGACTACGCCGTGCTCAAGGACTACGCCGACCGTATCCAGATTCAACTGCAACGCGTGCCGGATGTGGGCAAGGTCGAGTTGCTTGGCCTACAGGACGAGAAGATCTGGATCGAGTTGTCCAACCTCAAGCTGGCGACCCTCGGCCTGCCGTTGGCGGCGGTACAGCAGGCGTTGCAAGAACAGAACGCGGTCTCTACCGCCGGCTTCTTCGAAACCCCGACCGAACGCGTGCAACTGCGGGTGTCGGGTAATTTCAAGACGGTGGAAGAGATCCGCAACTTCCCGATTCGTGTGGGTGACCGCACCTTCCGTATCGGCGATGTCGCCGACATCCACCGGGGTTTCAACGATCCTCCGGCACCGCGCATGCGCTATATGGGCGCGGACGCCATCGGCCTGGCCGTGGCCATGCGCGACGGCGGCGACATCCTGGTGCTGGGCAAGGCGCTTGAAGGCGAATTCGCACGCCTGCAGAAGAACCTTCCGGCAGGCATGGAGCTGCGCAAGGTGTCGGATCAACCGGCTGCGGTGAAAACCAGTGTCGGCGAATTCGTCCAGGTCCTGGCCGAGGCACTGGCCATCGTGTTGCTGGTCAGCTTCTTCTCCCTCGGTGTACGCACCGGCATGGTGGTCGCCCTGGCAATTCCGCTGGTGCTGGCGATGACCTTTGCCAGTATGTATTACCTCGGGATCGGCCTGCACAAGATCTCCCTCGGCGCATTGGTATTGGCCCTGGGCCTGCTGGTGGATGATGCGATCATCGCCGTGGAAATGATGGCGATCAAAATGGAGCAGGGCTATGACCGGCTCAAGGCCGCGAGTTTCGCCTGGACCAGCACTGCGTTCCCGATGCTCACCGGTACCTTGATCACCGCCGCGGGTTTTCTGCCGATTGCCACAGCGCAGTCGAGCACTGGTGAATACACCCGTTCGATTTTCCAGGTGGTGACCATCGCCTTGCTGGCCTCTTGGGTCGCGGCCGTGGTGTTTGTGCCGTACCTGGGGGAAAAACTCCTACCGGACCTGGCGAAGATTCATGCGGCCAAACATGGTGCCGACGGTCCTGATCCCTACGGAACCCCCTTCTACCAGCGTGTAAGACGTTTGGTGGAGTGGTGCGTGCGCCGGCGTAAAACCGTGATCGTACTGACCCTGCTGCTGTTTATCGGCTCGGTGGCGCTGTTCCGTTTTGTGCCGCAACAGTTCTTCCCGGCCTCCGGTCGCCTGGAGCTGATGGTCGACCTGAAGCTGGCCGAAGGCACCTCCCTGAGCAACACCGCCGAGCAGGTCAAACGTCTGGAAGCGCTGCTCAAGGATCACGCCGGTATCGACAACTACGTGGCTTACATAGGCACCGGTTCGCCGCGTTTCTACCTGCCCCTGGACCAGCAGTTGCCGGCCGCCAGTTTCGCCCAGTTTGTGGTGTTGGCCAAAACCATCGAGGAACGTGAAAGCCTGCGCACCTGGCTGATCGAAACCCTCAACGAACAATTCCCCGAGCTACGCTCGCGGGTCACGCGCCTGGAAAACGGCCCGCCTGTAGGCTACCCGGTGCAGTTCCGCGTGACTGGCGAACACATCGAAGAAGTCCGCGCCCTGGCGCGGAAAGTGGCGGCCAAGGTTCGCGAAAATACCCACGTGGCCAACGTGCACCTGGATTGGGAAGAGCCGAGCAAGATCGTCTACCTCAATATCGACCAGGATCGCGCCCGCGCCCTCGGTGTGAGCACCGCCAATCTGTCGAAATTCCTACAGAGTTCGCTGACAGGTTCCAGCGTCAGCCAATACCGGGAGGACAACGAGTTGATCGAAATCCTCCTGCGCGGCACCGTCCACGAGCGCACCGAGTTGTCGCTGCTGCCAAGCCTCGCCGTGCCGACCGACAACGGTAAAAGTGTGGCGCTGTCGCAAATCGCCACCCTCGAATACGGCTTCGAAGAGGGCATCATCTGGCACCGCAATCGTCTGCCGACGGTGACGATCCGCGCCGACATCTATGGCAAGGAGCAACCGGCGACCCTGGTCCAGCAGATCCAGCCGACCCTTGAAGGCGTGCGCGCCGAACTGCCGGATGGCTACTTGCTGGAAGTCGGCGGTACCGTCGAGGATTCTGCCCGTGGGCAAAACTCGGTCAAAGCCGGCGTACCGCTGTTTATCGTGGTGGTGCTGACCTTGCTGATGCTGCAACTGCGCAGCTTCTCACGTACGGCGATGGTGTTTCTGACGGCGCCGCTGGGCCTGATCGGCGTGACACTATTCCTGTTGGTGTTCCGCCAGCCCTTCGGCTTTGTGGCCATGCTTGGCACCATCGCGCTGTCGGGCATGATCATGCGCAACTCGGTGATCCTGGTGGACCAGATCGAGCAGGACATCAAGGCCGGGTTGGCGCCATGGCAGGCCATTATCGAAGCTACCGTCCGACGCTTCCGTCCGATTGTTCTCACCGCCCTCGCGGCGGTGCTGGCGATGATCCCGCTGTCGCGCAGCGTGTTCTTCGGGCCGATGGCAGTGGCGATCATGGGTGGGTTGATTGTGGCGACGGCGTTGACCCTATTGTTCCTGCCGGCCCTGTATGCTGCGTGGTTCCGAGTGAGGAAGGACGTCGCGTAATCATGTTGGCCACTGTTTCAGCCCTGATGTTGTTATTGCTTGCCCCTGGCCCGACCAACACCCTGCTGTTTCGCGCAGGGCTGTTGTTCGGCTGGCGGGCCTCGTGGCAACTGGCATTTGTCGAGTGCCTGGCCTACCTGCTGCAGGTTTCGCTGTGGGGTGTGGCCTTGCTGTATCTGGCGGCGTATTCGCCATGGGCGTTGAAGGCCACGCAACTGGCGGCGGCGTGTTACCTGCTGTATGTCTCGTACAAACTCTGGCAACGCAAGAACAGCGCGGCCGACCCGAGCCGCGACCGTTTCTCCGGGCTGTATTTCTTCTGGCTGACGGTGATGAATCCCAAAGGCCTGTTGATCGTGTCGTTCATCGCGCCGGTCGGCGCCTTTGCCACGTTGCCAGGCTATGCCGGGTTCATGCTCACCCTGGTGTTGGTGGTGATCCCGGTAGGGTCGGCGTGGATTGTGCTGGGCAGTCGCTTCGAAGGGATTCAAAAGGCCTGGCTGACGCCGTTGAAGATCAACCGCGCCACCTCGATCGCGATTGGCTGCTTTGCCACATTGATGGTGGGGCGGTTGGCGGAATCGGTCCTGCATTAGATCGCTCCCCGTTGCAGGGAGCGATCCTTCCAACGTTTACAGCGCGCCGAACACCTTCTTCGCCAGGCTGGTGGCCGCGGCCGCCGGGTTCTTGCGAATGGTTTCTTCCTGTTGCGCGATCATCTTGAACAAGCCATCCAGCGCCTGCTCGGTCACGTAGTTTTCGACGTTGGCGCTTTTTGCGTCCACTGCGCCAAACGCCGCAGCCTTGCCGGCCAGGGCGTTGTACTGCTGGGCCACGCCGACCTTGTCGGTCGCCGCTTTCACGATGGGCAGGAACTTGGCGCGGATCTGCTCACGGCTGCTTTTGTTCAGGTATTGGGTGGCCGAGTCCTGGCCGCCGCTGAGGATGCCCTTGGCGTCGGTCACGCTCATGTTTTTCACGGCATTTACCAGGATCGGCTGGGCCTGGGTCACGGCGGACTCCGCAGCTTTGTTCATGCTGGTTTCCAACTGCGTGACCTGGTCACCCATGCCGAACATCTTCAGCTTGTCGGCCACTTTGCCCAACTTGCCCGGCAAACCGATCTTCACTTGCGGATTGTTACTGAAACCTCCCGGTACACCCAGTTGTTTCACGGCGATCTGTGCGCCTTGGGTCAGGGCGTCCTTCAGGCCGCCGCTGGCGTCGCCCTGGGACAGGCTGCTGAGGTCCAGGGCCATGGCGTTGGCGCCGAGCAGCAGGCCGGCACACAGGGCAGTAAAGCGAAGGGAGTTGCGGAGCATGGGCGCTTCCTTTTGATGGGGCGTGTGTTCTGGAGGCTATCAGTGGGCCGCGGCGTCAACGCGCAAGCGCAGGGGTTGCGGGTCCTGGCCGTTGAGCTGCACAGAGTGCCGTTCGGTGGTGATAAACATTAGCTTGCCATCCACTTCGATGCGAGCGCTGACCGAATAACTGTGGCCAGGCTTGACCTGTGCTGGGTCGTAGCTCAGGTGAAACGCCAGGGGCACCTGGCCTTTGACCGGGCCTTTCTGCTCCGCCAGCGTCACGGCTGGCGCGTCGGCCAGGGACACGTCTTGCAGGCTGACACTCAAGATGGCGGTGGGCGGCAGGGCGATGCGTTGCAGGTAGAACACTTCGCCATCGAGGCTGGCCTTGGGGGCGGGCGTCATGGATTGGCAGGCTCCGAGCAGGGCGGTGAGGCCGAGGAGGATGATCTTTTTCATGGTGTTGCTCCTTGTCAACGGCGCCGGAAACCGCCCGGCGCCTTATTCAATCTAGCGGCTTTCTTCAGGCGTGGGGGCGTCAGGTTCGAGCGGCGTTTGCGCCGCGCCATCGACGCGATGCAGTGCGACCTGGCGGATCGACAGGCGAATTTCCGCCGGCAACACGCGCTTGGCCGCGCCTTCGGCCAGTTCGCCGAGCAGGTCGTGGTAGCTCAGCTTGCCGGCTTCATCGCGGCGCAGCACATCTTGCTCCAGCAACGTCTGAATAAAATGTCGGAAAAGGCTCTTGTCGAAGAACTCCGGTGCGTTGAGGCCATGCAGGATCGACAGGCGCTGGGCCATCACCGTGCACAGGTCCTCCAACTCCTCGGCGCTGATGCTGTTCTGGCCGCTGTTGAGCAGCAGCGAGATCGCCATGTAGAAGCGTTGCAGGGTCTGGGCGATGCTCTTGGACAATAGCGTCAGCAGCACGAAGTGCGTTGAACTCGGGGCCGGGCGCAGGTACACGTTGTTCTCGAAGCGCAGCAGGCCTTGCTCGACGAAGGCTTCCAGCCACTGGTCGACCACGCTGTCCAGCTCATCCAGCGACCAGCGGATAAACAGCTCCGATTGCAGGTACGGGTACAGCGCGTGGGTGTAGCGCAGGATCTGTTCGCGGCTCATCCGCGAGCTGCTCTGGAAAAAACTGGCGAGCAATGCCGGGAGGGCAAAGATGTGCAGCACGTTGTTGCGGTAGTAGGTCATCAGGACAGCGTTTTGCTCGCCCAGGTACACAATCTTACCGAGGGCGTCGCTCTGTTCCGACAGCAGATCCATGTCCTTGACGTGCTTGATCAGCGCCAGGCCATCGCCTTCGGGCAACGTGGTGTGGGGCGAGTAGGGCACGCGGCGCAGCAGCGCCAGGTACAGGTCCAACTGGCGTGCCATGGCCTGTTCATCCAGGGCCAGGCGTGTGGTTGAGAGCAACGCCAGGGCCACCAGGTTGACCGGGTTGACCGCAGCGGCTTCGTTGAGGTGGCGGGCCACCCGCTCGCCGAGGCGGTTGGTGGTTTCGTTGAGCCATGCCGGTTTGTAGTTCGGGCCCAGCTCCTGGGCGCGCCAGTCCGGTTGCTCGGCGTCGAGGAACTCCGCCAGTTTGATCGGCTCGCCGAAGTTGACCGCGACTTGGCCAAAGCGCTGCTTGAGCGCGCCGACCACTTTGAAAATATCGAAGATCGACTCTTTCTTCTTGCTCGCGCCGCGCAACTCACCGAGATAGGTCCGGCCTTCGAGCACGCGCTCATAGCCGATGTACACCGGCACGAAGACGATGGGCATGCGCGAAGAGCGCAGGAAGCTGCGCAGGGTGATTGCCAGCATGCCGGTCTTTGGCTGCAGCATGCGCCCGGTACGCGAGCGGCCGCCTTCGACGAAGTACTCCACCGGGAAGCCTTTGGTGAACAGGGTATGCAGGTATTCGTTGAACACCGAGGTGTACAGCGGGTTGCCCTTGAAGGTGCGGCGCATGAAAAACGCACCGCCACGGCGCAGCAGGCTGCCGATCACCGGCATGTTCAGGTTGATCCCGGCGGCGATGTGCGGCGGGGTCAGGCCATTCTTGAACAGCAGGTAGGAGAGCAGCAGGTAGTCGATGTGGCTGCGGTGGCACGGTACGTAGATCACCTCGTAGCCCTGGGCAACCTTTTGCACGCCTTCGATGTTGTTGACCTTGATGCCGTCGTAGATCTTGTTCCAGAACCAGCTCAGCACCACTTCGAGGAAGCGGATCGCGGTGTAGGTGTAGTCCGACGCGATCTCGTTGCCGTAGCGCAGGGCCAGGGCCTTGGCTTTGTCCGGGGCGATTTTTTCGCGTTCGGCCTCGTCCGCAATGGCTTGGCGCACCAGCGGCATATTGACCAGGCCTTTGACCAGGTTGCGTCGGTGGGACAGGTCGGGGCCGATCACGGCGGTCTTCAGGTTGCGAAAGTGCACCCGCAGGATCCGTTGGGCCATGCGGACGGTGCGTTCGTGGCCTTTATTGTGCTCGATCAACTCACGCAGGTTGATAGGCGCGGAGAATTGCACACGGGTCTTGCGACCGAGGATCAGGATGCTCAGCAACCGGCGCAGGCGGCCGGTGACCGCCCAGCTGTCGGCGAACAGCAGTTTCCACGGGCTGGACTCGCTTTCCGGCGACTGGCCCCAGAACACGCTGACCGGAATGATTTGTGCATTCTCTTCGGCGTGCTCGCTGAGGGTGTTGACCAGTCGGGTCAGGGTCGGCGGCGCGCCGCGCTTGTCCTGGCGGCCGAGCCAGTCCGGCTCGGGCGTGAGGTAGAAGAACGCCGCCGGCTCCATCAACGGGCCCACCGATACCGGCAGCACCGGGCGCGGCAGGCCGGCCTTGGTGCACTCGGCATCGACCACGGCCAATTCGGTGAGGGAGGGCGATTGCAGGACGTAGAACACCGGCCGACTGCGGTCGAGGTTAAGGGTAAGGGACGACTGGTTGATCGTCTCCGAGCGAACCCAGAGGTACAACAGTCGGCGCAAGGTGCCAAACACCAGACGGCGGAACGGGGAGCGGGTCATAGGCGTGCTGCTTCAAGTGGGAAAAACCGAGCAGGTGCTCGGGCGGGTAGTGTGCCGTATTCGCCGAAAATCGGCAAAAAAGCCGCGAAGTAAACTTGAGTTGATGGTTTTTGAACCTGTCTTATACTCGGCAGTTCAATGCGACCGACTCAACAATAAAAAGCATATGGGAGGAAGACAGATGACAACGCGCGAAACCGGCAATGTGAAGTGGTTCAACGATGCAAAGGGTTACGGGTTTATTCAGCGGGATGATGGCAAGGATGTGTTTGTGCACTACCGCGCCATTCGCGGTGAAGGCCATCGTTCGTTGGCCGAGGGCCAGCAGGTGGAATACGCCGTGGTGACCGGCGAGAAGGGCTTGCAGGCGGAGGATGTGGTGGGCCTGTAACCTGATTTTTGTTACATCGCTGAACCCATGTGGGAGCGGGCTTGCTCGCGAAAGCGGTGTGTCAGTCACAAGAGATGTTGACTGATCCACCGCTTTCGCGAGCAAGCCCGCTCCCACATTTGATTGGGTTCACAATTCGGCTTTCTATGCAGTTTTCCAGGTGATCTGTTCTTCACCGTCCGCGCTGATACGAATCCAGGTGTCGGCGCTTTCTTCGCCTTCTTCCTCAACCCACGTACCCGGTGCGCAACGCACTTCGACGTTCAGCGCAGCAAATGCAGCGCGGGCGCAGGCGATGTCGTCGTCCCACGGGGTCTGGTCGCTTTCCAGGTACAGGCTGTTCCATTTGCCTACAGCCTTCGGCAGCCAGGTGACAGGCACGTTACCGGCCTTGCACTTGTAGGTCTGGCCTTTCTGGACCCAGTCGGTGCACGGGCCCAGGGCGGCGCCCAGCCAGGCGGCGATAGCCTTGTAGTCGACGTCGGCGTCCTTCAGGTAAATCTCGATATCGGGTTGGCGCATGGATGTTCCTCGTTGCGGGATTTAAAAAATCCATTCGCGGAAAAGTCGGTTATTGAAGCACGAAATAGTCGTAGCGCATCGACACGGTGACGATCAGCGGCTCGGCGGCCTCGATCACGTCGCTGCGGCGTTCGGCACTGGCGCGCCAGCCATGGGGTGTCATGGCCAGCAGGTTGGCGCGGTCCTGGGGTTGCGCCAGGCTCAGCGTGAACTCGAGGGTTTCGCTGTGCGCCAGGCTCATGCCTTCCGGCACCAGGGCCAGGTGTTTGTCGTCGGTGTACTCACGCACCTCGTCGTAAAGACGCTCGCGCAGTTCCATCAGGTGACCGCTGGTCGGGCCGACTTTCATCAAGCCGCCGCCGGGGCTCAGCAGGCGCTTGGCCTCTTCCCAGTCCAGCGGGCTGAATACGCTGGCGAGGAATTGGCAACTGCCTGACGCCAAGGGCACGCGGGCCATGCTGGCGATCAACCAGGTCAGCGCCGGGTTGCGTTTGCACGCACGCTTGACCGCTTCCTTGGATATGTCCAGCGCATAGCCGTCGGCGCGGGGCAGGGCGTCGGCGATTTGCGCGGTGTAGTAACCCTCGCCGCAGCCGATGTCCACCCAGCGCGCCGGGGCGCGCTCAGCGGCCAGTTCGGCCAGGCGCCTGGCGACCGGCGCGTAATGGCCGGCGTTGAGGAAGTCGCGGCGCGCCTCGACCATGGCGAGGTTATCGCCCGGGTCGCGGCTGTTTTTGTGCTGCACCGGCAACAGGTTCAGGTAACCCTGGCGTGCGCGGTCGAAACGGTGCCCGGCGGGGCATGCGACGCCATTGTCGACCGCGTTGAGCGGCGCACTGCAAATGGGGCAGGCCAGCATCAGGCGAGCAACTTGATCAGGGTCTGGTAGTAGATTTCGGTCAGCACGTCGAGGTCGCTGGCCAGAATGCGCTCGTTGACCTGGTGGATCGTCGCGTTGACCGGGCCCAGTTCGACCACCTGGGTACCGAGGGTGGCGATGAAACGCCCATCGGAGGTGCCACCGCTGGTGGACGCCTGGGTCTCACGCCCGGTGATCGCCTTGATGCTCGCGGATACCGCATCCAGCAGCGCGCCCGGCTCGGTGAGGAACGGCAGGCCCGACAGCGCCCACTCCACGTGCCAGTCCAGGCCATGCTTGTCGAGAATCTGCGCGACCCGCTGCTGCAGACCTTCGACGGTGGATTCGGTGGAGAAGCGGAAGTTGAACACCGCCGTCAGGTCGCCCGGGATCACGTTGGTCGCGCCGGTGCCGGAATTCAGGTTGGAAATCTGGAAGCTGGTCGGCGGGAAGAAGGTGTTGCCGTCGTCCCAATGCTCGGCGGCCAGTTCAGCCAGGGCCGGAGCGGCCAGGTGGATCGGGTTCTTCGCCAGGTGTGGGTAGGCCACGTGGCCTTGTACGCCGCGCACGGTCAGGGTGGCGCCGAGGGAGCCGCGACGGCCGTTCTTGACCACGTCACCCACCAGCGTTGTGCTCGACGGTTCGCCGACGATGCACCAGTCCAGGCGTTCCTTGCGTGCGGCCAGGCGTTCGATCACGGCCTTGGTGCCGTGGTGCGCCGGGCCTTCTTCATCGCTGGTGATCAGGAAGGCGACCGAGCCCTTGTGGTCCGGGTAGTCGGCGACAAAACGCTCGGACGCGACGAGCATCGCGGCCAGGCTGCCTTTCATGTCCGCTGCGCCACGGCCGCAGAGCATGCCGTTGTCATCGATCAGCGCGTCGAACGGGTCGTTCTGCCAGGCCTGCACCGGGCCGGTCGGCACCACGTCGGTGTGACCGGCAAAGCACAGCACCGGGCCATCGTGCTTGCCATGGGTGGCCCAGAAGTTGTCCACGTCTTCAATACGCATCGGCTCAAGCGCAAAACCGGCGTCGCCCAGGCGCTGCATCATCAGCTTCTGGCAATCGGCGTCGATCGGCGTCACAGAGGGGCGACGGATCAGGTCGATGGCAAGTTGAAGGGTCGGCGAAAGGTCGGCATGGGCCGTCATGGGAAAACTCCGGGAAGCGTGTAATGGGCGCAGGACGTATGAGGACCTTAAACTGGCGCAGATCCAATGTGGGAGCGGGCTTGCTCGCGAATGCGGTGGGTCAGTCAATTCATGTGTGGCTGACACACCGCATTCGCGAGCAAGCCCGCTCCCACATAGACCTGCTTTCACATGAAGCACTGGTGCAGGCCAAGTCTTGCAAAACGGCCGTTATCTTATAGCAAAACGGCGGCCAGAGGCCGCCGTTTAGTGCATTGCGCAAGTTTTTACGCAGCTGGCGCGGGCTCCACGGCTGCCGAAGGTTTCGGCAACGACGACAGGAACGCCATGATCAGCGCCGCCACGTACGGCAGCGACTGTACCAGCAGCATCACCACCCAGAAGCGCATGTCATTGCTCGGCAGGCCTTGCACCAGATAGATCCCCAGTGCGGCACCCCACAACAGCAGCATGATGAACATTTCTTCGCGGGCTTCGGAAATCGCTACCCAGAAGCCGTGGTTATCCGCGTTTTTCGGTGTACGAAAGAACGGAATACTGCTGGTGAAGAAGCCATACAGCACCGCCTTGGCGATGGTGTGGGACAACGCCAGGCCGGCCAATGCTGCGCAGAACGCGTCCTTGAGGTTCACGCCTACGGCACGGCGGTACAGGAAGATGATCTTGCCCACCTTGAACACGAACAGCGCCAACGGCGGAATCGCGAAAATCAGCAGCGGCGGGTCGACCCGCGTCGGCACGATGATCATCGCCGCCGACCACAACAGCGCGCCGACGGTGAAGAAGATGTTCATGCCGTCCGCCACCCACGGCAACCAGCCCGCGAGGAAGTGGTAACGCTGGCCACGGGTCAGCTCGGTGCCCTTGCCACGCAAGAGGCTTGCGGTGTGGCGCTTGATGATCTGGATTGCACCATAGGCCCAGCGGAAACGCTGTTTCTTGAAGTCGATAAAGGTATCCGGCATCAAGCCCTTGCCGTAGCTGTCGTGGTAATACGCTGCCGACAGGCCTTTCTCGAACACCCGTAGGCCGAGTTCGGCATCTTCACAAATGCACCAGTCGGCCCAGCCGAGTTCTTCGAGCACCGAGCGACGGGTCATGGTCATGGTGCCGTGCTGGATGATCGCGTCACGGTCGTTGCGGGTGACCATGCCGATATGGAAGAAGCCCTTGTATTCCGCGTAGCAGAGCTTCTTGAAGGTGCTTTCGTTCTGGTCGCGGTAATCCTGCGGCGACTGCACCACCGCGATTTTCGGGTCGGCGAAGTGCGGCACCATGTGCTTGAGCCAGTTCGGCGATACGCAGTAATCGGAGTCGATCACCGCGATCACTTCGGCATCCTTGGCGGTGTGCGGGATCAAGTAGTTCAACGCGCCACCCTTGAAACCGGCCAGGGGCGCGACGTGGAAGAACTTGAAGCGCGGGCCGAGGGTTTCGCAGTAGTCGCGTACCGGCTCCCAGACGGCCGGGTCCTTGGTGTTGTTGTCGATGATCAGGACTTCGTAGTCCGGGTAATCGAGGGCGGCCAGGGCGTCGAGGGTCTGTTTGACCATCTCCGGCGGCTCGTTGTAGCAGGGCACGTGGATCGACACTTTCGGGCGGTAGTCCGAATCCCCTTCAACCGGCAGGAATTCACGCCGGCGCTTGTGGGTCCACACCGCTTCCGCCAGTTCGTGGGCCTCGGTCAGCAACACGATAAACACGCCCAGCGCGCCAAGGGCCAGGAGAATGCCAACGGTGACACTGAACCAGGTGCTGTATTGCTGGCTGTAGTCGTAACCGATCCACACCAGCACCGAACCGCACAGGAACGCGATAAAGGTCAGGAAGGTCCGACCCCGCTGGCGCAGCGCCGAGCCGTCGATCATCAGCAGGGTCAGGGACAGCAGCGCGAGCACCACCGAACCGATGGCGAGTACGCGCCACTGCGGGATTGCGACGACCGGGCCTTCAAAGTTGAATTTCTGCTGGCGCGCGCCGTTGAATACGCCCCAGTAAGCACCGGCCGAGCCTTCGTCGCTGACTTTCCACGGCTGATCGAAGGCCTCGATCACGAAGTAGTTGTAGCCCTGGCGGTTCAGCTTATTCACCAGCGTACGCAGGTAAATCGCCTGGTCGGCCGGCGACGTTTCGTTGCCACCGCGCATGCGCCCGTTACTCGGCCAGCCAACTTCCGACAGCAGCAGCGGCTTTTTCGGGAACAGCTTCTTCAGATCCTTGGCACGGTCGAGTACGTACTGGCCGGCCTTGTCCATCGGAATGTATTCCCAGAACGGCAGGATGTGCGCGGCGATCAGGTCGACGTGCTTGGCCAGTTGCGGGTTCTTTTCCCAGATGTCCCATTGCTCGGATGTGGTGACCGGCACTTTGACGGCGGCGCGCACCCGATCCAGCAGCACGATCAGCGCTTCTGGAGTGATGTCCTTGCGGAACACGGCTTCGTTACCCACCACGACCCGCACCACGCTGCGCGAGCTGTTGGCGATTTCGATGGCGCGCTGGATTTCCCGTTCGTTGCGTTCAAGGTCGGGGCTGATCCAGATCCCCAGGGTCACCCGCAGGCCGAACTCTTCGGCCAGTTTGGGGATGTCACCCAGGGTGCCGTCCACCGAGTAGGTACGGATGTTGTCCGTCAGCTTGCTCATGATCTCAAGGTCACGACGCATCTCGTCGTCGCTTGGGAACTGGTTTTTCTGTGGGTACTGGCCTTGCTGGAACGGCGAGTAGGAAAAACCGGAGATCTGTTCAGGCCAGTTGGGAGCGGTGACCGGGCGGTTGATCAGCGCCCAGAAGCCGGTGAACAGCGCGGCAATTGCCAGCACGATCACCAGATTGAGTCCAAATTTACGCGATGCCATGGTTATGTCGGGTTCCAAAGGGTGTGGAACGAAAAGAGGTGTCGGCCTGCGCCGAACGGCGCGCATCCTACACCGGCCTTTCCCTGAGCGTATAGCAGACAGAGAAAAGCCGGACGTTAGTCAGCGAAAGGCCATCTAAGTTCTTTACTTGTAGCTTGTCGCTTCGAACTTGTCGCTCTGTAGTCCATAATGCGCGCCGGTTTTTGGGGTAATGGTCATGAGTACAGAAGATCCACGGTTTGCAGGCGTCGCCCGCTTGTATGGCATTGAAGGCCTGGAACGCTTGAAAGCGGCCCATGTGGCGATCGTCGGCGTCGGCGGCGTGGGCTCCTGGGCGGCGGAAGCCATGGCCCGTTGCGGTGTGGGCGAGATTTCGCTGTTTGACCTGGATGACGTGTGCGTCAGCAACAGCAACCGCCAGTTGCATGCGCTGGACAGCACCGTAGGCAAACCCAAAGTCGAGGTGATGGCCGATCGCTTGCGCGGCATCAATCCGGATTGCGTGGTGCATGCGGTGGCGGACTTCGTCACCCGCGACACCATGGCCGAATACATCACGCCGAACATCGACTGCGTGATCGACTGCATCGATGCCGTGAATGCCAAGGCGGCGCTGATCGCCTGGTGCAAGCGCCGCAAGATCCAGATCATCACCACTGGCGGCGCCGGCGGGCAGATCGACCCGACGCTGATCCAGGTGTGTGACCTGAACCGCACGTTCAACGACCCGCTGGCGTCGAAAGTGCGCTCGACCTTGCGTCGGGACTACGGTTTCTCGCGCACCGTGACCCGCCACTACAGCGTGCCGTGCGTGTTCTCCACCGAGCAACTGCGCTATCCCAAGCCGGATGGCAGCATCTGTTTGCAGAAGAGTTTTGTCGGCGATGGGGTGAAGCTGGACTGTGCCGGTGGGTTTGGGGCGGTGATGATGGTGACGGCCACGTTCGGCATGGTGGCGGCGACCAAGGCCGTGGACAAGATTGTGGCCGGGGTGCGCAGGCCTTCAGAGCGTGTTAAACCCGCCTAGGTTCCAGAACCTTGCACAATTCAAAATGTGGGAGCGGGCTTGCTCGCGAATGCGCTGGTTCAGGCAATGATGTATCGACTGGCACACTGCTTTCGCGAGCAAGCCCGCTCCCACAGTTAGCCTTGTGTACGGCTTAGTTCTCGCATGCGCTGCAGCACTGCATTCAAGCCATTGCTGCGCGACGATGATAATTGGCGGGAGAGTCCTAATTGATTGAACCAGTCGTGCAGATCGACGGCTTGCAGTTCAACGGCCGACAACCCATTCACCCGCGCCAGCAGCAACGCCACCAGTCCCCGAATCATCCGTGCATCACTGGCGGCAGCAAACTGCCAATGCCCGTCTTGCAAGCGCCCCACCAACCACATCAGGCTTTCACAGCCCTGCACCAGGTTGGCGTCGACTTTATCTTCCGCGGCCAGGGCCGGCAAACGCTCGCCCCATTGCATCAGCATGCGCGCGCGCTGTTCCCAACTGCCTACCGCCTGGAAGGCCTCCAGTGCAGCGACTGCCTCCACCGGCAGGCTCATCGCAGCATATCCAGCGCCTGATCCAGTGCTTCAAAAAAGCGCTCCAGATCGTCGGAATCGTTATACAGCGCCAGCGATACACGGATTGCCCCCGACAAGTGCATCGCCTTGAGCAACGGCATCGCGCAATGGTGCCCGGCGCGCACGGCAATACCTTGTTCAGTCAGCAGGTGGGCGAGATCAGCGTTGTGCACGCCTTCGACCACGAAGCTGACCAGGGCCACCTGGGGCGATCCCAATACCTGTACGCCGTTGCGTGCTTTGAGCCCGCGCAACAGGTAGTCGTGCAGGGCCGCTTCATGGGCGATCACGGCGTCGGCGTGAAGTGAACTCAGGTAATCCAGGCTGGCGCCCAGGCCGATCACGCCTGCAATCGGCGGCGTACCGGCTTCAAACCCCAGCGGCGCCGGACGGAAGCTGGCGCTGTGGTAATCGGCCTGTTGCACCATCTCGCCGCCGAACTGCCAGTGGCGCAGGTGATGCAGCGCTTCATTGCGGCCAAACAACACGCCGACGCCATCCGGGCCGTAGAGTTTGTGGCTGGAGAAAACGTAGAAATCGCAAGCCAGGGCCTGCACGTCGTGGCGGCCGTGGACGATGCCCTGGGCGCCGTCCACCACGCTCAGGGCGCCATGGGCCTTGGCCAGTGCGAGCAAGGCGTCCAACGGCTGCCAGGCGCCGAGTACGTTGGACAGCTGGCTCACCGCCAGCAGGCGCGTGCGCGGGCCGATCAACTCACTGGCGGCGGCGAGGTCGATCACGCCGTCATCGCCCAGTGGCAATACCACCAGCGTCAGCGCGCGGCGTTTGGCCAGTTGCTGCCAGGGCAACAGGTTGGCGTGGTGTTCCAGGGCGCTGATGACAATCTCATCGCCCGCATTGAATAGATGCTCCAGGCCATAGGCCAAGAGGTTCAGCGCAGAGGTTGCGCCGTGGGTGAAGACGATCTGCCCGCTGTCGCCTGCGTTCAGCCACTGCGCGACCTTGCTGCGGCTGTCTTCGAATGCCTGGGTCGCATGGGCCCCAGGCAGGTGCTGGGCGCGGTGCACATTGGCTGCGCCATTGGCGTAGTAATGGCTGATGGCGTCCAGCAAGGCCTGGGGTTTTTGCGTGGTTGCGGCGTTGTCCAGGTAGGTCTGGTCTTGCCGTTGCAGGGTGGCGATGGCCGGGAAATCGGCGCGCCAGGGAGAGGGCACTAGCATGGTGTTCAAGACTCGTATAAGCGAGCCCCAGGGTCGGGGCCCGCTAGTGGCATCGAGTGGCTGCTTAGTTGTGAGCGTGCAGCGCTTCGTTCAGTTCGATGGCCGATTTGTGGGTTTTGCACTCCACGGCACCGGTCTCGGAGTTGCGGCGGAACAGCAGGTCCGGCTGGCCGGCCAGATCACGTGCCTTGACCACCTTGACCAGTTGGTTCTGCTCGTCCAGCAGCGCGACCTTGGTCCCGGCGGTGACGTACAGGCCCGATTCCACGGTGTTGCGGTCGCCCAACGGGATACCGATACCGGCGTTCGCGCCGATCAGGCAGCCTTCGCCCACCTTGATCACGATGTTGCCGCCGCCCGACAGGGTACCCATGGTGGAGCAACCGCCGCCCAGGTCGGAACCCTTGCCGACGAACACGCCAGCCGACACACGGCCTTCGATCATGCCCGGGCCTTCGGTGCCGGCGTTGAAGTTAACGAAGCCTTCGTGCATCACGGTGGTGCCTTCGCCCACGTAGGCGCCGAGGCGGATCCGCGCGGCGTCAGCGATACGCACGCCGGTCGGGACCACGTAGTCGGTCATTTTCGGGAACTTGTCCACCGAGAACACTTCCAGCAGCTCGCCACGCAGGCGGGCTTCCAGCTGGCGCTCTGGCAGTTCGCCGAGATCGATCGCGCCCTGGCTGGTCCACGCCACGTTCGGCAGCTGCGGGAACACACCGGCCAGGCTCAGGCCGTGGGGCTTGACCAGGCGATGGGACAGCAGGTGCAGCTTGAGGTAGGCCTCAGGCGTGGAGGTCAGCGCGGCGTCTTCGGCCAGCAGGGTGGCGACCAGCGGGGTGTGGCTTTCAGCCAGGCGATTGAGCAGTGCAGCCTGGGTGGCGTCGACGTTCTTGAGTGCATCGGCCAGTTGCAGCGCCTGGCTGATGGTGAAGGTGATCGCCTGGTTGCCTTCGCTGTAGCCGAGGATCGGCGCGATGGCGGCGACGATCTCTGCCGACGGGTTGAGCAGCGGTTGTGCGTAAAACACTTCCAGCCAAGCACCTTGGCGGTTCTGAGTGCCGACGCCGAAGCCCAGGCTGAACAGGGAATTGGACATGCTGTTACCTCTACAAAAATGGAAAGGGCTGGCCTACTTGAGGGCCGCCGAATAGCTATCTGGCTTGAAGCCAATCAGGGTTCTGTCACCGAGATCGAGCACCGGGCGCTTGATCATCGAGGGTTGTGCGAGCATCAATTCAATGGCTTTCGACTGATCGAGATCGGCTTTGCGTTCGTCTTCGAGTTTGCGAAAGGTGGTGCCCGCACGGTTCAAAACCACCTGCCAACCGTGCTCATTGCACCATTGGGTCAAGTGTTCGCGGTCGATACCGGCCGTTTTGTAGTCGTGGAACTCGTAGCTCACCCCGTGCTCATCGAGCCAGGTGCGCGCCTTTTTCATGGTGTCGCAGGCTTTGATGCCGAAAAGGTGCAAGGTTTTGCTTGAAACGGTCAAGGAATTGCCCCCCTTTGGACCAATGAAAACGCAAGGTCACGGATTATGCCACGACCGGCGGCCTGTGGTGCCGCTCGTCATGCCAGCGTGCGACTTATGTGCAAATGCCGGGCGGCAGCCGAGGCAGGTAACATAGCTGGCTAATATGGCACTTCAAAGGCGCGGCATTGCCTTATGTGTTTCATAGCAAGTCGATTGTCCGGGAACCCCGCGTTATGCAAACCGCCTATACCGTTCTAATCATGCTGATGCTGGTCAGCGTTTCGCGTCTGGTCGGGCGTGTCATCCCTTTGCCGTTGCCCTTGGTGCAGATCGGCGCAGGCGCCTTGCTGGCCTGGCCGACGCTGGGGTTGCATGTGGCGCTTGACCCGGAGTTGTTCCTGTTTCTGTTCCTGCCGCCGCTGTTGTTTTCCGATGGCTGGCGCATGCCCAAGCGTGAGTTGTGGCGGCTGCGCGGGCCGATCCTGACGTTGGCGGTGGGGCTGGTGCTGTTTACCGTGGTCGGCGCCGGTTACTTCATTCATTGGCTTTTGCCTACGATCCCACTGCCTGTGGCCTTCGCCCTGGCGGCAGTGCTGTCGCCGACGGATGCCGTGGCAGTGTCGGCCATTTCCCAGAATCGTTTGCCCACGCCGTTGATGCATATGCTTCAGGGGGAGGCCTTGATGAATGATGCTTCGGGCCTGGTGACGTTCAAGTTCGCCCTGGCTGCGGCGTTGACCGGAGTGTTTTCCCTGGCGGATGCCGGCCTCACGTTTGTGTTGGTGGCCGCCGGCGGCTTGGCCGTTGGCGTGGCGTTGAGCTGGCTGGTCGGTCGCTTGCGTGCGTGGATGATCTCGCGGGGTTGGGACGACCCGGCGACTCACGTGGTGTTCATGTTGCTGCTGCCCTTCGCCGCGTATGTGCTGGCTGAGCGTTTGGGGGCATCGGGGATTCTCTCGGCGGTGGCAGCGGGCATGATGCAAAGCTGGCTCGACCTGTTGCCGCGCCAGACCAGTACGCGCTTGCTCAATCGCAGCGTCTGGTCGCTGTTGGAGTTTGCTTTCAACGGCTTGATCTTCCTGCTGCTGGGCTTGCAACTGCCGGACATCATCAAGGCGGTGGTCAGTCATGAGCCGACGCTGTGGCCGACGTTGTTGTATCGCTGCCTGGACGTGATCGCGATCTTCCTGGTGTTGCTGGTGCTGCGATTTATCTGGGTGCAGAGCATCTGGCGGCTGTCGGGTTTGTTGCGCAGGCTGCGTGGGAAAAGTGAGCTGACCCTGGTGCCGACCGCGCGCTCATGCTGGCTTCTGACGGTCGGCGGTGTGCGGGGGGCGGTGACCCTGGCGGGTGTAATGTCGGTGCCGTTGCTGCTGGCGCCTGGCCAGGCCTTCCCTGAACGCGACTTGCTGATCTTTATCGCCGCTGGCGTGATCCTGCTGTCGCTGGTCGCCGCCTGCATCGCCTTGCCGCTGTTGTTGCGCGGCGTCGAAAAGAGCCCCGATGAGAAGCGCCACAACGAGGTTCGCGAGGCCTGGAAGAAAACCGCCGTGGCCGCGATCCATGCCCTGGAAGCCGAAGAGCCTGTGGAAAGCGACAACCAGGACGCCGCCCAGGCCGCGCTTGCTGCTGAGTTGAAGGCACGCCTGATGTCGGAGTATCGCCACCAGTTGGACGTGTTCAACGACTCCGCCGAAGCCCAGGCGCTGGCTCGCCAGATGGACCTGCTTGAGCGCAAGTTACGCCTCAAGGCCCTGCGGGCGCAGCGCCTGGAGTTGTATAGCTTGAGCCGTCATCACCAGATTGGTGATGACGTGTTGCGGGAGGTGTTGGCCGAGTTGGATATGAGCGAGGCGAACCTGGGCTCGCTGAAATGACCCGTCAGTATCCTATACCTCGCACCTTACTGGCAGCGTGCAGGCGTGGTGTCCTCACCTGGCTGAATATCAATCGGCCAATAAATGGATCACTGGTTTGTCGACGGAAGCGGGTGGGTAAAGGAGCGCGATAAATTGCTTATCGCCTTCCGATATATCCTCATTGAAATCCACGCCGACGCCATTGGTTGTTACGTGCGGCGGAACTTTGTAGTGCATCACTGACTTTGAGTCGTAGGCTGATGTGAGAGTGGTGCTCGAATCGGGAGGGTTTAGAAAATTCTCGTCGGTGACCTCTTTTGTATGACCAAGACTTTCGGATTCCGAGTACAGTTTTTCCTTGTTCCACTGTATGTCGTTATCCGGATGTTGGTGTTCATGCAACAGCCCCAATGCGTGCCCGAATTCGTGCCGTATTGAGTGGTTGAGCATATCGGCAGTCTGCACCAGGTCGATGTGCAGGGTGGGTTCGTGCAGAGGCATTTGTTTTGCCTGTGTGCCAATGACCGACCAATTGCCTGTACCGTCATTTTTGCCCGATATTCGAATGTCACCGTCATTGGTGTTGATAAAGTTGAACTTCAAGTTTGTATAAGGCTGCCAAAGATTAATATTTTTCTTTATGTATTCTTTTGCTTTATCCGGCATGTCGAACAATGAAATATTAAGCGTTGAGCCTTGGGGCCATAAGTGTTGGGTCGAGGCAATGCCACGTTCGTGCCTGATCAGCACGGGGGCGGCTGTTTGGGGGGATGGGAGTGCGGGGATGTTGTAAGAGTAGCGCGAGAGATTATTGATCATTAATGTTCCAGGACCGTCGTCGGCCGGCAAGAGCATCCATTCAGTTTATGAGTCCTTCCGTTGGGTGGTAAGTCCTGAAGTCTGGTTCCATGTGCAGTGAGCAAAGTGCTCCGTCTCGACGTGCGCCTGGATGCCCCGCACTGCGTTGCACAGTGCGGGTATTACAGGGTTACTTGCGACGCTGAATGAAATCGCGAATCCGCTCCGCCGCTTCCACACACTCCGCCAACGGTGCAACCAGCGCTAGGCGCACACGCCCGGCGCCAGGGTTGAAACCGTCCACTTCCCGCGATAGGTAAGAACCTGGCACCACGGTCACGTGTTCTTCCACGAACAGGTCACGGCAGAACGCGGCATCGTCGCCCTTTACATTCGGCCACAGGTAGAAACCACCGTCCGGGCTTTGTACGTCCAGTACTGGCTTGAGGATGGCCAGCACCGCGTCGAACTTCTCGCGGTACAGGTCACGGTTGGCCAAGACGTGGGCCTCGTCCTGCCAGGCGGCAATGCTGGCCAGTTGGGTTTGCACTGGCATCGCGCAACCGTGGTAGGTGCGGTACAGCAGGAAGGCCTTGAGGATGTCGGCGTCACCGGCCACGAAACCCGAGCGCAGGCCCGGCAGGTTGGAGCGCTTGGACAGGCTGTGGAACACCACGCAACGCTTGAAGTCCTGGCGGCCGAGTTCGACGCAGGCGCTCAGCAGGCCCGGCGGCGGGGTCTGTTCGTCGAAGTACAGCTCGCTGTAGCACTCGTCGGCGGCGATCACGAAGTCGTATTCGTCGGCCAGGGCGATGAGCTTCTTCAGGGTGTCGACCGGGATCAGCGCACCGGTCGGGTTGCCGGGGGAGCACAGGAACAGGATCTGGCAGCGTTTCCAGATGTCCGGGGTCACGGCGTCGAAGTCCGGGTTGAAGCCGTTGGCATCCAGGCATGGCAGGTAATGCGGCTTGGCCCCGGCCAGGAACGCAGCACCTTCGTAGATCTGGTAGAACGGGTTCGGGCTGACCACCAGCGCGTCGTCGCCACGGTTGACCACGGTCTGGGTGAAGGCGAACAGCGCTTCACGGGTGCCGTTGACCGGTAGGATATTGCGTGCCGGGTCGAGCCAGCCCTTGGGCACGTCGAAGCGGCGTTCGCACCAGGCGCCGATGGCCTCGCGCAGGGCCGGGATGCCCAGGGTGGTTGGGTAGACGGCCATCTGATCGAGGTTGTCGGCCAGGGCCTTGGCCACGAATTCCGGGGACTTGTGCTTGGGTTCGCCGATGGACAGCGCAATCGGGCGCTTGTCCGGGTTCGGCGTGACGCTGCCGAGCAGGGCGCGCAGTTTCTCGAACGGGTAGGGTTGCAACTGGTTCAGGGCGTTGTTCATGTAAGCCTCTATCACGGTGAGCACCGAACCTGTGGGGGCTGGCTTGCCTGCGATCGCATCGCCGCCAGTCATCTGTTGCACCGCGGCGCCCGCATCGCAGGCAAGCCAGCTCCCACAGGGATCGTGTTCACAAAGTTAACAATTCAAATGGTCAGGCGCGTCAGTTCGACGCCGGGCTCCTGGGGCACGCTCAGTTGCTGGACGATGGCTTCCTGCAAGCGCAGGCACAGCTCAGGGTCGGACAGCGGCTGGTTGTCGGCGTCGGTGATGAAGAACACGTCTTCCACGCGCTCACCAAGGGTCGCAATCTTGGCGTTCTGCAGCGACAGGTCGAACTCCAGGAATATCCCGCCGATGCGTGCCAGCAGGCCTGGACGGTCCGGCGCGCTGAGCTCCAGCACCGTGACCGGGCGCTGGGCGTCGTTGGAAATGGTCACCTGGGGCGCAAACGCAAAGTGTTTGAGCTGGCGCGGCACCCGGCGCTGGATGATGGTCGGGTAGTCGTCCGGGTTGCGCAGGGCCTCGGTCAGGCCTTCGCGGATTTTTTTCACCCGTGCCGGGTTGTCGCCGATGGACTCGCCTTCGGTGTCGAGCACGATGTAGGTGTCGAGGGTGAACTGGCTGCTGGAGGTGATCACTCGCGCGTCATGGATGTTCAGGTTGAGCTGGTCCATGGCCGCCACGGTCACGGCAAAGAAGTCGTGCTGGTCCGGCGCGTAGATGAAGATCTGCGTACCGCCTTCGAATTCGCGCTGGGTGGTTTCCTTGATCAACACCAGCGGGCCGCCATCGGCCGGCTGCTGCAGGATCGCGTCACTGTGCCAGGCCACGTCGCCGGCGGTGTGGCGCAGGAAGTAATCGTCGCCCAGTTGCGACCACAGTTGCTCGACGTCGTCCGGGTCATTGCCACCACGTACCAGGATGTCCAGCGCCGCGCTTTGGGTGCGACGGATCTGTTCTTCGCGGTCGACCGGGTTTTCCAGGCCGCGGCGCAAGGCACGCTTGGTCTCGGTGTAGAGCTGGCGCAACAGGCTGGCGCGCCAGGAGTTCCACAGGGTCGGGTTGGTGGCGTTGATGTCGGAGACGGTCAGCACGTACAGGTAGTCGAGGCGGGTTTCGTCGCCGACGATGCCAGCGAAATCGTGGATCACCTGCGGGTCGGACAAGTCCTTGCGCTGGGCGGTGGTCGACATCACCAGGTGGTTTTGTACCAGCCAGACGATCAGGCGGCTGTCCCACAGCGGCAACTGGTGGCGCTGGCAGAACGCCTCGGCGTCGACGGCGCCGACTTCCGAGTGATCGCCATGCCGACCTTTGCCGATGTCATGGTACAGGCCGGCCAGGTAGATCAGTTCGGGCTTGGGCAGCTTGGCCATCAGCTTACTGGCCAGCGGGAATTTCTCTGATACCTGGGTGTACTGCAACTTACGCAGGTGCTTGATCAGGTTCAGAGTGTGGGCGTCCACGGTGTAGATGTGGAACAGGTCGTGCTGCATCTGCCCGACGATAAAACCGAACTCCGGCAGGTAGCGCCCGAGGATGCCGTAACGGTTCATCCGGCGCAGGTTGCGGTGGATGCCGATCTTGCACTTGAACAGCTCGATAAACAGGCTGGTGTTGCGGATGTCGTTGCGGAACTCATCGTCGATCAGGTGACAGTTCTCCCGCAGCAGGCGGATGGTGTCGGCGCGCACGCCTTTGATTTCCGGCTGCTGGGCCATCAGCACGAAGATTTCCAGCATGGCGAACGGCGTGCGCCGGAACACGTTGTCGTTGCGGGCCTCGATATAGCCATCGTGCAGCTGGAAGCGCGCATTGATCGGCTGCGGCGGCGCTTCGTCTTCGGGAGCCAGGATCACCTCTTCGAAGTGCTGGATGATCAGGTCGCTGAGCTGGGCAATGCTCATGACCACCCGGTAGTACTGCTGCATGAAGCTTTCGATGCTGGTCTTCGCGTCCTCGCCCTCAAAGCCCAGCAGGGTGGCGATGGAGCGTTGATGGTCGAACAACAGGCGGTCTTCGGAGCGCCCGGCGAGCATGTGCAGGGCGTAGCGCACTTTCCACAGGAATTCCTGGGACGAGGCCAGCAGGGCGTTTTCGCTCTCTACCAGGAAGCCTTCGCCAGCCAGGGCGCGCAGGTTCAGGGTGCCGTACTGGCGACGGGCCACCCACAGAATCGTCTGGATGTCCCGCAGCCCGCCGGGCGAGCCTTTGACGTTGGGTTCCAGGTTGTATTCGGTGTCGTTGTACTTGTGGTGGCGGGCTTTCTGTTCGGCGCGCTTGGCGAGGAAAAAATCCTTGCTCGGCCACATGTGCGCAGTGCTGGTGACTTCGAGCATGCGTTGGCGCAAGCGCTCGGGGCCGGCGATGGTGCGGCTTTCCATCAGGTTGGTGATGACGGTGAGGTCGGCGCGGGCCTCTTCGGCGCATTCGTCGACGGAGCGCACGCTCTGGCCGACTTCCAGGCCGATGTCCCACAGCAGCGTCAGAAAGCGCTCGATGGAATCGCGAAAAATCTCATGGTCGGCGCTGTCCAGCAGGATCAGCAGATCGATGTCGGAGTAGGGGTGCAGCTCCCCACGACCATAGCCGCCGACGGCCACCAGGGCGATGTCGGCGTCCTCGCTCCAGTTGAACTGCTCCCAGGCCTTTTGCAGGATGTTGTCGACGAACCAGGCGCGATCTTCGATCAGCCGGCGAATATCGCGACCGTTGCGAAAGCGCTCATCGAGCACCTCGCGGGCCTGGCGGATCGCCTTCTTGAAAGCGGCAATGGGGCTTGCCTTCAGGGCCAGTTCGGCCTGGAACTGGCCACGGTCGAAGAGTTCGGGATCCACCTGGGGCATCGATCGGCTTTCCTTTCTATCTATTCAGTCAGTCACAACACGCTGTGGGAAAACCTGAGCAACCCTGTTTATACCTAAACGGCAGCCGAAACGCGTGGGATCGTGTCGTCGGCGCGCAGGGTGAAGATCTCGTAGCCGGTTTCCGTGACCAGCAGGGTGTGTTCCCACTGGGCCGAGAGCTTGCGGTCCTTGGTAATGGCGGTCCAGCCGTCGCCCAGTACCTTGGTGTCGGCCTTGCCCTGGTTGATCATCGGCTCGATGGTGAAGGTCATGCCGGCCTTCAGTTCCATGCCGGTGCCGGCGCGGCCGTAGTGCAGGATCTGCGGTTCTTCGTGGAACACAGTGCCGATGCCGTGGCCACAGAATTCGCGGACCACCGAGAAGCCGTTCTTTTCCGCGTGCTTCTGGATCACTTCACCGATGTCGCCCAGGCGGCAGCCTGGCTTGACGATTTCGATGGCCTTGTACATGCATTCCTGGGTGACCTGGGACAGGCGCTCGGCCCAGACCGGCACGGTGCCGACGTGGAACATGCGGCTGGTGTCGCCGAAGTAGCGGTCCTTGATCACGGTGACGTCGATGTTCAGGGTGTCGCCGTCCTTCAACGGCTTGTCGCCCGGAATCCCGTGGCAGACCACGTGGTTGACCGAGGTGCAGATCGACTTGGGGAAACCCTTGTAGTTCAATGGCGCGGGGATGGCGCCCTGCACGTTGACTATATAGTCGTGGCAGATCTGGTTCAGGGTTTCGGTGGTGACGCCGGGCTTGACGTGTTCTGCAATCATTTCCAGCACGTCGGCAGCCAGTTTGCCGGCGATGCGCATGCCAGCAATGTCTTCGGCGGTTTTCAAACTAACGGTCATACAGGCTCTCTCTAGCGCGACGCGCTGAAATCAATACGGTTCACGGGCGTGCGACAAAAGGTTACAGAATTCGCACAAGCCCCAAAAAACGCGATTCTAACAGACGCTGGCGTCAAATCATGAGCCCCTGATGATCGCTTCTCTCTATAAGGTAGGGTGATGTTGGCTCTATTCAAGGGCTTGGGTAAATGCGCTGGGCGGCAAATGTGATTGCGGGTTTCGTTTTCGTCGATGCTGTGGTATAAAATGCGCCGCTTTCCGGGGATACCCCGCAAAGCTTAAATCCACACACGTGTCGACACGATGACCTGGGTGCCGGAGGCCTTGATGCCGCTGGTTGGTCATTGGGATACGTGGAGGCCAAACCCGACTTATTAAGGAACTATCATGTCCCAAGTCAACATGCGCGATATGCTGAAGGCCGGTGTGCACTTCGGTCACCAGACCCGTTACTGGAACCCGAAAATGGGTAAATACATTTTCGGCGCACGTAACAAGATCCACATCATCAACCTTGAAAAAACCCTGCCAATGTTCAACGAAGCTCTGACTTTCGTAGAGCGCCTGGCCCAGGGCAAAAACAAGATTCTGTTCGTCGGCACCAAGCGTTCCGCTGGCAAGATCGTTGCTGAAGAAGCAGCACGTTGCGGTTCGCCGTACGTCGATCACCGCTGGTTGGGCGGCATGCTGACCAACTTCAAAACCATCCGTGCTTCCATCAAGCGTCTGCGTGACCTTGAAGTACAAGCCGAAGACGGTACTTTCGCCAAGCTGACCAAGAAAGAAGCGCTGATGCGCTCCCGTGACCTGGAAAAGCTCGATCGTTCCCTGGGTGGTATCAAGGACATGGGCGGTCTGCCTGACGCACTGTTCGTTATCGACGTTGATCACGAGCGCATCGCGATCACCGAAGCCAACAAGCTGGGCATCCCTGTTATCGGCGTAGTCGATACCAACAGCAGCCCGGAAGGCGTTGACTACATCATCCCAGGCAACGATGACGCAATCCGCGCTATCCAGCTGTACATGGGTTCGATGGCTGACGCTGTAATCCGTGGTCGCAACCACGTTGCTGGTGGTACCGAGCAGTTCGTTGAAGAAGCTCCGGTAGCCGCAGCTGAGTAATTGACGCCCTGGCGTTGACTCAGTAAGCAAAAAGGGGGCTTGGCCCCCTTTTTGCCACCTCGAAAACCATTTGTCGGCAGCGCAGCTACATCATCTGTAACGTGCAGCGGCCTACAAAGGTGGTTCGGGAAGAATTGATCCCCCGTTCGATCGGGTGGAATGGTTGAAAACCTATCCAAGAGGAATTTGAAAATGGCAGCAATTACTGCAGCGTTGGTTAAAGAACTGCGTGAGCGTACCGGCGAAGGCATGATGGATTGCAAGAAAGCCCTGGAAAAGGCTGACGGCGACATCGAAAAAGCCATTGATGACATGCGTGCTTCCGGCGCCATCAAGGCTGCCAAGAAAGCAGGCAACGTAGCTGCTGAAGGCGCGATCGCTCTGAAAGAAGACGGCAAGTCCGCCGTTCTGCTGGAAGTGAACTCGCAGACCGACTTCCTGGCTCTGCAAGATGACTTCAAGGCATTCGTTGCTGCCAGCGTTGAAAAAGCATTCGCTGACAAGCTGACTACCGTTGAGCCTCTGATCGAAGCTCAAGAAGCTGCTCGCCTGGTACTGGTCGGCAAGGTTGGCGAAAACGTCAACATCCGTCGCCTGGTTCGCGTTGAAGGTGATGTTGTTGGTGGTTACCTGCACGGCAACAAGATCGGTGTTGCAGTTGTCCTGAAAGGCGGCAACGTCGAGCTGGCCAAAGACATCGCCATGCACGTAGCAGCCAGCAACCCTGAGTTCCTGCTGCCTTCGGAAGTTTCTGCCGAAGCGATCGAGCGTGAAAAAGCTGTGTTCCTGCAGCTGAACGAAGAAAAAATCAAAGGCAAGCCAGAAAACATTGTTGAGAACATGGTCAAAGGCCGTATCAGCAAGTTCCTGGCCGAAGCAAGCCTGGTTGAGCAGGCGTTCGTCAAGAACCCTGAAATCAAGGTTGGCGAACTGGCCAAGAAAGCCGGTGCAGAAATCGTTTCCTTCACTTACTTCAAAGTAGGCGAAGGCATCGAGAAGCCGGTCGACAACTTCGCTGAAGAAGTTGCTGCCCAGCTGGCTGCCGCCAAACAATAAGACAGTTTTCAACTGTCGCCCGAAAGAGGCTGCCCGCTCACGCGCGCAGCCTCTTTTCAAATGGGAAGGCCAATTTTATTTGGATTCCCTTCGGAACTGGCTTACAAAGCCGTGTTCCGATGGCGCTGTGAGAGCGTCCAGCTAGAGTGAACGCAAGCCGTAAACGGCTCGCCAAGAATTTTTAAAATACGCCGCAGGAGAGATTCGCAATGGCTCAGCAGGGCAGTGGTTATCAGGCTCGCTATAAACGCATTCTACTCAAGCTCAGCGGCGAGGCCCTGATGGGCTCGGAAGAGTTCGGGATCGATCCCAAGGTGCTCGACCGCATGGCGCTGGAAGTCGGCCAATTGGTTGGCATCGGTGTGCAGGTCGGCCTGGTGATTGGTGGCGGTAACCTGTTCCGCGGCGCGGCACTGAGTGCGGCGGGTATGGATCGGGTCACTGGCGACCACATGGGCATGCTGGCTACTGTGATGAACGCCCTGGCCATGCGCGACGCCCTGGAGCGTGCCAATATCTCGGCTATCGTGATGTCGGCTATTTCCATGGTTGGCGTGACTGATCACTATGATCGCCGCAAAGCCATGCGCCACCTGAACTCCAAGGAAGTGGTGATCTTTGCCGCCGGCACGGGTAACCCGTTCTTCACCACCGATTCGGCTGCGTGCCTGCGCGCGATCGAAATCGACGCCGACGTCGTGCTGAAGGCGACCAAGGTCGATGGCGTATACACTGCAGATCCATTCAAAGACCCGCATGCCGAGAAGTTCGATCATCTGACCTACGATGAAGTGCTGGATCGCAAGCTGGGTGTGATGGACCTGACGGCTATTTGCCTGTGCCGCGACCACAAGATGCCGCTGCGCGTATTTAACATGAACAAGCCCGGCGCCCTGCTGAATATCGTACACGGCGGCGCTGAAGGGACTCTGATCGAGGAAGGCCAACAATGATCAACGAAATCAAGAAAGACGCCCAGGCGCGTATGCAAAAATCCCTGGAATCCCTGAGCCACGCATTCGGCCAGATTCGCACCGGCAAGGCGCACCCGAGCATCCTGGGTAGCGTGATGGTGCCTTACTACGGTTCCGATACACCGATCAGTAGCGTCGCCAACATTACCGTTAAAGACTCGCGCACCCTGCAGGTCGTAGCGTTTGAGCGCAACATGCTGGGTGCTGTCGACAAGGCCATCCAGAGCGCCGGCCTGAACCTCAACCCGACAAACCTGGGCGAGTTGCTGTTGATCTCCATGCCGGCCCTGACTGAAGAAACCCGTAAGGGCTTCACCAAGCAGGCTCGCAGCGCCGCTGAAGATGCACGTGTAGCGGTGCGTAACATCCGTCGCGATGCCCTGGGTGAGCTGAAGAAGCTGGTCAAGGACAAGGAAATCAGCGAAGACGAAGAGCGTCGTGCCGTCGCTGACATCGACAAGCTGACCAAAGATGCCGAGGCCCAGATCACCAAGGCCACGGAAGAAAAAGAAAAGGACCTGATGGCCGTATAAGGGGTCAGGACGCCTTCATGGAAAAGACCAAGCAGACTGTACCTTCTATGGTGCCGCGTCACGTCGCGATCATCATGGATGGGAATAATCGCTGGGCGAAAAAACGCTTTATGCCGGGTGTTGCCGGGCATAAAGCGGGTGTCGATGCGGTGCGGGCTGTGATTGAGGTGTGTGCCGAGGCCAAGGTCGAGGTACTGACCCTCTTTGCTTTCTCCAGTGAAAACTGGCAGCGCCCGGCCGATGAAGTCAGTGCCCTGATGGACCTGTTCTTCAAGGCTTTGCGTCGCGAAGCCAAGCGCCTCAACGACAACAACATCAGCCTGCGAATCATTGGTGACCGCTCACGGTTCCATCCGGAGTTGCAGGCGGCCATGCGCGAGGCTGAAGCCATTACTGCCGGCTCCGGCCGGTTTGTGCTGCAGATCGCCGCCAATTACGGCGGCCAGTGGGACATCGCCCAGGCCGCGCAACGCTTGGCCCGTGAAGTACAGGCCGGTCACCTGCGCCCGGACGACATCACGCCCGAGCTGTTGCAAACCTGCCTGGTGACCGGCGACCTGCCGTTGCCTGACTTGTGCATCCGTACCGGTGGCGAGCACCGCATCAGCAATTTCCTCCTGTGGCAATTGGCCTACACCGAGCTGTACTTCTCCGACCTGTTCTGGCCGGACTTCAAACACGATGCCATGCGCAATGCGCTGGCCGATTTCGCTTCCCGTCAGCGTCGCTTTGGTAAAACGAGCGAGCAGATCGAAGCTGGAGCCCGGGTTTAAATGCTTAAACAACGAATCATCACAGCACTGATCCTGCTGCCGATTGCCTTGTGTGGGTTTTTCCTGCTCGACGGTTCCGGCTTTGCGCTGTTTATCGGCCTGGTCGTGACCCTGGGAGCCTGGGAATGGGCGCGCCTGGCGGGTTTCAATGCTCAACTGCCGCGGGTGGTGTACGCCGCTGTCGTGGCGCTTCTGCTGTTCCTGATGTACATCCTGCCGGACATCGCACCCTGGGTGCTGGGGGCAGCGGTGTTGTGGTGGGCACTGGCGACGTTCCTGGTGCTGACCTATCCGCGTACCAGCAGCCAGTGGTCCAGCGTTGCCTGCAAGCTGGTGATCGGTTTGCTGATCCTGCTGCCGGCCTGGCAGGGGTTGGTAGAGATCAAGCGTTATCCCATCGGTAATTGGCTGATTCTGGCGGTAATGGTATTGGTGTGGGGCGCCGATATTGGTGCCTACTTCTCCGGTCGGGCCTTCGGCAAGCGCAAGCTGGCGCCGGCGGTCAGTCCCGGCAAAAGCTGGGAGGGCGTGTATGGCGGCCTGGCATTGACGCTGGTCATCACGCTGGTGGTCGGCCTCGTGCGTGACTGGTCGGTGAAGGAGATTTTCCTGGGCCTGCTGGGTACGGCCATCGTCGTCTTTATCTCGGTGGTGGGTGATCTCACTGAAAGCATGTTCAAGCGCCAGGCTGGGATCAAGGACAGCAGCAACCTGCTGCCGGGTCACGGCGGTGTGCTGGATCGTATTGACAGCCTGACCGCCGCTATTCCGATCTTTGCTGTGCTGTTGTGGATGATCGCTTCGTGAGCCGCCTGCAACAGGTGACCGTGCTGGGCGCCACCGGCTCGGTCGGGCTGAGCGCCCTGGACGTGATCGCTCGTCATCCTGATCGTTACCAGGTGTTTGCCCTGACCGGCTTCTCGCGTTTGGCAGAGCTGCTGGCCCTGTGTGTGCGCCATGCGCCTCGCTATGCCGTGGTGCCTGAGGCAGTCGCCGCGCGAGGCTTGCAGGATGATCTGCGGGCCGCGGGCCTGGCGACCGAGGTGTTGGTCGCAGAGGAAGGGCTGTGCCAGGTCTCGGCGGATGCCGAGGTAGACACCGTTGTGGCTGCCATCGTGGGTGCCGCGGGCCTGCGCCCAACCTTGGCGGCTGTCGACGCCGGCAAGAAGATATTGTTGGCCAATAAAGAGGCGCTGGTGATGTCCGGCACACTCTTTATGCAGGCGGTGCGCAAGAGCGGTGCTGTGTTGCTGCCGCTCGACAGCGAGCACAATGCAATCTTCCAGTGCATGCCGGGTGATTTTGCCCGTGGCTTGAGCCAGGTCGGTGTGCGCCGGATTCTGCTGACTGCGTCCGGTGGTCCGTTCCGACAGACTCCGCTGGCCGAGTTGGAGCACGTCTCGCCTGACCAGGCGTGTGCCCATCCGAACTGGTCGATGGGGCGCAAGATCTCCGTTGACTCGGCGAGCATGATGAACAAGGGCCTTGAGTTGATCGAGGCGTGCTGGTTGTTCGATGCCAGGCCTGATCAGGTCGAGGTGGTGATTCACCCACAAAGTGTGATTCATTCCCTGGTCGATTATGTGGACGGTTCGGTATTGGCGCAGCTGGGTAACCCCGATATGCGCACGCCGATCGCCAACGCCCTGGCCTGGCCTGAGCGGATCGATTCCGGCGTGGCGCCGTTGGACCTGTTTGCCATTGCCCGCCTGGACTTCGAAGCACCGGACGAGCAGCGTTTCCCTTGCCTGCGCCTGGCGCGGCAAGCGGCCGAGGCGGGTAACAGCGCGCCGGCGATGCTCAATGCGGCGAATGAAGTGGCTGTGGCGGCGTTTCTTGGTGGGCGCATCCGCTTTCCGCAGATCGCGAGTATCATCGAGGACGTACTGGGTCTTGAGCCTGTGGTCGCTGTAAATGATTTGGCGGCAGTGTTCGAGGCTGATGCAAAGGCGCGGGCCCTGGCCGAGCAATGGTTGAACCGCAACGCGCGTTAGTCTGCGGGCGCGTTTGAGCCTTCAGGCACTGGATTGGAATGCGGAGAAATTAGATGAGTGCGCTCTACATGATTGTCGGCACCCTGGTTGCTCTGGGCGTGCTGGTTACCTTCCACGAATTCGGCCACTTCTGGGTTGCGCGTCGTTGCGGCGTCAAGGTATTGCGCTTTTCCGTCGGTTTCGGCATGCCGTTGCTGCGCTGGCATGACCGCCAGGGCACCGAGTTCGTGATCGCGGCGATTCCGCTGGGCGGCTACGTCAAGATGCTTGATGAGCGCGAAGGCGAAGTGCCGGCCGATCAGCTGGACCAATCCTTCAATCGCAAGACCGTTCGTCAGCGTATTGCCATCGTTGCTGCCGGCCCGATCGCCAACTTCCTGCTGGCGATGTTTTTTTTCTGGGTCTTGGCCATGCTGGGCAGCGAGCAACTGCGTCCGATCATCGGTGCGGTCGAGGCTGACAGTATTGCGGCCAGGGCTGGCTTGACCAGCGGCCAGGAAATTGTTGCGATTGATGGCGAGCCAACCACAGGTTGGGGCGCGGTCAACCTGCAGTTGGTGCGTCGCCTGGGGGAGAGTGGCACCATCAATGTGGTGGTACGTGAGCAGGACTCCACGGCCGAATCGCCACGTGAGCTCAAGCTGGACCGTTGGCTCCAGGGCGCGGATGAGCCTGATCCGATCAAGTCCCTGGGCATTCGTCCGTGGCGTCCGAGCCTGCCGCCGGTCCTCGCCGAGCTGGACCCGAAAGGTCCGGCCCAGGCGGCCGGCCTGAAAACCGGCGACCGTTTGTTGGCGCTTGATGGTCAGGCGCTGGCCGATTGGCAGCAAGTGGTCGATCTGGTGCGTGTACGCCCTGATACCAAAATTGTGCTGAAAGTTGAGCGCGAGGGTGCTCAAATCGATGTCCCCGTGACCCTGTCGGTGCGTGGGGAAGCCAAGGCGGCCGGGGGTTACCTGGGCGCCGGGGTGAAGAGTCCGGAGTGGCCGCCGTCGATGCTGCGCGAGGTCAGTTACGGGCCGGTGGCGGCGATTGGCGAGGCTGCGAAACGCACCTGGACCATGAGTGTGCTGACCCTCGAATCCCTGAAGAAAATGTTGTTCGGCGAGCTCTCGGTAAAAAACTTGAGTGGACCGATAACCATTGCTAAAGTGGCGGGCGCTTCTGCCCAGTCGGGTGTCGCGGATTTCCTGAATTTCCTGGCTTATCTGAGTATTAGCCTGGGGGTTCTGAATTTGCTGCCCATCCCAGTATTGGATGGGGGGCATCTGTTGTTTTATCTGGTCGAGTGGGTGCGTGGTCGCCCCTTGTCGGATCGGGTGCAAGGTTGGGGGATACAGATCGGTATCAGTTTGGTGGTCGGGGTGATGTTGTTAGCCTTGGTCAACGATCTGGGACGTCTGTAACGCTTCGCTGAATTGCGAATCTGCCGCATTTTGCGGCAGTTTGTTTATTGCCAGTTGGAATAAGAAAGGACTTCATGAAACGTCTGCTGCTAACTGCGGTTCTCACCGTATTGATGATCGCCGAAGTTCACGCCGAGTCCTTCACCATCTCCGATATTCGCGTCAACGGCCTCCAGCGGGTATCCGCAGGTAGCGTCTTTGGTGCGTTGCCGTTGAACGTCGGGGAACAGGCTGATGACCGTCGCCTGGTGGAATCCACTCGTGCGCTGTTCAAAACCGGCTTCTTTCAAGATATCCAACTGGGTCGCGAAGGCAACGTCCTCGTTATCACCGTGGTCGAGCGACCTTCCGTCGCCAGTATCGAGATCGAGGGCAACAAGGCGATCTCCACTGAAGACCTGATGAAAGGCCTCAAGCAATCCGGCCTGGCCGAGGGCGAGATCTTCCAGCGTGCCACCCTTGAAGGTGTGCGTAACGAACTGCAACGCCAGTACGTTGCCCAGGGCCGCTACTCCGCGTCCGTGGAAACCGAAGTGATCCCGCAGCCTCGTAACCGTGTCGGCCTCAAGGTCAACATCAACGAAGGCACCGTGGCGGCCATTCAGCACATCAACGTGGTGGGCAACACCAAGTTCGCCGATGAAGACCTGATCGACCTGTTCGAACTGAAGACCACCAACTGGCTGTCGTTCTTCAAGAACGATGACAAGTACGCCCGCGAAAAACTCTCCGGTGACCTGGAGCGCCTGCGTTCCTACTACCTGGACCGTGGCTATATCAACATGGATATTGCCTCCACCCAGGTGTCCATCACCCCGGACAAGAAACACGTCTACATCACCGTCAACGTCAATGAAGGCGAGAAGTACAAGGTTCGTGATGTCAAGCTGAGCGGTGATCTGAAAGTTCCCGAAGATCAGGTCAAGGCCTTGCTGCTGGTGCAGAAGGACCAGGTGTTCTCGCGCAAACTGATGACCACGACCTCCGAGCTGATCACCCGTCGCCTGGGCAACGAAGGCTATACCTTCGCCAACGTCAACGGCGTGCCGACCCCACATGATGATGACCACACCGTGGACATCACCTTTGTCGTCGACCCGGGCAAGCGTGCCTACGTGAACCGTATCAACTTCCGTGGCAACACCAAGTCTGCGGACGAAGTGCTGCGTCGTGAAATGCGTCAGATGGAAGGTGGCTGGGCGTCGACATACCTGATCGACCAGTCCAAGACCCGTCTTGAGCGCCTGGGCTTCTTTAAAGAGGTCAACGTCGAAACCCCGGCCGTGCCAGGTGTGGATGACCAGGTTGACGTGAACTACGCCGTAGAAGAACAAGCCTCGGGTTCGATCACCGCGAGTGTCGGCTTTGCACAGAGTGCCGGTCTGATCCTTGGTGGTTCGATTACCCAGAACAACTTCCTAGGTACCGGTAACAAGGTCTCCATCGGCCTGACCCGCAGCGAATACCAGAGCCGCTATAACTTCGGTTATGTCGACCCCTACTGGACTGCTGACGGTGTGAGCCTGGGCTACAACGCCTTCTACCGTACCACCGACTACAAAGACCTCGACGTCGACGTTGCAAGCTATGCGATCGACAGCCTGGGTGCTGGCGTGAACATCGGTTACCCGATCAGTGAGACCTCGCGTCTTACCTTCGGCCTGACCGCGCAACAGGATGAGATCAAGACCGGTGTCTACACCGTGGACGAAATCTTCGACTTCACCCGTCGTGAAGGCGACAAGTTCCTGAACTTCAAGGCGTCTGCCGGCTGGTCCGAGTCGACCCTGAACAAAGGTGTACTGGCAACCCGTGGCCATTCCCAGAGCCTGACCCTGGAAACCACCACGCCGGGCAGCGACCTGTCGTTCTTCAAACTCGACTACCGCGGCCAGCTGTTCCAGCCGTTGAGCGACAACTACACCATGCGCCTGCACACTGAGTTGGGCTACGGTGACGGTTATGGTTCGACCAATGGCCTGCCGTTCTACGAGAACTACTATGCGGGTGGCTTCAACTCCGTACGTGGTTTCAAGGACAGCACCCTGGGCCCGCGTGGTACGCCGAGCCGTGGTGTTGGTGTAACCGGTAACCAGGGCACTGTGGTCGACTCCGACAACAAGCCTCTGCCGTTCGGTGGTAACGTGTTGATTCAGGGTGGTGCGGAGATTCTGTTCCCGCTGCCGTTCGTCAAGGACCAGCGTTCGTTGCGTACTTCGGTATTCTGGGACGTGGGTAACGTATTCGATTCCAAGTGTGAGCAGATCACCAACCCAAGCGGCGTGAAATCTCAGACCCAGTGCAACGACGTGAGCCTGAGCAACCTGGCGAGCTCCGTTGGTGTGGGTGTGACTTGGGTGACTGCGCTTGGCCCATTGAGCTTTGCTCTGGCCATGCCGATCAAGAAACCGGATAACGCTGAAACCCAGATTTTCCAATTCTCCCTCGGCCAGACGTTCTAAGCGTCTGACCCAAGATAACGACAACGGATTCTGTAGGAGTACATCGTGCGTAAGTTGACTCAATTGGTTCTGCTGGCCACCGTGCTGGTAACCACCCCGGCCTTCGCCGAAATGAAAATCGCCGTCCTGAACTATCAGATGGCTCTGCTGGAATCCGATGCGGCCAAGAAGTACGCCGTGGATGCCGAGAAGAAATTCGGTCCGCAACTGACCAAGCTCAAGACCCTGGAAAGCAGTGCCAAGGGCATCCAGGATCGTCTGGTGGCTGGTGGCGACAAGATGCAGCAAGGCGAGCGCGAGCGTTTGGAGCTTGAATTCAAGCAAAAGGCCCGTGACTACCAGTTCCAATCCAAGGAGCTGAACGAAGCCAAGGCCGTTGCCGACCGTGAAATGCTCAAGCAGTTGAAGCCGAAACTCGACAGCGCCGTGGAAGAAGTCATCAAGAAAGGTGCCTTTGACCTGGTGTTCGAACGCGGCGCCGTGATCGACGTCAAGCCTCAATACGACATCACCCGCCAGGTGATCGAGCGCATGAACCAGCTGAAGTAAGCCATGACCGCGACTATCAAGCTCGGCGAGTTGGCCGAGTTCCTGGGAGCCGCCTTGCGCGGCTCCCCGGAGAAAGAAATCACTGGGCTAGCCACCTTGCAGGAGGCTGGCCCAGCTCAGTTGAGCTTCCTCGCAAATCCCCAATACCGTAAATACCTGGTCGACAGCAGAGCCGCCGCCGTGTTGCTCAAAGCCGCTGATGCCGAAGGGTTTGCCGGGGACGCGCTGGTGGTGGCTGATCCGTACCTGGCCTACGCCAAGGCTTCGCACCTGTTCGATCCAAAACCCAAGGCGGCGGGCGGTGTTCATCCGTCGGCGGTAATTGCGGATGATGCCCAGGTTGACCCTGCGGCCAGCATTGGCGCCTTTGCGGTGGTCGAGAGTGGTGCGCGCATTGCTGCCGGTGTCACGGTCGGAGCCCATTGCTTTATCGGCGCGCGCTGCGTAATCGGCGCCGGTGGCTGGCTGGCCCCGCGCGTGACCCTGTACCACGATGTGCGTATTGGTGAGCGCGTAGTCATTCAGTCGGGTGCCGTGATCGGTGGCGAAGGCTTCGGTTTTGCCAACTCCAAAGGTGTCTGGCACAAGATTGCCCAGGTCGGCGGTGTATTGATCGGCGACGATGTGGAAATCGGTGTGAACACTGCTGTCGATCGCGGGGCCTTGGCCGATACCGTGATCGGCAATGGCGTGAAGCTCGACAACCAGATCCAGATCGCCCACAACGTGCAGATCGGTGATCACACCGCCATGGCGGCATGTGTCGGTATCTCCGGCAGCACCAAGATCGGCAAGCATTGCATGCTCGCCGGTGGCGTTGGGCTGGTGGGCCATATCGATATTTGCGACAACGTCTTCATTACCGGGATGACCATGGTGACCCACTCGATTACCGAGCCAGGCGCCTATTCCTCCGGTACGGCCATGCAGCCCGCAGCTGAATGGCGCAAGAGTGCAGCACGCTTGAGGCATCTGGACGACATGGCGCGACGCCTCAAACAGCTGGAAAAGCGTGTTGGTGACGTGACCCCTGGCGGTAATGTTTCATCAGAAGGCTGATACCATTTCCATATCAAGTGTGCACAGCCGCTAGACTTGCCTCCTTGATTTGCTAGCGGGGCGTGCTTTTAGTCCGCCCGCCCCCAATCTTTATTACAGGCTTCCCCCCGAAATGATGGACATCAACGAGATTCGCGAATACCTGCCTCACCGTTACCCGTTCCTGCTGGTGGACCGCGTAGTGGACCTCAATGTTGAGGAAAAGCGCATTCGTGCCTACAAGAATGTCAGCATCAACGAACCGTTCTTCAACGGTCACTTTCCTGCGCATCCAATCATGCCGGGCGTATTGATCATTGAAGCGATGGCCCAGGCTGCCGGTATCCTTGGTTTCAAAATGCTCGACCTCAAGCCTGCCGACGGCACGCTTTACTATTTTGTCGGTTCCGACAAATTGCGTTTCCGCAATCCGGTCACCCCGGGTGACCAGTTGATCCTGGAAGCCAAGTTCATCAGCTGCAAGCGCCAGATCTGGAAGTTTGAATGCCAGGCGTCGGTAGATGGCAAGCCGGTGTGCTCCGCCGAGATCATCTGCGCGGAACGCAAACTATGAGTTTGATTGACCCTCGCGCAATCATCGATCCGTCGGCCGTTCTGGCCGCCGACGTTGAGGTCGGCCCTTGGTCGATCATCGGCGCAGGTGTTGAAATCGGCGAGGGGACTGTCATCGGGCCGCACGTGATCCTCAAGGGACCGACCCGCATTGGCAAACACAATCGCATCTACCAGTTTTCCTCGGTAGGCGAAGACACCCCGGACATGAAGTACAAGGGTGAAGAAACGCGCCTGGTAATCGGTGACCACAACATCATTCGTGAAGGTGTGACCATTCACCGTGGCACCGTTCAGGATCGTGCCGAGACCACGCTGGGTGATCACAACCTGATCATGGCCTATGCCCATATCGGCCATGACAGCGTGATCGGCAACCACTGCATCCTGGTCAACAACACCGCGTTGGCAGGCCACGTGCACGTTGATGATTGGGCGATCCTGTCCGGTTTCACCCTGGTGCATCAGTATTGTCACATCGGCGCCCACAGCTTTTCCGGCATGGGGACCGCCATCGGCAAGGACGTTCCGGCGTTCGTCACCGTGTTCGGCAACCCGGCCGAAGCCCGCAGCATGAACTTCGAGGGCATGCGCCGTCGTGGTTTCAGCGAAGAGGCGATCCACGCCCTGCGTCGCGCCTACAAGGTGGTCTACCGCCAGGGGCTCACCGTTGACCAAGCCTTGACCGAACTGGCCGAGCCGTCAGCGTTGTTCCCGGAAGTCGCGGTATTCCGTGACTCGATCCAGGCGTCGACCCGCGGCATCACGCGCTGATCATGGCCAATCTGCGTATTGCGTTGGTGGCCGGAGAAGCTTCCGGCGACATCTTGGGCGCAGGCCTGATGCGAGCCCTCAAGGCCCAGCATCCTGCGGTTGAGTTTATCGGTGTGGGTGGTCCGCTGATGCAGGCCGAAGGCCTCACTTCCTATTTCCCCATGGAGCGCTTGTCGGTCATGGGGTTGGTGGAAGTGCTGGGGCGTCTGCGTGAGCTTCTGGCTCGGCGCAAACTGCTGATTCAGACCCTCATCGAAGAAAAACCCGACGTCTTTATCGGAATCGATGCGCCGGACTTCACCCTCAACATCGAACTCAAATTGCGTCAGGCCGGGATCAAGACGGTGCACTACGTCAGCCCGTCCGTGTGGGCGTGGCGACAGAAGCGCGTGTTGAAGATCCGGGAAGGCTGCGACCTGATGCTGACCCTGCTGCCGTTCGAGGCCCGTTTCTACGAGGAGAAGGGCGTGCCGGTGCGGTTTGTCGGGCATACCCTGGCCGACACCATTCCGCTGCACGCCGACCGCGCAGCAGCCCGTACCGAACTGGGTTTGGCTGACGGGCCGTTGGTCGCGCTGATGCCGGGCAGCCGTGGCGGCGAAGTCGGGCGCCTGGGGGCGTTGTTTTTTGATGCGGCCGAACGCCTGCTGGCCTTGAAGCCAGGCGTACGCTTCGTGCTGCCGTGCGCCAGCCCGCAACGACGGGCCCAGATCGAAACCTTGCTTGAAGGGCGCAACCTGCCGCTGACCTTGCTCGACGGCCAATCGCACCTGGCCCTGGCGGCCTGTGATGCGGTACTGATCGCCTCGGGCACCGCGACCCTGGAAGCGCTGCTGTACAAGCGCCCAATGGTCGTGGCCTACCGCTTGGCGCCGCTGACGTTCTGGATTCTCAAGCGCATGGTCAAAAGCCCCTACATCTCCTTGCCGAACCTGCTGGCTCAACGCCTGTTGGTGCCGGAGTTGTTGCAGGACGACGCAACGCCCGAAGCCCTGGCGCAAACCGTACTCCCCTTGATCGATGGCGGCGAAGAGCAGACCCGCGGTTTTGATGAGATTCACCGCACCCTGCGCCGTGATGCGTCCAACCAGGCGGCGGACGCCGTGCTGACCTTGATCGGTAAAAAACAGGAAACCCTATGACCACGCAAATGGGCCTGGACTTCAGCCTGGTTGCCGAAGCCCACGAACTGGTGGCCGGTGTCGACGAAGTCGGTCGCGGGCCGCTGTGCGGCGCGGTAGTCACGGCGGCGGTGATCCTTGATCCGAACCGTCCGATCCTCGGTCTCAACGACTCGAAAAAACTCACCGAAGCCCGCCGCGAAAAGCTCTTCGACGAGATCTGTGAAAAAGCCTTGAGCTGGCACATTGCCCGTGCCGAAGTCGAGGAAATCGACGAGCTGAACATTCTCCACGCCACCATGCTCGCCATGCAGCGCGCGGTCGAAGGCCTGCACATCACGCCAAAAATGGCGATGATCGACGGCAACCGCTGCCCCAAACTGGCGATGCCCTCTGAAGCCGTGGTCAAGGGTGATAGCAAAGTGCCGGCGATTGCCGCGGCGTCGATCCTGGCCAAGGTCAGCCGTGACCGTGAAATGGCTGCTTTCGAATTGACCTACCCCGGCTACGGCATCGGTGGTCACAAAGGCTACCCGACGCCCGTTCATCTGGAAGCCTTGGCCCGCCTGGGTCCAACGCCGATCCATCGTCGCTCGTTCGCCCCGGTGCGCCTGGCTTACGAGGCACGGGAGCGTCTCGCAGAGGTGTAGTCGCGAGGCTGATGTTTTTGCCAAGGCCCGGTACAATCCGGGCCTTGTTGTTTCCACGTATAAGAGATCACTATGCCGGCTTCATTCGTTCACCTGCGCCTGCACACTGAATACTCCCTGGTCGACGGCCTGGTACGGATCAAACCGCTGGTCAAAACCCTGGTGGGCATGAACATGCCTGCGGTGGCGGTGACCGATCAGAACAACATGTGTTCCCTGGTCAAGTTCTACAAAAATGCCATGGGCGCCGGCATCAAGCCGATCTGTGGTGCCGACCTGTGGTTGTCCAACAAAGATCCGGACAACGCCCTGAGCCGCATCAGCCTGCTGGCGATGAACGGCGTCGGTTATCGCAACCTCACTGAACTGATTTCCCGCGGTTTCATCGACGGCCAGCGCAATGGCTCGATCATTATCGAGCGCGAATGGGTCGCCGAGGCCAGTGAAGGCCTGATCATGCTGTCGGCCGCCAAAGAGGGTGAGATCGGTCTCGCGCTGCTCGGCGGCAACCCCCAGGAAGCCGAAGTACTGGCCCGCGAGTGGATGCAGGTCTTCCCCGACCGTTTCTACCTGGAAGTGCAACGCACCAACCGCCCCAACGACGAAGAGCATCTGCACGCCGCCGTCGCCCTGGCCGACAAGCTGGGCGCGCCGTTGGTGGCGACCAACGATGTGCGCTTTATCAAGAAGGAAGATTTCGAGGCCCACGAAACCCGCGTGTGCATCGGCGAAGGCCGGGCCCTGGATGACCCGCGTCGCTCGAAGAACTACAGCGAGGAGCAATACCTCAAAAGCGCCGACGAGATGGCCGAGCTGTTCAGCGACCTGCCGGAAGCGCTGGAAAACTCGGTGGAGATCGCCAAGCGCTGCAATATCGAAGTGAAGCTGGGCAAGCACTTTTTGCCCAACTTCCCGATTCCCGATGGCATGACCATCGACGAATATTTCCGCAAAGTCTCGTTCGACGGTCTGGAAGAGCGGTTGAGCGTTCTGCTGCCCAAGGACACCACCGAGGACTACGAGGCCAAGCGCCAGGTCTACGTGGATCGGTTGAATTTCGAGCTGGATATCATCATCCAGATGGGGTTCCCCGGTTACTTCCTGATCGTGATGGACTTTATCCAGTGGGCCAAAAGCAATGGCGTACCCGTTGGGCCCGGCCGGGGGTCGGGTGCCGGTTCGTTGGTGGCCTATGTACAGAAGATCACCGACCTCGACCCGCTGGAATATGACCTGCTGTTCGAGCGATTCCTCAACCCGGAACGGGTTTCCATGCCCGACTTCGACGTCGACTTCTGCATGGACGGCCGCGACCGCGTAATCGAATACGTGGCCGAGAAATATGGCCGCAATGCGGTAAGTCAGATCATCACGTTCGGCTCCATGGCTGCCAAGGCTGTAATCCGCGACGTGGCGCGGGTGCAGGGCAAGTCCTACGGCCTGGCGGATCGTCTGTCGAAGATGATTCCGTTCGAAGTCGGCATGACCCTGGAAAAGGCTTACGAGCAGGAAGAAATCCTGCGCGACTTCATCAAGGTCGATGAAGAGGCCGCCGAAATCTGGGACATGGCGCGCAAGCTCGAAGGTGTGGTGCGTAACGTCGGTAAACACGCCGGTGGTGTGGTAATTGCGCCTACCAAGCTCACCGACTTTTCGCCGATCTATTGCGACGAGGCCGGTGACGGCCTGGTAACCCAGTTCGACAAGGACGACGTGGAGGCGGCCGGCCTGGTGAAGTTCGACTTCCTCGGCCTGCGGACCCTGACGATCATCGACTGGGCGCTCAAGACCATCAACCGTGACCGCGCCAAGGTCAACGAAGCGCCACTGGATATTGCCTTCATCCCGCTGGACGACAAACCAACGTACCAGTTGCTGCAAAAAGCCGAGACCACGGCGGTGTTCCAGCTTGAGTCGCGCGGCATGAAAGAGCTGATCAAAAAGCTCAAGCCCGACTGCCTGGAAGACTTGATCGCACTGGTGGCGCTGTTCCGTCCGGGCCCGCTGCAATCGGGCATGGTGGATGACTTCATCAACCGTAAGCACGGACGTGCCGAGCTGGCTTACCCGCACTCGGACTATCAGTACGAAGGCCTCAAGCCCGTACTGGCACCGACCTACGGCATCATCCTGTATCAGGAACAGGTGATGCAGATCGCCCAGGTCATGGCCGGTTACACCCTTGGCGGTGCGGACATGCTGCGTCGGGCCATGGGTAAGAAAAAACCCGAGGAGATGGCCAAGCAGCGCGGCGGCTTCATTGAAGGTTGCGCGACCAACAATATCGACGCCGACCTTGCAGGTAACATCTTCGACCTGGTGGAAAAGTTCGCCGGCTACGGTTTCAACAAATCCCACTCCGCCGCCTACGGCCTGGTGTCGTACCAGACCGCTTGGCTGAAGGCCCACTACCCGGCGCCATTCATGGCGGCGGTACTCTCGGCGGATATGCACAACACCGACAAGGTCGTGACCTTGATCGAGGAAGTGCGCACCATGAAGCTGCGCCTCGACGCGCCGGATGTGAACGCCTCGGAGTTCAAGTTCACGGTGAACGACGAAGGCCGCATCATTTACGGCCTGGGCGCGATCAAAGGTGTGGGCGAAGGCCCGGTGGAAGCGATTGTCGAAGCGCGTCAGGGCGGGCCGTTCAAGGACCTGTTCGACTTCTGCGCGCGGGTCGACCTCAAGCGCATCAACAAACGTACCCTTGATGGCCTGATCCGCAGCGGTGCACTCGACCGTCTCGGCCCGTATTTCCACGATGAACCGAAAGCTTACCAAGCCAATATCGACCGTAACCGCGCGGTGTTGCTCGCCGCCATGGAAGAGGCGATCAAGGCCGCCGAACAGACCGCCCGCACCCACGACAGCGGCCACGCCGACTTGTTTGGCGGTTTGTTCGTCGAAGAAGATGCGGATGTGTACGCTAACCACCGCAAGGCCAAGGAGTTGACCCTCAAGGAACGTCTCAAGGGTGAAAAAGACACCCTGGGCCTTTACCTCACTGGTCATCCGATTGACGAATACGAGGGCGAAATCCGTCGTTTCGCCCGTCAACGCATCATCGACCTGAAGCCGGCGCGAGACACCCAGACCGTCGCCGGCATGATCATCGCCCTGCGGGTGATGAAAAATAAGAAAGGCGACAAGATGGGCTTTATCACCCTCGATGACCGCTCGGGGCGGATCGAAGCGTCGCTGTTTGCCGATGCCTTCCACTCGGCCCAGTCGTTGTTGCAGACCGATGCCATGGTCGTCGTGGAGGGGGAGGTCAGCAATGACGACTTTTCCGGCGGCCTGCGCCTGCGGATCAAGCGGGTGATGAGCATGGAAGATGCGCGCACCAATCTTGCCGAAAGCCTGCGCCTGAGGGTCAAGACCGAGGCGCTCAAGGGCGATCAGCTACGCCTGTTGGGCGAATTGCTCAAACGCCATCGTGGCGCGTGCCCGGTGACAATGGAGTACACCGGCAGCGATGCCAAGGCGATGTTGCAGTTCGGCGAGACCTGGCGAATTGATCCTGCGGATGGCTTGATTCAAGCTTTGCGTGACCAGTTCGGCCGTGACAACGTCTTCCTCCAATACCGTTGACGGTCAGATATGTCTGATCTCGACTAAATATTTAATCTCGACCTAAACGCGCCTCTCCCTTAAGGTAGGGCGCGAATAGACAACCGGCTGGCCAGGCACTCCCTGGCCGTCGACCCAAGACGGACGCTTATGAACCCGAATTTTCTTGATTTCGAACAGCCGATCGCTGACCTGCAAGCCAAGATCGAAGAGCTGCGCCTGGTCGGCAATGACAATTCGCTGAATATCGGCGATGAAATCTCGCGCCTGCAAGACAAGAGCAAGACGCTGACCGAAGACATCTTCGGCAAGCTGACCAGCTGGCAGATCGCGCGCCTGGCCCGCCACCCGCGCCGTCCATACACCCTGGACTACATTGACCACATCTTCACCGAGTTCGACGAGCTGCATGGCGACCGCCACTTCTCCGACGACGCGGCCATCGTGGGCGGTATCGCTCGCCTGGACGACCAGCCAGTGATGGTGATCGGTCACCAGAAAGGCCGTGAAGTGCGCGAGAAAGTACGTCGCAACTTCGGCATGCCGCGCCCGGAAGGCTACCGCAAGGCGTGCCGCCTGATGGAAATGGCTGAGCGCTTCAAGATGCCGATCCTGACCTTCATCGACACTCCGGGTGCGTACCCGGGTATCGACGCTGAAGAGCGCAACCAGAGCGAAGCGATTGCCTGGAACCTGCGCGTCATGTCCCGCCTGAAGACCCCGATCATCGCCACCGTGATTGGTGAAGGTGGTTCCGGCGGTGCACTGGCCATCGGTGTCTGCGATCAGCTGAACATGCTGCAATATTCGACCTACGCGGTGATCTCGCCGGAAGGTTGCGCCTCGATCCTGTGGAAAACCGCAGAAAAGGCGCCGGACGCTGCCGAAGCCATGGGCATCACTGCCGATCGTCTCAAGGGCCTGGGGATCGTGGACAAAGTGATCGCCGAGCCACTGGGCGGCGCCCACCGTGACCCGGCTGCCGCGGCTGCGACCATCCGCGCAGAATTGGGCTCGCAACTGGCGATGCTCAAGAAGCTGGATAACGAAGCGCTGCTGGCCCGTCGTTACGAGCGCTTGATGAGCTACGGTCTGTAATTCGACATAGCCCTAAAATGTGGGAGCGGGCTTGCTCGCGAAAGCGGTGGATCAGTCAACCTTTTCAGTGACTGACACTCTGCATTCGTGAGCAAGCCCGCTCCCACATTTGCTTTGTGTATGCTGGGTTATCGTATGCCAGATCAGTGGCGGTGTTTTTCATGAAATCCTCCTTGTCCGCAAAGCTCCTTCACGCCCTCTCTGCCTGGCGCAACGCCCCGGCCTGGCATATCGCTTTCTCCGGCGGGCTCGACTCCACTGTCCTGCTGCACCTGCTCGCTAACACTGAGCATCTTCCTCCCCTCAGCGCCATCCATGTCCACCACGGCCTGCAAGCTGTCGCCGACGCCTGGCCAGCGCATTGTCAGTCGATGTGTGACGCTCTGGGCGTGCCCCTGCGCGTCATGCGCGTGCAAGTCCGGCCCGGCGCCAGCCTTGAGCGTGCCGCCCGTGATGCGCGCTACCAGGTGTTTGCCGAGGTGACCGGGGCAGGGGAGGTGTTGCTCACTGGCCAGCATCGTGATGATCAGGCCGAAACCCTGCTGTTTCGCCTGTTGCGCGGGGCAGGCGTGCGGGGATTGTCGGCAATGCCTGCGCAGCGCCCCTTGGCGGGCGGTCATCTGGTGCGACCGTTGCTGGAGGTATCGCGGGCTGAGTTGCAAGCCTATGCCAGCGAACATCAACTCACGTGGATTGAAGATCCGTCCAACACCGACCCGCGGTTCTCGCGCAACTACCTGCGCCACCGAGTGTTCCCGGTACTCACGGAGCGTTGGCCGCAAGCGGTCTCCAGCCTGGCGCGCGCCGCCGAGCACCTGGGGGAGGCGCAAGGGTTGCTCGACGAATTGGCGCAACTGGACCTGCGTGCCGCTGACCAGCCCTCAGCCTTTCCCTGGTTGCCATTGCTGTCATTGGCCCTTGCGCCGTTGCGCGAACTTTCCGATGCCCGCCAACGCAACACCCTGCGTCATTGGCTGACGCCGCTGACTCGGTTACCCGACAGTGACCATTGGGCCAGCTGGCATTCCCTGCGGGACGCCAAGGGCGACGCGCAGCCCCTGTGGCACCTTGCCGATGGCGAGTTGCACCGTTGTGGCGAGCGCATCTGGTGGCTGCCTACCGCTTGGTCGGAATTTTCCGACGCATCGGTGAGCTGGCCCGATCCACAAATCCCACTAGAGTTACCCGGCAATGGTCGCCTGAGACTGATCGGCACGGCCCCTGACGGCCCACTGGTGATCCGCTATCGCCAGGGCGGCGAAGTTATCGAAGTGCCGGGCCGTGGCCGGCGTGACGTGAAGCGCCTGCTGAATGAATGCGGCTTGCCGGGCTTTGTCCGTGGCAGATTGCCGCTGCTGTATCGGGGTGAGCAATTGCTGGGTATCCCAACCCTCGCCGGGCTATGGCCCAACTCGGCCAGCGACTGGCAATTACATTGGATGCCACAGAACTGCGATCAAGGTTTGAGCTGATAGCGCCTTTCCGGTAGACTACGCTCCCTTCTTGATACAACTTCTGTGGATTCGCCTGAATCGCAGCAGTTGCCGATTACCAAGCAGTCTTTGCTGGGCGATTCCAAAAAATGTGTAGCGATCAACGTACCGGTGTTTCATTGCTGGTCTGTCACAACGCGGCGGTTTTTTTGAAAGGTGCACTGTGATTAATGCAGGTGATCGGGGGCTTCGGCCTCTCTTCGCTTTCCCCGGCGGCTCGGACCGCTTTAACGCAGACTTCTAGGGTTTTTCATGACGCGCTACATATTCGTCACGGGCGGTGTTGTTTCTTCATTGGGGAAAGGCATCGCATCGGCTTCATTGGCGGCCATCCTGGAGGCGCGGGGACTTAAGGTCACCATGCTCAAGCTGGACCCGTACATCAACGTTGACCCGGGCACCATGAGCCCGTTCCAGCACGGTGAAGTGTTCGTCACCCACGACGGCGCCGAGACCGACCTGGACCTGGGCCACTACGAGCGGTTCATCCGCACGACCATGACCCAGAACAACAACTTCACCACCGGCCGTGTCTACGAGCACGTGCTGCGCAAAGAGCGCCGTGGTGACTACCTGGGTGCAACCATCCAGGTGATCCCGCACATCACCGACGAAATCAAGCGCCGCATCATCAAGGGTGCAGGCGATGCCGACGTGGCGATGGTCGAGATCGGTGGCACCGTGGGTGACATCGAATCCCAACCGTTCCTCGAAGCCATCCGCCAGTTGCGTTTCGAAGTCGGCGCCAAGCGCGCGATGTTGATGCACCTGACACTGGTGCCGTACATCGCCACCGCTGGCGAAACCAAAACCAAGCCTACCCAGCACTCGGTCAAGGAACTGCGTTCCATCGGCCTGCAGCCGGACGTGCTGGTGTGCCGCTCCGATCACCCGATCGACATTTCCTCGCGTCGCAAGATCGCGCAATTCACCAACGTTGAAGAACGTGCGGTGATCGCGCTGGAAGACGCCGACACCATCTACAAGATCCCGGGCATCCTGCATTCGCAAGGCCTGGATGATTTTGTGGTCGAGCGTTTCGGCCTGCAATGCAACGGCGCGGACCTGTCCGAGTGGGAAGCCGTGGTTGACGCCAAGCTCAACCCCGAGCACGAAGTCACCATCGCCATGGTCGGCAAGTACATGGAACTGCTGGACGCCTACAAGTCGCTGATCGAAGCGATGAGCCACGCGGGCATCAGCAACCGTACCAAGGTCAACCTGCGCTATATCGATTCCGAAGACATCGAGAACCAAGGCACCGCCTTGCTCGAAGGTGTGGACGCGATACTCGTTCCAGGCGGCTTCGGCCTGCGTGGCGTGGAAGGCAAGATCACTGCCGTGCAGTACGCTCGTGAGAACAAGGTGCCGTACCTGGGGATTTGCCTGGGCATGCAAGTGGCCGTTATCGAGTTCGCCCGTAACGTGCTGGGTTGGAAAGACGCCAACTCCACCGAGTTCGACAGCAAGAGCGGCCACCCGGTCGTGGGCCTGATCACCGAGTGGGAAGATGCCACCGGCGCGGTCGAAACCCGTACCGAAGCCTCCGACCTGGGCGGCACCATGCGCCTTGGCGCGCAAGACTGCCTGTTGGAAGCGGGCTCGCTGGTTCACGATTGCTACGGCAAGGACGTGATCGTCGAGCGTCACCGTCACCGCTACGAAGTGAACAACAACCTGCTGCCGCAAATCAAAGAAGCCGGCCTGAAAATCTCCGGTCGCTCCGGTGATGGCGCACTGGTTGAAGTGGTTGAAGCACCGGATCACCCATGGTTCGTCGCTTGCCAGTTCCACCCGGAGTTCACCTCGACGCCGCGCGACGGTCACCCGTTGTTCAGCGGTTTCGTCAAGGCGGCACTGACGCAACACCAGAAGAAGGCGTAACCCTGATGGCCCAGAAGATCATTCGCGTCGGCGACATCGAGATTGCCAACGACAAGCCCATGGTGCTGTTTGGCGGCATGAACGTGCTGGAAAGCCGCGACATGGCGATGCAGGTCTGTGAAGAGTACGTGAAGGTCACCGAGAAACTCGGTATCCCTTACGTATTCAAGGCCAGCTTCGACAAGGCCAACCGTTCGTCCGTGACGTCCTATCGCGGCCCGGGCCTTGAAGAAGGCATGCGGATCTTCCAGGACATCAAGCAAGCCTTCGGCGTGCCGATCATCACCGACGTCCACGAGCCTGAACAGGCTGCCGTGGTCGCCGAGGTGTGCGACATCATCCAGTTGCCGGCCTTCCTGTCGCGCCAGACCGACCTGGTCGTGGCGATGGCCAAGACCGGCGCTGTGATCAATATCAAGAAAGCCCAGTTCCTCGCGCCCCAGGAGATGAAACACATCCTGAACAAGTGCGTGGAAGCGGGTAACGACCAGTTGATCCTCTGCGAGCGCGGTTCGAGCTTCGGCTACAACAACCTCGTGGTGGACATGCTCGGTTTCGGCATCATGAAACAGTTCGAATACCCGGTGTTCTTCGACGTGACCCACGCGCTGCAAATGCCCGGTGGTCGTGCCGATTCCGCCGGTGGGCGCCGTGCCCAGGTGCTGGACCTGGCCAAGGCCGGCATCAGCCAGTCCCTGGCTGGCCTGTTCCTGGAAGCCCACCCGGACCCGGACAACGCCAAATGCGACGGCCCATGCGCCCTGCGCCTGGACAAGCTGGAGCCGTTCCTGGCCCAGCTCAAGCAGTTGGACGAACTGGTCAAGAGTTTTCCGACGGTAGAGACCGCGTAAGCCGCGTTTCTCCGGTAAAGTATCCCACGCTAAAAGCTCAGGCCCCCGGGCCTGAGCCTTGTCGCCTGCAAGCCTGCCCCGTTGTTCCACCCTTGCGGTCGGTCAAAAGTTTTCCTTCAGCTGCGTCGTTTTCGTCAACTTTGGAGTGTTTACAACAATGGCAAAAATCGTCGACATCAAAGGTCGTGAAGTTCTCGACTCCCGTGGCAACCCCACCGTCGAAGCCGACGTGCTTCTCGATAACGGCATCATCGGCAGCGCCTGCGCGCCGTCCGGTGCTTCTACCGGTTCGCGCGAAGCGCTGGAACTGCGTGATGGCGACAAGAGCCGTTACCTGGGCAAGGGTGTACTGAAAGCTGTTGCCAACATCAACGGCCCGATCCGTGACCTGTTGCTGGGCAAGGACCCGCTGGACCAGAAAGCCCTGGACCACGCGATGATCAAGCTCGACGGCACCGAAAACAAAGGCAGCCTGGGCGCCAACGCCATCCTCGCCGTGTCCCTGGCTGCCGCCAAGGCCGCTGCACAGGACCAGGACCTGCCGTTGTACGCGCACATTGCCAACCTGAACGGCACCCCGGGTGTCTACTCGATGCCAGTACCGATGATGAACATCATCAACGGTGGCGAGCACGCTGATAACAACGTCGACATCCAGGAATTCATGGTGCAGCCGGTTGGCGCCAAGTCCTTCTCCGAAGGCCTGCGCATGGGCACCGAGATTTTCCACCACCTCAAGGCTGTGCTGAAGGCCCGTGGCCTGAGCACTGCGGTGGGTGACGAAGGTGGTTTCGCACCGAACCTGGCGTCCAACGAAGATGCACTCAAAGTGATCTCCGAAGCCGTGGCCAACGCTGGCTACAAGCTGGGCACCGACGTGACCCTGGCCCTGGACTGCGCGGCCAGCGAGTTCTACGAAGATGGCAAGTACAACCTGTCCGGCGAAGGCCAGGTGTTCAACTCCGAAGGTTTCGCTGAATACCTGAAGGGCCTGACCCAGCGCTACCCGATCATCTCGATCGAAGACGGCCTGGACGAGTCCGACTGGGACGGTTGGAAAATCCTCACCGACAAGATCGGCGAGAAGATCCAACTGGTGGGCGACGACCTGTTCGTGACCAACACCAAGATCCTGAAAGAAGGCATCGATAAAAAGATCGCCAACTCGATCCTGATCAAGTTCAACCAGATCGGCACCCTGACCGAAACCCTGGAAGCCATCCAGATGGCCAAGGCTGCGGGCTACACCGCCGTGATCTCGCACCGCTCCGGCGAAACCGAAGATTCGACCATTGCCGACCTGGCCGTGGGCACTTCGGCTGGCCAGATCAAGACCGGCTCCCTGTGCCGTTCGGACCGCGTTTCCAAGTACAACCAATTGCTGCGTATCGAAGAGCAACTGGCAGGCAAGGCCAAGTACAACGGTCGCGGCGAGTTTCGCGGCTGATGGTTAAATGGTAAAAGTCGTCTGATAGCGTCGCAAATTTCACGATGAAGTGAATTTCGACGCTAATCTCATGGCTACCGAGCACAAGCCTGGTTCTTCCAGGCTTCGTGCTATCAGTTGCTGCAAAAGTTTTACATGGCTGTCTTTTTTCACTGGATACCCGGATTTCGATGCGCAGTCCCAATTGGTTGTTCCTCATCTTGCTCCTGTTGCTGGCTGGCCTGCAGTACCGCCTATGGGTGGGTAATGGCAGCTTTGCGCAGGTAAAGGATCTGACCCAGCAAATTGCCGACCAGCACGCCGAAAACGAACGCCTGCTGGAGCGAAACCGCGTCCTCGACGCCGAAGTGCTTGAGCTGAAAAAAGGTACGGAGACCGTTGAAGAACGGGCTCGCCATGAGTTGGGTATGGTCAAGGAGGGCGAAACCCTCTACCAGTTGGCCCAATGAGTAATGGTTTGCCGGCCTTCTGGGCCGTGATTCCTGCCGCGGGCGTTGGTGCTCGTATGGCTGCGGACCGTCCCAAGCAATATTTGCAGCTGGGCGGGCGCACAATTCTCGAACACAGCCTTGGCTGTTTTCTCGACCATCCTTGCCTCAACGGGTTGGTGGTCAGTCTTGCTGTCGATGATCCTTATTGGCCCAGCCTGGCTTGTGCTGCCGACCCGCGCATTCAGCGTGCGGACGGTGGTTCGGAGCGTTCGGGCTCGGTGCTCAATGCGCTGCTGCATCTGAATGCCCTCGGCGCCAGCGATGACGATTGGGTGCTGGTGCACGATGCTGCGCGGCCGAACCTGAGTCGTGATGATCTCGACAAGTTATTAAGCGAACTGGCGGATGACCCGGTCGGCGGCCTGCTGGCCGTGCCGGCCCGCGATACGCTCAAGCGTGTCGACAAACACGGGCGTGTGGTCGAGACCGTCGACCGTAGCCTGATCTGGCAGGCGTATACGCCGCAGATGTTCCGCCTGGGGGCCTTGCATCGTGCGTTGGCCGACAGCTTGGTGGCGGATGCTGTCATCACTGACGAAGCCTCGGCGATGGAATGGTCCGGCCAGGCGCCGCGCTTGATTGAAGGGCGCTCGGACAATATCAAGGTGACCCGGCCCGAAGATCTGGAGTGGTTGCGGTTGCGGTGGGCTAACCGTAGGTAGTCAGATAGACCGCATCGACCCCTTTGCGAGCAAGCCCGCTCCCACATTTTGATTTGTGAATGCAGTCAAGTGTGGGAGCGGGCTTGCTCGCGAAGAGGCCATTACAAACACCCCCACAATCAGCTGCTGTACTCCGGCCTTTCAGCCAACCCCGCCTTCAAGAAATCCACTAACTTGCGCACCTTCGGCGACAAATGCCGCTGCTGCGGATACAACGCCCACACCGCTGTATTTGGCGGCTGATGCGCCTCCAGCAACGACACCAACGCACCGCTGTGCAAATGTTCCAGCACGTAATAATCCGGCAACTGGCACAACCCGACGCCTTGCAACGCTGCATCCAGCACCGCCTGCCCACTGTTACAACGCCAGTTTCCCTGTACACGTTGGGAAAATTCCCGCCCATCCTGGGCCAGTTGCCAAATGTCCGAGCTACCAATCAGGCAGTTGTGCCGAGTCAATTCCGACAAACTATGTGGCCGACCATACCGCGCCAGGTAGGACGGTGATGCGCACAGGTACATGCGTCGCGGTGCCAGGCGGCTGGCGACCATGCGCGAATCCTGCAGGCGCCCGAGGCGAATCGCGAGGTCGAGGCCTTCGTGCACCAAGTCCAGTTGACGGTTGCTCAGCTCAATATCCACGCGCAACTGCGGGTACAACGCCATGAACCGCGTCACCAGCGGCACGATGAATCGCTCGCCGTACGCCACGGCGCAGGTCATGCGCAACATGCCCTTGGGTTCGCTGGTGAGGTCGCCGACCGCGCGCAGGGCTTCTTCGCGCCCGTCCTGCAAACGTTGGCAATGTTGCAGAAAGGTCTGGCCGGCCTCGGTCAGCGTGACCTTGCGCGTACTGCGATAGAGCAAGCGCGTCTGCAAGCGTTCTTCCAGGCGTGCCACCTGCCGGCTGATGTGGGATGAGGACACGCCCAGGCGCTCGGCTGCCGCGGTGAATTGGCTGCATTCGGCCACCGCGACGAATTCATCAATGCCTTCCCAGCGGTTTTCCAACATGATGATTATCCCTGTACAGCAATAAAGTTTTGCTTTTGGCTGGATTATTCATCAGTCAGCCATGTTTTACACTCTGTGCCTTAGTTTTTAACCCGATGGAGAAACCCGGATGATCAAGTCCCGCGCCGCCGTAGCCTTCGAAGCCAAGAAGCCTCTTGAGATCGTTGAAGTGGATGTCGCCATGCCCAAGGCGGGTGAAGTGCTGTTGCGCGTAGTTGCGTCCGGCGTTTGCCACACCGACGCGTACACCCTGTCCGGTGCCGATCCGGAAGGCATCTTCCCGTCGATCCTCGGCCACGAAGGCGGTGCGGTGGTTGAAGCGATTGGCGAGGGCGTGACGTCGGTGGCGGTTGGCGACCACGTGATCCCGCTGTACACCCCGGAATGCGGCAAGTGCAAATTCTGCCTGTCGGGCAAGACCAACCTGTGCCAAGCCATCCGCTCGACCCAGGGCAAGGGCCTGATGCCTGACGGCACCACGCGCTTCTCCTACAAAGGCCAGCCGATTTTCCACTACATGGGCACCTCGACCTTCTCCGAGTACACCGTGCTGCCGGAAATTTCCGTGGCCAAGATTCCCAAAGAAGCCCCGCTGGAGAAAGTCTGCCTGCTGGGTTGCGGCGTCACCACCGGCATCGGCGCGGTCATCAACACCGCCAAGGTCAAGCCGGGCGATACCGTGGCCATCTTCGGCCTCGGCGGTATCGGCCTGTCGGCGGTGATCGGTGCGGTCAAGGCCAAGGCCGGGCGCATCATCGCCATCGACATCAACCCGGCCAAGTTCGAGATCGCCAAGCAACTGGGGGCTACCGACTGCATCAACCCGAAAGACTACGACCGCCCGATTCAGGACGTGATTGTCGATTTGACCGACGGCGGTGTGGACTTTTCCTTCGAATGCATCGGCAACGTGCAACTGATGCGCGCCGCCCTTGAGTGCTGCCACAAAGGCTGGGGCGAGTCGGTGATCATTGGTGTTGCCGGCGCCGGCCAGGAAATTTCCACCCGTCCATTCCAGTTGGTGACCGGTCGCGTCTGGCGCGGTTCGGCATTCGGCGGCGTGCGCGGTCGGACCGAGTTGCCAAGCTACGTGGAAATGGCCCAGACCGGCGAGATCCCGTTGGACACCTTCATCACCCACACCATGGGTCTGGAAGACATCAACAAAGCGTTTGACCTGATGCATGAAGGCAAGAGCATCCGCACCGTCATCCACTTCTGAGGTCGGCCATGAGTCTGGAAAACCTGTCGTGCCAGAAGAGCTTCGGCGGCTGGCATAAACGCTACAAGCATCATTCCGATGTGCTCGGTTGCGACATGACCTTCGCCGTCTACCTGCCGCCGCAAGCGGAGCAGGGCGGCAAGTTGCCTGTGCTGTACTGGCTGTCCGGCTTGACCTGCACCGATGAGAACTTCATGCAGAAGGCCGGCGCCCAGCGCATGGCCGCCGAGCTGGGGCTGATCATCGTCGCGCCGGACACCAGTCCACGCGGCCCTGGTGTGCCGGGTGATCCGGATAACGCGTGGGATTTCGGCCTCGGTGCGGGCTTTTACCTGAACGCTACCCATGAACCCTGGGCCAAGCACTATCGGATGCATGACTACGTGGTGCAGGAGTTGCCGGCTTTGGTCGAAGCGCATTTCCCGGCTTCGGATAAACGCGGTATCAGCGGCCACTCCATGGGCGGCCACGGTGCGCTGGTGTGTGCTTTGCGCAACCCTGGGCGTTACCTGTCGGTGTCGGCGTTTTCGCCGATCAACAACCCGATGGATTGCCCGTGGGGCCAGAAAGCCTTCTCCCGCTACCTCGGCGAAGAACGTTCCAAATGGCGCGAATGGGATGCCTGCGTGTTGCTCGGCGAAGCCTCGGAAAAGCTGCCGTTGCTGGTGGATCAGGGGGATCGCGACGACTTCCTCGCGGTGCAGCTCAAGCCCGAAGCCTTGCAGCAAGCTGCGAAAGCGGCCAACCATCCGCTCGAACTGCGCCTGCAGCCTGGCTACGATCACAGCTACTTCTTTATCGCCAGCTTCATCGAAGAGCATTTGCGACATCATGGCCGTGCTTTGCTCGGTTAATGTGAGGCAAAAGTAGGTAGAATCACGCCCTGAATTAAATCGGGGCGTTTTTTTATGCGTATTGGCCACGGCTACGATGTGCACCGTTTCGCTGAAGGCGATTTCATCACCCTGGGCGGCGTGCGCATTGCGCATCACCACGGGTTGCTGGCTCATTCCGACGGCGATGTCGTGCTGCATGCCTTGAGCGATGCCTTGCTCGGCGCGGCGGCATTGGGTGACATCGGCAAACACTTTCCAGACACCGACCCGACCTTCAAGGGTGCGGACAGTCGCGTGCTGCTGCGGCATGTGGTCGGCCTGATCCACGCCAAGGGCTGGAAGGTCGCCAACGTCGACAACACCATCGTGGCCCAGGCGCCGAAAATGGCCCCCCATATCGAATCGATGCGCGCGCTGATCGCCGCGGATCTGCAAATAGAATTGGATCAAGTGAACGTGAAAGCCACCACCACCGAAAAGCTCGGGTTTACCGGTCGTGAAGAGGGCATCGCCGTGCACTCCGTCGCCTTGTTGCTGCGCGCATGAACGACCTGCAACTGTTGGGCCCACGGGCCTATGGCGAGGCCTTGGGCAGCGCGGTACTGAAGGCGACGGCGGAAGATTTTCAAGTCGATGAGGTACTCGACATCCCGCTGACCGGCGAGGGCGAACACCTGTGGTTGTGGGTGGAAAAGCGCGGCCTGAACACTGAGGAAGCGGCGCGGCGTATCGCCAAGGCCGCCGGTGTGCCGTTGCGCACCGTCAGTTATGCCGGGCTCAAGGATCGCCAGGCGCTGACCCGCCAATGGTTCAGCGTGCAGCTGCCAGGCAAGGCCGACCCGGACATGAGCGCGGCAGAAAACGACACCCTCAAGATCCTCAAGACTGCACGGCACAAGCGCAAACTGCAGCGCGGTGCGCATTCGGCCAATGGCTTCACCTTGCGCCTGACCCAGTTGGCTGGCGACACCGCCGCCATCGATGCGCGCTTGCAATTGATCGCCCAGCACGGCATTCCCAATTATTTTGGCGCTCAGCGCTTTGGCCACAACGGCGGCAATGTCGTCGACGCCCGCGAGTGGGCTGCGCGCAAGGCCCTGCCGGAGCAGCGCAATGTGCGTTCGCGGCTGTTGTCCACCGCCCGCAGTTTCCTGTTCAACAAGGTGCTGGCGGCGCGTGTTGCCGACGGCTCCTGGCAGCGCGCCCAAGTCGGCGACCTGTTGGCGTTTACCGACAGCCGCAGCTTTTTCCCGGCGGGCGAAGCTGAATGCAGCGACCCGCGCCTGGCAATTCTGGACCTGCACCCCACCGGGCCGCAGTGGGGCGAGGGCGACTCGCCCGCCTCAGGCGCAACCCATGCGCTGGAACAGGCCATTGCCGCCGGCGAAGCCGACCTGCGCGATTGGCTGGTGAATGCCGGCATGAGCCAGGAGCGTCGCATTCTGCGACTGCCCATTGGCGGGTTGACGTGGCATTATCCCGGTCCTGACATTCTGCAATTGGAATTCGTCCTGCCGGCCGGATGCTTCGCCACTGTCTTGGTGCGCGAGCTTGTTGATCTGGTGCCGGTGGGGCAGACGGACAGCCCATGCGTATTCTGATATCAAACGATGACGGTGCCACCGCACCCGGTCTTGCCGCGCTCTATGCTGCGCTGGAAGATTATGCCGAGTGCATGGTGGTTGCCCCCGACCAGGACAAGAGCGGCGCCAGCAGTTCGCTGACGCTCGACCGTCCGCTGCACCCGCAGGTTCTGGCCAACGGCTTTATCAGCGTGAACGGCACCCCCACCGACTGTGTCCACCTGGCGATCAACAGCCTCTTGGAGCACGAGCCGGACCTGGTGGTGTCGGGCATCAACCTCGGCGCCAACCTGGGTGACGACGTGCTGTATTCCGGCACGGTGGCGGCGGCCCTTGAAGGGCGCTTCCTGGGGCGGACCTCGTTTGCCTTCTCGTTAGCTTCGCGCCAATTGGACAACCTGCCTACTGCCGCCTATTTCGCGCGCAAGCTGGTGGAGGCCCATGGTTCCCTGGACCTGCCGCCGCGAACGGTGCTCAACGTCAATATCCCCAATTTGCCCCTCGACCATATCCGCGGCATCCAGCTGACGCGCCTGGGCCATCGTGCCCGTGCGGCGGCGCCGTTGAAGGTGGTCGATCCGCGCGGCAAGGAAGGTTATTGGATCGCCGCCGCCGGCGATGCCGAAGATGGCGGCCCGGGCACGGACTTTCACGCGGTGATGCAAGGTTATGTATCGATTACCCCGTTGCAACTTGATCGCACCTTCAGTGATGCCTTCAGTAGTCTCGATGGCTGGCTGGAGGCGCTGAACTGATGGGCCGTGAACAAGACGACCTACTGCGCCGCGGCATCGGGATGACCTCCCAACGCACCCGTGAGCGTTTGATCCAGCGCCTGTACGAGGAGGGCTTGTCCAACGCCCAGGTGCTGGAAGTGATCCGCCGTACACCACGGCATCTGTTTGTCGATGAAGCCCTGGCGCACCGTGCCTATGAAGACACCGCGCTGCCCATCGGCCACAACCAGACCATCTCCCAGCCGTACATGGTCGCGCGCATGAGCGAGCTGCTGCTGGCGGCCGGGCCGTTGGACAAGGTGCTGGAGATCGGCACCGGCTCGGGCTACCAGACCGCGGTGCTGTCGCAGTTGGTGGAACGGGTGTTTTCGGTGGAGCGCATCAAGGTCCTGCAGGACCGCGCCAAGGAGCGCCTGGCAGAGTTGAACCTGCGCAACGTGGTGTTCCGCTGGGGCGACGGCTGGGAAGGCTGGCCGGCGTTGGCGCCTTACAACGGCATCATCGTCACCGCCGTGGCCACCGATGTGCCGCAAGCCTTGCTTGATCAATTGGCCCCTGGTGGGCGGTTGGTCATCCCGGTGGGCTCCGGCGAAGTGCAACAATTGATGCTCATTATCCGTGAGGACGAAGGGTTTTCACGGCATGTGCTGGGCGCCGTACGCTTCGTCCCGTTGCTCAATGGTCCGCTGGCCTGATCATTTGTCTACCGGCAGTGAATTCTGTTGGCCGGGATGTGTCTTACGCCGGGGCCTGTTGAGTCAACATGATTGGCCATCCGGGTTAAACATGATGAATGTTTCGTTTCAGTCGTGTGCCGGAAAAAAGCCAATGCCCAGTTATACTTGCGTCATATTTCAAGCCTGATACAGGCGTTCATGTTCAGCCACCACAAAGGGAGCGGCGGGTGAGTCTCACAGGTCTTGCGCAGCGTATGAGTAAAACAAGCTTTCAGCGACTGGTGCTTGGCCTTGTCTTGAGTTCCTCCCTGGTGGCGTGCTCCAGCTCGCCAAGCAGCGGCGCACGGGTGGTCGACCGCAATAGCGCGGCTCCGCAAAAGCCGACGGTGACCACCGGGCAATATGTGGTACGCAAGGGCGACACGATGTTCTCGATCGCCTTCCGTTATGGCTGGGATTACAAGGCGCTTGCAGCACGTAACAATATTCCGGTGCCCTACACGATACATCCGGGTCAGACGATTCGCTTTGACGGGCGCACCGGCTCAACGCCTGCTGCGGTTGTCACAAACAGCACTTCGTCGCCGTCGTCTTCGAGCAAAACCACGATCATCACCCGGCCTGCAGGCAGCGCTGCGCCTGCGGTTGCGAGCAAGCCGACCTCTGCGCCGCTGCCTCCGGCAGGGCCTGCACCGACCGGTTGGGGATGGCCCTCAAACGGAGTGCTTATTGGAAAATTCTCTTCAAACGGCAGTTTGAATAAAGGCATTGATATTGCCGGGGATTTGGGACAGCCTGTTTTAGCTGCGTCTGATGGGACAGTGGTGTACGCCGGGAGTGGTTTACGGGGCTACGGCGAGCTGGTCATCATCAAACACAGCGATACCTACGTCAGTGCTTACGGTCACAACCGCAGGCTGTTGGTTCGGGAGGGGCAGCAAGTCAAAGTCGGACAAACAATTGCCGAAATGGGGTCAACTGGTACAGACCGGGTGAAACTGCACTTTGAGATTCGCCGCCAAGGGAAGCCTGTAGATCCACTGCAATTCCTACCCCGTCGTTGATGTGTTGCCAGCCTGTTCCCTCACGTAGAAGGAACAGGCTCCAGCGTTGCCAAGGATAAAGGCGATGCTTGAGCTTGAGGTCGAACTCACCAAAGGACTATAACAATGGCTCTCAGTAAAGAAGCGCCGGAGTTTGACATCGACGATGAGGTCCTCCTTATGGAGACCGGTATCGCTGAGGATTCGATGTCGAATGAGGGACCTGCAACACCTTCAGTTCGCACCAAATCCAAGAACTCCACTGCGTTAAAGCAACACAAGTACATTGACTACACCCGGGCGCTCGACGCGACCCAGTTGTACCTCAATGAAATCGGCTTTTCCCCTCTGCTCACTCCCGAAGAAGAAGTCCATTTTGCGCGCTTGTCGCAAAAAGGTGATCCGGCTGGGCGCAAGCGCATGATTGAAAGCAACCTGCGGCTGGTGGTGAAAATCGCCCGACGCTATGTCAATCGTGGGCTATCCCTGTTGGACCTGATCGAGGAGGGCAACCTCGGCTTGATCCGGGCGGTGGAGAAGTTTGACCCGGAGCGGGGCTTCCGCTTTTCGACCTACGCTACCTGGTGGATTCGCCAGACCATCGAACGGGCGATCATGAATCAGACCCGCACGATCCGGTTGCCGATCCATGTGGTCAAGGAGCTCAACGTCTACCTGCGGGCGGCACGTGAGCTTACGCAAAAACTCGATCACGAACCGTCGCCTGAAGAGATCGCCAACCTGCTGGAGAAGCCGGTGGGTGAGGTCAAGCGCATGCTCGGCTTGAACGAGCGCGTGTCTTCGGTCGACGTCTCGCTGGGTCCGGATTCGGATAAAACCCTGCTGGATACCTTGACCGATGATCGTCCCACAGATCCTTGCGAGCTGTTGCAGGACGATGATCTGTCGCAAAGCATTGACCAGTGGTTATCCGAGCTTACGGACAAGCAGCGTGAGGTGGTGATTCGCCGCTTCGGCCTGCGCGGCCATGAGAGCAGTACCCTGGAGGATGTCGGCCTGGAAATCGGCTTGACCCGTGAGCGGGTGCGGCAGATCCAGGTGGAGGGCCTCAAGCGCTTGCGTGAGATCCTGGAGAAGAATGGCTTGTCGAGTGAGTCGTTGTTCCAATAACGGCGCACGTTGAAAGTGTGGGAGCCAGGCTTGTGTGGGAGCTGGCTTGCCTGCGATAGCAGTACCTCGGTTTGTCAGTGACACCAAGGTGATGCTATCGCAGGCAAGCCAGCTCCCACATAGGTTTGGCTCCCACATTTTTTTGCCTGGCCATTACATCGGCGACAATGCCAAATCCCAGGCATAAAAAAACCCCGCTTTTAAGGGCGGGGTCTTTTTGACTAAGTCAGTACAAGTTAGATAACTTGAACTTCTTCAGCTTGCATGCCTTTCTGACCGCGGGTAGCGATGAAAGAAACCTGTTGGCCTTCTTTCAGGCTTTTGAAGCCGTCGGATTGGATAGCTTTGAAGTGAACGAACAGGTCGTCACCGGATTGTGGAGTGATGAAGCCGAAGCCTTTTTCATCGTTGAACCACTTAACGGTACCAGTTTGGCGATTAGACATGGTGTATCTCCTTGGACAAAGTTAACTGCGACTCAGGAAAAGCCCTGGCCGAGACTGAGTGCAAAGAGCAGGAAAAATTCTTGGAGATGGTTGGATCGAAATTCAACATATCGTGTAGAGATTCTCAGTGACACAAGCAGCACAGTGGCGCCACCTTAACCCTTTTTCCGGAACGTGCCAATGGTATTTCCGAAGGTTTCTCTAATTTCGTGACTGGCGGTGGTATTTACTGCCATCGGTCACCCTGAGCCGGGTCCCGGCCCTGCTGGCTGCGGCCTCCGGCAGGCAGGCCTATCGTCAAGAAAAGTCCGGCGCCCTTTGAACCCCAACGCCGGCCCCGGTAAGATGCCCAACAGAATTTTTCCACCTCGCTATTCAGGACACCCGCCATGAGCATCAAATCGGACAAGTGGATTCGCCGCATGGCGCAAGAGCACGGCATGATCGAACCGTTCGTCGAGCGCCAGATCCGTGGTCAAGGCGATGCCCCGGTGATTTCCTACGGTGTTTCCAGCTACGGCTACGATGTGCGCTGCGCCGATGAGTTCAAGGTGTTCACCAACATCAACTCGGCGATTGTCGATCCGAAGAACTTTGACGAAAAGAGCTTCGTCGACGTCAAGAGCGACGTGTGCATCATTCCGCCAAACTCCTTCGCCCTGGCGCGCACCGTGGAGTTCTTCCGCATCCCCCGCGACGTGCTGACCATCTGCCTGGGCAAGAGCACCTACGCGCGCTGCGGCATCATCGTCAACGTGACGCCGCTTGAGCCCGAGTGGGAAGGTCACGTGACCCTGGAGTTCTCCAACACCACCACGTTGCCGGCGAAGATCTATGCCAACGAAGGTGTGGCACAGATGCTGTTCCTGCAGTCCGACGAGGCTTGTGAAGTGTCCTATAAAGACCGTGCAGGCAAGTACCAGGGCCAGCGCGGCGTTACCCTCCCACGCGCTTGATCGAAAGGTCTTACACGTAAAGGGAATTTGTCAGCGGGTAGGCACTCTATTGGGTGTACTGCCTCGGCGCGTGCACAACGCGCCGGGCCACGCTTGAGGAGTACCTTATGAAGATCGACCCGCGAATCAGCGCCGAACTTGCCCGGCTTGAACCTAACCAGATTGGTGTCATGGCCTGGTCCCTGATGGCAAATCCAGCCTTCGATGGGGGAGTGCCGGGGCAGCCGGATCCTGACCCCGCCCCAGGTCAACCCGAGCAGCCCGATGAAAACGGTGTTCCAACCCTGCCGGACGAGCCGCCTCCCGCTCCCGTTGTCTGACATCTAGCCCAGTGGCCAGACTTCATGATCGCCAATCACATAGATTCGGCGATCATTGTCCTGCTCCACCCCATGCCCCCCGGTGAATGCGCCGAACGCTGGCAACAGACTGATCCGCCCCCCGATCTGGAAGCAGGGCAGCCGCAGGCTCTGGCGCCCTTTGCCACGCAGCCGATACACCGGATGCACATGCCCTGCCAGCACGTGGTGAACGGGGTGGGCGTGCGGTTCGTGTTGCAAGGCGAAAGGCCCCATCAGCAGTGGCTCAGTCACCACGTCGATCCTCAAGTCGGCGGGTGGGTCGCCTGCGCGTTTATCGTGATTGCCACGAATCAAGGTCATCTCCAGGGCAGCATTGCGCTCACGCCAGGCCCTCATTGCGTTCAGGGTGCCACTGGCCTGTGACCCAGGGCCGTGCAAGAAGTCGCCAAGAAAGATCAACTGCTCACAGGCATACGCCGACAACAGTCGATCCAGGCGTGCCAGATTGGCTGTTGTCGTCCCCTGGGGCACTGGCTGCCCCAGGCTGCGATAGGCCGAGGCTTTGCCAAAATGTGCATCGGCAATCAACAGGCACCGCCGCGCGGGCCAGTAAACCGCCTTGTCCGCCAGCAACCATAGCCATTCACCTTCCAGCAGCACCTTGCAAACCATCAACGCTTCCTGTTATCCGCGACCTTTTCCAGGTCCTTGACCATCCGTGCGATGCGCGCCGAGAGCTTTTCCGAGCTCATGCTTTCGCGCATTCGCTCCACCAGCAATGGGAACGCCAGTGGCGTCGGGCGTTCGATCAAGTGCAAATCCAGCTTCAGTGTCGACAGATGGCACAAGGTCTCTTCCAGCCGCCGCATATCCAGCTCGTCACGCAGGACTTCTTCCCCCGCCTGGGTCAGCAACAGGTTCTGTGGGTCATATTGCTTGAACACCTCGAAGAACAGCCCGCTGGACGCCTGCACCTGCCGCGTGCTTTTCGGTGCGCCGGGGTAACCGGCAAACACCAGCCCGGCGATGCGCGCGATCTCACGAAAGCGGCGCAAGGCCAACTCACCGGCATTCAGGCTGGCGGCCACGTCGTGGCGCAGGTTCTCGGGGCTCAGCAATGCGCTGTTCAACAATGCAGGCCAATCCACCTCGGTAGCACTCAGTAGCTCCAACCCGTAGTCGTTCACCGCAATCGAGAAGGTCACGGGTTGCCCCTGGCTGACCCGCCACGCCAGCAAACCGGCCAACCCCTGGTGCACCTGGCGCCCGCCGAACGGGTAGAGGAACAGGTGCCAGCCCTCGCGGGATTTGAGTGCTTCGGCCAGTAAGCATGTGCACGTCGGCAGGCCGGACCAGTGCAACTGCGTCTGTAGCAAAGGTTGCACCGCGCGCATTTCAGGGCCGTCAAAGTGCCCCTGGGCCGCCGCGTCAAAGCGTGCCACCACGGCCTGTGCCAGCTCGTTGGAGAGTGGCATGCGCCCGCCGTTCCAGCGCGGTACGGCGGCTTTTTTCGCGCTGCTGCGGCGTACATAGGCGGTCATGTTTTCCACGCGGACCAGCTCGAGCAAGCGTCCGGCAAACAGGAAGCCATCACCTGGCTTGAGCCGCGCAATAAAACCTTCCTCGACACTGCCCAGGTTCTTGCCCCCGCCGCCTTTGCTCCAGAATTTCAGTTGGATGCTGGCGTCGCTGACGATTGTGCCCACACTCATGCGGTGACGCCGCGCCAGTCGTGCATCAGGGACACGCCAGATGCCCTGTTCATCGGGTTCCACCCGGCGGTAATCGGGATAGGCGGTCAGGGACAGACCGCCATGCCGCACAAATCCCAGCGCCCAGCCCCAATCCTCTTTACCGAGGTCGCGATAAGCCCAGGTGCCGCGTACCTCTTCCAGCAGCGCATCCGGCGTGAAGCCGCCGCCCAACGCCATGCTCACCAAATGTTGTACGAGCACGTCCAATGGCTTGTAGGGCGACTCCCGCGCTTCAATACGCCGCTGGGCAATTGCATCCTGGGCCGCCGCCGCTTCCACCAGTTCCAGGCTGTGGGTCGGCACCAGCGTCACTCGCGACGGCCGACCCGGCGCATGCCCCGAGCGCCCTGCGCGCTGCATCAGGCGTGCGACGCCTTTGGCCGAGCCAATCTGCAGCACACGCTCTACCGGCAAAAAATCCACCCCCAGGTCCAGGCTGGAGGTGCAGACCACCGCCTTGAGCTGGCCGTCTTTCAACGCCCGCTCTACCCAGTCTCGGGTTTCCCGCGACAGTGAACCATGGTGCAGTGCAATCACCCCGGCCCAATCGGGACGCGCATCCAGCAATGCCTGGAACCAGATTTCCGACTGCGCCCGCGTATTGGTAAACACCAGGCAACTGCTGCTGGCGTCTATTTCCGCCAGCACCTGGGGCAACATCTTCAGGCCGATATGCCCGGCCCAGGGAAAGCGTTCGGCGTGCGCTGGCAGCAAGGTGTCGACCTTCAGCTGCTTGGCTGTTTGCCCCTGCACATTGATCCCGCCGCCCTGTGGGACCAACACTTCCAAGGCGTGGGATTGATTGCCCAGCGTGGCGGAAATCCCCCACACCATCAGTTCGGGATGCCAGCGTCGCAGCCGTGCCAGCGCCAGTTGCAACTGGACGCCGCGCTTGTTGCCGATCAATTCATGCCATTCATCCACTATGACCATGCGCAGGTGCGCCAGGCTCGTTTCGCTGTCGGCACGGGCGAGCATCAGGGTCAGGCTTTCCGGGGTGGTGACCAGTGCGGTGGGCGGGCGCCGGGTCTGGCGTGCGCGTTCGCTGCTGCTGGTGTCGCCGGTGCGCAGGCCGACGCTCCACGGAATCTGTAGTGACTCCAGCGGCGCTTCGAGGGCACGGGCTGTGTCGGCGGCCAGGGCGCGCATCGGCGTGATCCACAGCACGCTCAGCGGTTCGGCAAGGGGTTTACGCTTGCCGGTCGCGGGCGGGCGCGAGATGGCAAAGCGGTTGAGGGCAGCAAACCACAGGGCGTAGGTCTTACCGGCGCCAGTGCTGGCGTGCAGCAGCCCCGACTGGCCGCTCCTGACCGCCGCCCACACATCTTTTTGAAAAGCGAACGGCTTCCAACCCTTGGCGGCAAACCAATGCTTGGCGTAGTCGGTAGGTTTTGCCATGGGCGCGCTGACACTCTGGAAGGTCTATTGCACAGACCTTCCAGGGCGCGCAAAGGTTTACTTCAAGTTGCCACTCAAGAACTGCTGCAAGCGCTCGCTCTGCGGATTGCCCAGCACATCCGCCGGCGCGCCTTGCTCTTCCACCAGGCCCTTGTGCAGGAACAGCACCTGGCTCGACACCTTGCGTGCAAAGCTCATCTCGTGGGTCACCATGATCATGGTGCGGCCTTCCTCGGCCAGGCCCTGGATCACTTTCAACACTTCGCCCACCAGCTCCGGGTCGAGGGCCGAAGTGGGTTCGTCGAACAGCATCACCTCAGGTTCCATCGCCAGGGCGCGGGCGATGGCGACCCGTTGCTGCTGGCCGCCGGAGAGAAACGCCGGGTATTGATCGGCCACCCGTGCCGGCAGGCCGACCTTGTCCAGATAACGACGGGCGCGCTCCTCGGCGTCCTTCTTGCTGCAGCCCAGCACCCGGCGCGGGGCCATGGTGATGTTTTCCAGCACGCTCATGTGGCTCCACAGGTTGAAGTGCTGGAACACCATCGCCAGGCGCGTGCGCAGGCGCTGCAACTCGGCGTCGTCGGCCACGCGCATGCCGTGGCGGTCGCTGACCATGCGGATGGGCTTGCCATCCAGGGTCATGGCGCCGTCGTTGGGGGTCTCCAGGAAGTTGATGCAGCGCAGAAAGGTACTCTTACCCGAGCCGCTGGCGCCGATCAGGCTGATCACGTCACCGGTCTTGGCCTTGAGCGAAACACCTTTGAGCACCTCATTGTCGCCATAGCTTTTATGCAGGCCTTCAACGGTCAATTTGTACATGGGGCGTGCATCCTCAAGGCGAAAGTAGATAGCCGCTGCGGTAGGCCTCGGTGCCTGCGACATGGCCGATGACCATCCCGGCAGTGGCCATGCGGCGTAGCGAACGGGCGTAAAGCAGGCCGGCCTTCTGGCAGTGCACGGGCGTTACGCGGTCGGTAATAGGGTCGATGATTTCGGCGATCAGTTGCCCGGCCTCCAGGTATTCGCCGGGCAGGGCGCTGAACACCAGCAGGCCGCCAACCGGCGTAGCCACCGGCTCGACACCGGCCAGCGGCGTGGCCGGGTAGGGCAGGTCGGGCAGCGGGGCGACATCGCCGGCAATGGCGCCGAAGTGGATCAGGTAGTCGATGATCGCCTGGCAGTCGAGGCTGGCCAGGCCGTGGTTCACATCGCCCTGGCCGCGCAGTTCGACGGTCACCGAAAAGCTGCCCATGGGTATCGGGAATCGCTCGCCGAAGCGTTGCTGCAACTGCCACCAGACCAGGGTGAAACATTCATCGAAGGATTGCCCACCGGAGTCGGTGGCGAGCAAGTTGGCCTCCGAGCCGATATAGCGCGCCAACGGCTCCACTTGCGGCCACGCTTCGGGCGTGGTGTACAGGTGCGCCACGGCTTCGAAGTCGCAATGCAGGTCCAGCACTATGTCGGCATCGCAAGCCAGGCGCTGCAATGCCAGGCGTTGGGATTGCAACTGGGTCGCAGCAGCCTGCGCCGCCAACGCGTCGCACAGGGCAGCACGGATCACCCGCACGTTGTGCTGCGGGTCGTCGCTGAGCAACGCCTCGACCTGAGTACCGACGGCTTCACTGAGGTCGACGAACAGGCGATTGAAGTTCTGCCCGCTCTCCAGCTCATAGCGGCCCAATGGAATATCCATCAGCACCTGTTCCAGGCCCACCGGATTGGCCACCGGCACCAGCACAATCTCACTGCGCAGACGCCCGGCCGCGGCCAACTCGGCCAGGCGCACCTTCAGGTGCCAGGCCACCAGCATGCCCGGCAGTTCGTCGGCATGCAGCGACGCCTGGATATAGATTTTGCCCTCGGCCTCTGCGGGCCCGAAGTGGAAACTGTGAATCTGCCGCGCCGTACCTGGCACCGGCGCAATCAGTTGATGAATCTGATGACGCATTGCGACTCCTTAGTGGCTCGGCCCGAGAAAGGCCAGCCAGCGGCGCTCTGCCAGGCGAAACAGACCAACCAGGGCGAAGGTCACGGTCAGGTAGATCAGCGCAGCGATGCCGAATGATTGAAAGGTCATGTAGGTAGCCGAATTGGCGTCCCGGGCCACCTTGAGAATGTCCGGCACCGTCGCGGTAAATGCCACCGTGGTCGAATGCAGCATCAGGATCACTTCGTTGCTGTAGTACGGCAGCGAACGGCGTAGGGCCGAGGGCATGATCACGTAGGCATACAGCTTCCAACCGCTCAGACCGTAGGCCTTGGCCGCTTCGACTTCGCCGTGGGCCATGCTGCGGATCGCCCCGGCAAAGATCTCGGTGGTGTAGGCACAGGTGTTGAGGGCGAAGGCGAGGATGGTGCAGTTCATCGCATCGCGAAAGAACGCATCCAGCAACGGTTGTTCGCGCACTGCCGCGATGCTGTAGATGCCGGTGTAGCAGATCAGCAACTGAATATAGAGCGGCGTGCCACGAAACAGGTAGGTGTAGAACTGCACCGGCCAGCGCACCAGGCGCTTGCGCGAGACGCGTGCGATGGACAGCGGGATCGACACGAGGAAACCAATCACCAGCGAGGCGCTGAGCAACCACATGGTCATTGCCAGGCCGGTGATGTGCTGGCCGTCGCTGTACAGGAACGGCCGCCAGTATTGCTGCAGGAGTTCGATCATCGCACGGCCTCCCGGGCCCCGGCGGAGTAGCGCCGCTCAAGCCTGCGCAACACGAAGTTGGAGGCGCTGGTAATCAACAGGTAGATCAGCGCGGCGACCACCAGGAAATAGAACAGTTGATAGGTGCTCTTGCCCGCATCCTGGGCCGCCTTGACCAGGTCTGCCAGGCCGATGATCGACACCAGCGCGGTGGCCTTGAGCATCACCATCCAGTTGTTGCCGATGCCCGGCAGGGCAAAGCGCATCATCTGCGGAAAGGTGACATAGCGGAACCGCTGCCCGCGCTTTAGCCCGTAGGCCGTCGCCGCCTCCAGCTGGCCGCGGGGCACGGCGAGGATCGCGCCGCGAAAGGTTTCGGTGAAGTAAGCACCGTAGATAAAGCCCAGGGTGATGACCCCGGCGCTGAATGGGTCGATCTCGATGTAGTCCCATTCCATAAAGTCGGTAAAACCGGTCAGCCAGATTTGCAGGCTGTAGAAAATCAGCAGCATCAGCACCAGGTCGGGTACGCCGCGGATCAAGGTGGTGTAGAGCTGGGCGGGGATACGCAGCAGGCGCAGGCTGGACAGCTTCGCGCTGGCGCCGAGCAGGCCAAGCAGGACGCTGACGGCCAGGGAAGCGACCGACAACTTCACGGTCATCCATGTGCCTTGCAGCAACAGCGGGCCGAACCCCTTCAAGCTGAAGGCACCCAGCCCCAGGGTTTGTAAAAGATCTTCAAACATGACTTCAGGACCTATGGCGATAAAAAAGCGCCCACCGCAAAGGGGTGGGCGCCAGGGTGTTATTTACCGCTGTACAGGTTCAGGTCGCCGAAGTGTTTCTTCTGGATGGTGGCGTAGGTGCCATCATCGTGTAACGCTTTGATACCTTTATCGAGCAAGGCCTTGAGGTCTTTGTTACCTTTTTTGATACCGATCGCAGTTTTGGACGGCAGCAGTGGGTCATCGATGGCCGCGCTGACTTCATAACCGGCACCGGCCGGCGACTTCAGGAAGCCCAGTTCGGCTTGCAGCATGTCCTGCACCGAGGCGTCGAGGCGGCCGGAGGTCAGGTCCGCGTACACCTGGTCCTGGTTGGCGTAGGCCTTGGTGGTCACACCGGCCTTGTCCAGCACGGCCTTGGCGTAGGCCTCCTGGATGGTGCCTTGCTCATAGCCCACGGATTTGCCCTTGAGCGACTCCGGGGTGGAGAAGCCGGCGCCTTTCTTGAACACCAGGGATGTCGGGCCGGAGAACAGCTCGCTGGAGAAGTCGATCGCCTTTTCACGGGCGGTGGTCACGGTCATCGACGAAATCACACCGTCGAATTTGTTGGCGTTGAGGCCCGGAATCATGCCGTCAAAATCACTTTCGACCCACTTGCACTTGACCTTCAGCTCCGCGCAGATCGCATTGCCCAGGTCGATGTCGAAGCCCACTAGGCTGCCGTCGGCGGCTTTGGATTCGAACGGCGCGTAGGACGGATCGACACCAAAACGCAATTCCTTGTATTCCTTGGCCAAGGCGGAACCTGCGGCCATGCACAGAGCCAGTGCAGAAAGGGTCAGCAATGCTTTTTTCATTATGTAATCCCTTGAAACCAAGATAAGCGCTTGTGGCGCGTTTAGGACTGTTACTGAACGGTGTCAGACCCAACACCCGTAGCAATTTCTGAACCATAGTTCCGAATAGTCGTTTTAAAAGGTACGAAGGAATACTTCTGAGTGTAGGAGATGCCCGAAATTGGGCATTGGAAAATCAGCGCACCGTCTTGGGTCGGGCGCACCTGAAAATGTCGGAGGGCTGTTGTAGTGAGCGGGCTTGCCCCGCGCTGGGTGGCGAAGCCGCCCCAAATCCAGGCGCCTCGGTTTTCCTGAAACACCGCGGCGGACCG
>NZ_JAHPJF010000063.1:0-661 GCF_020515815.1 Pseudomonas sp. AF03-9 | reverse complement strand
GAGTTTTAAGAAGTCGGGCTTCGTACGACCATCAGCTACGACACTGCCGTCGGGGTAGTTGAACTTAATAAAGTTCCCTTCTCTCTTTTCCTTTACTCCTTCTGAACTCACCACGAAGCCAGAGTGAACAGTTGGCTCGAAGTATACTTGCCGAGCCTGCAACGCCCGATAACTCAGATATATATGACCCTCACCCGCCAAATTTACGGTCTTACGGTTCCCGTTTAAAAAGCTTTCATGCACCCAAGGGTAATAATCTCGTCTAATCGTCAGATCTCCATCCACTTTGAAATCCGCGCCGCCCCGTGGAGAGTTGTTATAGTCAAACATCGCGATCACGCCCCCCCCTGCGCCATAAGTAACGCCCTCGCCATAACGCGTTGGATCGACAAACTCCACGCCGAATGTCACATTCGCCAGATGCCAGCGACACGCACCGCCCCCATCCTTTGGCAGTTCCACTTGGTAAAGGTCACTCTGGCCTTGGCGCTCAAATTCTTTGTAAATTGAGTGATGACCATCCTGCTCTATACGCTGGCCGCTGGCGCCCGAGCTGATGCGTTTACAAATGGCCGAGCGATACATGACCCACATAGTTTCGGTTTTAAGTTCCTTGGGCAGTTTCACCGTCACGGTTATCTTTTCACTATCAGCAGGCGGT
>NZ_JAHPJF010000062.1:0-736 GCF_020515815.1 Pseudomonas sp. AF03-9 | reverse complement strand
GCCGCCTGCTGACAGTGAAAAGATAACCGTCACGGTGAAACTGCCCAAGGAGCTGAAAACCGAAACCATGTGGGTCATGTATCGCTCCGCTACCTGTAAGCGCATCAGCTCTGGAGCCAGCGGTCAGCGTTTAGAGCAGGATGGTCATCACTCAATCTACAAAGAATTTGAACGTCAAGGCGAGAGTGACCTTTACCAAGTGGAATTGCCAAAGGATGGGGGCGGGGCGTGTCGCTGGCATCTCGCGAATGTGACGTTTGGTGTGGTCTACGCAGACCCGGCGCGCTTTGGCGAGAACGTGACCGCTGGTGCGGGTGGGGGGGTAATCGTGATATTCGACTACAACAATTCACCAAGAGGTGGTCCTGATTTCAAAGTTGATGGAGATCTGACGATCAAGAGAGACTACTACCCTTGGGTTAAAGAGGCGTTTCTGGGGGGGTATCGCAAGCGCATTAGTCTTGCAGGTGAGGGCGGTGTTTATCTGAAGTATCAAGCGTTGAGAGCTCGCACTGTGTACTTCGAGCCCACATTGCATTCGGCATTTACTGTTTTCTCCACACAACCAAAGGAGAAGAAAGAAGGTAACCACACTGTCTTCACCTATCCCGACGGTAGCGTTGTCGCCGATCGCCGATCACAACCCGACTTCTTAAAACTCCAAAGCCTGCGCACCGGCCGCGCCAGCGATTGCCTTTCCCCCTGGACTTACCACAAGTGCCCAGACCGTCGTCCA
>NZ_JAHPJF010000061.1:0-842 GCF_020515815.1 Pseudomonas sp. AF03-9 | reverse complement strand
TCGCGCTCGGCATGTTCGGCCAGCTGTTGCAGGTACACCGGCGGGAACACCGCCATGGTCACGTTGTGGCGATGCATCTGCGCGTAGGTGTATTCCGGCAGCCACAGGCTGTCATCGCGGATCAGCACGCTGGCGCCGTTGATCAACGGGTGCATCCAGCCTTCGTGGGAGCCGTCGAAGGCGAAGGACATAAAGTGCAGTTCGCAATCGGCCGGACCGGTTTCGTAGCGCTCGCCAGTGGCGATGATGTGCGCCACCAATGGACCGTGGGAAACCGCCACGCCCTTGGGCATGCCGGTGGAGCCGGAGGTGTAGATCACGTAGGCAAGGTTGTCGCCGTCCAACGCCACCTCTGGCGCGGTCTCGGCATAGTCCTCGGTGCGATCGATCGCCAGCACCTCAAGGCCCTCGGCAATCGGCAGTTGCGGCACCGCACGGCTGTGGGTCAGCAGCAATTGCGCGCGGCTGTCTTGCATCATGTACAGCAGGCGATCACGCGGGTATTCGATGTCCAGCGGCACGTACACGCCGCCGGCTTTCATCACGCCGAGGAACGCCACCAGGCTTTCGGCACTGCGCGGCATGGCAATCGCCACCCGCACTTCGGGGCCGACGCCACGGGCGATCAGCGCGTGGGCCAGGCGGTTGGCCTGGCGATCCAGCTCGCCGTAGCTGAGGGTTTGCGTGTCGAACTTGACCGCCACCGCCTGCGGGTTTTCACGGGCGCGGTCGGCGAACAGTTCATGCACCAGACGAGCGCTTGAGAAGCCGGACTCACTGCGGTCCCACAGTTGCAGGATGTGCTGTTGCTCATCGGCATCCAGCAGGTTCAACTGCCCGAT
>NZ_JAHPJF010000060.1:0-960 GCF_020515815.1 Pseudomonas sp. AF03-9 | reverse complement strand
TTCCTGGTGGATCACCGCCACACCGTTGGCGATGCTGTCGGCGGCGCATTTGAAGGCCATGGTCTGCGCGCCGATCTGCACTGTGCCGCTGCTTGGGATGTAGGCGCCGCCAAGGATTTTCAGCAGCGTCGACTTGCCCGCACCGTTCTCGCCCATCAGGGCGTGCACCTGCCCGGGGTGGGCGGTAAAGCTGATGCCATCCAGCGCCTTGACCCCGGGAAAGGTCTTGCCGATGCCGTCAAAGCGCAGGGCCGAAGCGGTCATTGCCACAACCCGATTTTGGTCAGTTCTTCCTTGAAGTTGTCGCGGGTGATCAGCGTCACTTCATCCATGGCGGTGTACTTCGCCGGTTCCGTGCCCTTGGTGACCCAGTCGAACATCATTTTCGCGGTGTTGTAGCCCTCGATATGCGGGCTCGGCAGCATAGAACCGAAGAAACCACTGTCAGGCTTTTTCAGCTCGCCGATGGCGTCGGTGCCGTTGATACCGATGCCGATCACGTTGGCGGCCTTGAAGCCGGCGCTTTCGGTGGCGCGCACGCCGCCAAGCACGGTGTTGTCGTTCATGCCGCCGATGATCAGGTTTTTCGCGCCACTGGGCAGCTTGACCAGGGCCGAGTTGGTCGCGTCCATGCTACCGGGGACGTCGAGGGTCTTGGCCGCCGTGAACAGGATGTGCTCCTTGGGCATGCCGGCCTCTTCCAGGGATTTGACCGAGCCGTCGGTGCGTTTCTTGCCGGTGTCGAGTTCGTTGAAGGTGTTGATCACCGCGTAGGTGTCTTTCCAGTCCCAGCCACGTTTTTTCGCTTCGGCCGCCATGGCCGCGCCCTGTTTCTGGCCAACTTCGAAGGCCGCCATGCCCAGGTACGGCACGTCTTCCATAAAGGCGCCCTTGGCATCGACGAAGCGATCATCCACGGCAATCACTTTGAGGCCGTTGGCCTTGGCCTTGGCGACGATG
>NZ_JAHPJF010000059.1:0-960 GCF_020515815.1 Pseudomonas sp. AF03-9 | reverse complement strand
CTCCTGGTGGATCACCGCCACGCCGTTGGCGATGCTGTCGGCGGCGCATTTGAAGGCCATGGTCTGCGCGCCGATCTGCACTGTGCCGCTGCTTGGGATGTAGGCGCCGCCAAGGATTTTCAGCAGCGTCGACTTGCCCGCGCCGTTCTCGCCCATCAGCGCGTGTACCGCGTGCGGCCGCGCTTCAAAGCTGATCTGCGCCAAGGCCTTGACCCCGGGAAACTCCTTGCCGATGCCGTTGAAACGCAGGGCCGCGCCGCTCATTTCCACAGACCGATTTTGGTCAGTTCTGCCTGGAAATTTTCGCGGGTGATCAGCGTCACTTCGTCCATCGCCGTGTACTTCGCCGGTTCCTTGCCGGTGGTGACCCACTCATACATCGCCAGCGCCGTGTTGTAGCCCTCGATATGCGGGCTCGGCAGCATCGAACCGAAGAAACCACTGTCAGGCTTTTTCAGCTCGCCGATGGCGTCGGTGCCATTGATACCGATGCCGATCACGTTGGCCGCCTTGAAGCCGGCGCTTTCGGTGGCGCGCACGCCGCCAAGCACGGTGTTGTCGTTCATGCCGCCGATGATCAGGTTTTTCGCGCCACTGGGCAGCTTGACCAGGGCCGAGTTGGTGGCGTCCATACTGCCCGGCACGTCGAGGGTTTTCAGGGCGGCGGTGAGGATGTGGTCCTTGGGAAGGCCGGCTTCTTCCAGGGATTTGATCGAGCCGTCGGTGCGTTTTTTACCAGTGTCGAGTTCGTTATAGGTGTTGATCACCGCGTAGGTGTCCTTCCAGTCCCAACCGCGCTTTTTCGCTTCGCCAGCCATGGCCGCACCCTGTTTCTGGCCGACTTCGAAAGCGGCCATGCCCAGGTACGGCACGTCCTCCATGAAGTTGCCCTTGGCATCGACGAAACGATCATCCACCGCCATGACTTTCAAGCCATTGGCCTTGGCCTTGGCCACGATC
>NZ_JAHPJF010000058.1:0-998 GCF_020515815.1 Pseudomonas sp. AF03-9 | reverse complement strand
AGCAGCAGCACCTTCATCGGCATCGACAGCCAGCGGCCGAGAATGGCCTTCTGCTGGTTGCCGCCGGAGAGGTACATGATCTTCTGCTCGGCATTCGGCGTCTTGACCTTCATCGCCTTGATCTGGTGCTCGGCGTTGCCCTTTTCCCAGCCGTCACGCAACAACCAGCCGAACGCCGAATGGGCGCCACGGGCGCTGATGTTGATGTTCTCGGCGACGCTGGACAGCGGGATGATGCCTTCCTTTTTGCGGTCTTCGGGGCACAGCAGCACCCCGGCGGCGATGGCATCGCGCGGTGAGCGCAGTTGCAGCGGCGCGCCGCACAGCTCCAGGCGACCGGCGCTGGTGCGCTCTAAACCGCTGAGCAGGCGCAACAGTTCGGTGCGCCCTGCCCCGACCAGGCCGAACAGCCCGAGAATCTCGCCCTTGCGCACGTCAAAGCTGATCGGTTCACGCAAGCCGGGGCCTTGTAAACCGTCGAGCTTCAACGCCACTTCGCCGTGGTCACGCGGGCGGTAATCGTAGATGTCCTGGATGTCGCGCCCGACCATGCACGTCACCAACTGGTCATGGGTCAGCGCGCTCATGTCGTCGAAGGTGCGCACGAAGCGGCCGTCCTTGAACACCGTCACCGCGTTGCAGATGCGGAACACTTCTTCCATACGGTGCGACACGTAGAGCACCACTTTGCCCTCGTCGCGCAGGCGCGTGATGATCGCCATCAAGCGGTCGATCTCCCGCGCCGACAGGCTGCTGGTGGGTTCGTCAAACGCGATCACATGCGCGCCACGGGACAGCGCCTTGGCGATTTCCACCAGTTGGCGCTGGCCCAGGGACAGGCGGCCGAGCTTTTCGGCCGGGTCGATTTCATCCGCCAGGCCCTTGAGGCAAGCGAGGGCCTGCTGGCGCAGCAAGCCCCGATTGACCACGCCGAACCGCGACGGCAAATGCCCGAGGAACAGGTTTTCGGCGACGGTCATTTCCGGCACCAGGTGCAG
>NZ_JAHPJF010000057.1:0-1034 GCF_020515815.1 Pseudomonas sp. AF03-9 | reverse complement strand
TTGACCGAGTTTTCCGGGATTGCGGCCGGCTATTCGCGGTTGAGCGAGGACGATCGCGTCCTGCAATTCGCCACCCTGAACTTCGACGGTTTCGTCGAGCAGCTCTACCCGGCGCTGACCCACGGCGCGACCGTGGTTCTGCGCGGTGCCGAGCTGTGGGACAGCGGCCGCCTGTACGCGGAGATCATCCGCCAAGGCATCACCCTGGCGGACTTGCCGACGGCGTACTGGAACCTGTTCCTGCTCGATTGCCTGGCGGCGGGGCCGCGCTCTTATGGGGCGTTGCGCCAGATCCATATCGGCGGCGAAGCGATGCCGTTGGACGGCCCGGCGCAGTGGCTCAAGGCTGGCCTTGGCCACGTACGTTTGTTGAATACCTACGGCCCGACCGAGGCCACGGTGGTGTCGAGCGTGCTGGACTGCACCCGTGGTGAAGAAACCATCGGCGCCACCGCCAGCCCGATTGGCCGTTCGTTGCCGGGGCGTGCGCTGTACGTGTTGGACCGTGACCTCAACCTGGCACCGTTGGGCGCCGTCGGCGAGTTGTACATCGGCAGCCAATGCGGCCTGGCCCGTGCTTACTTGAATCGGCCGTTGCTGACTGCTGAACGTTTCGTCCCCGATCCCTTCGGCGGCGACCGCCTGTACCGCACCGGCGACCTGGCGCGTTATCGCGCCGATGGTGTGATCGAATACGTCGGCCGTGTGGACCATCAGGTGAAAATCCGTGGTTTCCGTATCGAGTTGGGGGAAATCGAAGCCCTGTTGCTGGCGCAGGACGGTGTGCGCGAAACCCTGGTGCTGGCGGCTGACAATCAACTGGTGGCTTATCTGGTCGCTGCCGAGCAGGACGCTGAAGCCCTGAAAACGCTGCTGCGCGAGCAACTGCCGGACTACATGGTGCCCGCGCACCTGATCTTCCTCGAGCGCATGCCGCTCAACCCGAACGGCAAGCTGGACCGCCAGGCCCTGCCCAAGCCGGACACCAGCCAGGCGCAACAGGATTGGGTAGCGCCGGTTACTGAGCTTGAGCA
>NZ_JAHPJF010000056.1:0-1034 GCF_020515815.1 Pseudomonas sp. AF03-9 | reverse complement strand
GACAAACTCGACATCGCCGAAGGCCTCGCCGAACTCGAAGGCGCCTCCGCCCGCGTCGCCGTTGACGAAAAGCGCATGATCAACTGCCGCGCCGACCTCAACCAACTCGTACCCTTCAAGTACGACTGGGCCTGGCAGAAGTACCTCGACGGCTGCGCCAACCACTGGATGCCGCAAGAGGTCAACATGACCGCCGACATCGCGCTGTGGAAAACCCCCGAAGGCCTGACCGACGACGAACGTCGCATCGTCATGCGCAACCTGGGTTTCTTCTCCACCGCCGACTCCCTGGTCGCCAACAACCTGGTGCTGGCCGTGTACCGCCTGATCACCAACCCGGAGTGCCGCCAGTACATCCTGCGCCAGGCCTTCGAAGAGGCGATCCACACCCACGCCTACCAGTACTGCATCGAATCGCTGGCCATGGATGAAGGCGAGATCTTCAACATGTACCACGAGATTCCATCGGTCGCGAAGAAAGCCGCCTGGGGCCTGAAGTACACCCGTTCGATCTCCGATCCGAAGTTCGAAACCGGCACCGTCGACACCGACAAGGAACTGCTGCGCAACCTGGTCGCGTACTACTGCGTGCTGGAAGGCATCTTCTTCTACTGCGGCTTCACCCAGATCCTGTCCATGGGCCGCCGCAACAAAATGACCGGCGTGGCCGAGCAGTTCCAGTACATCCTGCGCGACGAGTCGATGCACCTGAACTTCGGCATCGACGTGATCAACCAGATCAAAATCGAAAACCCACACCTGTGGGATGCCGAGATGAAGGAGGAAGCGACCCAGATGATCCTGCAAGGGACCCAACTGGAGATCGAATACGCCCGCGACACCATGCCCCGCGGTGTGTTGGGCATGAACGCCGCGATGATGGAGGACTACCTCAAGTTCATCGCCAACCGTCGTCTGTCGCAGATCGGCTTGAAGGAAGAATACCCAGGCACCACCAACCCGTTCCCGTGGATGAGCGAGATCATGGACTTGAAGAAAGAGAAGAACTTCTTTGAGACCCGTGTGATCGAGTA
>NZ_JAHPJF010000008.1:0-2402 GCF_020515815.1 Pseudomonas sp. AF03-9 | reverse complement strand
TTGACGTGGCCACGTCTCGCTTTTCAGGCGCTAAATTCTCGGCTTTCTATGCAATGACCCTGCGCATGGCTATCATGCGGGCCTCATTGTGAGGCGATACTTGCATGCTGACGTTGTTAGAACTTCTGAAAGATGGCCGATTCCACTCCGGAGAAGCACTTGGCGTGGCCCTGGGTGTCAGTCGCAGTGCTGTCTGGAAGCAGCTCCAGCACCTTGAGGCGGAATTAAATCTGCCCATTCATAGGGTTCGTGGAAAGGGCTATCAGTTGGCCTCCCCACTGGTGTTCCTGAGCGCTGAAAAAATTGCACTGAGCGCGCCTTCTCTGGCGTGGCCTATTCAAATTTACAACTCTATTGATTCCACAAATGCAGAGGCTCTACGTCTTGTTGATGCGGGACGTGCGGCGCCCATCCTGGTGCTTGCGGAGCAGCAAACAGCGGGAAGGGGGAGGCGCGGCCGAAAATGGGTCAGTCCATTTGCACAGAATGTTTATTACAGCCTCGTGCTGCGTATCGAAGATGGCCTGCGGCAGCTGGAAGGCTTGAGTCTCGTTGTTGGCTTGGCGGTTATGCAGGCTTTGCGTGAGTCAGGTGTGCAGGAGGCTGCGCTGAAGTGGCCAAATGATGTCCTTGTGGGGCAGAAAAAAATTGCCGGGATTTTGCTGGAGTTGGTAGGAGATCCTGCTGATATTTGCCATGTTGTTGTCGGAATAGGCATCAATGTGAATATGCACAAAGCCGATGCTGTCGACCAACAGTGGACCTCGATGCAGCTTGAAACGGGCGTACCAGTTGATCGGAACGTGTTGGTCGCGCGGCTGGGGCTGCAGTTGCAAGGCTACCTGGCGCGGCACAAAGCTGAAGGTTTTGCGGCTCTTCAGGGGGAGTGGGAGCAGGGGCATGCGTGGCAAGGGCGGCAGGTCTCTCTCATTGCTGGAGTTAATCAGGTTGATGGTGTGGTGCTGGGCGTCGACCATCAAGGGGCGTTGCGTTTGAATGTTGATGGTGCTGAGAAAATATACAGCGGTGGTGAGTTAAGCCTGAGGTTGCGTGATGATTCTTGAGCTCGACTGTGGGAATAGCTTTATCAAATGGCGTGTACTTGACACGGATCGGGCGGATGTTTCAGTGGAAGGTATCGTTGGTTCGGACAGTGCTTTGATTGATTGCTTGGAGGTGCTCCCAGGCTTGTTGCTGACGCGTTGCCGCTTGGTGAGCGTCAGGGCGCAGGAGGAGACCAACAAGCTGGTCGCGGCCTTGGAGTCGGCTTTTGGCGTCATTGTGTCTTGTGCCTCCTCTGCGCGTGAAATGGCCGGGGTGCGCAACGGCTACGAAGACTTTGAACGTCTGGGGCTTGATCGTTGGTTGGCGATGTTGGGCGGATTCAAGCTGGCTTCAGGCGCTTGCCTGGTCCTCGATTTCGGCACAGCGGCGACTGCGGATTTTATTGGCGCAGATGGTGAGCACCTGGGCGGCTTCATTTGTCCTGGTATGCCTCTCATGCGTAACCAATTGCGTACTCATACCCGCAAGATCCGTTACGACGATGCTGCTGCCGAGAGAGCTCTGGAGCGCCTCTCTCCAGGGCGTACCACGGTGGAGGCGGTCGAGCGTGGTTGTACACTGATGCTCAGGGGGTTTGTACTGACTCAGCTGGAGCTGGCTCGTAGCTATTGGGGTGATAACTTCACCGTATTCCTGACCGGCGGGGATGCGGACCTGGTTTCGGGGGCCGTGCCGCACGCTCGATTCGTTCCTGACCTGGTATTCGTGGGTCTTGCGATGGCGTGCCCTTTATCCTGAGGTGTTTATGCGTTGGTTGTTTCTACTTTTACTTGTCCTCAACGCGTTTTATTACGTCTGGCATCAACAAGAGGCGCCGCTACGGGCCAAGGATGTCACGCCTTTGAGTCTTTATCGGGGAACTCAGCAGGATATTCGTCTGCTGAGTGAGTCTTCTGATGCGGTCGGTCGTAGAGATCGAGCAAAAACCGCGGATGCGCAAAATACGTGTTTGTACATAGGTGGATTTACGGATCAGCGCCAGGCGCAGGCGCTTGAGCAGCGTCTGATTAGCCTGGATATAAAGGCCAAGGTGCAACTGCTGAGCACTCCTGACGCTTCTGGTTATTGGCTTCGCGTGGCGCCTGAAAGTCGGCGATTGGCTGATGATCTGCCCTTTGAAAACCTTGCTAATGAATTCAATGAGTTAAAACATAAAATAATGTTGTGCGAAGGCGTTGCAACTCTCGAATAGTTTGCATAGAATGGCGCCCGCTTCGCAGTGAAGACCTTTAAGGCCTTAGCTGCAAAGCAATCGTCAATGCAGCTAACCTCATAATTTAAATGAGAAAATGCTTGACAGAAGGCCGGCGTGATGTAGAATGCCGGCTCGCTTAGGA
>NZ_JAHPJF010000007.1:0-12751 GCF_020515815.1 Pseudomonas sp. AF03-9 | reverse complement strand
TTTTTAGCGTGAGCTGCAAGCTCCGCGGGTATAGTTTAGTGGTAGAACCTCAGCCTTCCAAGCTGATGATGCGGGTTCGATTCCCGCTACCCGCTCCAAGTTTGCAGGTTGTGCAAGATGTTTCGCTCTTGTAGCTCAGTTGGTAGAGCACACCCTTGGTAAGGGTGAGGTCAGCGGTTCAAATCCGCTCAAGAGCTCCATATAACAAGGCAGATATGAAAATATCTGCCTTTGTTTTAACAGCTGCCTCGGTTTGATACTGTTTTTTTCTGGCGCTTTTGCCAGGTGGTTTCAAGTCTGTCGGGGTTGGTTGTTGTAAAGTCTTTTTCAGGTCTGCATAATGGTCGGCCTGATTTTGTTTTAGGTCAGTAGCTCAATTGGCAGAGCGACGGTCTCCAAAACCGTAGGTTGGGGGTTCGATTCCCTCCTGACCTGCCAGATTCACGTGGTGTATCTGGCTTTCTTTTCACAGGATCTTCATAGATGACTCCTAAGGCTGAAGCTCAAAGCTCTCGTTTCGATCTGGTCAAGTGGCTCGCTGTAGTCGCCTTGGTGGTCGTAGGCGTTGTTGGCAATCAGTATTATTCTGCTTCGCCGATCCTGTACCGTGTACTCGCTTTGCTGGTCCTTGCTGCTGTGGCTGCCTTTGTAGGCCTGCAGACTGCCAAGGGCAAGTCGTTTGCGGTCCTGGTAAAGGAAGCTCGCACCGAAATTCGTAAAGTCGTTTGGCCGACTCGCCAAGAAACCACGCAGACCACGTTGATTGTTGTGGCTGTTGTCCTGGTTATGGCGTTGCTGTTGTGGGGTCTTGATTCCCTGCTCGGCTGGCTTGTTTCCTTGATTGTTGGCTAAGGGTGTCCCGTGGCTAAGCGTTGGTACGTTGTGCATGCTTACTCGGGTTACGAGAAGCATGTTATGCGCTCTTTGCTGGAGCGCGTAAAGCTGGCAGGCATGGAAGATGGCTTCGGCGAAATTCTGGTTCCCACTGAAGAAGTGGTTGAAATGCGGAATGGTCAGAAGCGTAAAAGCGAACGCAAGTTCTTCCCTGGCTATGTGCTGGTTCAGATGGACATGAATGAAGGTACTTGGCACTTGGTCAAGGATACCCCTCGTGTCATGGGTTTCATTGGCGGAACCGCTGATAAGCCTGCTCCTATCACTGACAAAGAGGCGGAAGCAATTCTGCGTCGTGTTGCTGATGGCAGCGACAAGCCTAAGCCGAAGACGTTGTTCGAGCCGGGTGAGGTTGTTCGTGTTACTGATGGTCCGTTTGCTGATTTCAACGGCACCGTCGAAGAAGTTAACTACGAAAAGAGCCGGATCCAAGTGGCTGTGCTCATTTTCGGTCGCTCTACTCCGGTAGAGTTGGAGTTCAGCCAGGTCGAGAAGGTCTAGCTGAATAAGCATCCCAACCCCACAGCCTTAGGCTGTGGGGTTTTGTCGTCACTGGGATAAACGCGCAAGTAACCGGGGAGCCTTTCGAGGCGTCTGAACCCGTAATTGGAGTGCCTCATGGCCAAGAAGATTACCGCTTACATCAAGCTGCAAGTGAAGGCCGCTCAGGCCAACCCAAGTCCACCCGTCGGTCCAGCTCTGGGTCAGCACGGCGTGAACATCATGGAATTCTGCAAGGCCTTCAACGCCCGTACTCAGGGTATTGAGCCAGGTCTGCCGACTCCAGTGATCATCACTGTTTATAGCGACCGTAGCTTCACTTTCGAAACCAAGTCGACCCCGGCTTCGGTTTTGCTGAAGAAGGCTGCCGGTCTGACTAGCGGTTCCGCTCGTCCTAACACCGTTAAAGTCGGCACTGTAACTCGTGCTCAGCTGGAAGAAATCGCGAAAACCAAAAACGCGGATCTGACTGCAGCTGATATGGATGCAGCCGTGCGTACCATCGCCGGTTCTGCTCGTAGCATGGGCCTTAACGTGGAGGGTGTGTAATGGCTAAGCTGACCAAGCGCCAAAAGGCTATCGCCGGCAAAATCGAAGCAGGCAAGGCCTACAACTTTGTAGACGCTGCTGCCCTGCTGACCGAGCTGTCGACTGTCAAGTTCAGCGAGTCCGTTGACGTTGCTGTAAACCTGGGTGTTGACCCACGTAAATCCGACCAGGTCGTACGTAGCGCTACTGTGCTGCCTCACGGTACTGGCAAGACTGTACGTGTAGCTGTCTTCACCCAAGGCCCGGCAGCTGAAGCTGCTCTGGCCGCCGGCGCTGATCGCGTTGGTATGGACGACCTGGCTGCCGAAATGAAAGGCGGTGACCTGAACTATGACGTAGTTATTGCCTCCCCGGATGCAATGCGCGTTGTAGGTCAGTTGGGTCAGATCCTCGGTCCGCGTGGCCTGATGCCTAACCCTAAAGTCGGCACCGTAACTCCAGACGTAGCTACCGCGGTTAAAAACGCCAAGGCTGGTCAGGTTCGTTATCGCACCGACAAAAACGGCATCATTCACACCTCCGTTGGCAAAGTCGGTTTCGATGCCGTCAAGCTGAAGGAAAACGTTGAAGCCCTGATCGCTGACCTGAAGCGTATCAAGCCTGCTTCCTCGAAAGGTATCTACGTCAAGCGCGTTACCCTGAGCACCACTATGGGCCCAGGTCTGGTCATCGACCAAGGCTCGCTGGACGTATAAGACACAGATTGGCGCGCGAGATCGCGTCAATTGAAAAAATTGGGGTCCCTGCCTGGCGGGGGCTATCCAAGACCGTAGGCGACGCAAGTCTTAAACCTCCAGCCTACGCAGATGGTGCTCCCGGTTCCTTACCGAATCAGACACCAAAACGACATCCGGCTTCGGCCAGATGAAACGGTAACAAGCAGGAGTTAAACCCGTGGCAATTAATCTCGAAGACAAGAAGGCCATCGTCGCTGAAGTCAACGAGGCTGCCAAAGCTGCTCTGTCCGCTGTCGTGGCTGATGCCCGTGGTGTGACAGTAGGCGCTATGACCGGACTCCGTAAAGAGGCTCGTGAAGCTGGCGTATACGTACGTGTTGTACGTAACACTCTGCTCAAGCGCGCTGTTGCTGACACTGAATACAGTGTCCTCAACGACGTGTTCACCGGCCCGACTCTGATCGCGTTCTCCAAAGAACATCCAGGCGCTGCTGCCCGTTTGTTCAAAGAATTCGCCAAGAGTCAGGATAAGTTCGAGATCAAGGCAGCTGCGTTCGAGGGCAAGTTCCTCGCAGCTAACCAAATCGACGTACTGGCAACACTGCCGACCCGCGACGAAGCCATTTCGCAGCTGATGAGCGTGATTCAAGGCGCTACCAGCAAGCTGGCTCGTACTCTGGCCGCAGTTCGCGAGCAAAAAGAAGCTGCCGCAGCCTAAGGCTGAGCAACTTCTCTCGCGTATTTTTGTTTATTTCGATGGCCGTGTAGGCCGTCCCCCAATTCAGGAAATACAGCAATGTCTATCTCCCAAGACGATATCCTCAACGCCGTAGCTGAAATGTCGGTTCTGCAGGTTGTTGAGCTGATCAAAGCTTTCGAAGAAAAATTCGGCGTTTCCGCTGCCGCTGCTTCCGCTGGCCCAGCTGCTGCTGCTGCCGTTGTTGAAGAGCAAACCGAATTCAACGTCATGCTGACCGAAGCTGGCGAGAAGAAAGTAAACGTGATCAAGGCAGTACGTGAACTGACCGGTCTGGGCCTGAAAGAAGCCAAGGCTGTAGTTGACGGCGCTCCTGCCGTGGTTCTGGAAGCTGTGTCCAAAGACGCTGCTGACAAAGCCAAAGCTACTCTGGAAGAAGCAGGCGCTAAAGTCGAGCTGAAGTAAGCATCGACCTTGCGTCTCCAGCCCAAGCGTTAAGCTGAAGGCTGATGGCTGGTGGCTCTTGCCACCGGCCTTTTTCCGTTCTTGGCTGTCGACTCGGTCGCCGCCATTAACGCGCTGTAGCCACCCGATGCGGTGGTGCAAACCATGGGGTTTGCGAGATTTTCTGGCTGCTCCCGTCGGAGGGGCCAAACAAGCAGGTGACCAAGCTGGGGAACGCTGATGGCTTACTCATATACTGAGAAAAAACGTATCCGCAAGGACTTTAGCAAGTTGCCGGACGTCATGGATGTCCCGTACCTTCTGGCTATCCAGCTGGATTCGTATCGTGAATTCTTGCAGGCGGGAGCGACCAAAGATCAGTTCCGCGACGTGGGCCTGCATGCGGCCTTCAAATCCGTTTTCCCGATCATCAGCTACTCCGGCAATGCTGCGCTGGAGTACGTGGGTTATCGCCTGGGCGAACCGGCATTTGATGTCAAAGAATGCGTGTTGCGCGGTGTTACGTACGCCGTACCTTTGCGGGTAAAAGTCCGTCTGATCATTTTCGACAAAGAATCGTCGAACAAAGCGATCAAGGACATCAAAGAGCAAGAAGTCTACATGGGCGAAATCCCACTGATGACTGAAAACGGTACCTTCGTAATCAACGGTACCGAGCGTGTAATCGTTTCCCAGCTGCACCGTTCCCCGGGCGTGTTCTTCGACCACGACCGCGGCAAGACGCACAGCTCCGGTAAACTCCTGTACTCCGCGCGGATCATTCCGTACCGCGGTTCGTGGTTGGACTTCGAGTTCGACCCGAAAGACTGCGTGTTCGTGCGTATTGACCGTCGTCGTAAGCTGCCGGCCTCGGTACTGCTGCGCGCGCTCGGCTATACCACTGAGCAGGTGCTGGACGCTTTCTACACCACCAACGTATTCAGCCTGAGTGGCGAAACTCTCAAGCTTGAGCTGATCGCTTCGCGTCTGCGTGGTGAAATTGCCGTCCTGGATATCCAGGATGAAAAGGGCAAGGTCATTGTTGAGGCTGGCCGTCGTATTACTGCGCGCCACATCAACCAGATCGAAAAAGCCGGTATCAAGGAGCTGGAAGTACCTCTGGATTATGTCCTGGGTCGTACTACCGCCAAGGTCATCGTTCACCCGGCTACAGGCGAAATCCTGGCTGAGTGCAACACCGAGCTGAACACCGAGATCCTGGCAAAAATCGCCAAGGCCCAGGTTGTTCGCATCGAGACTCTGTACACCAACGATATCGACTGCGGTCCGTTCGTCTCTGACACTCTGAAGATCGACTCCACCAGCAACCAATTGGAAGCGCTGGTCGAGATCTATCGCATGATGCGTCCTGGCGAGCCGCCAACCAAAGACGCTGCCGAGACCCTGTTCAACAACCTGTTCTTCAGCCCTGAGCGCTACGACCTGTCTGCGGTCGGCCGGATGAAGTTCAACCGTCGTATCGGTCGTACCGAGATCGAAGGTTCGGGCGTGCTGTGCAAGGAAGACATCGTTGCGGTACTGAAGACCCTGGTCGACATCCGTAACGGTAAAGGCATCGTCGATGACATCGACCACCTGGGTAACCGTCGTGTTCGCTGCGTAGGCGAAATGGCCGAGAACCAGTTCCGCGTTGGCCTGGTACGTGTTGAGCGTGCGGTCAAAGAGCGTCTGTCGATGGCTGAAAGCGAAGGCCTGATGCCGCAAGACCTGATCAACGCCAAGCCAGTGGCTGCGGCGGTGAAAGAGTTCTTCGGTTCCAGCCAGCTCTCGCAGTTCATGGACCAGAACAACCCGCTCTCCGAGATCACCCACAAGCGCCGTGTTTCCGCACTGGGCCCGGGCGGTCTGACCCGTGAGCGTGCTGGCTTTGAAGTTCGAGACGTACACCCGACGCACTACGGTCGTGTTTGCCCGATCGAAACGCCGGAAGGTCCGAACATCGGTCTGATCAACTCCCTGGCTGCCTATGCGCGCACCAACCAGTACGGCTTCCTCGAGAGCCCGTACCGTGTGGTGAAAGACGCTCTGGTCACCGACGAGATCGTGTTCCTGTCCGCCATCGAAGAAGCTGATCACGTGATCGCTCAGGCTTCGGCCACGATGAACGACAAGAAAGTCCTGATCGACGAGCTGGTAGCTGTTCGTCACTTGAACGAGTTCACCGTCAAGGCGCCGGAAGACGTCACCTTGATGGACGTATCGCCGAAGCAGGTAGTTTCGGTTGCAGCGTCGCTGATCCCGTTCCTGGAGCACGATGACGCCAACCGTGCGTTGATGGGTTCCAACATGCAGCGTCAAGCTGTACCGACCCTGCGTGCCGACAAGCCGCTGGTAGGTACCGGCATGGAGCGTAACGTAGCCCGTGACTCCGGCGTTTGCGTCGTGGCTCGTCGTGGCGGCGTGATCGACTCCGTTGATGCCAGCCGTATCGTGGTTCGTGTTGCCGATGACGAAGTTGAAACTGGTGAAGCCGGTGTCGACATCTACAACCTGACCAAATACACCCGCTCGAACCAGAACACCTGCATCAACCAGCGTCCGCTGGTGAGCAAGGGTGATCGCGTTCAGCGTAGCGACATCATGGCCGACGGTCCGTCCACCGATATGGGTGAGCTGGCTCTGGGTCAGAACATGCGCATCGCGTTCATGGCATGGAACGGCTTCAACTTCGAAGACTCCATCTGCCTGTCCGAGCGTGTGGTTCAAGAAGACCGTTTCACCACGATCCACATCCAGGAACTGACCTGTGTGGCACGTGACACCAAGCTTGGGCCAGAGGAAATCACTGCAGACATCCCGAACGTGGGTGAGGCTGCACTGAACAAGCTGGACGAAGCCGGTATCGTTTACGTAGGTGCTGAAGTTGGCGCAGGCGACATTCTGGTAGGTAAGGTCACTCCGAAAGGCGAGACCCAGCTGACTCCGGAAGAGAAACTGCTGCGTGCAATCTTCGGTGAAAAAGCCAGCGACGTGAAAGACACTTCCCTGCGTGTACCTACCGGTACCAAGGGTACTGTCATCGACGTACAGGTCTTCACCCGTGACGGCGTTGAGCGTGATGCTCGTGCACTGTCCATCGAGAAGACCCAGCTCGACGAGATCCGCAAGGACCTGAACGAAGAGTTCCGTATCGTTGAAGGTGCGACCTTCGAACGTCTGCGCTCCGCTCTGGTAGGCCGCAAGGCTGAAGGCGGCGCAGGCCTGAAGAAAGGTCAGGACATCACCGACGAAATCCTCGACGGTCTTGAGCACGGCCAGTGGTTCAAACTGCGCATGGCTGAAGATGCTCTGAACGAGCAGCTCGAGAAGGCTCAGGCTTATATCGTTGATCGCCGCCGTCTGCTGGACGACAAGTTCGAAGACAAGAAGCGCAAACTGCAGCAGGGCGATGACCTGGCTCCAGGCGTGCTGAAAATCGTCAAGGTTTACCTGGCAATCCGTCGCCGCATCCAGCCGGGCGACAAGATGGCCGGTCGTCACGGTAACAAAGGTGTGGTCTCCGTGATCATGCCGGTTGAAGACATGCCGCACGATGCCAATGGCACCCCGGTCGACGTCGTCCTCAACCCGCTGGGCGTACCTTCGCGTATGAACGTTGGTCAGATCCTTGAAACCCACCTGGGCCTCGCGGCCAAAGGCCTGGGCGAGAAGATCAACCGTATGATCGAAGAGCAGCGCAAGGTTGCTGACCTGCGTAAGTTCCTGCACGAGATCTACAACGAGATCGGCGGTCGCAACGAAGAGCTGGACTCCTTCACCGACCAGGAAATCCTGGATCTGGCGAAGAACCTGCGCGGCGGTGTTCCAATGGCTACCCCGGTATTCGACGGTGCCAAGGAAAGCGAAATCAAGGCCATGCTGAAACTGGCAGACCTGCCAGAAAGCGGCCAGATGCAGCTGTTCGACGGCCGTACCGGCAACAAGTTCGAGCGCCCGGTTACTGTTGGCTACATGTACATGCTGAAGCTGAACCACTTGGTAGACGACAAGATGCACGCTCGTTCTACCGGTTCGTACAGCCTGGTTACCCAGCAGCCGCTGGGTGGTAAGGCTCAGTTCGGTGGTCAGCGTTTCGGGGAGATGGAGGTCTGGGCACTGGAAGCATACGGTGCTGCATACACTCTGCAAGAAATGCTCACAGTGAAGTCGGACGATGTGAACGGCCGGACCAAGATGTACAAAAACATCGTGGACGGCGATCACCGTATGGAGCCGGGCATGCCCGAGTCCTTCAACGTGTTGATCAAAGAAATTCGTTCCCTCGGCATCGATATCGATCTGGAAACCGAATAACACGTGACGCGAATCGAGAGCGGGGCTGTTTAGCCCGCTCTCTGCTCCGCCAGGAGGAAAGGCCTTGAAAGACCTACTGAATTTGCTGAAAAACCAGGGTCAAGTCGAAGAGTTCGACGCCATCCGTATTGGATTGGCATCGCCTGAGATGATCCGTTCGTGGTCGTTCGGTGAAGTTAAAAAGCCGGAAACCATCAACTACCGTACGTTCAAACCTGAGCGTGACGGCCTGTTCTGCGCCAAGATCTTTGGCCCGGTAAAGGATTACGAGTGCCTGTGCGGTAAGTACAAGCGCTTGAAGCATCGCGGTGTGATCTGCGAGAAGTGCGGCGTTGAAGTTGCACTGGCCAAGGTTCGTCGTGAGCGCATGGCGCACATCGAACTGGCTTCGCCGGTTGCCCACATCTGGTTCCTGAAATCGCTGCCGTCCCGTATCGGCTTGCTGATGGACATGACCCTGCGTGATATCGAACGCGTTCTCTACTTCGAGAGCTATGTCGTTATCGACCCAGGCATGACCACCCTTGAAAAAGGTCAGCTGCTGAACGACGAGCAGTACTTCGAAGCGCTGGAAGAGTTCGGCGACGATTTCGATGCCCGCATGGGTGCCGAAGCTGTCCGCGAGCTGCTGCACGCTATCGACCTGGAGCACGAGATTGGCCGTCTGCGCGAAGAAATTCCGCAAACCAACTCCGAAACCAAGATCAAGAAGCTGTCCAAGCGTCTGAAGTTGATGGAAGCCTTCCAGGGTTCCGGCAACTTGCCAGAGTGGATGGTGCTGACCGTTCTGCCGGTTCTGCCGCCAGACCTGCGTCCGCTGGTACCGTTGGACGGTGGTCGTTTCGCGACGTCCGACCTCAACGACCTGTACCGCCGCGTGATCAACCGTAACAACCGCTTGAAGCGCCTGCTCGATCTGTCCGCTCCGGACATCATCGTGCGCAACGAAAAGCGTATGTTGCAAGAAGCTGTCGATGCCTTGCTCGACAACGGTCGTCGTGGCCGCGCTATCACCGGTTCCAACAAGCGTCCTCTGAAATCCCTGGCTGACATGATCAAGGGTAAGCAAGGTCGTTTCCGTCAGAACTTGCTCGGTAAGCGTGTTGACTACTCCGGTCGATCGGTAATTACCGTAGGCCCGACCCTGCGTCTGCACCAGTGCGGTCTGCCTAAGAAGATGGCACTTGAGCTATTCAAGCCATTCATCTTCGGCAAGCTGGAAATGCGCGGTCTCGCGACCACCATCAAAGCGGCCAAGAAAATGGTCGAGCGCGAACTACCAGAGGTTTGGGACGTTCTCGCCGAAGTGATCCGCGAACACCCGGTTCTCCTCAACCGTGCACCGACCCTTCACCGTCTGGGTATCCAGGCGTTTGAACCGGTACTGATCGAAGGTAAGGCTATCCAGCTGCACCCTCTGGTCTGTGCTGCGTACAACGCCGACTTCGACGGCGACCAAATGGCCGTGCACGTACCGCTGACACTGGAAGCCCAGTTGGAAGCGCGTGCGTTGATGATGTCGACCAACAACATTCTGTCGCCAGCCAACGGTGAGCCAATCATCGTTCCGTCGCAGGACGTTGTATTGGGTCTGTACTACATGACCCGTGAAGCGATCAACGCCAAGGGCGAAGGTCGTGTGTTCGCTGACCTGCAAGAAGTTGACCGTGTGTTCCGTGCCGGCGAAGCCGCACTGCACGCCAAGGTCAAAGTGCGGATCAACGAAACCGTCAACGACCGTGATGGTGGCAGCGTGAGCGGCACCCGTATCGTCGACACCACTGTCGGCCGTGCGTTGCTGTATCAAGTTGTGCCAAAAGGTCTGTCCTACGACGTCGTCAACCTGCCGATGAAGAAAAAGGCGATCTCCAAGCTGATCAACCAGTGCTACCGCGTGGTTGGTTTGAAAGAGACCGTGATCTTCGCTGACCAGTTGATGTACACCGGCTTTGCTTATTCGACCATTTCCGGCGTTTCCATCGGTGTTAACGACTTCGTTATCCCGGATGAAAAAGCCCAGATCATCGGTGCTGCTACCGATGAAGTGAAAGAGATCGAGAGCCAGTACGCCTCCGGCCTGGTAACCCAGGGCGAGAAGTACAACAAAGTGATCGACCTTTGGTCGAAGGCGAACGACGAAGTTTCCAAGGCAATGATGGCCAACCTCTCGAAAGAGAAGGTTATCGACCGTCACGGCGTGGAAGTCGATCAAGAGTCCTTCAACTCGATGTACATGATGGCCGACTCGGGCGCACGGGGTTCTGCTGCGCAGATCCGTCAGCTCGCCGGCATGCGTGGCCTGATGGCCAAGCCGGACGGTTCCATCATCGAAACGCCGATCACTGCGAACTTCCGTGAAGGTTTGAGCGTACTTCAGTACTTCATCTCCACTCACGGTGCTCGTAAGGGTCTTGCGGATACCGCGTTGAAAACCGCCAACTCCGGTTACCTGACTCGTCGTCTGGTAGACGTTGCACAAGATCTGGTAGTAACCGAGATCGACTGCGGCACCGAGCACGGCCTGCTGATGACTCCGCACATTGAAGGCGGTGACGTTGTAGAGCCGTTGGGTGAGCGCGTTCTGGGTCGAGTGATCGCCCGTGACGTATTCAAGCCTGGCACCGAAGAAATCATCGTTCCTGCCGGCACCTTGGTAGACGAGAAGTGGGTCGAGTTCATCGAACTCAACAGCATCGACGAAGTGATTGTTCGCTCGCCGATCAGCTGCGAAACTCGCTACGGCATTTGCGCCAAGTGCTACGGCCGTGACTTGGCTCGTGGTCACCAGGTGAACATTGGTGAAGCGGTCGGCGTTATCGCTGCCCAGTCCATCGGTGAGCCGGGTACCCAGCTGACCATGCGTACGTTCCACATCGGTGGTGCGGCGAGCCGGACCTCCGCAGCTGACAGCGTTCAGGTGAAAAATGGCGGTACCGTCCGTCTGCACAACCTGAAGCACGTTGAGCGAGTGGATGGCCACCTGGTTGCTGTGTCCCGTTCCGGTGAGCTGGCAATCGCTGATGACTACGGTCGTGAGCGTGAGCGCTACAAGCTGCCGTACGGTGCTGTGATTTCGGTTAAAGAAGGTGACAAGGTCGACGCTGGCGCAATCGTGGCCAAGTGGGATCCGCACACTCACCCAATCGTTACCGAAATGAAAGGTACCGTGACCTACGTGGGCATGGAAGAAGGCATCACGATCAAGCGTCAGACTGACGAATTGACCGGTATGACCAACATTGAAGTACTCGACGCGAAAGATCGTCCAGCTGCCGGTAAAGACATCCGTCCTGCCGTGAAGATGGTCGATGACAACGGCAAGGATCTGTTGCTGCCAGGCACTGACGTAATCGCTCAGTACTTCCTGCCAGCCAACGCCCTGGTCGGTGTAGCGGATGGTGCGAAGATCGCGATCGGTGATGTTATCGCGCGTATCCCGCAAGAAACTTCGAAGACCCGTGACATCACCGGTGGTCTGCCGCGTGTTGCCGACTTGTTCGAAGCTCGTCGTCCGAAAGAAGCGTCGATTCTGGCTGAAGTCAGCGGCACCATCGCGTTCGGTAAAGAAACCAAAGGCAAGCGCCGTCTGGTTATTACCCCGAACGACGGTAGCGATCCGTATGAAGAGCTGATTCCAAAGTGGCGTCACCTGAACGTGTTCGAAGGCGAACAGGTAAACCGCGGCGAAGTTATCTCCGACGGCCCGAGCGATCCACACGACATCCTGCGTCTGCTGGGTGTGAGTGCGCTGGCCAAGTACATCGTTAACGAGATCCAGGACGTTTACCGTCTGCAAGGCGTGAAGATCAACGATAAGCACATCGAGACCATCCTGCGTCAGATGCTGCGTAAAGTTGAAATCGCTGAATCCGGCGATTCCAGTTTCATCAAGGGCGACCAGATGGAACTGACTCACGTACTGGTAGAGAACGAACGTCTGGCGAACGAGGAGAAATTTGTTTCCAAGTTCACTCGTGTGTTGCTGGGTATCACCAAGGCGTCGTTGTCCACTGAGTCGTTCATCTCGGCGGCCTCCTTCCAGGAGACCACTCGCGTACTGACCGAAGCAGCGGTAACCGGCAAGCGCGATTACCTGCGCGGCCTGAAAGAAAACGTGGTCGTGGGTCGTTTGATCCCGGCTGGTACCGGTTTGGCTTACCACAGCGAGCGTAAGCGCCGCCGTGATGCTGACAAGCCGTTGCGCGTAAGCGCCAGTGAAGTGGAAGCTGCACTGACCGAAGCGCTGAACTCAAGCGGTAACTGAGTTCTGCGATAAATAAGTCTGGGCCCTGGCAGTCCCATTCGTCGGAACGAGGCAATTTTGCCCCGGCTCGATGAGTGGGAAGGTCGGGGCCTTGCCTTGACTGGGGGCAAGATCCTCTTTAGACTCTTGTACCCCTAAATTTGGCGGGAATTCGTTCCTGCCATTTTGCTTTTCTTGCAAGACAATAGCGTCGCAAGACAACAGTGGAGCTAGTAGATGGCAACTATCAACCAGCTGGTACGTCAGCCGCGTAAGCGTATCGTCGAGAAATCCGACGTGCCTGCGCTGCAGAACTGCCCGCAACGTCGTGGCGTATGCACCCGTGTGTATACCACTACGCCGAAAAAACCTAACTCGGCACTGCGTAAAGTATGCCGTGTGCGCCTGACCAACGGTTTCGAGGTTTCCTCG